>JAKOMP010000125.1 GCA_022241785.1 Cyanocohniella sp. LLY | reverse complement strand
ATTGGAGTTGTTCTTCTTCATGACTTTTTTTAGCATAATTTACAAGGTCAGTAAACTGGTCATAACTAATCCCCAAAAGTTGCTTTGCACGAGAGGGATACTTTTGTATATAATCAAAGATACTAATCATTTAATTAGATGTTGGTAGAGGGTCAATTTTACTTTCTACCATTTTTTTGTACCCAAATCATATTCCGGACGTGTCTAATTGCTGCATATCGGCGGCGATCCTTCTCCGACAACGACTCATAGTATCGTTGCATTTGAACTTCAATTTCACTCCTGTAAGGGCGCATCATCTACCAATTCTCCATTTACCCTTCTAGTGTATAGATATCATTGGCAGTATTACACCTTATTTAATTCACGATCCTAAAGCGATAATCGCATCATGCTATACAATTCAAATTATATCAACCGAATTTGAAGAATTTAATACCTTCTTAAGACAGTGTTTGTAAATGAATATGAAGGATTAAATGAAAATGATTAATCATAATGTCATCAATCATCGATTCGCCAATTACTAGTAACAAAACGTAATCATTATCCTAGAGAGGTTACTGATTTCACCAAGCCCTATGTCTAACAACAGGCAATAGGTAATAATAGTTCTTCTTGAATATTGAATCTCCAGTTCTGCGGGGAGAAAAAGCAAAAAACGCCGTCTTAGACTTTGCCCAAAACCGCGTTTTTCAAGAAAATGTATTTGTTTTTTTGACTGCAAGCCGAACACTCGTAACTTCTAGTCATAAGTTAGGCGCTCCACTTAGATGAGATGCAAAAGCCTACTTAGAGTTTGCTGAAATGTCATGAGCATTTTGCAACCTTGCCCGAATTATCCTCAATTGTTCTTCGTTACTTATGGGAGAACGTGGGGATGGCAGTTCGGTATTAGGCCAGTTAGGTAAATTATTGCAGGGACAAGACAAAGCTGGCATCCCCAGGCTGCGGATTGGTACTGGCATATCACAACGACCACAAGGGGACATTTCCCAAGCAGGGGTTAGCAGTTCGTGAATGGTTTCATGAGTACCTTCTAGGTAAGAATCACCTGTGGGTTCTGAGAGAATCTTTTGCCAACATTCTTCAAATTCTGCACTATAGCGATCGCCTTGTAGCACTGGTTGGGGCAAAAAGCTTTCCTTCCCATTGCTCGTCACCACTTTTTTACCTAACTGGAACCAGTAGGCTAAATACTGTTTAACTTCTTGTTTGGTTGCCATACCACAATTCTAAAGTTTTGCCAGGCTATTTTTTCGGTTGAATACCTAATTTTAAATTAAATTTTAGGTGCGGGTAATGGTGTGCCCAAAACACTGAGATTCAAAACATGACCGCCAGTTACTAAATAAACAGATTCGCACAACCTACCTAATTGGCGGACTACAGTACCCAAGCGATCGCGGAACTCCCGGCCTAGAGGATAAGCTGGAACTACGCCCCAACCTGTTTCTTCGGCGACAAATATCATATCAGCCGCCACTAATTGCACTGTCTCCAAGAACTCTGCCAGAGTATTTTTCCACATATCTTCATCTTGTTCTAGAAGATTAGCTACCCAAGTTCCCAAAGAATCAACCACAAGGCAGCTATTAGGCTTGGCATCAGCAAGGGTAGCAGATAATTCCACAGGTACTAACAGTGTTACCCAATCTGGAGGACGGCGTTCTTGGTGTTGTTGAATGCGCTGTTGCCACTCGGCATCACTGGGGTTTTCCGTAGCTGTGGCCACGTAAACAACAGCTTTTGCTGACTGTAGCGCCAAAGTTTCTGCCCATTCACTTTTACCAGATCTGGCGGGGCCTGTGACTAAAATAACTTTACCCAAAACTTGTGTAACTGCCTAGCTAGTAGGATTTGAAGAAAGGAAAACAGAGACATTACCAAGTAACGCATCAGTAATAACTTCCAATAGATTAAGATTACGCTTAGATGCAGTGGAAAGAAAAGAACGAATATTGACAAATGAAACCGCAAAATCGAAGGAGCGAAAACCACCGGAAATTTTCTGCTTACACTTCATCATCCGCAAGTCACGTTCTGCTTGATTATTGGTAAACGGAACATCAAGTTCTGTCAAAAACAGTAAAACATCATCAACATAATTTTGAAGCCGCAACAATAAGTTATGTCCAATTCGTCGTTTCACTCGACCCCGATTACCTTTGAGGTTTAAAGGTATTTGACAGAAGTGAAAATCAAGACCCCGTTTGATAATTCGCTCATAGAGTTGATTGATGCGAGCAATAATATTTTCAGGAATACCTTGAGGATAGCGATGTTTATAATTGCAGGCTAAGAGCAAAAGCTTTTTCATTGACTTAGCCCAAGATTCTTGCTCAATTTCCTCCAAGGCTTTGAGTTCACGCAGATGATGGGCGTTGCACAAGGCGTGATTGACACCAAGGAGTTGATAATATGGCTTCCAGTGGTCGTGGACTACTACACCCTTGATATCATCCAATACTTCAATGTCTTTGCGTTTAGGCGCAACTCGATACCATGTTTCTGTTTGGGTTGAAACTACGTGCAACCAATTGGTTTTACCACCAATCCTCAATCCCGTCTCGTCTAGATGTTTAACTGGCGATGCTTTGACCTCCGACGCCATCTCAATTACAACTGGTTCTATGATCTTGGCAAGTGTCTTTGTTGTATTTGCAATTGTCCCTGGTGTCATTTGACAACCAAATAAATCCAGCAGCACTTCACTCAATCTGTCTTCGGGAATAAAATGTTGGTGATTTAGATAAGCCGCAACTGCTCTAATTCTCGCTCCATATTGTACTGGTGCTGTTACAGATTCTGGAAAACTCCCTTGTAGGAGAACTTTACATTTTGGACATTCTTTGACTGCTACTCTGTGTTCTGTGACTATGATTCTTGGGGCTGGTATATCAAATACTTGTCGCTTAATAATTTTTTTGACTCCTACAACCCCAATATCACATCCGCATCCTGGACATGAGCATGGTGTGGGATGTTCTACTATTTTCTCTGGCTTCAATACTTGTTCTAATGTCTGCCCTGGATGACCTATCTGTCCTCCTGATGGCCGCTTTCCTTTTTCTCTTAAACTTTTTATCCGTATTTTACTTGACTTTTTGAGTCCGTCGCTGGCTGGTGGTTTTGAGCTTGTTTTGCTATCTAGTCCCAAACTCCTCTCTAGCTCTGCTATCCGTTCCCGCAGTGCTTTATTTTCTTGCTCCAGTCTCTCTATTTTTTGATCTTTTTCTTCTGGACTCATGTTTGAACACTACCATCTTTCTTCCCTCATGGGAATCTCCCTGACTTTCCTACCTGGGCAGTTACATTAATTTTTTATAACCTGGTTGGGCGACTGGCTTACCTATTTTTCATCATATTTAATGTCAGCCAGTCCCCTGATAATATAATTTTGTCCCTAATTTACCAGTTAGCCACCGCTTGGGCGATCGCTTCATGGGCTGCATCTAGAGATTTGTTACGCGCTTCATCACCCGCATTTAAATTATCAGCATGGATAAAGGTAACATCTGTCAGTCCCATATACCCGAAAATGGCGCGGAGGTAAGGTTCTTGGTAGTCATAAGCCGCCTCAGGAGTTCCCGGACGAAAACTACCACCACGGGATGTAATAATTAGTACTTTCTTGCTGTTGTCAACTAGACCTTGATAGCCATTTTCGGTAACTGCAAATGTGCGTCCTACACGAACAATCTGGTCAATGTAAGCTTTCAAGGTCGAAGGGATACTAAAGTTATACATTGGTACGCCCAAGACGTAGCGATCAGCCGCGAGAAATTCATCAATTAAGCTATCAGATAACTTAATGGCTTCTGTGAGTTCGGGTGTGCGGTTATCAGGTGGTGTAAAAGCAGCAGCGATCCAGGATTCATCCACATGAGGTACAGGATGATGCCCTAAATCCCGGTATGTGACTATATCATTGAGATGAGTATCTTTCCAAGATGTGATGAATTTATAGGAAAGCCGACGTGAAATAGAGCGTTCACCACGGGGACTAGTATCGATGTGCAGGATATTTGCCATAATTAAATTTTTCCAAAAGAATTACGTTGATGGCTATGCAATAAAGCAATAAAAATCAAAGAGCAAAAAAGTTACTCAATATAATTTAAATCAATTAAAGTTAATATGAAAAGTAGACACTTCAAAGTAAGATACTTACTCAAAAGTAACTATGAAAGCTGAATTACAAAACGAGAGCAGACTCACTTGTGAAGTTGAAACCACACTCAAGGTAATTGGTGGACGCTGGAAAGTTTTAATTATTAGAGAATTAATAGCTGGGGTAAAACGCTTTGGAGAATTACAACGAGCTTTGCCAGGAATTACCCAAAAAATGCTCACACAGCAATTAAGAGAAATGGAAGAAGACGGGATAGTACATCGAGAAGTGTATGCACAAATCCCCCCAAAGGTAGAATATTCACTAACTCCTATGGGGGACAGTTTAAAACCTATTCTTTACGCTATGCACAATTGGGCTGTTGAACACTTTTCGCCAATTAATGATTAGTGTATTTGAGTATATTTTGAATTTATGAGTTGCTTTGTAAATACTCAATAGCCGCTTCTAATTTCGAGGGATAACCTTGAGCAAATCTTTCAAACCACAGTCCTTCTGATGAGAAAGGATCTAAATTTTCTAACCATGTTACTGCCTCAACTTTTAAAGTTTCTAGTTGTTGAGCTTTAATTTGTGCTAGGCGAATTTTTTCTTGTTCTAGTTCTTGCTGTTTTTTTAACTCTTCAGCTGCATCTTGGACTGCAAAATCAGCTTGAACTTCTGCTAAAAGGTTATCTATTAAAGATGATGATTTACACTCTGGTGTGCTAAATGATTTAGCCACCTGTGAATGTTGTAAAGTGGGTTTATCTTCATCATATTCAGCTTTAAGTTGAGCTAACAGCTTATCAAGAGAATCCATACATAGTAGTTCCCAAATACACCAGGTACATTCTAGCCCCTAGCCCCTAGCCCCTAGCCTTTAGTCCGTAATAGCGTTCAACAACACTTCCGATAAACTCAAATCTTCCATATCATCCATTGTAATGGTGTCACAAATATCAAATTTAGCTCCAGCACTTTGCAGGTCATCATCTAATACTTTTAAGAAGCGGGTAGCTTGGGCATCTTTACCCACTTGAATGAAAGAAATACCTAATTCTTCATCCCGATCCATTTTGCGAGAAGCTTCAATAATGACCTTCATTACTGCTTTACGATCATCTGGTTCACCATCAGTCACAACTAAAATAATTTCCCCATTGGGTTTAGTTTGACCCGCGCTTTTGCGTTGAAAATAATCATCAGTTGCATGTTTTAACACACCCGCTAAATCTGTAGATCCTGAAGGATCATTTTCCTGAAAAATTTGTGCGACTTTGCCGGCTGTCACATTCTCATAGCGTTTAAATCTACCGGAAAATAAATAAACAGTGATGCCATCTGGATCAAATTGATCGCATTTACTAGCTAAGGCTAAAGTAGATTCTTGGGCTGATACCCATCTGCTTCTACCACCTTTCTGATCTGGGGTGGCCATGCTACCGCTTTTATCAATAATTAGGGTATAGTCTCGATTCTCTAGCATTTCAATTCTCCATTTACTCAACGAATTAGTCAGTAATCGCGTTCATTAAGACATCCGCGAGACTCATATCTTCTAGGTCATCTAAGGTGACCGTATCACAAATATCGAATTTAGCGCCAACGCCTTGCAACTGATCATCTAAAGCTTTAAGAAACTTCGTAGCCTGGGAATCGGAACCTACTTGAATGAGCGAAACTCCCAATTCTTCATCCCTGTCCATCTGGCGAGTGGCTTGAATCACCACCTCAAATACGGCCCGGCGGTCATCGGGTTCGCCATCAGTAATTACTAATATTGTCTCGCCATTGGGCTTAGTTTTACCGGCGGCTTTGCGTTGAAAATAATTATTGAAGGCATCTTGGAGGACACCTGCTAAATTTGTGGTTCCAGATGGGTCGTTTTCTAGAAATATCTGGGCGACTTTGGCTGATGTCACATCGTCGTAGCGTTTAAATCTACCCGAAAATACATAAACTGTAATGCCATCGGGGTCAAATTGTTCACATTTTCGGGCTAAAGCTAGAGTAGATTCTTGGGCTATTTCCCATCTACTTCTCCCGCCAACTTGGTCAGGGGTAGACATACTACCGCTTTTATCAATGATTAATGTGTAGTCGCGATCGCTCATCATGAATCTTTCACCCTGTAATTATTAACCAGTCTCACAATTGGGTTATAGCATGGCATACCATAAAAAAACTCCCCCAAATGCTGAGGGAGTATTGTTTAAGAGTAACAACTATGCAGGGTTTACTTGAGTCCGATTTTGCAGTAGTTGAATAATCGCAGTTTTTTCCAAAATCCCCACCAATACACCGTTATCACGAATCACGGGCAGTGCAGATAACTTTTGTTGTTCGAGTAGTTGCACTACTTCTAACAGGGGTTTATCTGATGTCACTGTGGTAGTTTGGGCAATGGGTTTCATGAGTTCTCTAACTTGAGTCTCTGACCACTGGGTTGTGGGAATTATTCGCAAGTCATCAATATTGATTGCACCTACCAATTTTCCGCTTTCATCAGTGACTAAGAACTGTCGCCAGTCTTGATTATTTAAAATTCTTTGGTCAGCAAACTCTCTGAGGCTAAGATCGGCAGAAACGATAGGGCTATTCAGAGTTACCGCATCTGCTGCTGTTAAACCTGTGAATTTTTCTTGCACTCTGGCAAATTGCGCTGAGTTACCTGCATTCTGTAGCAAGAAGAAACCGATTAACAAGTTCCAGAAGTTAGCGAAGCTACCAAAGAATAATAGGGGAATTAAACCAGAGGCGATCGCTACCCAACCAAATATTTGTCCCACTCGACTGGCAAAAGCTACACCCTTATAAGGATTACCTGTAACTTTCCACACAGCAGCCTTGAGGATATTACCACCATCCAATGGCAAGCCAGGAATCAAGTTAAATAACGCTAACGCCAAGTTAACAGAAGCAAGGACACCAAGAATAGCTGCGGCTGCTCCTGTGGCTGCGGTGGTGACACCAATGACTGTAAAGACACCACATAATAGTAGGCTGACTAACGGCCCCGCGATCGCTACCCAAAATGCTTCACCTGGGGTTTCTGATTCTTTTTCTAAACTAGCCAAGCCACCAAAGATAAATAATGTAATAGATTTAACATCAATTCCTTGACGAATGGCGACAAAGCTATGTCCTAATTCATGGGCGACGACAGAGGCAAACAATAACAACGCTGTCATCAATCCCAGTGTTAAAGTTAATCCCCCAGATAACCAGGGAAACTGCGCCGCTAGTCCACTGCTATAACTCCAAGCTACCAAGCCCAGAACTAAAAACCACGACGGATGGATATAGAAGGGAATCCCGAAGAGATTACCAACGCGAATTGTGCCATTCATGCCGTACACCTTTGAATTAATATGCGAGAGATTTGCTTTAACTCCTCTCGATGTCTTTATTGTAACGGAATGTTAAGGAGCTTTAATCTTTCTCAGGGTGGTGGTGTCCGTCCCTTCTAGGGCGGTTTTTAGGAACTTTGGGAATAAATCTCCCAACTTTTCCGAAATGCTGTGCAGACAATTAAGTAGGACGGCGTAAATAATTAAAGGTTTGTAGTGAGTTAGCGCGGTCTACAGCCCTTCGGGCATCCTTCTCCCAAGGGGAGACGCCAAAGGCGAACGGCGGGGGGTTTCCCCCATGAGCGACTAACGTACAGCCTGCGGCATCGGTCGGCATCACCCGTAGGGTGAGGACTTTAGTCCTCAAATAAGGGCTAGAGCCACTGACTACGAAATGAATTTTAATTATTTTACATTGCTTAACATAGTCTGATTTTTTCTCGCCGACTTACTTAGTAGATATCGGTGTGTTCAAAAAACAAGTCACTTGGCGCACTGACTATACTGAATCAGTCAAACTAGGTGAACAGATAGCAATTGGACTCCTGCAAGAGCAGTCACTTACTTATAACGAAGATAACTTTTTCACACTCACTAAATTTGATGGCACAAAAGTCAAATTTTCTCGTCACGAGGTCAAACATTTAATGAATGACAGTGAAAATGATTAATAGTTATTAATTAGGCATCATTAATAATTAATTCTTACCCTCGACTTCGGGGGTATTTTTTGTGATGTATTTAATGAGTTTATGGGAATACTAACCTTATGAAGCAAAGACAATTTTGCACCATGAGGTAAATATAAATGACTACCGCGAGCCGCGCCCCTATCATCCCCGGATATCAAATTAGCGAACAAGTGTATGCAGGCTCCAGAACCAAAGTATATCGAGCTATTCGCCAGCAAGATGCACTGGCAGTAGTCATCAAACTTTTAGCTTCTGAATATCCTAGCTGCAACGAATTATTACAATTTCGCAACCAATACACCATTGGCAAAAGTCTTACTATCCCTGGTATTATCCATCCCTTATCTTTAGAAGATTATGGTAATGGTTATATTTTAGTAATGGCAGACACAGGGGAAATTTCTTTACAAGAATATATCAAAATCAAGACTCTTCCCCTTGATAAATTTTTGGACATCGCCATCCAATTAAGCTATATTCTCGACGATTTACACCAAAATCGGATTATTCACAAAGATATCAAACCTGCTAATATTTTAATTCATCCAGAAACAAAAAAAGTTCAATTAATTGACTTTAGTATTGCTTCATTACTCCCCAAAGAAACCCTAGAAATCAAAAGCCCAAATGTTTTAGAAGGAACCCTTGCTTATATTTCCCCAGAACAGACTGGCAGAATGAACCGAGGGATTGATTACCGTAGTGATTTTTATTCTCTGGGTGTGACTTTTTATGAATTATTAACCGGAGAATTACCATTTATCTGTGATGACCCGATGGAGTTGGTGCATTGTCATATGGCGAAAATGCCAAATACATTAGGAAACAGAGAAGAGATTCCCCAAGTGCTGTCGGATATCGTCATGAAATTAATGGCGAAAAATGCCGAAGATAGGTATCAAAGTGCTTTGGGATTAAGGCAGGATTTAGAAATTTGTTTATCTCAACTAAAAAATACTGGCAAAATTACAGATTTTCCCATTGCTCAACGGGATGTATGCGATCGCTTTCTCATTCCTGAAAAACTTTATGGGCGGGAAGCAGAAGTTCAGATGTTACTGGATGCCTTTACGCGGGTGTCCAATGAAAAAACCGAAATGATTTTGGTAGCCGGGTTTTCAGGTATTGGTAAAACCGCCGTTGTCAATGAAGTCCACAAACCCATTACCCGTCAGCACGGTTATTTCATCAAAGGTAAATTTGACCAGTTCAATCGCAACATTCCCTTTTCTGCCTTTGTGCAATCCCTGGGCGATTTGATGGGGCAATTGTTATCGGAATCTGACGCGCAATTGGCGCAATGGCGAGCCAAAATTCTGGAAGCTGTGGGAGACAATAGACAAGTTTTAATTGAGGTGATTCCTGAATTAGAAAGAATTATCGGCAAACAACCACCTGCACCAAATCTTTCGGGAACAGCAGCCCAGAATCGGTTTAACTTATTGTTCCAAAAGTTTATTGAAGTCTTGACAACAGCCGAACATCCCTTAGTCATGTTTCTGGATGACTTACAGTGGGCAGATTTAGCTTCTCTACAGTTGATTAAACTGCTGATGGGGGATAAGGGGAATTTGCTGTTGTTGGGTGCTTATCGGGACAATGAAGTTTCACCTGTACATCCATTGATGTTGACGGTGGAGGAACTGAAGCAAGTTGGTAAGACTGTTAATACAATTACCCTCGCCCCCCTCACCTTGAGTGATACCAATCAATTGGTGGCAGATACCTTACATTGTGCGACAGAACGATCGCTTCCGTTGACAGAGTTAATTTATCGCAAAACTCAAGGCAATCCCTTTTTTATTACGCAGTTTCTCAAGGCGTTACACGAAGACGGAGAGATTACCTTTAACCTCCCTCAGTCCCCCCTGAGTCAAGGTGGTTGGGAATGTGATATTGCCCAAATCAACGCTCTTTCCCTCACAGATGATGTGGTGGAATTTATGGCGCAGCAGTTGCAGAAATTGCCCAGGGAAACCCAAAATGTCCTCAAGTTAGCAGCTTGTATAGGTAACCAGTTTGATTTGGCTACTTTGGCCATCGTCTCTGAACAGTCTCAAACTAATGCGGCCATAGCGTTGTGGAAAGCCCTGCAAGATGAATTGATTTTGCCCATTAGCCAGGTTTATAAGTTCTTTCAATCAGATAGTGCAGAGCATCTAGATTCAGAAAAAATCATTAACGATCAATCTGTTAATTTAACTTATCGCTTTTTGCACGATCGCGTCCAACAAGCTGCTTATTCCCTAATTCCTGAGCCGCAAAAACAAGCAACTCACCTCAAGATTGGACAATTACTTTTGACAAATACATGGGAAGTAGCTAGAGAAAGCCGCATTTTTGATATTGTCAATCAGCTAAATATGGGAATTGAATTGATTGATGAACCATCTCAACGAGAGCAACTAGCTCAGTTAAACTTGACGGCTGGACATAAGGCAAAGGTTGCTACCGCGTATAATGCTGCTGTTAATTATTTAAACACAGCCTTAAAACTTTTAACTCCAGATAGTTGGCAACAACAATATGATTTTACCTTGAAATTGTATGAGTTATTAGCAGAATCAGAATATTTAAATACTAACTTTGATGCCTCAAAAAGTCTGATTCAACAAACACTTGTATATGCTCAAAATTCCTTAGATAAAGTTAAAGTTTATGAAATTCAAATTCAATCATACACAGCACAAAATAAATTACTAGAAGCCATAGATGTAGGCAGAGAAGCTTTAGGGTTCCTGGGTGTAGATTTCCCTCAAGCCTGTGATTTTGAGACAATGCTTGCCGAACACCAAAAGCTGAAAATTATTTTAGGCGATCGCCCCATTGAAAACCTAGCGGATTTACCGAATTTGGACGAGCCGCAGCAATCGGCGGCGCTGCGGATTCTAGTTGGTTTATTTGCCTCTGTGTATTTAGCCAAACCTGAGTTGTTACCCTTAAAGATATTCACAATGGTGAAAATCTGTATTCAATATGGTAACTCTCCCCAAGCAGCGATCGCCTATAGTCTTTATGGGTTGTTCCTATGTGCCACTGGAGAAATTGAACGCGGATATAAATTTGGTCAACTAGCAACTATTATTTTAGAGAAGTTACAAGCAAAAGAATTAACTAGTAAAGTTAATCTGACTTTTGCTCTGTTTATTAAACATTGGCAAGACTCAATTCGTTCAACTTTCCCTGTATTTTTAGCAGGGTTGACCAGCGGGTTAGAAAATGGCGATCTAGAATATGTAGGGTATTGTGCAAATTGCTATTGTCAGTTTTTATTCTGGTCTGGAAACAATCTCGAATTTGCCGAATCCGAAGCAAATAAATATTGCCTGCTTATAGAAGATATCAAGCAAGAAGTGTCTTTGGTATGGGCAAATACATGGCGACAAACTGTAATCAATCTCCGGGGTAAGGCGGAAAATCCCATGCTGCTGGTTGGCTCCTGTTTTAATGAAGTTACAACTTTACCGTCTTTAATCCAAAGTCACAATGTCAATGGAATTTGCTACGTTTATTTAGCAAAACTATTGCTGTCTTATTTATTTGGAGATGATGAAAGTGCCACAGAATATGCTAGGAAATTTGAAGAATATGAACAGGGTGCTGCTGGGTTATTAATTATTCCGTTGAAGAACTTTTATCAATCCCTCAGTCTGCTTTCATTAAGTAGAGATACAGCCCAAAAAACTCTGGCTTTAGAAAAGATTGCAGCCAATCAAAAGTCTATGAAGACGTGGGCGCACCATGCTCCCATGAACTACTTGCATAAGTCCCAACTTGTAGAAGCTGAAACCTATCGGGTTTTAGGCAAAAACTATACAGCGGGGGATTGGTACGATCGCGCCATTGCAGGAGCTAAAGAAAACGGCTATCTCCAAGAAGAAGCCCTCAGTAACGAGCTAGCAGCCAAGTTTTACCTGGCTTGGGGTAAAGAAAAAGTTGCAGCAGGTTACATGCAAGAAGCTTACTATTGCTACGCCCGTTGGGGAGCTAAAGCCAAAACAGACGACTTAGAACATTGCTACCCCCACTTATTGCGCCCCATCCTCCAGCAAGCAGCGCCAACAACTCTCAACCCACTAGAAACCCTGGCTTCTCTTTCTACCCCCAATGTTTCGATTCACGCCTCCACCAAAGCCAGTCGCTCTTCTAGCTCTAGCATCAATACTGCTCTAGATTTTGCTGCCATTCTCAAAGCTTCTCAAAGCCTCTCCAGCACTATTCAATTGGATGAATTGCTGCACCAACTGACTCAGGTAATTCTACAAAACTCCGGAGGCGATCGCTGTGTTTTAATTTTGCCCAATAGCGATGGTGACTGGTACCTAAAAGCCATTGCGACAAACGAAGACACAAAACTTTGTGCCCAAACCCTAGAGAGCAATGCTAATTTACCCTTGAAGTTGATTCAGTACGTCAAAAACACCCAAGAAGTAGTAGTAATTGATCATCTGAAAACAGACTTGGCTATCATCGATGACTATTTAATTCAGCAGCATCCCAAAAGTGTACTGTGCTTGCCGATTCTCAATCAAGGCAACTTAATTGGCATTTTGTATTTGCAGAATTGCTCAACCAGTGGTGTATTTACGAGCGATCGCATTCTCATTCTCAACTTCTTGTGTACTCAAGCGGCTATTTCTCTGGAAAATGCTCGACTTTATCAACAAGCCCAAGGCTATGCTCAACAGTTGGAACAAACCCAACTTCAGATTGTCCAAAATGAAAAAATGGCATCTCTGGGTAACTTAGTCGCCGGAGTTGCCCACGAAGTTAATAATCCTATCGGTTTTCTTCATGGTAGTATTAGCAACGCTCAAGAATACATCCAGGATTTAATCGGACATCTGGAACTTTATCAACTACACCATCCCCAACCAGTCGCACCGATTCAAAACAATGCTCAAGATATTGATTTAGAATTTTTGATTGAAGATCTACCCAAGTTACTCAATTCGATGACGGGAGCAACTAACCGCATCACATCCATTAGTACTAGTCTGCGTACCTTTTCCCGTGCTGACACTGATCATAAAGTAACGGCTAACCTACATGAAGGTCTTGATAGTACCCTACTGATTTTAAAATACCGCATTCAAGCCAACGAACATCGTCCTGCCATCATTATTCATCAAGAATACGGTGAAATACCGTTAATCCCATGCTTTCCCGGTCAATTAAACCAAGTATTTATGAATATCTTGGCCAATGCCATTGATATGTTTGACGAGATGGCACAAATGCGTACATTTACCGAACTCCAAGCTCATCCCCAAACAATTACTATCTGCACAGGGGTTACTAACAACCAAATTTATACCAGAATTAGAGATAACGGTAAAGGCATGAGTCAAGAAGTCAAAGAAAAAATATTTGACCATTTATTTACGACAAAAGAAGTTGGTAAAGGTACTGGTTTAGGACTAGCTATTGCCCGGCAAATTGTGGAAGAAAAACATGGCGGTATAATTGAGGTAAATTCTGTTGTGGGAGAGGGTACGGAATTTGCAATTTTCATTCCCAGAGAATAATGACGAATCATCTTAATGATCTTTTTGTATTCATCCGTGTGGTAGAAAACAGTAAACCGACATAATTTACAAATGTTGTTTCATGAAGATTATTTGACAATAAATAATCCTCACCCTGGGCTAGATATGAGAGTATCTATTTTCATGTGTTTATTTACCGAGATTCTGGAGTTTTTTGCAGACGAATTAAGCTGTTGTAAACTTGTCGTTTTAAGTTGTTGTTATTTTGTAGCTCAACAGTAATATTGTTAAACCGATCAATACTCAGACCATTCTCTTCGACTATTTGTTGAGAGCGGTTACAGTAATTCACGGCGATGGTTTGAGCCCTGCGTGGTAAAGCGCTCATACTGTTGGGATCGTTACAAACAATCCTCGGCATATCTCCACTTCCAACTAATCTCTTAATTTCGTCAAAGGCTTGTTGACGGGGTGATTCCATTGCCAACACAGCTTGAGCATAGCTGTCAATATCAGCATTGTTAACTGATGCTGTTTGTGCGTCGGCTTTGCTACTGAAAGTTAAACTGCCAACCAAACTAGCTGTGGCAATCATGCCAAAAAATAAGCTTTGGGAAAGTAGATGTGACAAGCGATTTCGGCAAAACAAATTAGTAATTCTTTTCATAAGGTCTATGACACAGAACCATAGTAGGGAGATGTTAATGGCTTTGAATTATTTTAGGAGCGAGAAGTTCCAGGCAACCATATGTCAATTAAATTTTGATATAAATTTTTATAGTTAATATCCGTGTTGGCATACTTGACAAAGTTCTATTACTTTGGTTTGCAGTGCTGATACTTCTGTGGAACCTTGTTTGAGACTAACTTCTAACTCTAGCAGTAGCGGGAAGCAGGAGATTAGTTGTTGCACAGAAAGTGATTTGACTTCTTGCTGGAGAAAGTAAATACGTTTGGGATTGCTAATTTCCGCTGCTTGGGCGATCGCTTGAGGATTACGTTCACCGCTTTCTATAGCCATCTTTACCAATAACCAAGTCCGAAATTGTCCAATCAAAGTCGCAATTATCCGCAATCCCGGTTCAGCAGCATTCATGAGATCCGCCAAAATAGTCAAGGCTTTAGATGTATCTCCCATTCTAATTGCTGTGGCCAATTGTAGGCTATTTTGTGTAGTATTTCTGACTAATTGCGTAATTGTATCTACATCTAAAGGTTTACGGGTATCTGAGGTATAAAGACGTAACTTCTCAATTTCATTATCAAGTAGCCTTGTATCATTACCTACAGCCTCGGCTAAAAGTTCCGCAGTCTGGGGAGTTAGTTTTAATCCTGCTGTTTGAGCCGCTTGATTGACAGACTGGACTAGCAATTCTGTCTTCCAGGGTGGAATGAGGGGAAATTCTCGGAACTCATGAGCTAGTTTCTTCAGCAGTTTTGTGGATTTGAGGCGCTCGTCTGGTTTATTGCGACTGGTAAGTAATAAAAATGAGTTTTCGGGGATGACTGGTAAGGTGCGTGTGAGTTCTCCTAAGACATTTTCTGGGCAATGCTGACAAAGGGTAGTATTCATTAGCCAAACTAAACGTCCACCAGCGCCAAAGGGTGGTGTCATGACTTGATTTAATGCTGCAATTGCTGCGTCTGGTTGATCTGGAGATAATAAGGTGTAGTTAAAGTTTGTCCAGAGAGGATCAAGGATGCGATCGCGCAATGTTGTCACTGCTTTTTCGATAGCAAAATCATCTTCACCCCAGTAAACATAAATTGTCATAGATCAAGTTTAGGAATTAGGAATAATATCAGCAGGTTTTCAGCTAGATGTCTTAAGAAAAGGGGTGTTTATCATAGTAAAATTTAATTTACACTATAGCAATATAGCAATTTTTTCTGCGTTATCAAAGTCATTTTTTTTAACAAACAGCAAAGTACGTATGCGCGCAGCGATGCCCGCAAGGGCTGTAGTATAAGAATAAGAGAAAAATACAAAGTTTTACAAGTCTGAAGATTTGATTTTTAAATTAATAAAGTTAATTATGAGTACATCAAAAACAGTACAGCAATTACAAACTGAATGGATAAATTCAGAAAATTTTCGGAGTTATGGACAAGTAATTTTTGCTAGCCCAGATGGTAAAAACTTTGATGTAGAAGATGCTCAATTAAATTTAAACAATGGCACGCCGCGATTTTATATTATGAAACTGGAAAAAAGAGGGCGGAAGTTTCATAAAATTACTCGTCATTTGCAATGTACTCAATGTTTAGGGTCTTTGGAGGGTAAGGATTGGTTAATTGCAGTTTGTCCGCCCCATAATGATTTGCCAGAACCAGTATTAGCAGAAATGGCGGCTTTCCGCATTCCCGGCAATTGTTTTATTAAGTTGCACGCAGGGACTTGGCACGCTGGCCCCTATTTTGAGCATGAGGTGGTGGCTTTTTATAACTTAGAGCTTGCTGATACTAATGTGGTAGACCATTTCACTCATGATTTTTTACAAAGTCGTCAGGTAGAATTTGAGATGGTGTAGAGAATTACTCAAATAACTTGATTCTCTTTCTAGAGTAACAGGTGTTTTTGATATACTTCGGGCGTATTAATATCTAGTAATATATCCGCACAATCAAATTCTACTTGATGAATATCTGAGTAAAATTCTTGGATAATTTGACGTAATCCTAAAGTTTCTTCCCGAATATTTTGTAAGTGCGATCGCATGTGATTTCCCCACAGTATGGGATGTCCCATTTTACCTTGATAGGTGGGTGCTGTAATCAAGGTAGGATTATTTGCATGTGCTGAAATAAGTTGCTGATAAATCTCTGATTTCCGGGGTTGATCAACGGCAGAAATTGCTAATATGTGAAAATTTCCAGGAATATGTTCTAATCCAGCCAGAATGGAAGAGGTTTTACCAGCATTAGTATGGGAATTAATTACTGTTACACTACCAGACGGATAATCTTGTTGCTTGTGACTATAGCGGTTCCTGCTTGAGTACAATACAGTATGGGATGATGGAGTATATTAACWTCTAAGTGTCTGTGGAATGAAACCTTACTCCTGTGATCTGCGCCAGAAAGTGATTAATGCACATAACAACACAGAAGGCTCTCAACGACAACTGGCAAAAAGATTTAGTGTCAGCTTG
>JAKOMP010000242.1 GCA_022241785.1 Cyanocohniella sp. LLY | reverse complement strand
CCACTACTACGATATCGTCTGAGTAAACTTTGAACAAAACTCAAGCTGACACTAAATCTTTTTGCCAGTTGTCGTTGAGAGCCTTCTGTGTTGTTATGTGCATTAATCACTTTCTGGCGCAGATCACAGGAGTAAGGTTTCATTCCACAGACACTTAGATGTTAATATACTCCATCATCCCATACTGTATTGTACTCAAGCAGGAACCGCTATATTTGTGTGTTAATGCCCAAATCGTTTATCAATTCCGTAAGCGATTTTTCACGTAAATGAGCTAATTCTGCCAAATATTCAATACGTTCTACTTGCAGTTTTTCTATTTGTTCAGTTAACCTCAACAATTCTTGATACTCGTCTGAATTGAGGGTTTCATTTTCTCTTTTTACAATTAATTCGTTATAGTAATTTTGAATATCTAAAGGAACACCTTGATTAATTTTTAAGGTTCTTCAGTAGCTGTTATGCCAAACTATTAGTTATAGCCTCCAGAGAAATATTAAAAGCGTATCTTTTTTTATCTAAAGCTCTTATAAATATTGACATTTAAAGAGTATTTATTGTTAGCTGTAAATACAAACTGATTATTTTTATATAAATTTACAATTATGGATAGCAGAAAAGATATTAAAATTTTAACAG
>JAKOMP010000124.1 GCA_022241785.1 Cyanocohniella sp. LLY | reverse complement strand
ATCCTAAAACTACTAGATTGGATGTATGATGCTCTTTCATATTTTCCGAAGAGTATCGGTACCATCGTTAGATGGTTCGGCGAAATAGTCGGCTATTTTGACGGCAGAACTACGAGTGGTACTGTAGAAGGAATTAATAATAAACTTAAGTTAATTAAAAGGCTTGGATATGGCTTTCGTAACTTTAGTAATTTTCGATTACGCAGTTTATTAAACTGGCATTTTACTATTAATTCTCCATAAAAGTAACCGAAGAACCATAACTGCTTGATAAATAACCCTAGTCAACTATGTCTATGCGGAATTTTGAATAGCTTTATTATTGATTGGATTTTGCGAACAAAAGTTACAACAACCCTAAACTTTTTCTATGTTTACCAACTACCAGTTCCTCGCCTAACATCAGGCGATAAATACTTCTCAAAAATTGTAGAACGCGCTGCTAAACTTATCTGCACAACTCCAGAATTTGACGAACTAGCGCAAGAAATCGGACTTGTTTCCCACAAAAACGGCGTGACTGATGAAACAGAACGCGCTCAAATTCGAGCGGAACTTGATGGGATGATAGCTCATCTTTACGGCTTAACTGAAGAGGAATTTGCTTATATTTTAACTACCTTTCCTCTGGTTTCTGATGCGATAAAAGAAGCAGTATTAAATGCTTATTTAAAGAATGAAAGTTTGTAGTGAGGACTTTAGTCCTCTTTATCTCCTATCAAATACACTTTGCTATTGTATAAGGCTTAAGAAAGGGCTAAAGCCCTTACTAAGAAAGTAATCAATCTTTCTTCTACAGCCTAATCACAAATTAGCTCCTGCTTTTAAGACTACGCAAAACGCCTTCTCCACTCAACAACCCAATCCCCAAAGTAACAACAACAATCCCCAAAATCTGCATTACATTTACAGTTTCGCTAATTGTAGCCCAAGCTATTAGTGCCGTTAAAGCTGGACTGCTGGCACCGATGATAGAAGCCTTAGTTGCGCCAATCATCCGGATTCCTACATTATTGCAAGTGTGTCCTATAAAACTGATTAAACCAGAAAGAATACTGCCAATCCATAAGGGAGTCCAATTCAGTTGTGTACTGGGAAGTGGCCAGAATATTAAGCTCACACCGGCAAGTAATAGGGTACAAGTAAAACTAATCCAGGTAAAGGGAACTGGATGTAATTTTGCTAAACATTTTTGGGCAAAGACCTTATAGAAGGCGTACACAACCCCAGAACCAACACTGGCGATAATACCAGTAGTCAGAGTATCACTGCTATAGGTAGCAGAAGATTGGGGAATAGTCAAAACCCCACCCCCCAGAATAATTACCATCACCAGCCAACGAAAGAGTGTAGGACGTTCGCCAAAAAATTTCCAAGCTAGCAGCGCCGTAAACACGGGATAAGTGAAGAAGAGAGTCATAGCAATGCCGGTGGGAATCAAGCCGATACCAATGTAGAGTGCGGCAATATACACAAACATCAGTACGCCACAGACCAAGGCTTGGATAAGAACATCCCAACTTTCCCGCCTGAACAACTGACGAAATTCCTTCCCAGCAGAGGGATATAACTTAAATGCCAAAGATGCCATCAGTGGAACTACCAACAGCATTCGCATAAACATCAGCAAAAAGGAACTCTGTAAATCCGGTTTAACGTATCCACCGAGTAAAAATAAACCCAGCACGAGATGTTCGGAAAACAAAACTCGCACAATAACATTGTGAAACGTCAATACAAAAGCAGATAGTAAAACCGTCAGAATGCCCAACTCACTAAAAAGGTTTCTTGAGACCTGAATATATTGCTTTCACAACTTTCATTGTAAAAACTCAGCTTACCTCTTGCTCTTGGCTCGATAAATTAAGTATTTATACTTAATTAACTATAACGCGGGAAATACTGAGCTTAAAAGTCGTTGGCACAGCGGACGATTTATTGTACCAGCGATGACGCGAGCCGATTTGCCAGAAGTGATTGAGAAACCCGCAGAAGCACGGGTGATGTATTTTTGTAAAAAAATTGATTGATATCGATTGACTAGTACTAATTAAATAAAGCGATCGCACTCATAGCTGACTTGTCAGTTCGCCGGTTGAGATAACTGTTAGTCAAAACTCCAGTTATCATGGAGATAAAATTATCAATCAGGAGTTTTAACCATGAAACAAATAACTCTTACTATTAATTTATCTCAAGAAGAAATTAAACAATTTTGTCAACGTCACTCGATCCGCAAGTTGTCTTTATTTGGTTCAGTATTAAGAGATGATTTTACAAGAGAAAGTGATGTTGATGTTTTAGTAGAATTTGAAGCGGGAAAAACTCCAGGTTTAGCTATTATTACAATGGAAGATGAGTTATCAAATATAATAAATCGCCGGATAGATTTAAGAACAGTAGCAGATTTAAGCAGTTATTTTCGCGGGCAAGTCTTAGCAGAAGCAATGGTTATTTATGAGCAAAATTGATGATTCAACTCGGCTAAAACACATCAGAGATTCGGCAAAATAGGCGTTATATTTTGTGAATCAGTTTCATATTTAGGACTTACGCACTCGCTACGAAAATCAAGACTTTGAGATTGCTTACCTACGGTCGCAATGACGAAAAGACGTGGTTGGTTACGTAAGTCATGATATTATCGAAACTCCTAATTTATTCTCTGGCAATTAATTAAAACCCTAGTTATTCATAGAAAATATTTTTACTGTCAGGATTTTGCTAACTGTTTTGAAGAATGCTACCTTTTTTTGATACTATGGTATCTCTGACTCGTTAGATAACGATTGACGTATGAGCAAAGGTACCCTGTTTGATAAAGTTTGGGACTTACACACTGTTGGGACACTGCCTTCAGGACTAACGCAACTATTTATTGGACTGCACCTGATTCATGAAGTCACCAGTCCCCAAGCCTTTGCTATGTTACGTGAGCGAGGTCTTAAAGTACTGTTTCCAGAACGCACTGTAGCTACAGTTGATCATATTGTGCCTACAGAAAACCAAGCACGGCCATTTACCGACAGCTTGGCAGAAGATATGATTCAAGCGCTGGAGCAAAACTGTCAAGCAAATAATATTACCTTTTATAATATCGGTTCTGGTAATCAAGGAATAGTCCACGTCATCGCCCCAGAACAAGGACTGACACAGCCAGGAATGACTATCGCCTGTGGAGATAGTCACACATCTAGTCATGGGGCCTTCGGTGCGATCGCCTTTGGTATTGGTACTAGTCAAGTCCGGGACGTTCTCGCCTCCCAAACCTTGGCTTTATCTAAATTAAAAGTCCGCAAAATCGAAGTCAACGGGACTTTGAACCCTGGTGTTTACGCCAAAGATGTGATTTTGCATATCATCCGGATATTGGGTGTCAAAGGTGGCGTAGGTTATGCCTATGAATACGCAGGTACAACCTTTGAACAGATGAACATGGAAGAACGGATGACCGTTTGCAATATGGCCATAGAAGGCGGTGCAAGATGCGGTTACGTCAACCCAGATCAAGTAACTTATGATTACCTTAAAGGTAGAGACTTCGCCCCCAAAGATGCAGATTGGGAAAAAGCCGTAGCTTGGTGGGAATCCATAAAGAGTGATGCCGATGCAGAATATGATGATGTTGTAGTATTTGATGCAGCTGATATTCCCCCGACGGTTACCTGGGGAATTACCCCCGGTCAAGGTATTGGCATTAACCAGTTCGTACCCCAGCCGGAAGAACTGCTGGAAGAAGACCGCTTTGTGGCCGAAGAAGCTTACAAATACATGGATTTGTTTCCTGGTCAACCCATAAAAGGCACTAAAATTGATGTCTGCTTTATTGGTAGCTGCACCAACGGTAGAATTAGTGACTTGCGCGAAGCTGCGAAAATTGCCCAAGGTCGCCACGTCGCCGAGGGAGTCAAAGCCTTTGTTGTCCCTGGTTCTGAACGTGTTAAACAAGAAGCCGAAGCCGAAGGACTAGACAAAATATTCCAAGAAGCCGGATTTGAGTGGCGTGAACCAGGGTGTTCGATGTGTTTGGCGATGAACCCCGATAAACTCCAGGGAAGACAAATCAGTGCTTCTTCTTCCAACCGCAACTTTAAAGGAAGACAAGGTTCATCCTCTGGGCGCACCTTATTAATGAGTCCGGCCATGGTAGCCACAGCAGCCATTAAAGGCGAAGTAGCAGACGTGCGCGAATTGCTGTAATTTGTTCCTCCTCTGCGTCCTCTGCGTCCTCTGCGGTTGATTTTTCATCATTTCGCCTCAATGACAAAGCAATCATTCCAGTAAAAACTTAAATTTATGGACAGTAAGGTTAAAACGATTTCCGGACGCGGTATACCTTTAGTAGGCAATGATATAGATACCGATCGCATCATTCCCGCACGCTATTTAAAAGCAATTACCTTTGATGGTTTAGGCGAAGGCGCATTTATTGATGACCGCAAAGCCTTAAATGGTGAACATCCCTTTGACCAACCCCAGTATCAAGAAGCAAACATTTTAATAGTTAACCGTAACTTTGGTTGTGGTTCATCACGGGAACATGCACCCCAGGCGATCGCTAAATGGGGAATTCAAGCTTTAATCGGTGAAAGCTTTGCGGAAATCTTTTTTGGGAACTGTGTAGCAATGGGTATACCTTGTCTCACAGGCGATGCAGCCACCGTTAAACAACTGCAATCACTTGTAACCGCCAATCCTCAAGCTAACGTGACCATCAATCTAGAAACTCTGCAAGTGGAAATTTGTGATTATACTGCCGCAGTTACCATGAATGAAGGCACAAGAAGCACATTCATTGCTGGGACTTGGGATGCTTGCGGTCAGTTAGTAGCTAATGCTAACCAAGTTCGGGCGACAGCTGCTAAATTGCCTTATGTGCGTTGGGCCAGTTAGCTCTTTTTTGAAGGATATTTAAGCCCCTTTCCGCGTCGGAGAGGGGTTGGGGAGAGGTTCATGGAACTCGCGTTAATCAAGAGCGGTTTTTTTAATATAAAAAATAATAATTATTCAATATGTGATTAATGACCCACTATCGAAGGTGGTGTTGCGTCCGTTGAATTGGATATTGCAGATACTGGTGCAAGTTGATTAGTTGCAGGATTATATTGATATTGACCTGCGGGAATTGCACTGTTGGGAGTAATACAAACTGTGTCATTACCCAAGCCGTAAATAAATACAAGTTCTGGTTTACAACCTACTCTTGTCCATCCCCATTTAGATAATTTTTCTACTACAGCATTATCACCATGAGCAATTTGAGGGGCAGTATCAAAACTTGTATTTGTATCACTATAAATCTCTCCATTAGATTCCAAATTCTGGTTAGAAGTTTCAGGATGATTTGATTGATTTTGTTGACTATTTCTGTGTTGAATATCTGTTTTAATTACGTCGCCGACTGTTTGAATTAGTGTATTCCATACTGATGAAGAGTCAGATTTTTGCTCTTGTTCATAATTATTATCTTCAATAATTGCACCTTCTGAATCAATTTCTTCTGGTGTTTCTGTTTCAGTTAATGGTAGTCCAAGCGGCAATTTGTAAATACCTGGAATATTGGGTAAGGAATTTTTTAAAACATTATTTATGCGAAGTTGAGCATGAGCAGTTTCAACTCCCACACAAGTTACAATAGATGTTGGTAATGCAAGTCCTAAAACTATAGCAGCGGTAAGTGTTTTCCAGTTCATCTTCAATTTCCTTTGGGGTTTTCAACCTTGACACTGACTTATAAGGTTGACTGTTTTTGTTTATGCAGTGTCTGAAAATTGTTGAGGAACTTACTACTCTAAATTAGGGACTGGGATTGAGTAAAGACCGCTAAAGGTGGTTGCCAGCAATTATCCTGAATGCCAGAGAGAAAGCTAAGAGCATTGAATACAAGGAAATTTTTAGTAAAAAAAAGACGTAAATTATATTAATAATAGTATTTCTTTGTCAAGCTGATTTATACTGGGAGTATGATTCACTTGTCAGATTTTGCCAATGCAATTTCTACTGAAGTTAAAGGCTGAAAATACTATTAATACTTACTTTCAGCCGTGCGATCGCCTAAATATTTCTGCTTTTCTAGTTTCCCCAATTAAAAGTGAGTTTTTGTATGCCTAATGGTCCTTTGAGCGAACAACCTCGTAACCAACGAGCAACTGTGATTCGTACAAGTAATGAGTTTGTTTTACTAGAATGGCTCAAAGCTAACGGTCGTCTGATACCGCGTGAACCTCAAGAACCTTCGCTTCTCAGTCAAGTAGAAGAAGTCTCTGAGATGATAGACCTGGATGATATCCCCTATGACCACGATGATGATGACTCAGATGTAGAATTAGATGACTGATGATTAATGATATTCTCCAAAGCGATTTGTAAGTCTTTTGTCAAATTGCTGGTAGCCTGACGAGATGCATGGCGATCGCCTTGAGAGTTTTTCCAGCGTTCAGTTGCAGAAATTGGTTCACCGATAATGATGCAAGCTTTTCGCAAACCTAAACGCGGTCGCCCTGGTAATGTTGTATCTTGAATGCGAGACAGCATATCAAACATCAATAATGCTGTTTCGGCATATTTATCAACAGTTGGTTGTTCTTGAAGAGAATTGGCTGTGACGGCGACAAAACTTTCAACTATTCGCATATGTCGTATCCGTAAATCTGCTTCTTGAGCAACCCAGTCTGCTAACCCACGTTTAAAGGGTGGTAAAGCGTTGATGTCTTGTATATCATCCCGGTAAATGTAATTCCAACTCGCTTCTTCTAATCGCCGACAACGATCAATAAAGTTTCCTTGGCCTTGAATGCCAAAATATTGTTCGGTAACTTGTAAAGCCTTATCCATTAAACGATGCAGTCTGGCAATTAAAACTTCATTAGCATTGGCAGATTCATCTGTGTCAATGGTTTTAGGTATATCTTGATGATAGAAGCGGCGATAAAACTCTTCCATTTCTGTAATCAAATATTCACCCAGACGACAGATACGTTGATGATATCTTTGTTCTGAGCGAGCGATCGCACCTTCATCGATTGCTTGTAAACCGCTATCTGCTTCTAATTTACTCAATAACCCATCCAACTTTGACCAAGGTGGTTCAACGTAGCGATATTGGATACCTACAGGTACAATCAAAACTTCCTCAGAACGTCCGGCTTTGTGCAAATCTTCCGCACACCAGAACCCTAGTTGAGAAACACCGGGTTCTAAAGGACTAACAACATCACTATGACCATTATTGCCCCCTTCGGGAGCTACGGCGATGGGCATTTCGGCATTAGCAAATAAATCTCTTGCTGTTTGGATAGCTTGTCTATCTAGTCGCCGTCCCCGACGAATTGGTACACCCCCAAATCTAGAAAACAACCAACCTAGCCAGTTTCCCGCCCATATAGTCATTCCTCGGTCATAGAGAAAATGGCTGTGAATAGGTTCTTGTAACTTGATACCTTGCTGACGGGCCACTTTGGGCACAATATAGGCCAGCAAATACTGCATACAAAGGGGATCTTCCACCTCTGGATGACGAAAAGCAATTAAAAAACGAATTTTACCAGCCTGGAATTGCTGATATAGTTTGACTAAAGTTTCCACATTTTGGGCATCAATCTGGACAATACCAGCAGGTAACCAAGGTCTGGTGCGAAACCGTAGCACAACAGGCAGCAACCACCGAAAAATTTGCAGTATGACAGGGTTAAAGTGGGGGGGAAGAAATTTTAGTGGTGGTTGGGTAGAGCGAATTGATTTAGGCAAGTTACTCTCCAATACAAGGGACTAGGGATGAGGCTCCTGATTTCGTGCAATATCTAATTATCCATACTAATGAAAGTAAAATGAATACACCAAAAGACGCACGACAATACGCACCAGCTACTCAGCGCAATCGTGAAGCCATTCTGGAGATACTTTTACAAGTTTTACCTGCAAGTGGCACTATTCTAGAAGTAGCAAGTGGCACTGGAGAACACTCAGTATTTTTTGCCCCACACCTAGCTCCGCGTAAATGGCTACCTTCTGATCAAAATCCGCAATTACGAGCCAGCATTACGGCTTGGGCTGAAGAATGTACTACTGACAATCTCTATCCACCAAGGGAACTTGATGCAAGTATGCCAGTTTGGCCATTAGAGAAAGATGCATCACTGGATTCACCTATTGTAGCCATAGTTAACATTAATATGATTCATATTTCACCTTGGTCAGCCTGTTTGGGACTGATGGCGGGTGCGGAAAGGATTTTACCTCCTGGTGGTATCCTTTATTTATATGGGCCATACAAACAAGGTGGAGAACATACTGCACCCAGTAATGCCACGTTTGATCAGTCCTTACAAGCACAAAATCCTGAGTGGGGTGTGCGAAATTTAGAGGATGTGATCGCCGCCGCTAACGACCAAAATTTGCAGTTACAAGCTACTTACCAAATGCCAGCCAATAACTTTTCTGTAGTATTTCAACGTTCTTAATAGTGGAGATTAGCAGACTCGAACTGCTGACATCCTGCTTGCAAAGCAGGCGCTCTACCAACTGAGCTAAACCCCCGTAAAATAAAAAAGGCAGGTATTTTTATTTGCCTCCGTTATTGTAACTGAATATTGTGCCGTTTTCAAGACATGAAGCCAGAAAATATCCAAGTTGTGGCAACACTTTATAAATTTGTGAGGCTGCCCGATTTTGCCGAAAAACAAGACTCCCTACTGTCTTTCTGCCAAGCACAAGCTGTCAAGGGGACAATTTTGTTGGCAGCAGAAGGTATTAACGGCACGATCGCAGGTTCACGTCAGGCAATTGATTCTGTTTTGGCTTTTTTGCGTTCTGACCCCCGGTTGGCAGATTTAGAACATAAAGAGTCATACACGGAAAGACAGCCGTTTGAGCGCATGAAGGTGCGGTTGAAACAAGAAATTGTCACTATGGGTTTGCCAGAGGTTGACCCAAATCAGCATGTGGGTACTTATGTTAGTCCCCAGGAATGGAATGATTTAATTGTTGATCCTGAAGTAATTGTGATTGATACTCGTAATGATTATGAGGTGAATATCGGTACTTTTCAAAAGGCGCAGAACCCACAAACTAAATCATTTCGAGAATTTCCCGAATATGTAAGTCACAACCTCGACCCCAATCAACATAAAAAGGTCGCCTTGTTTTGTACTGGCGGTATTCGCTGTGAAAAAGCCACATCTTTCATGCTTTCCCAAGGCTTTGCTGAGGTTTATCACCTCAAAGGTGGGATTCTCAAGTATTTAGAGGAAGTCCCAGCAGCACAAAGTTTATGGCAAGGTGAATGTTTTGTGTTTGATGAACGCATAACTGTGGGTCATGGCTTAGAAAAAGGTAGTCATGAGTTGTGCTTTGGTTGTGGTCATCCGATTTCGGACGCAGATAAAGCATCTCCCAAGTACGAGGAGGGGATTTCTTGTGCTTACTGTTTTGATAGTCTGACTGAAGAAAAAAGAGTGCGTCAACAGGAAAAATGGAAACAGTACCAATTAACAAAATGTAGGGGTCTAAATCCACGTTACAACACGTAATTGCGTACAGCCTAGCGGCATCCGTAGGCTCTATTGCGAATTGCGAATTGGTTTAATGCTTTCGCGCCAGGGTTAAACCATCAGCAATGGGTACTAAACTCAGACTAACTCGCTGGTCTTGATGTAGTTTCTCATTGAAGGCGCGAATCTTGGTGGTGCGATTGTCTTGGATTCCCTGGTCTGCAACCCTACCTGACCACAAAACATTATCGATGACAATTAATCCACCTGGACGGACTAATTGTAGCGATCGCTCATAATAGCCGTCATAATTACTCTTATCGGCATCGATGAAGGCAAAGTCAAAAGTGCCTGTTTCACCTGCGGCTATTAACTTATCTAATGTCTCCATTGCGGGGGCAATGTGCAGGTCAATTTTATCGGATACCCCTGCTTGTTGCCAATAACGTCGAGCGATCGCCGTAAATTCTTCGCTGACATCACAAGCGACTACTTTACCTTCTGGCGGTAAAGCTAAAGCGACAACCAAGGAACTATAGCCTGTAAATACTCCTACTTCCAAAGTTTTCTTAGCCCCGATTAATTGCACCAGCAATGCCATAAATTGTCCCTGTTCGGGAGCGATTTGCATCATGGACATGGGATGCTGGGCTGTTTCTTGCCGCAATTGAGCTAAAATTTCTGGTTCTCGCAAAGATACCGACAGTAAATATTCATATAGCTGTGGTTCGAGTCCTAACGTTTGATTTGTCATAAAGTGAGTAATTTGTCAGTGATGGGCGCAGAAGAAACAGCCGTGGGTAAGGGAAGAACCCCATATTAAATCAAACTGTTGCTCAATTAATGCGGAGTTTCGTTCCTCAAAGCTAGGAAATCCGATATTCAATGTACTAATAGATACCTGTATTTATGTGGAAATCTATGTCCCCTACCATAATAAAATCACTTTATTATTATTAATTGATTTTATGTCTTAAGGTTGAGTAAATCTAATTTGTCTTTCCATCTCTAGAACGATAAATTTACCTAACTTAAATAGTTAACTTAAAAGCAGATGAACAGGATAAAACCTGACATTTCCAGAGAGTTGTGTACTTGTTTTCAGTGGTCAGATTAAGAGCGTGTGTCAGGTGTGAGGATAAATTAGTAAGTTTGGCTTACATCCGGGGTATAAAGTATCCAAACTTGCAAATTGTAAGTTGGAATTTAAAGCATAAGTTAAACCTTGGATTGAATTAGCGATCCAAGGTTTGCTTTTATGAATTTATCAGTAGAGTTTGAGTCATCGATTTACAAGAAAAAAAGCATTATGCCAAAAGAAACATTACAACCACCACAGCAACAAGAATTACCAGGAAAAGAATCAGAAATGCAGCCCAAGCCTAAGGCTGATGATGAGCAGTATCGAGGTAGTGATAAATTAAAAAATAAAGTAGCATTAATCACAGGTGGAGATAGTGGTATTGGTCGTGCTGTGGCTATCGCCTTTGCTAAAGAAGGCGCAGATGTAGCCATTATTTACTTAGAAGAACACGACGATGCCAAAGAAACAAAACATTTGGTAGAAGAACAAGGACGTCGTGCAGTAGCTATAGCAGGCGATATTACCGATGAAAAATTTTGTCAGCACGCTGTACAGCAAACTGTAGAGGAATTTGGCAAACTAGATATTCTGATTAATAACGCGGCTGAACAACATCCCCAAGAAAACATCGAAGACATTAGTAAAGAGCAATTAGAGCGTACTTTCAGCACTAATATTTTCTCGATGTTTTATCTCACTAAAGCAGCGATGAAACATCTACACGAAGGTAGTTCCATCATTAACACTACATCGGTAACAGCTTATAAAGGTAGTCCCCAACTCCTTGATTACTCTGCAACTAAAGGTGCAATTGTCGCTTTTACGCGTTCCTTGTCGCAAAATTTGGTATCCAAAGGAATCCGGGTGAATGCTGTAGCACCGGGCCCTATTTGGACGCCTTTAATTCCAGCAACTTTTCCTGAAGATAAAGTGGCAAATTTTGGTAAACAAGTACCAATGCAACGAGCCGGACAACCTGAAGAAGTTGCCCCTAGCTATGTATTTTTAGCTTCTGATGACTCTTCTTATATGACTGGTCAAGTATTACATCCCAATGGTGGAACAGTCGTCAACGGCTAAGTTAAATAATTGAGGATTTGAAAATCGCGCCCCTGATAACGTGAATTCGATGAACCTCTCCCCAACCCCTCTCCGACGCGGAGAGGGGCATATATATTTTGCATTTTCAACGAAAAATAGGCATTTTAAAGCCTCTATTCTTGCATCGAACTCACGTCTGATTAATTAGGGGCGTAAACTGCAATGTAAAAGTCAATTTGCCTATTCCCTGTCTCCCCGCATGAATTTAATTTAATTACTAATTAGTCTTCCATATGACGGATGTTTTTATATTGAATAACTGTTAGTCTAGCTAACGAGAAACCAGTAACAAATTACAACAAAGACTTATGACATCTGCAAAACCATTGCATGGCACTGAACTAGTAGATTGTGCTAGAGCAAATGCCAAGCAGGGAATTGAAACTGCTGCTCATCAATGTGGCTATGGCGATGATATTAATACTTTTGCCAGAGAACTGAGACAAGCTTGTGAAGCAATGAATTTACAAGTTAAAGAACTCAGTGAATTAATCACTGACCAGGATATGCTCCTGGAATTAGGGACTGGAGAAATTGTGGCCCCAGATACAGCCTCGGAATTGTAAAAATTAAATAGAAACTCATAATCTCAAAATAAACCGCGCCAAACTAAAGTAAATTAAAACACCGAGAACATCGACGGCTGTAGTAATAAATGGTGCTGACATTAATGCTGGGTCTAAGCGGAGAGCGCGGAATAAAAACGGCAGTGCTGAACCAGAGACAGAAGCAATTATCGAAATAGCTACCAGACTACTGCCTACAGTGATTGCCACTTCTAGGTTTCCTTGCAAAAAGAATGCCCAGATGGTGGCAATACTACCTAACATTACTCCCAAAAACATCCCTGCGATCGCTTCTCTCCCAATTACCTGCAAAGGACCCAGGGCGCGGATTTCGTCGGTACTCATACCACGAATTACTACTGTAGAAGATTGGGCCCCCACGTTCCCGCCGGTACCCGTCAACAAAGGAATAAATGCTGTCAGGATGACTACTTGTTTTAAAAGGTCTTCTTGGGACTTAATAATTGTGCCAGTGAATGTATTAGTTATCAGCAAGACAAATAACCACACTACCCGTTTGCGAGCGACTTGCAGTAAACTCATCTGAAAATAATTATCACCATCAGACTGCACACCACCACCCAAGGCGTAAATATCCTCTGTGTTTTCCCGTTGCAGAATATCAATCACATCATCGACGGTGACAATACCGACTAAACGCTGTTCTCTATCGACCACAGGCACAGCCAAAAAGTCATATCTTTGAATTAATTTCGCAACTTCTTCTTGGTCTGTATCCGTGTTGATAAACACCACGTCACGGGTCATAATGTCGCCAATAATTTGTTCAGGCTGAGATAATACCAATTCCCGTAATGAAACAATCCCTGTCAAGCGTCTAGCGCTATCAGTAACGTAAAGGTAGTAAATAATCTCACTGATATTAGCGAGAGTACGAATCCGGTCTAAGGCCTGAGATACGGTGAAATTTTCTTTGAGATAAATTAACTCTGGCGTCATGATGCGCCCAGCGGTATCAGCTTCATAACCCAAAAGCTGGGCTGTGGCTTGACGTTCTGCTGGACTGAGTTGTTCTAGCAAGCGATTTACAACTTTGGCAGGTAATTCATCAAATAACCGTGCGCGGTCATCCGGAGACATTTTATCTACAATGTCACGTACATCTTGACTTTTGAGTTCGGCAATTAAATGTTCTTGCACACTGTAGTCGAGATATTCATAAACCTCGATAGCCTCAGCCTTGGGAAGCAAACGGAAAACCAAAGCGTGCATTGCTTCTGGTAATCCTTCAATAGCCTCAGCAATATCCGCAGGCTGTACAGGTACGAGAATAGATTTTGCTCCCTGCAAATCTCCTGCTTCTAGCAGCATTTGCAGCTGAGTTCGCACTAAATCTCGCAATTCTCTATGTGAGACATTTTGTAGGGCTGGGTTGAAATTGTTGTTTTCAGTCAAAGTTTACTTTCCTCGGCCAATTTGAACAAGGTTGCTGCCATTAGTCTAGGGGAAAGTGGCAAGATGTTACATCAAACTGATGATTTTTCTTTTACCTTAAGAAAATTTGGTGAGAAATCCTAAGATTTTTTTAGTCCGTGGTGTCAAAAGTGTCCGCCGATAAGTATCTGCTGCCTTCTTAATCGCTTCAGCTTGAGTGGGATAAGGATGAATCACACTACTTAACTTACTTAAACCTATTTTATGCACAATTGCCGTTGTTATTTCCGAGATCATTTCACCTGCATGACTGGCGACAATAGTGGCACCAATAATTTCATCACTACCCTTTTTGTGGTGAAGCTTCAAAAATCCATCTGTTTCACCATCTGCGATCGCTCGGTCTACACTATTAAAATCAATCTTGATAGTTTCCACTTCAATGCCCAATTTTTGCGCTTCTTGTTCGTACATTCCCACATGGGCAATTTCTGGGTCAGTATAAGTTACCCAAGGCATTACCAAACTGCTAAGTTTAGATTTACCTAAACCGAAAGGCGAAAATAAAGTATTTTTAATCACAATGCGGGCCGCCGCATCAGCTGCATGGGTAAACTTCCAGTTCATGCAGATATCACCAGCCGCAAAAATTTTGGGATTCGTTGTTTGCAGATAATCATTTACCTTCACACCCTGGCGTTTGTCGTACTCTACCCCCACAGTTTCTAAATTCAATGTCTCCACATTCGGCGCTCGTCCTGCACCTACTAAAATTTCATCTACAGTCAGAGAATCACGGTGACCATTAGTAGAGAAATAAAGCTGCTTGCCATCGATGACAGTTGTCACTTCTTCTAACTGGCAATTCAGCACCACCCGAACGCCTTCATTGATTAAAACATTTTGGACAATTTCTGCTGCGTCAGCATCTTCTTTATTAAGGAGATGAGAACTGTTATGAAAAATCACCACTTCAGAACCTAACCGCCGGAAAGCTTGCGCCAATTCACAACCAATGGGGCCCCCACCAATCACAGCTAAACGTTTCGGTCGTTGGATAAGGGAAAAAACCGTTTCATTAGTCAAAAAACCTGCCTCTTCAAGACCACGAATCTGGGGGCGTACAGCCCTCGCACCCGTAGCAATGACCGCTTTTTTAAACTTGAGAGTTTTATTACTAACTTCCACAGTATTTTTACTGGCAAATCGACCACTACCCAAGAAGACATCAACCCCCAAATTTTGAAAACGTTCAGCCGAGTCATGATGGCTAATCCCCGCCCTAACCCGCCGCATCCGTGTCATAACTGCGGAAAAATCCACATCAATTTGTTGAAGAATATTGATGCCGAGATTTTTGGCCTTTGCGATTTCACCAACTACACGAGCAGACCGGATGATGGTTTTGGATGGTACGCAACCAACATTTAAGCAATCTCCGCCCATGAGATTTTTTTCAATCAATGCCACTTTCAAACCCAAATCTAAGCCAGCGGCACCAGCCGCCACAACTAATCCCGCCGTACCAGCACCAATTACCACCAAGTCGTAACAATCAGCAGGTTGAGGATTCACCCAATTTGGTGGATGTACATAAGAAACCAGCTTTTGGTTATATTCATCCACCGGGCGGACTATAACTCTTTCTAATTCAGAATTGGACATTTTTTACCTCTTCTCTAACCTTTAGCCTCTAGCCTCTACTTCTTCTTCTAAAGCCTTCCTAGCAATACGAGTGACATAAATTGTTACAGCGACTGTAGCGAGAAAACCAACGATGCGAATTGTCCATTGCACTGTGGGGTTGGTGGGTTGACCTCCGGTGCCAATCATAGCTAAATTCCCGGCTAGGGAACCGATGTAAACGTACATGATGGTTCCCGGAATCATGCCTACTGAGCCGATAACATAATCCTTGAGGGAAACTCCTGTGATGCCAAAAGCATAGTTCAATAAATTAAAAGGAAAGACAGGAGAAAGTCGCGTTAGTAACACAATTTTTAATCCTTCTTTGCCAACTGCTTGGTCAATGGCGGCAAATTTTTGGTTATCGGCAATTTTTTGAGCAACTAAGTTTCTCGCTAGATAACGTCCTACCAAAAACGCCGCAGTTGCGCCTAAGGTAGCGCCAATAAACACGTACACGGAACCCCAAAATACACCGAAAACCACACCAGCGCCTAAAGTCAAAATTGAGCCTGGTAAAAATGCCACAGTAGCAACAATGTAAAGACCGATAAAGGCGATCGCTCCTACTGTACCCAGGTTATCAATCCACTGTAAAGCATTGCGTAAAATTTCTTGGGGATGGAAAGAGTTCGGATTCACTGATTCCTGCGCCCAAGCTATATCTGCATTAAAAAATAGGGCGATCGCTACTCCCAACAATATTAATAAACTCTGTTTAAATAGCCTAGAATTGACTAAAAATCGCTTTTTCATAATCACGCAAATTAAAATTATTTCTTTAGTTCGTAGTGAGGACTTTAGTCCTCATTTACCATACTTTCAGCTAAAGCCTTTTGAGCAACTCTTGTCACATAAACAGTTACAGCCACAGTAGCAATCAATCCAATTATTTGCATTACCCATTGCCAGATTTGCGCCTGGGGATTAGTTGGTTGATAATCCCTATTTAGCAGCGCCAAATCGCCAGCAAGAGAACCCATATAAACATACATCACCGTACCGGGAAAAATGCCCAAAGAGCCTAATATATAATCTTTAAGAGAAACCTGTGTAACCCCAAAAGCATAATTTAATAAATTAAATGGAAAGATGGGACATAAACGAGTCAGTAAGACAATTTTCCATCCCTCTTTGGCAACTGCTAAATTAATTGCTGTGACAGATTGCATTCTGTAAAATTTCTCCAACATTCAAGTATTGAGCAGCAATTATCAGGGTGGCAACCAAAAAACTGCCCAGTAAGAATTTAAGTTTGCCATTGAATCGAGGTTGGGGCTGGGGAAGCATGAAAATTACCTGATTTTTAATCGCTACCTGCAATTACGATATGACACGTAAATGAGAACCAGCTTAAAACTTCCTAAATTTTTCCCGACGATACCAGCTACGGAGGCGTTCAGGTGACACACCGAGAAAATAAGCAATAATAACTATTTGATTAAGTAGGGTAGTATGAAACACCCCTTTTCGCAACCATCTACGACCAGATGTAATAACTGGAACTTGAATAATAGCAATTTTACCAGTACGTCTTAAACGGCGTATCAGTTCAAAGTCTTCCATAATAGGCAAATCTGGGAATTTACTTATTTCTTGAAATACTGATTTGGTTAAAAATATTGCTTGGTCACCGTAAGGCATTTGACAAAAACGCGATCGCACGTTGACTCCCCATTCTACCCATCGTAACGCTAAATGAGGGGCATCAATTCGCAAGGTGAAAGCACCAGCCACAATCCCTGGTTGTTGTAGGGCGGTGCAAATCATCTGCTCAAATCCAGGTGGTAAGCGCGTATCTGCATGGAGAAACAACACAATATCCCCACTTGCAGCCATAGCACCCGCATTCATTTGATTAGCACGGCCAGGGATACATGAGATAACCTTTACACCCAATGACTCAGCTATGCTGACAGTTTCATCTTGTGAGCCACCATCTGCCACAATTACTTCTACATTAGTACTCGGTTGCGTACAGGCGATCGCGGTTTTAATATTCCCCGCTTCATTCAAAGTTGGAATAATAATGGAAATTTTCATTACCAGGGAACAGGGAACGGAGTAATCTACTGTAATTATTTGTCATTGTCTGATGTTTAATTCCCTAAATCAGGCACCAAACCCTTGACCAGCATTATACTTTTCACGGTAAATGAACCTTTGGGGCAGTTTCACTATTCCCTTACACTAGACACCACTTTGCGCGGCGTCAGGAAAGCAAGGACAATTGCCACCAATAACAATGCTGGAACATCACCAAAGAGGTGTCCACGTTCAGCAGGGTCAATTACTGCGTGTACCGCCATAATTAGGCCGTGAACTAAACTTGACCAAACAGTGAACCAGATTAAACTGAGGTTCGCTTCTGGTTGCCTTGAAGCCAACAGCAAAAAGACACCAAGCGTTGCATAAACACCAATAATCATTTGTTCATATTCGTACTGACCAGGTTGCCATAACCAGCCTGATGGCCAGAT
>JAKOMP010000241.1 GCA_022241785.1 Cyanocohniella sp. LLY | reverse complement strand
TGGTAGCAGAGGTAGGCAGTCAAGCCCTGGAGGCAAATAAGACTCAAACCAACGCAAGTGCAGAGGAGCGGGTACAAATTGCTCGGATGCTGATAGCACGAGGAGCGAAGTCGAATGATCAAAAGTAAGTAATCAGACAAAACTAATTACATAATATCAGCAGTGTGAGCGTTCTTATATACCTCTGCTGATAATTTGTCGTCAGCACTGCCAAAGATATCGCCATTTCAAGAAAATAAATACTGTTCAATTTCAGGTTGTTGACGACGTAGAACAGTGATTGCTTGCTGCTGGATTTGGCGAACTCGTTCTCGACTGACATTCATTTTCTCACCAATTTGAGCCAAAGTCAGTTCTTGATCATTCTCTAGTCCAAAGCGCAAAATTAGTACTTCACGCTGCATTGGTTTGAGTGATGCTAACAAATTATTCATGTCCTGGCGCAGCATTTCTTGGGTGATATGTTCGTTGGGCGATATGCCTTCATCTGGTAAAAGTTCATTAAGTTCAGTGTCTTGGTTATCTCCGACTTTGACATCTAGAGAAATTGGCTGACGAGAGTTGCTGAGAAAATCTCTAATTTGGTTGGGTTGTAAATTTAAAGTTTCAGCAATCTCTGCAATATTGGCTGGGCGACCAAGTT
>JAKOMP010000123.1 GCA_022241785.1 Cyanocohniella sp. LLY | reverse complement strand
TGTTCGCGTAGCGTGCCGGAGGCTCTAGCAATCGCATGGTTTTATTCTTAGTGCGAGACTTTGCGATTGCTGAGTCGCAAAGCGACACGCTACGCGAACGTCGTTCCTCCTCGCAATGACATTTATTCTCTAGGTGCTAAATAAAAACTGGGATGCACCCAACACCATCTTTACCCAGAAAGGCGATGGGTGGGTTGAAAAGAAGTTAGGCGAAGTTTGTAACGTAAAAGATGGAACTCATTTTTCTCCAAAGAATAGTGAGAATGGCAAGTATATGTATATAACAGCAAAAAACATTAAACCTTATTACATAAATTTGTCTAAAATCACTTTTATATCCGAGGAAGACCATCAAAAAATTTATTCAAGATGTCCTGTCAAAAAAGGCGATGTTTTATACATAAAAGACGGTGCAACAGCAGGTATAGCTGCAATCAACAATCTTGAAGAAGAATTTTCTTTATTGTCAAGTGTGGCTGTATTTAAAACTTCTTCACAGATTTTAAATACATATCTTGTACATTATGCCAATAGCAAATTAGGGAAAAAAAACTTTCTAGGATATGTTGATGGTGCAGCAATAACAAGGCTTACTTTAACAAAATTAAATAATGTTTTAATTCCTGTTCCCCCAATATCTGAACAACACGAAATAGTTACAAAACTAGACGCACTCTCAACCGAAACCCAACGCCTCGAAACTATCTACCGCCAAAAAATAGCCGCACTCAACGAACTCAAACAATCCATCCTGCAAAAAGCATTCACTGGCGAACTCACCGCAGACACCCCTAAAACTGCTAAAGAGGAAATTGCAGCATGAAGAATTATTTCACACAATAACCTAATCATCTCAAGATGATATACTTTCTGATTCTACTTCTAACTTTAAACTTAATAATTCATATTCGTGCTTTTCTTTATTCAGAACAGTAGATACAATTACATACTCTTGAATAGTGGCTAAATAAACTCTATTTCTGCTAATAGTTTCTACATCTTTCATAGCCGAATCTGCTATCAAGCACTTGTATTTTTTCTTAGAACTGACTTCTTGTAAAGTTATCGTTTTACTACTGTAACTAATCTGAGTCAATTTTACATTTACACAAATTTCTGTTTCTGCTCTTAACTTAGTATTTTTGATAACATCAAGAACTTTAAATACAGTTTCTTGTTCTATTTCTCCCATTTGTACCTTTTGACCAGGAGAAGCCCAATCTATGTGTAATTTACTTATTCCAATTCTAGTTAAAGCTGTTAAAAATTCAGTATACTTAAAAGCGGTTTTCTTTTTTAATACATTTAATTTAGCTGGCAATTCCTCTGTATTTGCCCCAAGATTTATTAACTGGATAAATTCTTTTAAGCATTGCCCTAAGAAAGACTCTCCTAAACCTAAACTATCTTCTTCATATACAGTTCCTTCCAGGCGCATTCCAAATGAGCCACTAAATACACCAGACATCACAACTTGAGTCTTTTGCTTTACTTCAGGTGATATTATGTGGCTTTCTAATTTCCCTGACTTGATTTGACCAATAGCATCAATTGTTTCTTGTAATGAAGATAAAATTAACCCCAAATCACCTACAGGAGCTTCTGTAATCTCTTCCTCTGGAAACTGTAAAACAAAATCAATTATTTCTCTTCTTTTTTGAATAGAAACCGTTTCAATATTAGGATGATTGCAATTATCTTCAGCTTGAATAATTTGCCCTAATCCTGGCAAATATTCATCTGGAATTTCATTGCAATTAACAGTTTTTACAACAACATTCATCCCTTCTTCATAAGGGATTTCTACATGATATACAAAACCATCTTCTGTATTATTAAATATATCTCTAAGCTCAACTTTACCCTGAGCTACGTTTTGAAATCTAGATGAAGACATGGGAGCATATAACCATATCTCAGCAACATCAGAACTATCGACACAAATTACAATAAAAATTAATCCCGATTTGTTTTTACAGGAAAACAACACTGGCTTATCATAAAAGTCGTAAACTTCTATGATTTCAAGCTGTCCTAGTATTGTTTGTTCCGGCAAAAAACTCATGTTTATAACTTATGTTTTATTAGAATCTTCTTGTTTTAAATCAATTAGCTCAAACAACTTATAAGGTTCTGTATTCTCTGGTATCCACCAAGTATGATGTGATTTTTCATTTCTTGACGGAGTATGTTGAATTCTTCCCAGTTCCTCGCTCAAACTACCCTTAGCTATTTTCATCTTCTTAAAACGCGGAATTCTTAGAGATAGATTTTTTGCATCATCCAATGATGAATGAATTGATAAACCACAGGCTTGACATTCGGATATACTCGTAGGACATTCCTTATTTGGATTTTCTTGTCGCCAAGATAAAAAATCTTGTGGTTGGGGTGTTTCATGAGCCTTGTTAATAAACCTGTAAAACTCTCCCGATGCAAGATCAGATTGCGATGGAGGACAGTCATCGGGGAAGTGTTTTGAATACATTACCCTTTGCTTTTTGGATATAAAAACAAATTCAATTGTATACTTAATAACTTAGTTACTAGACTACTAGCATTAATTTACTATAAATGGTAAACAAAATCTGTAAAATCTGGGCTTTCACATTTTGCCGACAGCATAGCTGCTAAGTAGGTGGTTGCCTGTTGTATGTCAAAAATCAACGAATTGTCTAACCAAACGCTACGGGATATGTAGAAACCGTTTCCCACATCATAGGAGCTACTAAAGAAGCTGGCTTGATCAAGACAGATGAATCTGAATCAAGCTCTACCCGCTATGCTGGCTATCTCCCTTTTTGGGCATAAAAGTGTTTTATCGCAAATCGATATTAGTAGCCCTCAAAACCTGAAACCCTTGCAGAATAAGCAAAAAAGTGTTTTATTGCAAATCGAGATGAGTGAAATATGAACGAAGCCGAAACCCGCGCCGAACTAATTGACCCCGCACTCAAAGCCGCAGGCTGGGGAGTTATCGAAGGTAGTCGCATCCGCCGCGAAGTTATTGCCCCTGGTCGTTTAATTGGCAACGGTAGACGCGCTCAATCAGACATCGCCGATTATGTCCTGGTTTATCGTGGTGAAAAACTCGCCGTCATCGAAGCGAAAAAACGCGACCTACCAGATACCGCAGGTTTAGGACAAGCCAAAAAATACGCCGAAAAGTTGCAGACTCGATTCGCCTACTCTACAAATGGCATCGGTATCTACCAAGTAGATATGCACACAGGGGCAGAAGGCTACATCAAACAATATCCTACCCCGGATCAACTGTGGGAAGCGACCTTTAGCAAAGCAAATGAATGGCGAGATTTATTTGCAGCCATCCCCTTTGAAGACAAAAGCGGCACATGGGAAGCCCGTTATTATCAACACAATGCCATTAAGCACGTTCTAGAAGCAATCTGCCAATGGCAAAACCGGATTTTGTTAACAATGGCAACAGGCACAGGTAAAACCTTCATCGCCTTCCAACTCGCCTGGAAACTCTTTCAAAGCCGTTGGAACCTCAGCCGACAACCTACCAGTCGTCCGCGAATTTTGTTTTTAAGTGATCGCAATATCTTAGCCAACCAAGCCTATAACTCTTTCTCTGCCTTCCCCGACGATGCCCTAGTCCGCATCGACCCCGAAGCCATCAAAAAACGCGGTCGAGTTCCCAAAAATGGCAGTATCTTTTTTACCATTTTCCAGACTTTTATGACCGGACGGGACGACGCTGGCAATCCTACGCCCAAATTCAGCGACTATCCCCCCGACTTCTTCGACTTCATCATCATTGATGAATGTCACCGAGGCGGAGCTAGTGACGAAAGCACATGGCGGGGCATTTTAGAATATTTCTCCCCAGCAGTACAACTTGGACTCACTGCTACTCCTAAACGCAAAAACAACGCAGACACCTACGCCTACTTCGGCGAGCCAGTCTATACCTACGCCCTCAAAGACGGCATCAACGACGGGTTTCTCACTCCTTTTAAAGTCAGGCAGATAGAAACTACCCTAGATGAATATATTTACAGTACCGAAGATGAACTGATCGAAGGTGCCGTAGACGAAGCCAGAACCTACACAGAAGCAGACTTCAATCGCATAATTGAAATTGCCGAGCGTGAACGTTATCGAGTGCAACTGTTCATGGAAGAAATTGACCAGAATCAAAAAACTCTGGTATTTTGCGCCAACCAACCCCACGCTTTAGCTGTGCGGGATTTAATCAATCAAATGAAGATTAGCAGTAACCCTAATTACTGTGTTCGCGTCACCGCCGATGATGGGAAACTGGGCGAGCAACACCTCAGCAACTTTCAAGACAATGAGAAGAATATTCCTACCATTCTCACCACCTCCCAAAAGCTATCCACTGGCGTTGATGCTCGGAATGTTCGTAACATTGTGCTGATGCGCCCCATCAACTCGATGATTGAATTTAAGCAAATTATCGGTCGCGGGACTCGCCTATTTGAAGGGAAGGACTACTTCACCATTTATGATTTTGTCAAAGCCTACGAACGCTTCGACGATCCTGAATGGGATGGCGAACCCCACGAACCTGTAACCGTCAAAATTTCTAGATCCGGGGAGCAATTAGATAAATACAATGTTGCTACAACAGATAGTAGCCAAGGTAGAGGCCAAACTAGAAACGAAACTACAGAAAATTCACGCCCCAAAACCATCAAAATTAAACTCGCTGACGGTAAAGAACGCACCCTCCAGCACCGGATGTCCACCACCTTCTGGAGTCCAGACGGTAAACCCATGAGCGCAGCAGAATTTGTAGAACGTTTGTTTGGTGAAATTCCTGAATTATTCACAGATGAAGACGAATTAAGAAAAATCTGGAGCCGCCCTGATACCCGTCAAGCCTTATTAGAAGGATTAGCAGAGAAGGGCTACGGCGAAGAACAACTCACAGAAATTAGCCGCCTGATTGATGCCGAAAAAAGTGATTTATATGATGTGCTGGCTTATATCGCCTATGCCTCTCCACCCATCAGCCGCCGAGAGCGTGTACTTGCTCATAAATCGTTAATTTTCTCGCGCTATATCGGCAAACAGCAAGAATTTCTCGATTTTGTCCTTGAGCAATATATCAAAGCCGGGGTAGGAGAACTTGATCGCACTAAATTACCCCAACTTTTAGAGTTAAAATATCGTGCTGTTCGTGATGCTGTGGAAGAACTAGGGAGCGTGGCGACTATCCGCGAAGTATTTATCGAGTTTCAGCAGTATCTCTATTTACAGAACATAGCAGCTTGATGGGATTAGATAATTAACTCAAAGCTAATGGCGATCGCCTCTCGCCATCTCTGTGCTGTGAAATGATGGATACTGTGAATGAGTAGGTGCAGCCTGTCGTAGACATCGCTATATTGCTAAATTACGCATTAAATGTATAATTATCTAGTTTTTCGTATATTTACTGGTTAAAACTATTAAATGATTACCGTTACACCAGAAGAAATTAGCCAGTTTCGCAGCCAGTTGGCGGATAGCCCAGAGGCTTTAGCGGCTTTGGATGCTATAGAAGAGTGTGAAGGTTATTTAGATGATGCTGTTCCACTTTTGGTTATGCGGGAAACTGCACAGGAAGCAGATAGATCGTTAAATGATTTACTAGAAAGATGTCGCCAATTCCTCTGTCAAGAGGAAGTCAGAGAGTTTTTAGAATCAGGATTAATTGCTCCAATTATAGAACCATTGGCAGTGAGTACAGGTATTCCTTTGGGTACTGCCACTGCACTTAGTATATTGGTGTTTAAACTAGGGGCGAAAAAGTTTTGTCAAGTCCCTGAATCTGGTGCTTAACGTCCAGATGCTGTAAATCCAGCCCAGTAGTAAGGATTTGCGAAAGGTAGGGGTTGACGTTGCTTGATTCGTTTCAAAGATTCTTGAAATATGCTGCGTTGTCCTACTCTTAGTTGAGCAAGGACTTTTTCAATCTGGGTTTTGTGTTCCTCCAGAAATATGTCTAATGCCTCAATATTCAGATTTCGCAGCCAGTTTTGAGCTTCCTTCAGGGCTATGGCAACCTCTCCTGCTTCCAGGTTATCAAGTTTGAATAAGTTTTCGTAGAATTTAATCATCAAAAAGCTGGTGGAAAGATCATCTACTGTCCAGAGGGAACTAACAACAGTGGGACTACCAGCTAACAGAAAACCGCTAGGTAAACCAATATATTCATCGCTGGTATTTTGAAAATCAATCAATCCCGTTTCGCAAGCGGAAAGGGTGACAAGGCGACATTTTTCTAATTTGAGAGCAAAGATTTTATCTAGGGTAAGGCATTTTTCTAAATCGTAAGTTTCCCCTACTCGCAAATTTAGGTAACGTTCGGAGTCGCGTTGTGTTGGTGTTTCTGCGGTGGGTGCATTCGCCAAAATTAGGGCTGATTTACCAGCGTTTGTTAAATTAAAATACCCGTGACAGCTAAAGTGGGTGCAGTGGTAAGTATTTAAGTCAGAATTATTAATTGCGGTGAGTGTCGCATCTGTTCTTTTCAGGACGTTGGCAGTATTAAAGTAGCTTTGAATAACTTGTACTTCTAAATCTGTATAGTTTAAATCGCCTGTGGGGTTTTGAATGGCAAACAGAGATTGAAAATCAGGACGTTGACGCTGTTTTACCTGTTGCAGTAGTTGACAACTGGGTGCATAGCTGACACCACCAGGAAACAAATCTAGAAGACAAGACGAACTTTCAGAATTTTGATTTACTGGCAGTGCATGAAGGGGAAATAAATGCAAGAACCTATGGGGAATTAGGATGAGTTGATTACAGTGCTTTGGTATCTGGGTTAATATTTCGTCAATGTGGAGAATCGAGGCTAATTCTTGGAGTAATGCTCCTAAATTATTGCGCCATTGGTCTTTTTGCTCGTAGTAGTTCTGCAAATATTGATTTATCCAATTTACAAAAGCTTCTAGGTCTTCTGGTTGGGATTGCCAAACTGTTACCTCTCCTTTTCTTGTGACAATAAACGCCAGAATTTTATCGTTGAGAATATACCACTCGATAATGGCTGTATGCTCATCCAAATAACTTTGAAAGGAGTCGAATTTGAAACTATAACCAATAGGTAAGTATTGGTTTTGCAATTCATTACGCTGATTTCGCAACTGTTGTAAATGTTGTGCTAGGTCTTTGGGATTTTCAGCTTTGCCATTTTGGATTTTATATAGTCCTACGGCTATTTCATCTCTGTATTTTTCTAATTGAGTGAAGACTTCTGGAGGGAAGATGGTTTTAGAGTCGCGTTCGAGGATTTGTTCGACTAAATTGCGGGTTTTACTACGTTCAACATATTCAATTGCTTCGGTAATCTTATTTAATTGCCAGCAAACTTCTACCATGCGGCTATAAACTTGGTTAAAATGTTCCGCTTGTTTGCGTTTGCTCTCTTCACCAGATACTATTTCTTCCCGTAAAGATTCTATAGTGGCAATGGCAGACTTAAAAGTATTGTATGCTAAATCAAACTTGTTTACATTTTGGTAAGCAATTCCCTGTACCCACAAAGTTTCTGCATGGTCTTGAGGCAAAGCTTCCCTAGTTCTGACATCTAAAGCAGCAGTAGAAGCCGCGATCACTTTTTCGATGTTATCTGCCCTGTCTCCTTTGATTCTCTGGCTGTAGGCAGCAGCCAGATTAGTTTGCGTTGCTGCCCAAGATTGAGGTAAAGCTTCTCTGGTGTAGACATCTAAAGCAGCAGTAAAAGCCGCGATCGCTTTTTCGATGTTATCTGCCCTGTCTCCTTTGATTCTATTCCTGTAGGCAAGTGCGAGATTATTTTGCGTCATTGCCCAATCTTGAGGCAAAGCTTCTCTGGTGTAGACATCTAAAGCAGCAGTAAAAGCCGCGATCGCTTTTTCGATGTTATCTGCCCTGTCTCCTTTGATTCTCTCGATGTAGGCATTTGCCAGATTAGTTTGCGTTGCTGCCCAAGATTGAGGCAAAGCTTCTCTGGTGTAGACATCTAAAGCAGCAGTAAAAGCCGCGATCGCTTTTTCGATGTTATCTGCCCTGTCTCCTTTGATTCTATCCCTGTAGGCAAGTGCGAGATTATTTTGCGTCATTGCCCAATCTTGAGGCAAAGCTTCTCTGGTTCTGACAGTTAAAGCAGCAGTAGAAGCCACGATCGCTTTTTCGATGTTATCTGCCCTGTCTCCTTTGATTCTCTCGATGTAGGCAGTAGCCAGATTATTTTGCGTTATTGCCCAATCTTGAGGCAAAGCTTCTCTGGTGTAGACATCTAAAGCAGCAGTAAAAACCGCGATCGCTTTTTCGATGTTATCTGCCCTGTCTCCTTTGATTCTCTCGATGTAGGCATTTGCCAGATTATTTTGCGTCATTGCCCAATCTTGAGGCAAAGCTTCTCTGGTTCTGACAGTTAAAGCAGCAGTAAAAACCGCGATCGCTTTTTCGATGTTATCTGCCCTGTCTCCTTTGATTCTCTCGATGTAGGCATTTGCCAGATTATTTTGCGTCATTGCCCAATCTTGAGGCAAAGCTTCTCTGGTGTAGACATCTAAAGCAGCAGTAAAAGCCGCGATCGCTTTTTCGATGTTATCTGCCCTGTCTCCTTTGATTCTATTCCTGTAGGCAAGTGCGAGATTATTTTGCGTTGCTGCCCAATCTTGAGGCAAAGCTTCTCTGGTTCTGACAGTTAAAGCAGCAGTAAAAGCCGCGATCGCTTTTTCGATGTTATCTGCCCTGTCTCCTTTGATTCTATTCCTGTAGGCAAGTGCGAGATTATTTTGCGTTGCTGCCCAAGATTGAGGCAAAGCTTCTCTGGTTCTGACAGTTAAAGCAGCAGTAGAAGCCGTGATCGCTTTTTCGATGTTATCTGCCCTGTCTCCTTTGATTCTCTGGCTGTAGGCAGCAGCCAGATTATTTTGCGTCATTGCCCAATCTTGAGGCAAAGCTTCTCTGGTGTAGACATCTAAAGCAGCAGTAAAAGCCGTGATCGCTTTTTCGATGTTATCTGCCCTGTCTCCTTTGATTCTCTCGATGTAGGCATTTGCCAGATTATTTTGCGTCATTGCCCAATCTTGAGGCAAAGCTTCTCTGGTGTAGACATCTAAAGCAGCAGTAAAAGCCGCGATCTCTTTTTCGATGTTATCTGCCCTATCTCCTTTGATTCTCTGGATGTAGGCATTTGCCAGATTATTTTGCGTCATTGCCCAATCTTGAGGCAAAGCTTCTCTGGTGTAGACATCTAAAGCAGCAGTAAAARCCGCGATCGCTTTTTCGATGTTATCTGCCCTGTCTCCTTTGATTCTCTGGATGTAGGCATTTGCCAGATTATTTTGCGTCATTGCCCAATCTTGAGGCAAAGCTTCTCTGGTTCTGACAGTTAAAGCAGCAGTAAAAACCGCGATCGCTTTTTCGATGTTATCTGCCCTGTCTCCTTTGATTCTCTGGCTGTAGGCATTTGCCAGATTATTTTGCGTTGCTGCCCAATCTTGAGGCAAAGCTTCTCTGGTTCTGACAGTTAAAGCAGCAGTAAAAGCCGCGATCGCTTTTTCGATGTTATCTGCCCTGTCTCCTTTGATTCTATCCCTGTAGGCATTTGCCAGATTATTTTGCGTTGCTGCCCAATCTTGAGGCAAAGCTTCTCTGGTGTAGACATCTAGTACGACTTCATAGCCAGCGATGGCAATTTCCATATTGCTGGCTTTGTTACCCCAGGGTAATTGCTGAATTAGATTGCTAAAATAGAAAATATCTTCTGCTAGGAATTTCGCATCATCTGCTTGGGCTTCCCCCAGTATTTTTGTCCCCCAACGGCGCAATATTTCTGCTAACATCCCGTCGAGTTTGTCTGTATTATTTGCCAGTAAGGGGTAAACTACCTGGGAATTACCATTACTATCTGCGGTTGCTTGTAGTACTTGCGCCAAGAATTGGAAATATGTCTGTATCTCCTCCTCACTGAGAGATTGCAAATCTACTTCATTATCTAGATTCAACGCTTCCCTTAGTTGCATTGCCAAACTTTGCAACCAATTGGCTGTATTCTCATCCCCATGTTGGGAACACATCTGTGCTACTTCTTCTACCGTCTGCACAAAGCCAACATCAAGTAATTCTTGGTTTGCTGCTAAAATCTCGGCTTCTTCACCACTGGGGGAATCTAACAGACTGCGAATGAAGTTGAGATAGGCTTGCTGACGCTGTTCATTCATGGGTAAGGGTGTGAGATGCAACTCGAACATGAGAAAAATACAACACTAATGCCCTAAATTCCAGAAAAACGTACAATTTCATCACAAATGATGTGTTCCTGACAATGAAAGAACCTCGTGGATGAGTATTTTTGACTTGTGAACAGACAATATACTGATTTTGCGATGATTTTGCGATCGCACACTACCGATGTCAGGTAAAAATAGGATGGATGCGATGCCTGGGTTGGGCTACGCCAACGCATTTGTTATTTTGGCTTGGCGATCGCTCAACTCCTAACACCCTAAAATCACACTAAAATCACGCCACTTCAACGCTAGAAACTACCTTGCTATCGTCATCATTGGGTACATACTCCAAAAGCTCCCCAGGTTGACAATCCAATGCCTTACAAATACCGTTTAACCTTTCTGGGGTTAATCGTGGCATTTCGTCAACCTTGCGAAGCCTATAAACTGAATTTTCCGTTATCCCTAGCAACTCTGCCAAGTCCTTATTTCTAACTCGCTTACGCGCCATCACTTCATTTAATTTCCAGCGAATCACTTTATTGATAGGCATATTACTACATCCCCAGTTTAGTTGCTGCTAGACGCAGATTTCTCTACTTCTGAGTATCTAATACTACAAGTAGACTTATAACATTCTAAGTTTTATAAATCTACACTTGACGTATATCTACGTGAGACGTAGATTAATTAATAGACAAAACAAAGGCGATCGCCCTCCGGGAAGAGACTGCGATCGCACTTTGTAAAACCCCATCAGTGAGGTTGTTCACATGATTACACAAGAGACTTTTGACGACCAAACTTTGACGCAATCAGAGTTTGACGACTACGTTGACCAGATAACTGATCCAGCACCACCAGAAATCGAAATTGACTCCATAACTGATGATTTTGGAGAACTATATCGAGTTTGGAACGGTTGGCAATTGCTAGGAACTTTTTATCAAAACCTGGAGGGTAAATGGGTAGCCCAGCCTTGTAATAGTGATTAAAGACCCTGCTTTGATACTCCTTTGCAAGCGCAGTTGATCATCATAGCTGTGAATGGCTTGCTGGTAGCAGATGTAGCGTAACAGAACATCATCAATAATTTCCCATCGCCTAGAGACGCGGAGCATTCCCGTCTCTTTTTTATTGGCGTTATTGAGACTATGAGTGGAAGTGCGATCGCTTATTGAAACTTACAAGCTAGTTTGAAAGCTGTTTTTGACGCTTCACCATCTTTGTAAAAGGCAACAAGCAGTGAGGGCATTTACCGTCTGCCCAATCTGCGGGAATTGGGAAAGGTGTTTCACAGTTAGTACATTTTGTTAACAAGCGTAAATTGTGGCGATCGCATACCATCACATCCTTAAACTGCCATTCTACTCGGTGACAAGGTGACTCCTGATAACAAGCACCACACAATCGAATAGGTCGTGGTTTCATCGTCACCCCTTTGGGTGGTAGCATCTCGGTTAACCTATCCGCATTAACTCCCACCACAGATGCCAAAGCCTCTAACTCTTGTCGAGTAGGAAATGGGTTAAAGTACAGTTTTTCCCATCGTCCCGTAACAGCACCAAGACCAGCAATTTTTCCTAAAGAGTATCCTGAAGGCAGGCTGTTAGCTTTAAATCGACGTAAACGCCCTAAATAATGACTAATGCTCTCTCCTTCGTATGGTTCAACATATCCCAATCTTGGAAGAATCTCGTCATCTTCATTCATTCCTATTTTTGTTGTCGAGGGGAACATATTTTCTACCATAACGACTAGCAATTTTTTCTAAAATATTTTCATCAACTTTGCTAAATCCATTTTTGAGAGAATGCAAAACCGCTTTAGTAAGTATCTTTACTAGAATTCCCATTCGAGCATTTGTAGTAAGTGCTAAAATCTCAAATATAGTCCCTTCAGCTAAATTAGATGCTTCTGGAAGAGATAGAATATCCAATTCAATTGTACTTAATGTCTTCCTGAAATCTTCGTATTCCAGGCGCTCAAACTCATACAGTGTTGGGAAAATCGTCAACAAATCATAATTAATTAAGATATCATCTAACTCTTTACCTCCAACTAAGACAATAGGAATATTAGATTCTTCAAAAAGTTGCTTTAAATCTAAAAATGCTTCTTTCTGAAGATTCTCAGCATTATCAATAATCACAAGTTCTAGTCCAAATAGCTCCAGACTACCAGCTAACCTTGAACGTAAATCTTGTCGTTTACCTGTTGGTGCAGCATGGTTAATATCCTTCAGTATTTGTGAAAATAAACGTTTAGAACTCGATGCTGACCAAGCTTTAACATAGGAAACTCGTTTTTTATCCTCATCACGATAGTGAAGCGATGTTCGACTTTTACCAACATCTCTTGGGCCAATGACTCGACCACATTGTTTGAGGATACGCAGCTCATCTAACCATCTGAAGCATTCTGAAGCCCGATCAGTTGTGATAAAACAAGTCCTGAAAAGTTCCTCAATATCAATGGTTTTAGCAAGTTGAGCATTGAGGTCTAACTTTGGGGCTAGGACTTCAACAAAAGGTTGAGTTGTAAGTTGCGATCGCGCCATAATTTACCAAATCTTTTTCAAGTTTTTTTGACGGTTAGAGACAACTAACTTATGTCTTTGCTCTTCTGGAGTATCAGTGTGCGCTGAAATATATTCCTGCGACTGTGGTTCTATCTTCTCAAGCTTAATTTCTTCCCTGGAAACTCTTTCTGGTAAGATTTCCTGGTCTTCATCTTTTTTGGAAGAACTTGAAGCTCTAGTTTTGCGTAGTTCAATAACATTTGAGGTTTTCTTGGATGCAGAACGAAGACGCTTTTGTTCTGAGCGTCTTTTTTCCTTCTTGTCCTCTTTACGTTCCTCTACAAGTTCCTTGCGTTTCCCTAATGCTAATAAGGCATCATAGTTAAAATGCTCCTTACGAGCTTGACTTCGCTTTTTATTCAGGGCTTTCAATTCTTCTACACTCAAATCATGGGTATCCATGTTTACGGCATGAGCATAACCCAAAAACTCTTCTCTATTATGATTATTTTCGCAACTGTAGATATATAAAGTCAGAATATGGTCTGGATCATATCTCAGCGTTACAAATTCACCTCTATATGCCTTGAGTGATTCTCCTCGATAAATCAGGTTCTCAAACTGTATAGATCCATGCGCTTGAACAACTCGTTGCGCTTCTTTCATCAAACAGATATCTAATTCTCGCTCATCCAAAGGTTCAGGTAGTTTTCTTCCCATTCCTATAAACCAGCGCTCAAATCTTGTTTCGCGGGGATCTTTGGGATATGGTTCGTGGTTATAAATATCACAAAAGAAACTAGCTAGGATCTTGTCTATATCTTGTATTGTCAAACACGCTTCTTTCTCTGCGTTTTTGGGTCGTTCCTGAACATTTGACCCTGTATAACCGGGTAAATCTTTGAGAACTTGAGTATTAATAGTTCCAAAAAGCCGTTCTACAATACCGCCTTCGGGAGGGCGATCGCGTAGTTCACACTTAAATCCTAGTTTCTTACCAATGGCTTTTAGATGTTTTGATCCCAAATCTTTTCCACCATCAGTAAAAAAATATTGAAAAGGAGGCCCGCATACCTCCCAAGCTTTATTTAGCTGATAATCTTCAGGATAGTTCTTTGGCAAAATAGCATGTCTTAAGGTTAAAGCAACCTCTGTAGAACCTGGTTGTTTGATCCATAAGTGGAAACCAACAATACAGCTTGAAAAAGTATCCACGACAGTAGTCAGCCAAGGACGGTCAGACCATAAATTACCATCACTATCAACTATGCGAATATCCAGTTCAGTATGGTCGCATTGAATAATTTGGTTACTAAACTCAGCCTTCAGTAGCTGTCCATCTCGTGTTACAACTGTCATCCAAGATCCCGAACCAGGATTTCTAACTTTTGTCTTCCGTTTGTGTTGTGCGATTAAAGGATCTAAAATTCTATAAACAGTAGCTTGATGAGGATAATCTCCTGGTTTAAGCTTAAGGTCAACGATCGCGTGTCGCTTCACTTCGCGAACTATAGATGCTGGTGAAATTGGATGTTTATTTTTAATACTTTCTTTATAAATTTTTGTGATAAATTCTTGCCAGTATTCGCTGACTCGATGTTTTCCCTTATCTGAGCGCTGTACTCCTACTGATTCTGATAACCTGTCATCATGGTATTGCTTGAGGAGACGTTCCACCTGGCGAGTAGAAACACCAAGAGTATTTGAAACAGCCTGCTTTCTCTGAGACTTAATTGTGCGATTCGGTGATTCAGCTAGCCACTGGATCAGATTAAATGTCAGTTTATGCCTATCTGATGTTTCCAGAATAACTTGGGATGGATCTACAACAAAATTACTCTTGTCAAGAAAAATAGCATCTGGAGCTTGCGTTGATTCTTCCGTGAATTCAAATTGTTTGTCTGCCATTGGAGTGAAAAACACTCATGAATAATTAAGGTACTAATGTACCATTAATTTACTAATAATGCGACATACAATTTGATAAATACCTAAATCTTAACAAACGACATTTAATTTGAGAATTCAGGATTTCCGACATAGAAAATGCGAATTAAGCAAATTTATTTTCTATGTGATTAAATAGTTTATAATCTTTACAGGATAAAGGTTTCAGATATTTAGATGCGGTTGCGACACCAATTTGCGAATTGCGACATATAATGTGCGAATGTACAGAAAGTGCTTAAATCAATGCAAGCTAAGTGGCAACTATACCTAAATCCCGCAAAAGGTTGATTTTCCAAAGAAATCGATTTAAACGTTACTACACGTTAATTTAATGTGCAGTAATGTTTTAAATGTACCACATAAACATTGCCACACATTGTCAAACATTATTTAGCCTTGTTCCAAGGTTACGAGGGTATGATGAACTGGCGAAAAATGTTTGGAAAACTGATGAGCCAGAGCGATCGCGTACAAACTTCGATATATTTCCCCAAAGATATCCATGAGGCTTTGGTAAGATGGGCGCAGGAAGAAGACCGTCCCATCAGTAATCTTGTTGTGCGGATTGTCAGTAAGGCCGTTGAAGAGCGAGAGAAGCAAAATCCGCCGCAATAATATGTAGCTGTTGCATTTACACCAACTTGACCATTCCTGGTATACGATATATCCTCAGCCACTACATGAGTAAAGTCCTTGTGCGTGGTATGTTATTGGTTCTTTGCACGATGTACAAACTTCAAGGCAAAGTGTTAGGCGGGCTTGAGAACGTCTGGCAAAGTTGATCAGGGGAGGTCTTTTGAAGGCTACACGAAATGGCAATTAAGAAAAGTGAACTTTATAGTTCGTTATGGAAAAGCTGTGATGAGCTGCGGGGTGGTATGGATGCCTCGCAGTATAAGGATTATGTACTGGTTTTATTGTTCGTTAAATATGTATCTGATAAATACGCTGGTGTCGCAGATGCACTAATTGAAGTGCCTGAAGGCGGAGGCTTTCAGGATATTGTGGCGCTGAAAGGACAGAAAGATATCGGGGATGGTATCAACAAAATTATTACCAATTTAGCCGAAGCCAATGATTTAAAGGGCGTTATTGATGTAGCTGATTTCAATGATGCCGATAAGCTGGGTAAGGGTAAGGAAATGCAGGATAGGCTTTCCAACTTGGTGGCGATTTTTGAAACCCCTGCTTTGAATTTTAGTAAGAATCGTGCCGATGGCGATGATATTTTAGGCGATGCCTATGAGTACCTGATGCGTAACTTTGCCACACAATCAGGTAAAAGCAAGGGACAATTTTATACTCCGGCGGAAGTCTCCCGTGTAATCTCTCAAGTTATTGGGGTTAATTCAGCCCAAAGCCAGAGTCAGACGATTTACGATCCGACTTGTGGTAGTGGTTCTCTGTTGTTAAAGTCGGCGGATGAAGCGGAACGGGGCTTAACTATCTACGGGCAGGAAATGGACAACGCTACCCGCGCCTTGGCTCGGATGAACATGATCCTGCACGGACACCCTACTGCTGAGATTTGGCAGGATAATACTTTATCAAGTCCTTATTTCAAAGATGCGGATGGTAGCCTGAAAACTTTTGATTTTGCTGTGGCTAATCCTCCCTTTTCCTCAAAAGCTTGGAGTAATGGACTTGATCCAGCTAAGGATGAGTTTCAACGCTTTGATAACTATGGCATTCCTCCGGCTAAAAATGGGGACTATGCCTTTTTGCTGCACATGGTTCGCTCCCTGAAAAGTAATGGCAAAGGGGCGATTATTCTGCCGCATGGGGTGCTGTTTCGGGGAAATGCGGAGGCGGAAATTCGGAAAAATTTGATTAGCAAGGGCATTATCAAGGGGATTATTGGGCTACCACCGAACCTGTTTTATGGGACGGGGATTCCTGCCTGTATTATTGTGTTAGACAAAGAAAATGCCGAGAATCGCCAAGGCATTTTTATGATTGATGCCAGCAAAGGGTTTGTTAAAGACGGCAATAAAAACCGTCTGCGGGAGCAGGATATTCATAAAATAGTTGATGTCTTCAACAAACAGCTTGAGGTGGCGAAATATTCACGGATGGTTCCAGTTGAGGAAATTGAGGGGCATGAGTACAACCTGAATATTCCGCGTTATATCGACTCTCAGGAAGAGGAAGATATACAGGATATTGAGGCGCATCTGTTGGGAGGGATACCCAAGCGAGATATTGAAGCTTTGAGCGATTACTGGCAGGTTTACCCGACGCTGCAACAGGAATTATTTGAAGCTGCGGATCGTCCAGGATATCTGATGCTGAAAATTCCAGGGTCAGAGGTCAAAGCTTGTATTTTTGCTCATCCTGAATTTATCAGCTATGGGAAAGACATCCAAGCGGTTTTTGAGACGTGGCAAGGGAAACATACACCTTTGCTGAAAGCCATCCGGGTGGGAGATAAGCCCAAGGCGATTATTCACGCACTTTCGGAAGACTTGCTGCAAGGGTTTACGGGTAAAAGTCTAATTGATAAGTACGATGTTTACCAGCACCTAATGACCTATTGGGTGGAAAGTATGAAAGATGATGTTTATATTTTGGTAGAGGATGGCTGGAAGGCAGAACTGAAAGCGGTGACGAATAAGAAAGGTCTAGTAACAGATTATGTCTGCGAACTGATTCCCAAGGAGTTGATGATTAACCGCTATTTTCAAGCTGAACAGGCGGCGATCGCAGAACTGGAAACGAAAAAAGATGAAATTGTTCGCCAGCAGGAGGAACTGCAAGAAGAACACGGTGGCGAGGAGGGTTTGCTGGAAGAAGTCACCAATGACAGTGGCAAAATCACCAAAGCGAATATCAATCTTCGCATTAAGGAAATTCAGAAAAATCCTCTTTTTGCGGATGCGGATGAGTTGAAAGTTCTAAAGTCTTATTTGAAATTGATTGAGTCAGAAGCGGAATTTAATAAAGAAATTAAAGAGGCTACCCAATCTTTACATGATCAGGTGTTAAAAAAATATCGGGAATTAACAGAGGATGAAATTAAAAACCTCGTAGTTGATGATAAGTGGATGCCGACGTTGCAACGGGAGCATCCCAGTTTTTTGCAAAGAAGGCGAAAATCAGTCAGGATAAGTAAGACGAGTGTATTTACTTACCGATGACCCCAGAACAAAAGCAAGCTCTTCAAGAACATATTCAGGCGATCTCTAAAATATTGTACGAAGATACGTCAAAAGAAAAGCTCACAAATCTTGCAGGAATTGAAGAAGCAGTGCGGAGTCAAATGCAGAAGCATGTCATGCCAG
>JAKOMP010000122.1 GCA_022241785.1 Cyanocohniella sp. LLY | reverse complement strand
TATTTTTCTACCAATGCCACAAGTTGCGTCGCCGATTCTGCTAGTACTGCTTTTTTTCTTGTCCCTTGCTTACCAGGATTAACATGTCCTTGCTCTTGATACTGTTTCAACATTTTTTGCACAAAAGCTTTACCAACACCAAAGTTTACAGCTAACTTTCTAACTGAAATATTTCCTGAATGATAAGCATTGACTACTTTTTCTCTGAGATCGACGGAATATGGTTTCATAATAATAGTTTATCTATTTTACATTATTGTACTTCACGTTACTGGAAAGTGCTGTATCAGTCATTATCCCGATTTTTTTGTAATGAGAAAGAATTTTTGTGGTTTTGAAGAGTGGAAAACAGAGAAAAGACTGGAAAAACTTAGTGAGGAACAGCCTCATCGCTATCAAAAAATAGAAGGACAATAGGTGGATGTCATTGTTCAAGAATATATCGAAAGCTTAGGATATTATTATCGTCTTCGTTCTGATAGTGAAATTGATTGGGTCAAATATCGCAATCAGAAATATTTACAATCCTACAAACAAGGATATTTAAATCAACAATATATCCTTAATGACCAAATAGAAGCCAATGTTCAAGAGATTATCGTTAATTATCCCGGTATTAACCTCACCAATCTGCTTGAGAAGGCGAAAAATGCCACTATTGATGATATTAATACCTTAATTGCCCTCGAAAAAGTCTATGTGAATTTAAGCGAAGTAGCTTTGGTGCAGCAAGAGAAAGTTCATCTATTCCGTGACCAAGCTACCGCAGAAGCTTATATCACAGTAACTCATAATTATTGTGAACCTGTATCCAGCAATGTGTCGATAGTTGAACTTAAAGTGGGGTCATCATTTTTGTTAGATGGAAAAAGCCTCACCATTGACCATATTGGGGAAAGTAAAATCATTCTTAGAGGAGAACAAGGAATTATTCGCTGGACTTATGCAGAATTTCAACAATTAATTGAATTAGGAGAAATTAGTAATCTTCAGACAGAGAAGCACACAACTTTAGATGAGGAAGGATGGCAATACTTTCTAGAGGCCAGTCCTAAAGCCTTAGAAATTGCAAATTATCGTTATGCCGCTATTAAGTCTTTTTTAGGGAAAGAACCTGATAATTCTCAAAAATGCGATTTATCAGAACGAACTCTACGCGACTGGAAAGCAAAATATCGAAAAGCCCAACAAAAATACGGATGTGGGTTTATTGGCTTAATTCCCCAATACAAAGGCAATCCAACCCCTCGTTATTCCGATGAAGATTTAGAATTTATTGATAAAGTGATTGAAGAACAATATGAAACTTTTAAACAAAAAAATGTTTGGCAGACGTATGAACTTTTAAGGGATAAATGGCAGAAATCGGGACGAATTTCTCCTCTTCCCAGTCATACCTTTTATTACGAGAGAGTCAAAAAACGAAACAGCTATCAACAAACTAAAAAACGTATGGGATCTCGTGCAGCAAATAATTTGTTGGGGCCTTGGTTAATTCAACCTACCACCCCCCGTCATGGAGATCGCCCGCTCGAAATCGTTCATATTGACCACACAAAGCTTGATGTTGAGTGTATCTGTCCCTATAGTGGCAAAAATTTAGGTAGACCTTGGGTAACAGGCATGATTGATGCCTATACCCGGAGGATTTTAGCTTTATACCTTACCTTTGATCATCCGAGTTACCGTTCTTGTATGATGGCTATTCGCATCTGTGTACAACGGTTTGGAAGATTTCCTGAATTGATTGTTGTGGATAACGGAAAAGAGTTTCGTTCTACTTATTTTGATACATTATTAGCGCGTTTTGATTCCGACAAAAAGCATCGTCCCAAGGATTGCCCTAAATTTAGTTCAATTATTGAACGTTGGTTTGGCTCACAAAATACTGAATTTATTAATAACTTGAGGGGGAATACCCAAATCATGAAGCACGTCCGCCTCGTTAAAAAAGCAAATAATCCCAAGAGTTTAGCTGTCTGGAATTTAGAAGAATTATACGATTATTTGGCATTTGGTTATGCTTATGGAGTTTATGATAAAGCAGAACATCCTGCTTTAGAAGGAATGTCCCCTCAAAAGGCTTTTGAATTAGGGTTAGCTAAAACGGGACATCGCCCTCATCAATATATTAAGTATGATGAACAATTCAAGATTTTAACTCTGCCGACTAACAATAAGGGAACGGCCAAAGTTATTCCTGGTCAAGGAATTAGAGTCAACTATCAAAATTATTGGACAGATGAATTTTACAGTGTTGAGAATCAATCTATTCCCGTTCGCTATGACCCACTAGATTATGGTATCACTTATGCCTATGTTAATAATCATTGGGTAAAGTGTTTATCTAATTATTATATGAAGTTTCAAGGACATTCAGAAAAGGCAGTAGCAATAGCCACGACAATTTGCAGACGAAAACGGCAAATCTATAATCAAAGTCAATATGTAGGTTCTAAAGAAATTGTTGACTTACTTAATAATGCGGAAGAGCATGAAGAATTAATACTACAAATTCGTCGAGATCAATCTGCTAAATTAGTTTTTAATTTAATTGAAGGGACCCTGAGTAGTGCGGTATTATTAAATGTATCAAAGACTGAACAGCATTTATCTCAAGATAGTCAAGCAATAGAAGAAGATCTAGATTTAATAGATTTAAAAGAAGAGAATTTACAGCCTAGTATACCCAAAAAATTTAATCCTGATGAAATTCAGGTTTTTGCTGAAGAGGAATTGTGGTAATGGTTACAAATCGTCGTTTCCCCCAAGAATTTTTACAAGCACCAACTGATAATAAACTTAAGTATTTTAAAGATATAATTGTTCCTCATCGCAATATTAAACTGGTTCTAGAGCAGCTACTAAAAAACGCTATAGAACCGGATGATGCTTTAGTTTATCTGGTGTTTGGGGTAACAGGGGTAGGAAAATCACGGTTAAAAGCAGAATTTGAAAAACGATTGCTTAAACATTTTGCAGACGAAATTATTTCTAATCCAGGAAGCTTAGTGGTAGGAGGAATCGAGGTAGATGGTGCTGAAGGAGGAAAGTTTAACTATTCTGATTACTATATTCAAGTTTTGGAATCTTTGAAAGAAGTTTTAATTGATTATAAAGAAATTTATGGAGTTGATTTAGAGGATGAAAACTCAGATAATCTAATAGGAGATCATGAAGGAAAAAATGCTAAAGCTTTGCGTCGAACAATGCAAAAGGTTTTTTTATACCGTCAATTAAAAGCTTATACATTAGATGAAGCACAGCATTTATTTGATGTTGCGGGAGGAAGACAAATAAATGTTCAAATGAACTGGCTTAAGTCACTCGCTAATAAAACTCAAACAGTTCATATTTTATTTGGAACTTATGAACTTTTAAAATGTCAAGAAGTCAATGGTCAAGTGGGAAGAAGAAGTGAAGATTATTATTTACCTCCATACTATCTGACTAAATCAGAAGATCAACAAGAATTTATTAAGGTAATTAAGACTTTACAACAGTATTTGCCAGTTGAATATGAACCCCAATTAGAAGAACGTTGGGAATATTTTATGGAATACTCGATAGGGTGTGTGGGCATTCTTAAAAGTTGGTGGTATCGCGCTCTCAAAAATGCGTTAGACGAGGGGGCTAAAACAGTGAGGATGAAAGATTTTAAAGCGAGGGAATTATCAGCAGGAAGACGAAAAACAATTCAAAAAGAGTTAGAAGCAGGAGAAAGCCGTTTAGCTTTTCTATATAAGAACGAGGAAAAAATTGAAAAGCCTGAATCTATGAATTCTCAACCTGTGAAAAAAGGTAGGAAAGTTGGGGAACGCAAGCTAGGGAGAAATTTAGTAGGAATTAATCAAGAGGGATGAGTATTTATGAGGAAATTTGGAGTCCAAAACCTCCAAAAATCCCTCAACGGAGTCGGTTATTTTCTCTTGAACCTGTGGCGGTGGGAACTCCCTACGCAGAAAGTCTTAGTAGCTATATCCATCGTTTGGCGCAGGCGCATTGTTTAACCATTCAGAAGCTCGTTATGGGAGAAATCGCGCCACTTATTCTCAAAGATGAGGATAAATCTGAGCTATTGTCAAAAAATCTGAGTCACCTATTGGGAAATAGCGACGCTAAACCAGCTATCAACGGAATGCGAGAAATGACAGCAAAGTTAATCACTGTCTTAGAAGAGTTAACAATGCGTCAGGATTTACGCTTTTTGACTCTTTTAAGCTGGAAAGGAATGATTTATGACAAGGGGTTATTTCGGAACTATCGCGCTTGGTGTCCTTGTTGCTGGGAAGTGTGGAAGCAGGAGAACAAAACTATCTATGAACCATTATTATGGTCATTTAAGGATGTAGAATTTTGTTTGATTCACAAACAGCGATTAATAGAACAATGTCCTCATTGTGGTTCTCGTTTACCTGTGATGGCTAGGTTTTCACCTGCGGGATTTTGTTCTCGTTGTTATGGGTGGTTAGGACAGGAAATTAAAGGCGAAGAGGAAATAGAGAAATATCGAGTTAATATTCAAGGAATTAGCGAATTAATTGCACTTACTCCCCAATTGGGATATGAACCCATCCCAATCGAGTTAACCCCACCGATCTGTATTTGATACAAAATGTTAGGCGAGCAATTTCCTTTTGGTTGACACACTCCAGAATCTATTAGTCTAAAAATGTCATTTTCACTATATTCTCTAGGAAATTGATAAGCTATCACTGACTCCTGAATTATGAAGCTAGGGACGCTTGCTCCAGGTCTTAAAATACATGATGTGTCTGACTTTGGATGCCTTTTAGTAGCATTTAGAAATAAATACTCGTTTTCATCTATTGCAACAACAGCAATATATAAATGCATTCCCTTCGGTGGTGTTTCCAAAAGGAATGCATCTCCAAGTTTTATAGGATTACCGTTACTAGCCATTTAGCACCCAGTCTAAGTAATCTTCTCTTTCAAATTCTTCGCGTATCCGTTCTATGTCCTCTTCGGTTTTCCCTACATTTTCGAGAACTTCTTCAACGGATATGGGAATGGCACTTCCATGAGGATTTTTCCATTCTGGAAACAAATGGGTTGTTTCTGCTAAATCAAAAGGATCTATGTGTCCATATTCAGCATAGACCTGTTTAATGATTTTCACTTCTGCCTCACAAAGCTCATCGTCTCCTGGATATTCTCGCAGAGAAACAGTGTAGTCAGAAGAAATTTTATAGACAGGATCGCGTGAGGAAATATACTTCGACCATACATCCTTAGCGCCAGCAACATCGTAGCCCTTGATCAAATCATAGACACGGCTAAGAACGGGGCCATAATTCATTGATACATAAATATCGCCAGTAATTGGTTGCTCCAAACGCTCTAAAGCAATGCGATCTGCCATGTAAAGCAGCTTGAGTAAACCTAAATACGACATAGGTCTGCCATGAAGCTTTAAAAACAAAGATGCTGCTTCAACAGCTTTCTCAGGGTGAAATTTAAACCGTATTTGCATATCAGCTAGATTTTAGTACTATTGTACTATTTAGAGAAAACTCCAAGCTCAACACTCCTATTAAAACTTTATTACCATAGCCCGTTCTTATTCAAAGTTTTTTAATTCACGCAGATGATAGTTAAAAACTTTTCACAAACTTCAAAGTATCATCAACGCATTGGCTAGTCCTGCGATTTGCCTTGTAATTATTTGCTTTGCTTCATTTGTTGAACCATATCTCAATTGATGAATAGCTTGATGCAATCCTGAGTGAGCATTACAGGCTGCTGTTATAGCTGTCTCTAATACCTGTGTATCTGGCTTGTCTGTCATAGTCATAGCTGTGCGCTTTCAATCACTATCAGCATTTTTGGCTAAAAAGCGACTATTTGGAAGGGCGATCGCCTGAACAACCTTTGCAATTAGCAGAGAAAGTTACGATGCGATCGCACAATTCATTATTTTGTTTACCATCCAGAGTAGGGGCTATATTTTTCTTCCATCGTAGTCATAAAAAAGGGATTAAAATTGTCGGAGATGGGGTGAAAAGCTAAATAACCAGCAATCGCCAAACACTATTACACAATTTCAGTAATGAACAGCATCTTTACCCCCGAAGAAATTACTGCCCTCTCCGCCGAAATTGACCGCCAGTTAACCGAACTGCGCGATGCCCCAGATTCAGGGCAAAAACAAGGAGAGGATGAAACATCGGCTGAAAAAGCACTGATAAAACAAACCACAGCAATTACACAACTTACACAAGAACAGCCTCAGAGTTTTTTGCAGAGATTTGGACGAGCCGCCAAAAGTGACTTATGCCAAGAAGGGGGAATGCTGAATCAGCAGTGGAAGAAATGGGGCGATTTGGATAATAAGGATGCTGTGGAACGCTTGGGTGCGGTGTTGCTAGCAATGAATGTTTCGGGAGATGTGCTATCTCCTTTAGCTGTCGCCGTGACGGTGATTGTTATTCATATTGGGTTGAAAGCCTTTTGTGAAGATTATTCCTCGGAAGTGGAGAATAAATGAATTTTGCATCACGCAGAGGCTTAGAGAGTAAGAGTTTTAAGAGTCCAGTAGTCCAGTAGGGTGTGTTATGCCGTAGGAATCGCGCACCTTATACCAATTTGAAAAAAGAATTCGACAGATTGTAGGGGCAAGGCAATGCCTTGCCCTCTTGCCCTCTAGAATTAATTGATGTGTCGCAAAAATTATAGCGGTTATCGGTTGAGTCCACACACTCTTAAGGGCACGGCAGTGCCGATGCCCCTACAGGCGACGATATAATTTTGTCTTGCATCCAACACCAGAAGCGCTATTTTTGAATTGGTATTATTTAGATTCTTGACGGTGCGTTGCGCTGCGCGACAACACACCCTACATTTACTGCAAATTACGAATTACGAATTACGAATTACGAATTATTTAATAACGCCTCCAGGGATTGAGGGTCAGCAATACCCCGCAGGATAGCGGAGATAATCATAGAATCTTCCGAATCTAACGGCTCGCACAGTATATTCTCATCTCGCTCGTCGGCTAAGATACGACGGATGGCAGCAACGAAATTTTGCTTACCTTTTGCGGCATTCTCCAACGCAGTTTCTAGCTGTTGCCTGATTTCTGCATTATCCACAGCAGCTACTACCTGTGCAATCAACTGCCCATATTGCCGTAACTCATACTGTGTCCCCGCAAACGCTGCTTTTGCTTGCCTTGCTTGGCGACGATATTCTTTAGCTTGGGTGGTGTCGCCCTGCTTGTCGGCAATTTTTGCCAAGATGTCATAAGTGTTCCAAATCGTAGCCCCAGCCGGGTCTAAGGTTTTGCGGATTGCTAATGCTTCTTCTGCCAATTGTCGGGCTTCCCTGAGGCGGTGGGGTTGCTTTCGTAGTACATCAGCAAGGTTACTTAATGTTTGAGATGCTCTTGCTTGATGTTTTAATTGTTGAAATTGCTCTAAAGCCTTGTAAAGCCAAGCCTCTGCCTCTCTCAGTTTACCCACAAGATGATTCAATCTGCCTAATTGTGCCCAAGTACTTGCTGCATGTGCCAGATTTCCTATAGATTCTTCAATCCGTGCTGATTCTCGGTAGGCATTTTCCGCAGCATTCAACTGCTTGCCTTCTTGGTATACTATACCCAGTTGATGCCATGCTAGAGCTTCTTTTGCTGGTTCGTTAAGTTGCTGGAAAGTAGTCAATGCTTCAAGATAACGCTTTTCTGCTTCTTGGAAGTCTCTTTGATCCAGGGATAGAGCGCCAAGTTGCCCATTTGATACAGCAACTCCATAAAAGTTTTCCAATTCTATGTAAATAGCTAATCCTGCTTCATAGGCAATCCGTGCCTCATTATAATTGCCCATCTCCTTTAGCTCATCTGCCAATTTAGTCTGCAAAACTGCTATCAATTCCTTTACACTATCAGACTGTTCCAACTGCTGCGCCATTACCAATCCCTGACGGTATATTTCTGCTGCCAGTGCTGTTTGTCCTTGAAAGCTTAAGCACCACCCTAACATCACCAAAGTACGACAGCAGTTATAACTCGGTTGCTCACCCAACCCTGCCACGATCTCACTAAACACTTGGGCTGCTTCTGAATAGTTACCAGTATGGAATAATTGTTCACCTACATTACTGCGACTGAGATACCATGTCTCGGAACCCACTTCCCCAATTAACTGGGTAATTCGTTGATTTAATAAGGTGCGATCGCGGTTAAGTCCGAAGTAGTTGAGAAACATATTTATGAATGCAGTAAAAGATATTGCCCAGTCTTCACCTGCATTCAACGCCCCATCAACTGCATAAAGTAAATTCGGTAATTCCCGTTGAGCAATGGCACGAACTCCATGAGGGTTTTTGCTATCTTCAAAATACAAATAGCGAGAAACTTGATAATACCACTCTTGATAACGGGCAAGCAGTTCTGTTTGTGCTTCTGGGGATAAGCGCAGCCACAAGGCAGGGGCTAAGGTGGGGTGAAATTTGAGAAAAGGCGAACCAACATCAGGCAAATATTCAGGCTGAATTAACCCAGTGGCTTCTAATGCTGGGTGCAAAGTTTGCCACTGTGACTCAGAAATTTCTGTAATTTTCAGCAAGTAAAGTTCTAACGCCCCGCCCTGAAACACGCCTAAGCGAGGCAACAACTGCATTGCTTCAGCATCCAAACGTTCTAAAGATAAATTCAACGATGCCAATAGGGGATTATCTGGTGTTTGGGCAATCAACGCTTCTAAGCGTTGTCCCAACTCTGCCGGACGGCGCGTTTTCAACTGTCTCGCCAATAAACCAATGGACAGGGGATGACAATCCACCAGTTTAAATAATTCCAACAACACTTCGCGTTTAGGTGGGTCAAATTTGGGTGCTGGCGGCAGTTTAATCAAACTCTGGAAATACGTGAGTGCATCTTCTTGTCCCAAACCTCGCAAAGATAAGGAGATATGTTTGCGACTGCCTTGTGTGGGATAATCAGGATGGTGAAAATTTGGTGTGCGAGTGGTGAGTAATACCCGACATTCCCCAACCTCAGACCACTGTTTTGCCACGGTTAACAGTTCTCGTAAAGGTTCTGCTGGCAAGGTTTCTAAGTTATCTAAAATCAGCAATGTGGCTTGCTTACGCAACGCCTGAGTTGCCGCCGCCCCATCAATTAAACTCTGCTCTAACACTGTCGCCAGGGTGCTAACTGCCCAGCCTACAGCATCCACACCACCAAAAACAGCATAATCAACAAAACAAACTTTCTCAAACATCCCCGTGCGGTGTAACCAGCGTCCTGCTTCCAGGACAAGACAGGTTTTTCCCTGGCCACCAAAACCCGATACTGTGAGGCGGCGCGTTCCCTGCACAAAGCACCGTTCTATCTGCCACAATTCCCGGCTACGACCGAAAAATCCAGCTTCTTGTAAATCCGGCAAGTTTCCCCATTTTGGTGACTCACCGCTTTCTTGGTTGTTCAAGTCTGGCTGCAATAATGGGGTATCCCCAGCCGCTTGATACAAGGCAGGTAAAAACCAATCTTGCAATTTTAACTGTACTCGTTCCTCACCCCGTTGCCGTTCTCCCCGTTGTTGGTTGAGATACAAGTCTCGCCGCGCATTATCTAATGCTTCACCCATACCAGCACCAGATACTAAACCCTGATAAAATTTAGCAAACAGTTGTTGGGCTGTTGTCACTAATACCGAATAAGTCATTGCCAAGACTGCGGGAATACCTGCATGGGTTAACCTAGCGGCTACACTACCCATTGCATCATCTCCATCTTCGCCACCCATCGCCGCCGACTGACAGGCAGACAAAACAATTAACCCCACTTTTTGCCGATTCAGCATATCACCCAAGGTTTCGGCAGTAATCAGGGCTTTTTTCCCTTCTTTATCCTCAAATAACAAATAACCTATATTGCCGCCGTTCTCGTTCCCGCCTTTAGTTAGTCCCACCGGGTCGCTATGTTTAGCCTGTTCTTGGAAACGCCCATCTAAATCAAATACCCCATGACCGTCAAAATGCACAATATCAACAGGGGGTTTGCGCGAGTCTTCTAGCCGCGCTACTAAATTATCCAAGGTGGCTGGACGCAAAAACTCTACCTCAACTCTTCCGGCTGCTGCTTGTTGAATGGCGTTCAACACTGCCATTGCTTCACCACGGGGGTCAATAAATCCCGCATCACTGGGACGACTAACCACAAACAATAACCGCAATCTGTCTTTGACTTGCACTTTAAACGGTCTGCGTCCACCCCCTGCACCAGCCAAGCGGCGACGAATCGAAATGCGGGGATTTTCGTGAAACAAATAAGTACCTTCTGGGTCGCGTAATAATTCCCAAGGCAGCGATAAAATTGCTGGATGACTAGCGCTGATTGTTAATAAGCGTCCTGGTTGATTTTGCTCTTGAAAATCATTAAACAGCCGTTGAGCAGCCCGATTTTGAAAAACCGCATTAAATAAGTCTTCGCCCCATTGCCGGAATTTTTTAGCTATCCCTTCTGCCCGTGTATCATCTACATCCGTAGTGTAATGTACCGCATAAGTTTCTAAGTACCAGCGAATCTCTTCTCTGTCTGCTGCACTCAACGGTGAGGCAAAATCCAGCCTATCAGTGTCTTGCCCATCAAATGTTACAATGACTTGATGATTTTCTGGGAAGCGGAGATTTAATTCCATAGCCGGCTGTTTGGGGTTTGGGCGTTGAAGGTTATTTGAGATAATACAAGCTTTTTAGCGTAAATTCCGTAAAAATGCTAGGCGATCGCATTTAGCAATGGGCCAACGCCCCGTTCCGCTAACGCAATTAAAAAACTTAGATGCAGCAGCACTTTGTCGGATTTGTGGAGGACAATGTATTTACAGATCATTTTGGAGACGTGGCATTTCTCCAGAAAGCTGTCGGCGAAGTCTTCTAGCTGGGTAATCAAGTTGTTTTCTTGGTCTGCCCAGTAGAAGGTTTGTTTGAATTCTTGTTTGCGGTTGTTGGCGTAGTAGCGGGTATTGACACCGTTAGAGATAACGAAAATTTGGACATACTGAAACAGTCCATTGTCTGCACCGTAGGAATGGCGTTGGTAGCGGTTGATTTGGTTAAAGGCTTCTTTGAGTTCCAGTCCTCGGCGTTTCAGTTCAATTTGCACGAGGGGCAAGCCGTTAATCAGCAGGGTTACGTCGTAGCGGTTTTTGTAATTGCCTTGCTGGGTAATCTGGTTCGTGACTTGATATTGGTTTTGACACCAATGTTCTGTGTTGAGCAAATTAATGTAAAATGTGTCACCGTCGTCGCATTTGAATTCCATTTCGTACCGCAGGCGGTCGGCGCGGTCAAAGACATTACCTTTGTCGAGGTAGTTGAGGATTTGCTTAAATTCTTCGTCACTAAACTGGGTTTTATTATGCTTTTCTAGTTGGGCTTTATTATGTTTTTCCAGTTGAGCTTTCAGGTTCGCTTTGAAGTCTTCACTATTGCGAAGGGTGACGGGTTCATAGCCTAATCCTGTTAGACGTTCAATCAGTTTTTGTTCAAGTTCGGCTTCGGTTTGGGTCATGGAGAATGGGTAGAATTATAAATGTTTAAGCCTTGGATAAAGCGAAAATCTTTACGGTTTAATGTATAGAGGCTAATGTTATGGATTATGGCAGTGGCAGCAATCAGGGCATCGGGAATTGTGAGTTTATGGCTTAGGGAATATTGCGCCATGAGTTGAATGAATTTCTCTGAAATGGGCTGCTCGATAGGGATATTTTGGAGTATGTCTAGGTGTTGCTGAATACGATTAAGTTCGTTTTTATTAATTGCGCCATAGTAAAGTTCGGCTCTAGTGATTACGCTAATGGCTAATTGATGAATGCCAATTTGACGTAATTCTTGAATGATGGCGGTATTATTTTTATAGAATTCAATGAGGATATTGGTATCACACAAAATCATTGATTCTCTTCACCCCATGCGTCTTTGCGGATGGTGTCTATGGTAATGTTTTTCCCTTCCCAAATTCCGGCTAGGGCGAAAAAGTCTTGATCCTGTTGAGGAGGTGTTTCGGGTTGTTGATCTTGTTGTTGGCGATCAGCTTGAAATTCTAGGAATTCTACAAATTCGATCACTTTTTTTTGTTGTTCGGGGGGGAGTTGTTGGATTTTTTGGATTACGGTTTCGAGGGTTAGCATATTGGGCGTTAGGTAATGGGTCGTAGGTAATGCTTTGATTCTATTCCCTGGTTCAAGGGTTAAACCGCGATAGACTTGTTCAATAGGGAAATTAAGGTTAATGCTTTTGAGTTCGATTGTGTCGCCTGCTTTGTATACGACCGTGATTGACGCTACCGCCGCTCATAGCGTAAACTTTGCCGTCGATGTATTCGTGTTTTTCCAGTTCGGTTGCTTCCCTGACAAAGTACTCGTCTGGGGTAAGGTGAGGGCGTTGTCTTTGGCTGCGATCATTGTGGGGAAACTCCTGGGTTGGATGACTCGCACACTTTCATATAGAAAAATCTCTGCTGCACTTTATTTTAAACAAATAGATTTATCCATAATGCCCTACTCTTCGTCTAAGAATGCTTGTTCTTCAAGGAAGGTTTGTAGCCGGATCTCATAATCTTCATAGTACAGTTCATATAATGCTTGGCTGTAAAGTAGTTTGCCGTCCAAGGGATACTTTTCGTCTAGCAAATCATTGAATTCTGGATTATCTTCATATCTAATTCTGTTTTCTTCAATTTCAATATCTTTTTTTGACTGCTTTTCTAAGGCAAAATTGAAAAATGAAGATATGAGATAACGGGATAGGCTTTCTGTTATTTCTCTCAGCAGGCGTGATAAATCTTGATCGTTAAGCAGTTCTTTGGGTATATGTTTTCCGTGAGATAAATCACCTCTTGCATTTCTTAATTCATTAATATGTTTTCCTATCTGTGAGAGTTTACTGATAAAATCTCTCTCGTATAGATCATCATTTTTTTGAAGTAACTTGGCTGCCTCAGAGATAAGATTATTAGTTTCGCTTTTCGCTCCTTTATTTAAACTTTTTCCTTCTACTCGTGGATCAATTTGAGTAATGATTGTCTTACAAATACTTTGCAACAGTGAATTGCAACAGTCTAGGCTTACTCCTGTATGTAAATCTTGGTGATAGCTTTCAATTGCGCTAATAAATTCGGCAAATGCACCATAGTATTGAAAGTCGGGGAACTCTTTGAGATGTCTTTTCACTAACGCTTCTAAACTCTCCATAACACCTCATTACACAAACATTTTTTGTAGTAAGCCTTTCTTGAATTGTTCGGTTTGGTCGATTTGGCGGGAGAGGGCTTCGATTTTGCGATCGATTACGGTTAAAAAATCAGCTATTTTTTTTGTTCTTCTAATGAAGGTAAATAGATGGATTCATTGGAAACAATATCAGTGTTTAAGTTCAGTTGAATACCTGGTTGACCATATTTTTTCCATCCAGATTCTATCCTTTTTAAGAAAAAATAAGTAAATAATATATCTGTTTTGAGATTCTCAAAAACAACAAATCCATCATGAATGCACACATCAATTTTATTAATGATGGGCTTGCCGATAGTTGCACATATACTCATGATCAAATTTTCTGATGAGACAAATTTTGATTTCTCAATGCCAGAAGCAGAAAGATATTGTTCTGTTTTATCCAAATATTTATCTGATTTTGTTACATCAGAAATACGAACCCACCCAATATTAGATTTTACTGAGAACCATTTAGAACTAGATATAGGACGTGGTGAAGCCCCTCTTTTGATTTTAGCGATTTCTCCTAAATTTGTTGCTTCCCAATCAGGAAACTCAGATCCGATCGCACCCTTAAACCGAATCTCTTGAGAAAATATTTTCTGCATAACGCCGCGTTTGTAGGTCTGCAAGAGTTCCTGTTTGCGGCGGAGTTGGGATAGACGGCGATCGACAGCCCTCAGAAAACTCGCAATTTTTTCCTGTTCTTCAATAAAAGGCTTGAAAAGAATTAATTCTTTTAATTGAGAAGTATCTAATTTACCAGCTCCAATACCTGTCCCAGATACTAGAGATTTTAAAAAATTTTCGTTTGCTTTTAGCCAGTAAAACAAAAAAAATAATTCTCTCTTATTGTGGATTTTTAAACATTTAACATCCTGATTAAATGCTAAATCTCTACCTGCTATGCCCATAGGAATACGGTTATAAAGAATACTCCCACGTACAAGAATTAAAATTGAACCTTTAGTAGCTAATCTTGAACCATTCTCTAATCCAAGTTCTGTTATTTTCTGATCAGAATCAAAAAGTATGTCGTAATACATTGACGATGCACTGATCCAAGGAATATCACCATTCCAATAGTCTAATTTTTCTTTAGATGGTGTCCCGCCTGAACTCCATTCAGCTAATTCTTCTAAAGTTTTAGATTGCCAATCACCTTTAAACTCAGGAAATCTCAACTGAGGAACATTTTTCTTTAACTTCTTACTCATAACGGCGCATCAATCCCCAACTCCTCGCAAAATCCCCGAATCAGCCGATCCGTCTCCACCATGTCGCGATCGCACTGCCTCAACTTTGCCGCTACAGCCGCCAGATCAATCTCCTCCTCGTCCTCAAACGTATCCACATAACGCGGAATATTTAAATTAAACTCATTCTCGGCAATCTGCGCTAATGGGGCGCGATAGCTATACTTGTCCTCTTCTACCCGTTGGCGATAGGTCGCAATAATTTTGTCAACATCCTCATCCCGTAAATAGTTCTGATTCTTCGCCTTCTCAAAATAGGCACTGGCATCAATAAACAAAACATCTTCAGGAGATTCCCGGCACTTCTTCAACACCAGAATGCAAGTCGGGATACTTGTCCCATAAAAAATATTCGCAGGCAACCCAATCACCGCATCCAACCAATTCCGCTCCTTGATGAGATACTGGCGAATATGCCCCTCCGCACCTCCTCGAAACAAAACCCCGTGGGGCAACACCACCGCCATAATGCCATTCTCATCGAGGTGATGCAGCATGTGCTGCACAAAGGCAAAATCAGCCTTAGAAGCCGGGGCTAACTTCCCATTCAGACGGCTTCAAAAAATAACCCAACTCGGCAATAGATTCCTCTTTAATTGCCTCTAAATATTCCTGACCCTCTTCCGACGACTCATCAAGCTCTAGAAAATCAATCTTATCCTCAGCCAAAATTCCATTGGCGTAAAGATGCTGACGCTCGGATAGGTACTTGTAGAAAATAAACCCTAAGCAATAATCCCGAAACTCATCAGCGTTCATCTTGCCCCGTAGCGAATCGGCAATATTCCAAAGCTGAGTTTCTAATTTTTTCTTTTGTCCGTTTTGTCCGTTGGTCATTTATCTCTCGTACTGGGCGATCGCACTGCAAAGAAGTGGTGTCTAAGCAACGTAAGATTAACACACAAGATGATTCGTTTGTAAAGTGCGTAAGTCCTAGAACACATTGCAACAGTAAATTGAGCAGCTAAAAGAAAGCCTCAAGCAGAATCAAATTATTAATGCTCTGGAAAAATCCTTGTATGCCAATAACGGCAAGGCTGGCAAAGATGAGGAATTTCGATCTGGTACGCGATCGCGCCATCAATTATATTGTGCTAGACGAGCATGGCAAGTTTATAGTCATTGACCCGCGCGACAAAACGCCGCTAAAGATACTAATGGCTTACCAGGAATCAAAATCTCAACTTTGCGATCGCATTTTTATCCATAGCAAGGCAAAATCCAGTTTGCCTAAAGGAAACTCACTTTCACTCTAAATCCTTATAGTTTGTAAACTGTAGTAGCTCAAAAATTTATGTCTTGTTTACTGTAGTAGCTATTATATGTCCGACAAAGGTGAAAAAGAAACCAGAATTTATATTTACATTGAGGACGTTGTATCTGTAGTCTGGAATAAAGATAGGGGAACAGTTTTAAAGCAATTACGTGGAAAAAAATCACGTCAGAAACTGGCTGATGAAATTGCTGCCAGAGGCGGTGAGTGTTCGCATCAGAATTTAAAAAAATTAGAGTATGGTGAGTCTGAAAGCGTTTCTCTAAAAGTATTAGAGGCTATTTGTACTGCATTAGAAATATCAGTAAGCAATTTTTTAAGCACAGTCGAAGTGACAAATTAAAGTTTTAAACGTACTCGTTGATTTTAGCTACTAAAGTAACTAATATATTGATGTACTCAAAAAGGCGATCGCCCTCCGCCAAGAGAAATGCGATCGCGTAGCGGCTCCTATGGAGCATCGCCTTTTGTTCAACCCCGTTAATGAGGTCACTCATGATGATTGTACAAGATGACTTTAGCAACTCAACCTCAACTGAATCAGAGTTTGAGGAATATATTGACCACCTGGCCGACTCAGCAGCACCAGAAATTGAAATTGACTCAGTACCAGATGACTTGGGTGAACTGTATCGAGTCTGGAATGATTCTCAACTACTTGGCACTTTCTACCAAAATCTACAGGGGAAATGGGTAGCACAACCCTGTAATAGGGATGAGAGGCCATGCTGTGACACTCCTTTGGCAGCACAAATAATCATCATCGCTGTTAATGGCTTACTGGTAGCCGACGCAGCGTAACACACAAAGCATTTATCCCATCACTTGGAGACGTGAACTGAATCACGTCTCTTTCTTGTGTAGAGGAATAAAAGAATAATCCAACCATATCAAACCACGAATCACCTTTGCGATCGCAGTCATTAATTGGATCTTGATATTTGAGCAACGCCTAACGGCATCAAGCCACGAATCACATGGTTAACAATTCGCCCCGATTCCCGTTATGGTTTGAGCAACGCCTAACGGCATCAAGCCACGAATCACAGCAAAGGTGAAAACCCTTAGCTGAGGAAGGTTCATTGACAATCTTACAAGTACCTTCCAGATCGAGAAACCAAAAACACAAAACTTACCAAAGTTTCCCTTGCCTTCAGCCCCTCAAACCCAGTGCTGATCAACTTTTCAAAAAATAGCAAGCACCTTTTTCCTTGTCTCAATCACCATATCCCTTACCGTATAGAGCTTTACGCCATTTTTTGAACCTCAATTAGCTTCCCCAGCAGGGATACTTGTCAAATTGGAGATTGAATCATCGTCCACGCCAAATCAGGAGGTGGTGAGCTGGGCATTTCCTCAACTCGATACCTCAAAAATCGGGTATTTCTTGACCCCACATGGTCAACCCAATAGGGTAAGGTTAACCTGCCTCGATTATCCCTAATCGCCCACTGTCTCACCCCTTCTATATAATCTTCTGAGACAAGTTTAATTGTTTTAATCAACTGGTCACTTTCTCCCAAAAATAAACAACCAAACCGTCTTACTAGCTCAGGATGGTCAAACGCTAACTGTATTCTCTCCTTTAAACTTGGCTGTATCTTCTCCCTGTCAGAACGAACCCAAATTAAACACTTCAAATTAGACAAAATTTCTTGATAACAGGGAATAGCATTCTCTGGATGGCTAAAATCAGCATTCTTAAACCGTCTCATTTGACGCAAAATTCGTGACTTTTTGGGGCTAGATAACATTGCGATCGCTAATTCTACCCCACAGTGGCGATAGACATCCGTTTCTCCTACCAAAGACAACAACATCCCATACACTGTCGCTGGAGGAGGCACAGGATAAGTTTTTCCCATTTCCCTTGCATGGGATTCCCGAAAAGTCGCAAATGGAACATCCAAATAGAGAATTAATGGCTTAATCATTTTGATTCTTCTAAACCCAAATCTCTTTTAATGACTGTTTTCAAGTCTTCAATGAGTTCATTTCGATTCCGATAAATATGCGCCTTCTTAAAAGGGGAATTATCAAAATTATCCAATTGCTGTAACTCCTTAACGATTGTTCCCCCAATCCACAATTCACTAGGGTCAATTTGTCCGCATTCCACTTCATCTATAAATTCTTTTGTCAATTTTGCTTCTTTAGTTTTAGGATCGCAATATTCAAAGCAATAGGAAATATATGAAGCAAAATGATTTGTCCATTGAAATACCAAACTATCGGGACAAAAAGGATAATTAAAAATATTACTATTTCCCCCTACCTTGGGCATATTCATAAGGGAGCATCTCATTTTTTGAAGTAGCTCAAACCGATAATAATCCATTGAGGTAGGCACAACGATGAGCAAGGACTTGAGACACATTTTCGCGCTTCCATTGCGCTCCAGAAATCTTAGTTCGACGGTCAACTTGTTTAACGGCAGATTCAACCGACCCAGAACCAATTGAACAAATTTCCTCAGCTTGATGGTATTCGTAATTGATAATGCGCTGGCGATGTTTATCGAGACAATGACAAAAGTTTTGTGCTTGTTTACCTTTACAATCAGTAAATAAGCCTTTAGCTGCCTCTACTTGACCTTTCCAAAGTAAAGCTTGTGCTTTTTTCAGAC
>JAKOMP010000121.1 GCA_022241785.1 Cyanocohniella sp. LLY | reverse complement strand
TCTTTGGCCAGGCGCTTGTGTAGTCATGGATAATTTCAGTTCTCACAAAGTCGCAGGTATCAAGGAAGCCATTGAAGCCGTTGGGGCAAGGCTGGTGTACTTATCTCCTTATTCTCCTGATTTTTCACCGATTGAAAACTGTTGGTCGAAGGTGAAAGAGTTTTTGCGATCGCAAGCTGCTAGAACATATCAACAGTTAGACGAGGCCATTACAAATGCTCTGAATGCAGTAACTAAAAAAGACATTATTGGATGGTTTACCCACTGCTGTTACTATATTGCACCCAACTGAGAACCGCTATATTAAAAATCATCAATTTTTTGTGTCCTGTTATTTTTACTTCAAAGTAAGTAGAACGACTTGAAAAAACCGAACTATGTAAAGTAATGTAAATTTACTGAAAATCAGTTTGTAGTCAGGACTTTAGTCCTGATTTGAGAACTAAAGTTCTCACTACAAACCTTTAATTATTTACTCGGTTCTACTTAGTTGCTATTATTTCCCGAAAAAGCTAGTAAAAATTCCATATCAATATTCATCCTCCAAAATCTGAAGAATTTTGAAGGATTGATTGCGGGGTTTTCAGGAGGCTACTTTATAATAAATTTGTCCATTGCGGACTTGTACCACAGGATGATTGCACCGACGGACTAATTGTTCATCGTGGGTGGTGACAATGACTGTGGCCCCAAATTTATTTAACTTTTGGAGAATCTGCATAATTTGCCAAGAATTATCTGGATCAAGGTTACCTGTTGGTTCATCGGCTAAAAGTAAAGGTGGCGTACCCACGATCGCCCGCGCAATACTGACGCGTTGTTGTTCTCCGCCAGAAAGTTGATCGGGAAAACAATCGGCTTTAGACAGTAAACCCACTAGCTTTAAAGTTGGTTCTAAACGCCGTTGAATTTCTTTCCGGGTATACCCTTGAGCTTGCAAGACAAAAGTGACATTTTCGGCGACTGTGCGCTGGGGAATCAATTTGTAGTCTTGAAACACAATCCCAATGCGTCGGCGCAATAATGACAAGCGATCGCCCCGTAAATTCTTGACATGGCATTCATCAACAATAACATCGCCCTGTGTGGGTGACTCTTCGCCATACAACAGTTTTAAGAGGGTGGATTTTCCCGAACCACTTGGCCCTGTAATAAAAAGAAATTGTTTCTGTTGCACCTCTAGATTCACGTCCAACAGTGCATAACAACCGTTGGCATATGTTTTACTCACAGCTTGCAATTGCACCATTGCCGCAGTATTGCTACTGTGCTGTTGAGTTTTGCCCTCTTCTGTGTTGACCGATTTATCAGTAGTTCCTGGGGTTACTAATACTGGCATTGCTAGACTTTCCTCACGTCCTCAACCAAATAGCTGGAAATTTGCGATTTGAGATGCACCTTAAAACCAGGATTCCCAGGCAGCACCCGGGAATCTCAAATCACTAATGCAAAAATTAAAGTTTTGGAAGTTGTGAGGATTTAGTCAGTAATAATCCTGGATATTAAGTACTAAATTGCACCCTTAATAGTTAACCGATACAGAAAAGCTTTCAATGCAAACTCCGGCAAAGCCAACATTCGCCGCCAACGCCAAGGTTCTTGATAAAGCCGATATAACCACTCTAAGTTGTTATTGCCTAACCAAGCGGGCGCACGAGTTTTCGTCCCTGACCAAATATCAAAACTGCCCCCAACACCAATCCAAATTGCTTGGGGACACAAATGACGGTTTTGGGCAATCCATAATTCTTGACGTGGTACTCCCAAACCCACAAAAATTACTTGTGGCTGCAATTCGGTCAGTGTTTGTTTTAATTGCTCTTCTTCATCTGGGGAATGGTAACCAGAGTGAGTACCTACTAAATTCAAACTAGGAATTTGCTGCTGCCAAAACTCGGCTGCTTTTGCTGCTACTCCAGGCGCTCCACCATAGAAAAAAAGTGTGGCATCTGTCTGTTGTTGTCCTATTTCACGTAACAAAGTTTCTGCTAACTCAATTCCTGGACAACGCTGTACTTTTTGCCAGCAAAGCCATTGCAAATACAGAACTACCCCCGCACCATCTGGAATCACTAGCTCGGCATGATGAATTACCTCAGCTAAAGAAGGATTCCGTTCTGCCTGCATAGTCATTTCTGCATTGAGCGTGACTACATGAGCACCTTTGCTAAGTTGCAAGCATTCTAGCAACCAGCCTGGATAGTTACTCATAACATGAACTGGTATTCCCAGTACCGAAAACATTTTAGGCGGTTTAGACATAGCCTAGTTCTTGATTAAACTCACACCAGATTCTCTAGAACGATAGTCTATCAAATTTTTTAATAGGCCGCCTGCGGCAACATGAGTAATAAATAATTAGCTAATTGAGCCAGGAAAACTAGGCTAAGTAACGACTCAAGATGCGTAAGCAGACTGAAGTAAGACTATACACCACAAGTTTTATTTAATAAAAATATTTTATATCACCGCCAGAGCTTTGTATCAGCGATTTTTGACAAGATTTTTGTCCCTACAACCAAAAATATGAGGTTTCGTTGGATTTATTTCATCTTGTGAGTTCACACACCTGCCACAATAGAAAGCAGAATTAAACTACTTGGGGTTAATCTTCGCTGCTGTTATATTGAAGTGTTTTGTACAAATGTTTTTAAACACACTGCATCTATATCAAAGTTTTTAGTCAAGCATTTCTCACCATGCAGCAGTGCAGAGGTTTCCAGAGCGAAAAAATTTATGTACCCCATTGAAGTTAAGGTAATGTCACGTGCGGAATTTGGCTATGAGTAAAATTCGGATTGCTCTGATTGAAGATCATGACCTCACTCGTGTAGGTATTCGGACAGCTTTACTCCAGAAGAACGAAATCGAAGTTGTGGGAGAAGCTGCCAATGCAGTAGAAGGGCTGAAGATGTTAAAAATAGCACAACCAGATATTGCCATTGTCGATATTGGTTTGCCAGATAAAGATGGTATTGAACTAACGCGGGAATTAAAAGCTCTGACTGGTGGAGAAGACTCATCAATTAGGGTGCTGATTTTAACGCTTCAGGATAATAAAGAAGCTGTGCTGGCAGCTTTTGCCGCCGGAGCCGACTCATACTGCATGAAGGATATCAAGTTTGATAATTTACTAGAAGCTATACGTGTAACCCACAATGGTAACGCTTGGATTGATCCGGCGATCGCCCGAATTGTGTTACAACAAGCACAACAAAATCCGCCGAAACTAGACACAAATACCACAGATCACAAAAATTCTTCGCCAAACTCAGATTCTGAGGAATATCAAGAAAATATTGATGCTTATACCCTTACAGAAAGAGAATTGGAAGTGTTACAGTTAATCGTCGAAGGTTGTAGTAATGCACTCATTGCCGAACGACTATATATCACCGTGGGAACTGTGAAAACACACGTCAGAAACATTTTGAATAAGCTATGTGCCGACGACCGCACCCAAGCGGCAGTACGTGCCTTACGTTCTGGATTAGTAGGATAAGTTTAATTTTTGGGTGTAGCAAGCCCGAAGTCAACTAAAAGAAGTTAAAACTTTTGAGTCAATTTATACACTCAAACGGGGTAACTTCTATTACAAGATAGGTTGTTGATAATTATTAGGTGAGATAAAAATTATTCTATCTCGCCACTTAAGTGTCCGTAAATTTAAAGTCAAATATGACTGATACAGGGATAGAAAAACTAAAGCTCATGGTCGTAGATGATGAGCTAGATAACTTAGATTTACTTTACCGTACTTTTAGGCGAGATTTTCAAGTATATAAAGCTAATCATGCCCTGAGTGCGCTAGAGATTTTAGATAAAGAAGGCGAAATGGCTGTGATTATCTCGGATCAAAGAATGCCGGAAATGAACGGCACCGAGTTTCTTAGTCGCACAGTGGAGCTATTTCCCGATACAATTCGGATTTTACTAACAGGGTTTACTGATGTTGAAGATTTAGTAGATGCCATTAACTCTGGTCAAGTATTCAAGTATGTCACCAAACCTTGGAAGCCCGAAAGCTTGAAGGTGTTAGTTGAACAAGCCACTGATACATATCGCGTAGTTAAGCAGCGTACCCACGAGTTACGTCGGGCCTTGCGGCGGGAATCATTGTTTAATGCAGTGACAACGGCAATCCGGGAATCTTTGGATTATGGCAGTATGCTACAAAAGATTGCTGCCACCATCGGCGAAACATTTGCCGCTACTTATTGTTTACTCAAACCAGTAGAAGGCGATCGCCTAACAGCAGACGAGTTTTACTATCAAGATCCTCAACATAGTTTACCAAGTGGTGACTATGATCCTGATCCGTTAATTGAAAAAGTTCTGCAAACTCGCCATCATCAACTGACTCAAAATACCTATGAAGGCAAATTATGTCACCACTTGGTGGTACCACTTTCTTACCAAAAACACCTGTTAGCTATTTTAGCTATTTACCAATGGGGAGACGAACAACCTTGGCACAATGAAGAAATTCAACTAATTGCAGGTGTTGCTGAACAAGCAGCTTTAGCTTTATCTCAAGCAAAACTCTACCAGGATCTCCAAGAAAAACAAGCGCAGCTAAGAGCTGAGTTAGAAGTTGCTCGACAAATTCAAAATAATCTACTGCGCCAAACTTTGCCAGATATCAAAGATGCGAAGTTACAAGCCTGCTGTTACCCTGCGCGGGAAGTGGGAGGTGATTTTTTTGAAGTATTTGTCCATCCCAAGGGCGATTTATGGATAGCCGTAGGCGATGTTTCTGGCAAGGGTGTTCCTGCGGCTTTATTCATGGCTAGTGCTATTTCCGTATTGCGGCGGGAATTATCTCAAGAAACACCAGCCGAACCGAATGTGGTGGTACATAATCTCAACAGCGCGCTTTGTGATGACTTAATTGGCAATAATTGCTTTATTACTCTCATCTTAGCCCGTTATACCCCTACTACCAGAGAACTGGTATATGCTAACGCCGGACACATTTATCCCCTACTTTGGTCACGCCCAGATACTATAGCTGCTGAACCCCATTATCTCAAAGTGCGCGGCATTCCTTTAGGTATCTTGCCTCAGTGGCAGGCTCAGTCAGGTAAGTTAGTTCTCGCGCCTGGAGACACTATCCTACTAGCCAGTGATGGAATTACTGAAGCAGTAGTATCAAATGAACTATTGGAGTGGGAGAAATACGAGGGTAGCCTTCAGCCAATTGGCCGTTCTATGCTGAATCAAGAAGGTCTGTGGCAACTCTTGCAAACTGAACCCCAACCGTTCTCGTTGAATCATTTAATAACTCGCATCCAGGCAGATAACCACGTTCAAGAAGATGATCAAACTATACTTTCACTGGAGGTTTTGTAGGTAATGAAAAGTGAGCTGCATGTACCAAGTGACTTAAATTATTTAAATATAGTCGAAAGCTGGTTACTAGGATGCTTAAAAATCCAGCTCAAAGAATCTGTTGATTGGTCACGGCAATCAAGTCGTTTGCGACTGGCTTTGGTAGAAGCGTATTCCAATGTAGTACGTCATGCCCACAAAGAGCAGGCAAATTTGCCAGTATTACTACGATTGGAACTGAAAGATCGAGATATTGCCCTAGAAATTTGGGACTATGGCGAAGGCTTTGATATGTCTACTTACTTTCCACCCAACCCTACAGATAAACAAGAAGGTGGCTATGGTTGGCTGATTATGAATCGTCTGATGGATAATGTAGAGTACCAATTACAAGTTGATGGTGCAAATTGTCTCAAGTTAGAAGCTACTTTACCAGAACTAGCTAGTTGATAATTTTGACAATTTTCAATGCTCAGATTAGCGGTTGCTAGACTTTTCCTGTATTCTCTACGCTCACTTACAGAAAAAGTCTGGTAATTGCCAAATTTTCTATATACTCAGAAAACTTGTTGGGGTATTTTGTTGAATGACTCCCTGGGATAATCAGAGTTTTTTAAGTTGACACAAGCTGTGGTTCTAATGAACAGCTCAATGCTTTGATACATGAAACAATTCTTAATTCATGAGGATAGCGAGGACGCGGGTCATTGACTAACCACACAGGCGGTACCATCATCGCTTCATAGAAGTCAATTGTATAAAAGACCCCCGGTTGAGCTTTCAATTCTACAACCGATCCTGGTAGATACTCAAACGCTTCATCCCAATCGGTTGCTGTCTCAAAGTTCATAATATTACATCAATTTATTTATGCGTGAAGATGGCCATTTGTCTATGGCTTGCCATCTGATAATCAACAGTAGAAATCACTTCTGTGCAACCGCATCTCACCGTAGCTTGGCACCCAAGCAATCCAACTGTCCTGGGATTCTTGGCATAGCAGCAGTGCTTCGTCAAAACTATACTCATGGGGAAGTTGAAGCAGCTTGACCCACGAGTCCCGATTATAAGTAATGTTGCAGACAGGATGCCCTGTAGGCGCACTTGTCTTGTGAATTTCTGGAACCAATGGACAGGTTGGATAAGTTGATTTCAGTAGCATTTCTGGCCTCCGTCTCGCTCAAGGAAATTTGGCTTGGGGCAACTTCACCCACCAAGCTAATAAATATAATGCATTTTATTTCTGTAGTTATTGTTACAGTTTTTTGTTTATAGCTTTAATTATTTTGCATAAATTTACAAAATACTGAAAATACCTAATTAAAGTCGCAGAGATAATTTCATTAAAAAATATTAAGCAAGTTACTAACTTTTGATAACTTTATTTGATTTCTCACTAGTAACTATTAAATACTGGAATATAGGCGCAAGCTGAAAATGCTGACTTTACATCCACAAAAAAGTAATGTTCAGATAAGACCAAAGGTAACTAACGGCATAACCCCACAATCATCAATCTTGATCCCCAGGGTGATCAAAGGGTAAGTAATCACCTTAAGTAAACCAAAGTCATGACTCAATCTAGAGAAACTTTATTTTGTTTGTCGCCACGCTATCGCCTAGATGACGAATCACCTTGGCTAGAGGGTATTGACCCCAGCCGTCATTACTGGGTGGCAGTGAATGGTGACAAGAATTTAACAGTAGCTATACCTGGTTTGGTAGTTTCTTCAATGAGCGAGTTGAAGCAGAATATTCGCCAATTTCGCGCTTTACAGCCAGAGGAAAAAATGACTGTGGCTAGAATTGCCAGTGCTTGCACAATTCACTGTATTAGTTCCAATTGTTATGCAGTGGAAGATCAAATAAATGATGCTCAAGTTTGGCATCTGTTTGATCAAGAAACCTTAGATAGTTTGTTAATGACTGCACATCCAGATTGGCAATGTGCGCCATCAGATATTGAATTAGGACGTAAATTATTACTGCGCTCTTTGCAGGAGGCAACCGCTACTAAGAAGTAAAAAAGCAGGGGGCAGGGGGCAGGGGAGAAAAACAACCCACATATTTTTAAAGATTAGCACCGACTTATTTATTATCTACTAGCTAATCTTCCCGACGCAGAGAAAGTAGCTCTTGGGGAGAAGCTAGCAGTTTAATTTTAGTGCTGATAATTTGCTGTTGCTGGTTGAGGGTAAATAGCCACTTCACATTTACACCACACCAAGAAGTTTGAGCCTTACCTATTACTTGAACTTGGATTTCGCCATTTTCTGAAGTCTCGGCAGTTCCTTGACGGGGAAAGGCTTGAATATTGTCAGCTTCTTGTTGTAAATAAGTAGCGATCGCACTTGGGCCCACAATACCAGATTCAAAAGGCGGATACATCACACCATCATCGGCAAACAAGGCAGCAGTAGCCGGGAATTGTCCGGCATTTAAAGTTTGAAAGTAACTCAGGATGCTGGATTCTGCAATTCCCTCAATCTGAAATTCTTGTGCCGCAATTGATTCAGCAGCTGTCATATAATCACCTGATATTAGGCTAACTGTATATTAATTGAAATATAAAAGTAGATATAAAAAAAGTTGCTATGGAGGTAGATTGCCAAAAGTACATATAAATCTTTCTCGAGAAATATTAACTATCACTTGTGAAAGAGTTTTTTCCCAGGTGTGAGCCTGGGATATACAATTGGCAACACATTGAGGTTGGAAACTTATGAACAGCCGTTTAGTCGGCTAGGGGGTCAATACCCATCTCAGCTACAACTTTACGGAGAACAGTGATTTGCTGACCAAAATCTAGTTTCTTGATGGCTTCCAGTACTTGTACACCATCACGAGATAGTTGATAGCCTACTGGCATGGGAGCAACCAAGCCTTTTACCATCAATTCTGATAACTCGTACCAGAAAGCTAACTTAGTGTTATTGCTGAGAATACCGTAAGAGCGGCAAATTGGGGTGTTTCTCTGAGCAGCCAAGTCACGCATAACATTTAACTGGTCTGCATGAGACATCTGCTTAATTTGAGTTAATAGACCTTCAGCTAATTGTAAACGAGCAGCACCTGTAGCGGCTGGTGTAATCGAACGTCCCATTTCTGTGTAGGCATACCAAAGCACTGCAAGTTGGTCATCGATGCTGAGGCTTTGGAATACAGCTGTAGTGGAGGTGACAGCATCACCAGGCTGGTTACCGTAATTCAAGGCATTAGACAAGCCAGTTGCAGCGGAATCAGAAGTAAATGTCATGATGGCACCACAGTTGATGAATTTAGGTAAAAAGGTAATCAATGTGAGGTTTACATTACTCTGGGTTGCTTGACCTCTGTGTCTACATTCTGCATTATTTCTTAACAAACGGCAAATAAAATTTACATATAGGTGTGGTAATAAATATTGAACACAGGCTGTAGATGCATAATGTATAAAGAAGTTGCCCAGAATTGCGGCCCAATTCACATAGAGAAATGAGTCAGTATTCCGTAAAAAACAGCAGTCTAGTTAAAGAAAAAGCCCAAGAGTTGGGATTTGATCAGGTAGGGATTACTACCATAGCAGAGGGAGATAATACAGACAATCAGAGGTTAGAAGCATGGATAAACCAGGGTTATCACGCCAATATGCAGTGGATGAATAACCCCAAGCGCCAAGATATTCGCTTAGTAATGCCAGAAGCGCGATCGCTTGTCTGTGTCGCCTTAAATTACTACACCCCACATCAACGTCCAGAGGGCGAAGAATACGCCAAAATCTCCCGTTACGGCTGGGGTAGAGACTATCACAAGGTGATGCACAAAAAGCTCAAGGCGTTGACAACCTGGCTAGAATCACTGGATGCAGGTATTCAAGCTCGTTATTATGCCGACACGGGCCCGGTACAAGATAAAGTATGGGCGCAACGAGCTGGTATTGGTTGGATTGCCAAAAATGGTAATGTGATCACAAGAGAATATGGCTCTTGGGTATTTTTGGGAGAGGTGTTGACAAATCTGGAACTAGAGAGCGATCGCCCACATACAGAACACTGTGGTAGCTGTACTCGTTGCTTAGAGGCTTGTCCCACAGGTGCTATTACCCAACCTTTTGTAGTGGATGCTAATCGCTGCATCGCCTATCATACTATTGAAAATCGGTCAGAATCATTACCAGAGAACGTTTACCCTCATTTACAAGGTTGGGTGGCTGGTTGCGATATTTGCCAAGATGTTTGTCCTTGGAATCAACGTTTTGCTCAGACAACAAATGTGGAAGATTTTCAGCCGTATCCTGCCAATGTTGCGCCCCAGCTGATAGAATTAGCCAACATCTCAGATGAGGAGTGGGATAAACGATTTCCGGCATCAGCGTTGCGGCGGATTAAGCCAGAAATGTTACGACGAAATGCCCGTGCTAATCTTGACGCATCCAGACAACAGCATGACCCAGAAAGTAATTATTTTTGATTTTGATGGCACGATTGCGGATACAGTAGATGCTCTTGTCAGTATCGCCAATCGTTTCGCTGTAGAGTTTGGTTATGTCCAAATTACTCAAAAAGAACTTGCCCTCTTAAGAAATTTCACCTCTAGGGAAATTATTAAATATTCCGGCATCTCTTTATTAAAAATTCCCTTTCTCCTAAAAAAAGTCAAAGGAGAATTAAAACACAAAATCCAGGAATTTAAGCCCATACCTGGAATCCAGGAAGCTTTAATAGAACTACAAAGCCAAGGTTATAGATTAGGAATTATTACATCTAATTCCCAAGAAAATGTCACAGCCTTTCTGAAAAATAATGAGTTAGATCAATTATTTGATTTTATTTATTCAGGAGTCACAATTTTTGGTAAGACAACAATAATCAATAATGTTTTAAGGCAAAAACAACTTAAAACTCATGCTGTAATTTATGTCGGAGATGAAACTAGGGATATAGAAGCCTCAAAAAAAGCTAATATTAAAGTGATTGCAGTAACTTGGGGCTTCAATTCTCCAGAAGTATTAGCTAAACAAAATCCAGACTTTTTGATTCATCAACCCAGCGAAATTTTAGCAGTTGTCAAAAGTTGTGATAATTAAAACTGCCTTCACCCTAAGAGGGTGAGGCTGTGCAGATAAAATTTGTTTTTCTAGTCTTGAAAAGATTTAGGAGAATTTAATCTTAATTAAATCCTGACAAAATTACTTTTGCCGTTCACCTTTTTTCAATGCTTGTTGCATTAAATCATCGTTAACATTGCTTACAGCCTCATTTTCTAAACCCCCGATTTCCTTAGCCATTTCTGCGTAATCGCTGGGATTTCCGGTTGATTGGGACTTAGATTTAGTTTCTTTGGCTTCAGGAATTTTTTGTTCAGGTGCGGTAGCAGTAGCAGCAGCAGCTTCACCTTCGCTTGTGCGGTCGATGTCACTGACACTAAATTTATGAGCAGCCGCATAATCAGCTTCAAAATCAACTTTTGGTGTTTTTTCTTCACCACTAGCCATATTTTCAGCAGCTAATTGTGCATCATGGGTGGATGCTTCATTGACGTTGGGCTTTATTGTATCGTTCTTATCGCTCATATTAATAATGCTTGGGATAATTTTTTAATTGACTGGAGCGATCTTACCAAAGCTATTGGTAATAACATTTCCGTCTAGGGAGATATTTGTATATCTATTAAATGGTAGGTAATAATTTTCACAACCAATAAATATAACTCTTACTTCAGGAAGTAGATTATCAGCGCTTAACTCTGATAATTCTTAGTTGACTCTATAAAATTATCATGGAGATCAGTTGTGACTGCAAGTTCAAATAAAACTACTCAAGCTTTGAGTAATGAAACTTTAAACGTAGTAGAAGCCTTTAATGCCTTAGATACCGATGCTAAATTAGCTTGGTTTTATTTAGTTTATAAAAAAATGGGTAAATCCATTACCCCAGCAGCTCCCGAAGCGACTGATCCAGAACTTGCTCCTCTGCTATTGGGAGATTATTTCCAATTATCAGATGATCAACAAATGGCAATTATGCGGGATATAGTTAACTGTGCAGACACAGAATATTCCCGGGCCTATGGAGCGCTGAAAGAAAACAACCAACTTTTAGTTTGGTATGCTTGGGCAGTAGCTATGGGAAATACGGTCATTGGAATGCCGGATAACTACCAGCCAACTGACGCCATTAAAAATTTGCTTTCTCAAACTGAAAAACTAGATTTTGAAGGACAAATTTCCGTATTCCGCACCATCGCTGGTGAAATGGGTCACACCGACGTCAAACCCATTGAAACCCAAGCACAAACCGGGAAAACTTCTAGTTTGTAGGGACTGGTGACTGGTGACTGGTGACTGCGAATTGTTTAAGACAGAGTTAGTTGAGTCAAATCGTTTGGGGTCAAGTTGGTGTGAATTACTTCACCATCACGAAACCAAACAACGCGCTGTGTTTGACGGGCTACTTCTGATTCGTGAGTCACCATAACAACCGTAATTCCACTGGCATTTAACTCACCGAAGATATCCAATACTTCTTGGGTTGTATGGGAATCTAGGGCGCCAGTGGGTTCATCGGCGAGGAGGACAACGGGACGGTTGACAATAGCACGGGCGATCGCCACCCGTTGTTGCTGTCCACCAGATAATTGAGTGGGTTTGTTATTCAGGCGCTTTTCTAGACCTACTTTTGTTAAGGCTTCAGCGGCGCGATCGCTTCTTTCTCTGGGGTCAACACCCGCATACACCATTGGTAACATGACGTTTTCTAAAGCTGTAAGTTGGGGTAACAGATGGAACTGTTGAAACACAAACCCCAATTTTTTATTCCGAATTTTTGCCAAATCTGCATCGTTCATTTGGGCAACATCAAGATTATCTAAATAATAATGTCCGGTGGTGGGGCGATCTAAGCAGCCGATAATATTCATGGCGGTAGATTTACCAGAACCGGAAGGCCCCATAATTGAACAATATTCACCTTCATAGATAGTCAAATTCACATCATTCAATGCTTTGACTTCAGTTTCACCACTACCATAGATTTTAAAGATATTCTCTAGGCGAATAATTGCCGATTGCGGTTCAGGATTAGGAACGAGAGCATCGGTAATTGTGATAGTTTTTGCCATAATAATTTATTTATTAGTCTATTTACTTCTTATCTACAATATTAAGCGGTAAGCATTAGCTATGTTGTCAGGCTTATCGCTCAAAGGCTAAATGCTACTATTGTAAAAAATTATAACAATTTAGTTATATGACTCTGAGCCAATCTCATCCTTATATTTCGCCAGAAGAATATCTGGAAACTGAAAAATCTAGCCCCATTAAACATGAATATGTCCAAGGACAGATTTATGCAATGGCAGGGGCGAGTGATGCTCATGTAACAATTACCGCTAACTTAGTCACCCTGCTGAGAAATCACATTCGCGGAACTGAGTGTCGTGTTTACGTTGCTGACATGAAAGCACGCATCGAATCGCTGAATATATTTTACTATCCTGATATCATGGTGACTTGTGACCAAAGAGATACAAATTTTGAATATTTCAAACGCTATCCCAGCTTAATTATTGAAGTTCTATCACCCTCCACTGAAGCTTTAGACAGAGGTGATAAATTTAGTGACTATCAAGAATTAGAAACATTGCAAGAATATGTCTTAATTAGTCAAAACCGTCAACGTGTTGATTGTTTTCGGCGTAATACAGCAGGTAGATGGGAGCTTTATAGCTACAGAGGAAATCAAGAATTACATCTGATCAGCCTCAATTTTTCTTGTTCCCTAACTGATGTTTATGAAGATGTTTCCCTTACAAAAACTTTTAACTCTACTTCTACTTAATTTATATAATAAATGAATCTTCGACCATCATAGGACTTACGCACTTGCTCCGAAAATCAAGGCTTTGAGATTGCTTCCCTCCGGTCGCAATGACGAAAATATGTTAGGGTTACGTAAGTCCTGTATTATTCAAAAACTATGGTATTAAGTAGCTTCTCATCATAGGGCTAAAGTTATACTAATTTAATTTCACAGGATACAATGGCTCAGATCCATTTAATTGCCAAATTCTAAATACCAATACAGCAGCTACAGTTAGCCATACACAAGAAAATGATAAAGTCATTCCGGCTACAGGATTAGTTTGCCAATAAATTGCCGTCACCGCCATAGCAGATAACCAAGGGCCTAAAATAACTACAGGCACAGCAGCACCTAATCTCCGTTCTACAGTAAAAATCGTATTCCAAGTATCCCCTAAAGCCAGATGTACCACAAACAAAATTAAAGGCAGCACTAAAAATTGGTGATTCATTTGCTGCCAAACCAAGACAGAGGAAATTACCCGCAAAACGGCAATTATCATCCAAACTATGGGAAATGCCAAAGGTGGAGGGGCCCATATTGGTCTGATTATTTGGTCATAGGTCTGACGAGAACGGGTATTATCTAAAAGAGAAAAAATTCGGGAACGGATACTTAATACAGCAAAAAATAATCCAGTCAATAAAGTACTAAGCCAACTGGGAAAAGAAGAATTGTTATCAATCAACATTACTAATTTTTCCATTCCCAGCAACACAATAATCATGACTCCTATTTGTAAAATAGTTCCTAGTTTATAAACTAAAACAGCGCTGATATCTAGTTCTTGTGTAGTAGCTATTGATGTATCTGGAGACTGTTGTTTATTAAGATTCTTTACCCCCATAACTGTATTAACAAACTGTTCAAGTATTCCACTATTATTGGATTGATTCATAATTAAGAGATTGTGCTTAGTTTGTAATTAGTTATAATATGATAATTTTTTATAGAACTTACGCACTCGCTACGAAAATCAAGGCTTTGAGATTGCTTCCCTACGGTCGCAATGACGAAAATATATTAGGGTTACGTAAGTCAGGGTTACGTAAGTCCTGTTTTAATGATGTATTCCTCGTATTTGGTTGATTCGTTCTAGCAAACATATTTATATTTGGTCAATAATGCCTTCCACTATTCTGTAATGGTTAATATTTTGTAACCTTAATTTGAGACATTTAGTGGTTTCATTATTGATACTCTAATCTCCGCTAATTCGTTGAAAAAGATAACCGGTTCCTCTTGCTGTCAGAATATATTCTGGATTTTCGTGGTCATCTTCTAACTTCGAGCGCAAACGCGAGATATGCACATCCACGACACGAGTATCCGCATGTTGCTCGGAACTATAACCCCACACCTGTTGTAAAATCTCTCCACGAGAAAACGATTTTCCACTGTGGCTCACCAGCAACTCTAGCAAGCTATACTCTACACCCGTCAAGCGAATCCGCTCATCGCCTCTGTAGACTTGTCGCTTATTTGTATAAATTTTCAAATTATCTACTTGGATTATCCCGGAACTGGGAACACCCACAGCACTTGATTTACTGAAGCGTCGCCGTAAAACTGAGCGAATTCGCGCCTCTAATTCTTTGGGTGAGAATGGCTTAACTACGTAGTCATCAGCCCCTAATTCCAGGCCAGTGATCCGATCTGCTACATCTGCCAGGGCTGTTAGCATAATAATTGGCACATCAGATTCTTTACGTAATTCTTGACACACACCATAGCCATCTAGCTTTGGCATCATCACATCTAAAACTACTAAGTCCGGCTCAGATGAGTGAAAAATTGACAACGCCTCTTCGCCATCACTAGCGGTGACGACATCGTAGCCAATCATGGAAAGACGCGTTTCTAAAATCCGGCGAATGCTAGCTTCGTCGTCTACCACCAGAATTTTTTCTTTGTGACTTTCCAAGTTTTTCAATGCTCCTTCACGGTAAAAAATCTTATATGGGGACAGTTAGGGGAATACCATTATCAGTGGTTTTCAATTTTAGTATAAATGGCACAGCTTTCAATACCCATTCAGACACAGGTGTATAATTGGACGCTTCTTCCCCAAAGCTAATAGTGAGCATATCAGTATGAATAATCCCTGGATTAAGCGGAATAGCTGCCATACCAGCAGGAAGTTCTTCTGCTAAAGAACGAGTTAATCCTTCAATTGCCCACTTGGAAGCGCAATATGGTGCCACTTCAGGAGAAGTAGAGCGTCCCCAACCAGAACTGAAGTTGACAATAATACCACGCTTGTTTTTTATCATTGCTGGAACAAAATGGCGAATGATATTCGCTACTCCTTTAATATTAATGTCAATCAACTCGGAAAATTCATTAGAGGGTACTTGCCATAAAGGTGCTGGGTAATTAACAATTGCTGCGTTGTTAATAAGTATATCTGGTGGTTGATATTTGTTGAGTACGTGTTTTGCCCATTTTTCTACTTGCTGTTCATTTGCTACATCCACAGCAGTGAAATCGTTTGGCTCGCTAAACTTCTGACGTAGTTCCTCGATAGCTGCTGATGAACGAGCGCAACCAATAATAGTATGACCTTCTTGAATAAAACCCTCGGTCATAGCGTAACCTAAACCTTTGCTTATACCTGTAATTAAAATGAGCTTGTTCATACTTTCCTAAAATCTAAGTAGGACGGCGTAAATAATTAAAGGTTTGTAGTGAGTTAGCGCGGTCTTGGGGGTTTCCCCCATGAGCGACTAACGTACAGCCTGCGGCATCGGTCGGCATCACCCGTAGGGTGAGGACTTTAGTCCTCAAATAAGGGCTAGAGCCACTGACTACGAAATGAATTTTAATTATTTTACATTGCTTAACATATTTTGATTTTTTCTCGCAGACTTACTTAGCATCAATCTTTCCTTGATGTTGTTTGTCTTGCAAAGTTGGTGAAGTCGGGCTAGTTCTCCTGAAAACTTTTCGCTGTGTTGTTTGCGGTATGCGCCGAAAGTCTTGTATTTTCCTAGTAGGGTAGGCTTTACCTACAAATACCCAATATTGTCAACTAAGTATATTTCGCTAAATTCCGTAAAAGCGCATACTCAAGATGTATCAATCATAAAATCCCAACCAGTCTGATAGTCTTCTTCACTGGCTGGGTCCGGTACACTGACTCGATGGCGAAAATCTGGATTCCCTTGCTTTTTTCGTGGTTTACTCATGGCTTTTTCAACACCCCTGTGTTGACTTTTACCATTGATTTGCCTTCTGTTGACAACCATCCATTTTTCTTAACTTGACACTAATGGCATTTTGCCCGCCATTGTGTGTTTACACTGATTTAATAACTCCCCAATCCCCATCAATTCCCTGTATAATCACTGAAAACAGCAGTAATATTAGGCTGTTTTCAGCTAAATTGTCATGACACTGAATTTAAAGAAGTTTTTTCAAGCTTGCAACCCTAGTAAGACACTGGTAGCAAGCAAAGCTGAAGACCGACAGTATTATATTGATTTCTCTCAGGTACGTGGTGCCAAGATTATAGAAGAACTAGGGCGGACTATTACCCGTCTTTCACCTGATGAACCTACCTGTCAATTGTTTACTGGACATATAGGTTGTGGTAAATCTACCGAATTGCTGCGACTCAAAGCCGAGTTAGAACGCCAGGGATTTCATGTGGTTTATTTTGAATCTAGCCATAGCTTGGATATGGCAGATGTGGATATTACAGATATTTTATTGGCTGTCGCCCGTGAAGTTAGTCAAAGTCTAGAAGCAATTACAATTAGTCTCAAACCGGGATATTTTCAAACTTTATTTAAGGAAATTGTCGATTTTTTACAAACACCGTTAGATATTGGTGTAGAAGCAGAGTTATCTGTGGGTATTGGCAAAATTACAGCTAAAACTAAAGATAGTCCGAAACTGCGATCGCAGCTGCGACAATATTTAGAACCACGCACCAACGGTATTTTAGAATCGATTAACCAGGAATTGCTCAAACCTGCCATAGAAAAACTCAAGCAGCAAGGTAAAGAAGGACTGGTAGTAATAGTTGATAACCTTGACCGCATAGATAATTCTTTAAAGCCAGGGGGTGCTTATTACCAGCCAGAATATCTGTTTGTGGAACGTGGCGAACAGTTAAATCAGCTAAATTGTCATGTAGTCTACACAATTCCCCTAGTGTTAATTTTTTCTAACGCTTTAGGTAGATTGACAAATCGGTTTGGAGTAGACCCCAAAGTTTTACCAATGGTTCCGGTGAAGTCACCCGATGGCGCTGACTTTCTCCCCGGAATTACACTGCTGCAACAGATGGTGATGGCGAGAGCCTTTCCTGGTGTCAGTTGGGAGCAAAGTCAACATTTAATTACGGAAGTGTTTCAAGAAGCTGATAGTTTAGAGCGACTTTGCCGAGTTAGCGGTGGTCATTTGCGTAACTTGTTGATGTTGTTATTTCGCTGTCTGCAACAAGAAGACCCTCCTTTAGCGCGTGAGTGTGTGGAAAGGGTGATTAAACAACGGTGTAATGAGCTAAGTTTGGCTATTACTGATGATGAGTGGGAATTATTAAATGAGGTGACAGAACAAAAAAGCTTTAGAGGTCATGAAAGATATGAACTTTTACTGCGTAGTATGTTTGTATTTGAATATCGGAATGAGGATGGCTCTTGGTTTGATATCAATCCGATTTTGGCTGCTGCTAAAGAACTTGGGTGATTTTTAGTGGGTGTTGCATCTTTGCGGGATGATTTTGTTGTTTTTGTAGGATGGGCATCTTGCCCGTCCATTGTATTTCGGGGCAAGCAAGATGCCTACCCCACAATCATGATATTTAGGATTGCTGTATGAGTGGTCAGCATGAACCGGAAAATTTAGACCTTGACAATGAGCGTTCATTGCAAACTCTGGTGAGAGCGATTACCTTGGCTGGAGGTGAATTTTCGCTGATTTTATTGCGCTGTAATTATGCGGTTTTGCGTCAGCGGATGGTGGAACGACTGCATCAATTATCTCCTGTCAATATCTGCGAAATTACTTTACCCGCATCCGTCAAAACCCTTTACACAGCGATTAAAGAACAACTGGGAGATGAACAGCCACCAGCTTTGATGGTTTTTGGCTTGGAAGCAGTTAAAAATATTGATACAGTTCTGACTACGGCTAACCGAGTGCGGGAGGAATTTAGAAAACAATTTCCTTTCCCGATTTTGTTGTGGGTTAATGATTTAACTCTGCAAAAGTTGATTCGATTAGCCGCAGATTTGGAAAATTGGGCGAGTATTATTGAGTTTGCAACTTCTACCCCTGAGTTATAGCGGTTCTCAGTTGGGTGCAATATAGTAACAGCAGTGGGTAAACCATCCAATAATGTCTTTTTTAGTTACTGCATTCAGAGCATTTGTAATGGCCTCGTCTAACTGTTGATATGTTCTAGCAGCTTGCGATCGCAAAAACTCTTTCACCTTCGACCAACAGTTTTCAATCGGTGAAAAATCAGGAGAATAAGGAGATAAGTACACCAGCCTTGCCCCAACGGCTTCAATGGCTTCCTTGATACCTGCGACTTTGTGAGAACTGAAATTATCCATGACTACACAAGCGCCTGGCCAAAGA
>JAKOMP010000240.1 GCA_022241785.1 Cyanocohniella sp. LLY | reverse complement strand
TAGGCTAGAAAAGAATCTATCCAACCCATAAGTCTGTTTCCCTGATTTGCTGACTACAACTTCGTCTCCTGCCAGCAAATATACCTCATTTGCTCGAAACAAATGCTGGCGGAAAAATAGCCAAAACAACGTCGCCCAAGGTATTATTGTATGAAAGAATCTCAACATCGTCCGATAACTACCACCAACGCCTGCCCAACGAGAGATTCCCCGCATCGTGACTCGCCCGCTCATCGCTAACATGGCCTGGATTATTTGGTTAAATTGCCGCATGGTTGTCGCGTTGATCTGCGGTAGCAGGCATTGTAACAGTGATAAGATATCGGGCATGGGCGGAAGAGTAGTTTTTGAGTTTKCGTTGTGAGAGACAATAACTCTACTACGAAACGCCCTACCTCTTCATCCTCTTATTTTGGCAACGGTATTGATTGTTTAGACCCTCTTGTTTTACGAGACAAGTTTTTGCTAAGTCGGCGTAGTCTCCCGATACGTTTTTTAAGGGGTTTTGGCGCGTCTACTTTCTCGCCAGTGCTAAGGGTTGCAAAAGTGGTTATGCCTAAATCCACACCAACAGCATTGTTTAGTTGTGGTAAAGGTAACAATTGAATCTCCACTACAAAACTCACAAAGTATCGTCCTGCCGCATCCTTTTCCTTT
>JAKOMP010000239.1 GCA_022241785.1 Cyanocohniella sp. LLY | reverse complement strand
AATCGCTAGTAATTGCAGGTCAGCATACTGCAGTGAATTCGTTCCCGGGCCTTGTACACACCGCCCGTCACACCATGGAAGCTGGTAGTGCCCGAAGTCATTACTCCAACCTTTCGGGGGGGAGGATGCCTAAGGCAGGACTGGTGACTGGGGTGAAGTCGTAACAAGGTAGCCGTACCGGAAGGTGTGGCTGGATCACCTCCTTTTAGGGAGACCTACACCCCTCAGAACTCGAAAACACACAGTGAATAGAGACTGAGTTGGTCTAACCTAGGTCGGTCGAGATTGGTAAAAGCTTTCAAAATATTTTGGGTTCAGTTAATAAATAGTTAAAGTTTAATTGATTAAGTGGAAAAAAGTTCAGCAACATGGCACTTACGAGCCAGACTGCTGGGTGAAAGTCCAGCCAGAACCTTGAAAACTGCATAGTAACGCGAAAGAAGCAGGCAGACACAGACAAAGTGTTTGCAAGTGGAAAACCAATGTGTAAGTGGTCAAGCTAATAAGGGCTGACGGTGGATACCTAGGCACACAGAGGCGAAGAAGGACGTGGTTACCGACGATATACTCCGGGGAGTTGGAAGCAAACATTGAGCCGGAGGTTTCCGAATGGGGCAACCCTAAAGACTACCTGCTGAATATATAGGCAGGAAAGAGCCAA
>JAKOMP010000120.1 GCA_022241785.1 Cyanocohniella sp. LLY | reverse complement strand
GCGTCAGCGTTGCGTAGCAAAGAAGTTTATTAATGTTCGCACTTGTTTTTAATTTTCTTGATTTTTTCCCTATACCCGACACCCTACCCCCTATACCCTGCCCTGACTAGGTTTCACGTTTTCTTAGTGCCATTCGACTAAAAGCCACGGAAGTTACACTGTCATTATGACCTGTGAAAGGATTACCGATAGGATGACCTTTTAGATCCCAAAGCCTAAGAACTCCCTCAAAACCTCGTCCACTAAGGGGGTCATTATTAATACCACTAACAATTTGCTTACCATCTGGACTAAAGGCTACACAATCAATCCAAACACCATTAAAAGCTACAGGATATGTGACGGGATTGCCGTTTAAGTCCCAAATTCGCAGACTTCCATCTGAACTACCACTGACAATGTAATCTCCACTGGAACTAAAAGCTACGGAAGTGATACGAGATTGATGTCCGGTAAAGGGATTGCCAATTGGTTTGCCATCAATATCCCAGAGTCTCAATGTACTATCTTCACCACCACTGACAATATAATCTCCGCTGAAACTAAAAGCTACAGCATTCACGTTAGACTCGTGTCCAATGAAGGGATTGCCAATGGAGTTGCCTTGAGTATCCCAAAGTCTGAGAGTTGCATCGTCACTAGCACTAACAATGTACTTTCCACTGGGACTAAAAGCTACAGCATTCACGTTAGACTCGTGTCCAATGAAGGGATTGCCAATGGAGTTGCCTTGAGTATCCCAAAGTCTGAGAGTTGCATCGTCACTAGCACTAACAATGTACTTTCCACTGGGACTAAAAGCTACAGCATTCACGTTAGACTCGTGTCCAGTAAAGGGGTTGCCACTCGGATTGCCTTGTGCATCCCATATTCTTATACCATCTAAACCACCACTGAGAATCTGTTTCCCATCCGGGCTAAATGCCACAGAGTAAATAAATCTGTCGTGACCAATGAAGGGATTGCTTATGGAATTGCCCTGCTTGTTCCATAATCGTACTGTGCGGTCAAAACTACCACTGACAATTTGCTCTCCGTTAGGGCTAAATGCTACAGATTGGATTGGATATTTTGAGTCATGACCGTTGAAAAGTTCACCGATGGGATTGCCTGCGGTATCCCACATTTGCAGAGTGCCGTTTCTAGAACCACTGACGATGTGTTTTCCATCAGGACTAAAAGCTACTGAAACGATACCAGACTCATGTCCGGTGAAAGGATTGCCAATAGGGTTGCCTTTAGTGTCCCACAGTCTTAATGTGCCATCATCACTGCCACTGACAATAGACTCTCCATTCGGGCTAAAAGCTACGGAACTCACACTAGATTGATGACCAGTGAAAGGATTGCCAATAGGGTTGCCTTTAGTGTCCCAGAGTTTCAATGTACCGTCATCACTCCCACTAACAACTAATGTACTGTCGGGGCTAAAGGCTACAGAATTAACATGAGACTGATAATCTGTAAACGGCTTACCAATAAGCTTGCCTTTAATATTCCACAGTCGTATGTCATCACTCCCACTAACAACTAATGTACTGTCGGGGCTAAAGGCTACTGAGCTAACGCTAGATTCATGCCCAATGAAAGGATTACCAATGGGGTTGCCTTCTTTATCCCACAGTCGGACTGTGCCGTCCGCACTACTACTGCCAATAAACTTTCCATCTGAACTAAATGCTACACAATTGACACCAGACTCATGGTCTTGGAGCAAATTACGTTCTCTTGCTAACGAAATAGCCCTATGTAAACTGGATTGAACTGAGGTGAGAATCTGTTGTGGGATTTTCTCTAGATTTTCACCCAATGCTGCAATTGCCAGAACCATAGCGTTTAATGGTTGGGCATTATTAAGCAAATTTTCAACCTGATCGCTTTTCTGTAAAAGTTCCGTTCTGGTCTGTTGTTCTTTAGAGAACCTTTGTTGAATATCTCTATAATTAATACTTGCTTGAACAAACTCTACTTCTCGCTGATTAAACCAGTTATCAGGTAATGCCTCGATTTTCTCCAACTGGTTGAGGCGATCGCCTTCAGGTAACAATAAGCCAATAGGTCGGTTATTTCTGTCCCAATCATTAGCCGCAGGAGTTAAACGCTGTTGCAGTAACAAGTTTTCCTGCTCCTCATTTTTCCACTCCTGTAACTTACTCCACCCTCGTACCAAGGCATCATGGGCTGGTTCTACATAGGGTTCACCCCCTGGTTCCTGTCCACCCACAATCAAACGCGCTTTATCCAGCAGTTGACGGATTTCCTCTACTCGCGTATTTTCTGCATTACTTATATATATCAACTCAAATAAAGGCACTCTTCGCCTTGCTGACTCCCCGCCTTCAATTGTTACCATCCGCAGCATCACCCTTTGCATGGTGAGTTGTTGGGCTTTGTCCAGTTTGTTGTATATTTCCGTTGCTCGATGTGTTAAGGAACCTGCAACTCCGCCTAACTCCTGATAATCTGCCTGAGTTAAAGTTCTACTTTCCCGCTTAATACATTTAGTATAAAGTTCACTTAAAGTAAAAGATAATAGTGAGAGAGAGCCGGGCATTTGCCCTACTTCGTCAATGAGCAGGTCAACTAGATTTAGTGGGTTGAAATCCAACATTTTTTCATTAGCTGGTCTTTCAATGGACTGCCGTAATTCATCAGACCTCATGGCGCGTACTGGAAAGCGATCGCCACTCCAATAAGGTTTGAGTGCAGAATCTAAAAAACGCGGTTCAAAGTCGGAGCGCAAGGTGATAATTATGTGCAACTTTTGAGCATTAGCCTCTAATACTTGTGCCAGGAAATTTAAGAACTGCTCTCGCTCTTGTTGCTTGCAGATGGTAATTAGTTCTTCAAATTGGTCAATCACCAATAAAAGCTTTGCACTTGCAGGGATTTGTCTGCCATTGGCTACAATTTCAATAAATTGCCTCGGTGCTTGTATGAGCGTCTGGCTGAGAGACTTAATTACCTCTATTTTGCTTTCACTAACCTCAGTATTGACTGCTATTACCTCAGCCAGTGCGGCGAAGGGAGATTCACCAGGACGGAATGTAGGTATAATGTACCAATCTTCGTTATGGTTAACCTTTATATAAGGAATTAACCCCGCTTTGACTAAACTAGACTTGCCAGAACCGGAAACGCCTAAAACTACAGTTAGTGGGTTTTTAGGGTGAAGAACACGTTCATATAGTTGCTTAATTAGTTCATCTCTGCCAAAAAACAACTGAGAATGCTGTTCTTCATAGCTTTTTAAACCCCGATAAGGGTTGTTTTCTTCGTTGAGTGCTGGTGCATCTTCTAACTTGTTTTGGTCAAAATTTGGTAGTAAGAAAATATACTCGCCTTTGTCATGCTTTTTCAGGGGAAACAAGCCAGGAGTTTGGCGTTTGTTAAGTTCGTCGGTAAGTTCTTCAACTTGATCGCGCACATAGCAATAAAGTTCAGTTGCTGTGATGATCCCATCACCTATTCCTATTGTGTCCGCAGCACCGCGCAAACCAGCAAATAATGCTTCAGCAAAGGGTGAGTGTTTGTTACCTTCTGTAGTTCCTCTTTGTCCGAAACAACCGAGATAATCGATCGCCTTTTGGTCATGAGCCGCAGATGCGATCGCTTGCCATGCTCTATCTCTAATAAAGCGATCGTACCGTTGTTTATATACTTTTCGTGCCGGCAGAATTTCTCGATATAAGCTTGACCGAAATGCTCCAGCAAAACAGCAATCTAGTATAACTAGTAAATGACGGCAAGGCAGTTCTGTAAGTGCATCATGCAAGTCTTGCATGGGCAGGAGAATTTTGTTAATTTCTATTTGCTTTTGCAGAAGGATATCTCCTTTCGCATCCTGGGGGACAAGATAGCCTGCCAGATTATCGCTGTTTTCTAGCCCATCTGCGGGGACTATTCCATGTCCAGCAAAGTAAAATATTAAACGGTCACTTTCTTCTATCTGTAATGTTTTCTCAGGTAAATGTAGTATTTTTTGTTTAAGGTCTGCTAATACAGAAGTTAACTGTAATAATGTAGCTTTTTCATTTAGTAATATCTGCACCTCATATTGATAGTTTTCTTGGAGAATTTTGGCAAGTTTTTCAGCGTCAGCAACAGGTGTTTCTAACTCTGGAATACCATTTGAGTAGTTATTAATACCAATAATTATTGCTAGGTTGCGGTGAAAATCGTACTTGGATTTTGGCATATGATGGTTGCAATTCGCTTTTAACTCACCTAATTCTCAGGCTTTGTAGTAATTGGTGGTACATCGTCACAGAGATGGCGATCGCTCTCACTAACATTAGGGTTATTATTCAAATAATCCCGCATCCAATTGCAACCACGTACGAGCAAATCATCCAGATTTAAATTCCACACAATCACCGTTCCGTCACCACGATTCAAGACAAGACTATTACCATCAGTACTGAAATTTAATACACTCTTTTGCTGATAACCATCATACCCTTTCAGGGTACTCAATAAAGCACCATTTCTCTCCCAGAGTTTTACTGTACCATCTTTACTAGCCGAGGCAATCATTTGCCCATCGGCACTAAAGACTACACTATTGACTGGACTATCGTGTCCTTCCATGTCACGTATAAAGCTACCGTCTGGTTTCCAGAGACTGACTTTAGACTCAAAACTTCCTAAAGCGATCATCTGACCATCGGGGCTGAACGCTACGCTTAAGATTGGATAGCCATATCCTGGCAGAGTGTTGACAGGGGTGCCGTCTGCCTTCTGAAGCTTAACCTTACCGTCACCACTTCCCGCTGAGGCGATCATCTGACTATCTGGGCTCAATATTATGTTATGAAAAGGACTCTCGCTGGTGTCACTATACCCTTCAAGATTACGTATAAAGCTACTGTCTGGCTTCCAGATATTAATCTCGCCGTTAGAACTAATTGAGGCAATCATTTTGCCGTTAGGGCTAAAAACTACGCTATTGACAGCATGGGTATTTTCTTGGAGAGTGTGTATTAAAGTTCCGTCGGGTTTCCACAACTTTATTGTTTTGTCCTGGCTAGCTGAGGCAATCATGTCGCCGTTAGGGCTGAATACTGCATTAGTGACAGCATCATTATGTCCTTCGAGGGTATGTATTAAAGTCCCATCGGGTTTCCACAACTTTATTGTTTTGTCCTGGCTAGCTGAGGCAATCATGTCGCCGTTAGGGCTGAATACTGCACTAGTGACAGCATGATTATGTGCTTTGATAATATCCCCAAAAGTGCTGTCCAATTGCCAGAGTTTGACAGTATTGTCCTGGCTAGCTGAGGCAATCATGTCGCCATTAGGGCTGAATGCTACGCTATAGACAGTACTGTTATGTCCTTCGAGGGTAYGTATYAAAGTCCCRTCGRGTTTCCAYAACTTTAYKGTTTTGTCCTGGCTAGCTGAGGCAATCATGTCGCCATTAGGGCTGAATACTGCACTAATGACAGCATGATTATGTCCTTCGAGGGTACGTATCAAAGTCCCGTCGGGTTTCCACAACTTTACGGTTTTGTCCCAACTAGCTGAGGCAATCATGTCGCCATTAGGGCTGAATACTGCACTAGTGACGTTATTGCTATGTTTAATGTCACCGATGCTAGCGTCAGGTTTCCATAGCTTTACCGTGCCGTCACCTATAAAGCTAGCATCGGGTTTCCACAGCTTTACCGTACCGTCACCATAAGCCACCGCAATTCTCTTTTCATCGGGGCTAAAAACTACACTGTTAACAGCTTTCCAATATCGATCATTAGGATCTTTGAGAGTGTGTAGTGAAGTGCCATCAACCCTCCCGATTTCGATCGTCATACTGCTGCTGAATGTGGGTTGCCACGTAAGAATCTTACCCACTTGGGTGCTGAAAACAGTTCCCTTTCCCTGTCCCTTTGAGTTGGGTTCTAAGATACCGTTTTTCTTCCAAACTTTGACTGTGCCATCTCCACTTGATGCGGCAATTCGCTCACCATTAAGTCCGAAAACTACTGTCATGACTCGATTGCTATGTCCTTCCAATCGGTTGCGTTCTTTGATACCATACACAGCTTGTAGTAGTTTTCCTCTTACTTGCACCAGTTTAATATCTGGCTTGAAAATTCCAAAAGGTAAAAGGTTCTTAAGAGTCTTTCCTGCTCTCAAAGCATTGAGTGTCGCTTCTAAAACTTGCTTAGATTGCCATTCTGCATCTGAGGCTTGCTCAAAAGCCTGAATTTGTGCAATCTGTGCATTTCTCTGACCTATCAAAGCGGCAATAGTCAACCCGCTTAAACCCAGCATAACTGCGATCGCAATGCGCCACCGCCAACTCATATTGCGGCGTTTTTGTAAAACGCTTTCCTCAACAAAATCAGCTTCTACCTGGTTCAACCAGTTATCATCGGAACTAATTTCTTTAGCTACTACATCGAGATAAGGATTCGCATCCCACAAAAACTGTACGGGTTTTTCTCCATAATGCTTTTGCTGATTTTGCGATTGCCTCCACAGTCGAGCAAACTGAGCAGAAATTTTGGTCAATGAGTTTTCAATGGTGTAGAGTCTGTAATCAAACCAATCAACCGCAGTTTTAGCCTTTGTTTGCAAGCCTAATGGCTGAAACTTGCCCTTTATGCTTTTCCATTCTTCGGCATCTGGTGTCAGTCGCCGTTGTAAGATTATATTTTCCTCGTTTTCTTTTTTCCAAGCTAGTAACTGATCCCACCCCTGCACCAAAGCATCATGGGCTGGTTCTACATAAGATTCACCTTGAGCATTAGAACCCTCAACAATTAAGCGAGCTTCAGAGAAACGTTTGATGACTGTTTGCACTCGCTGGTTTTCTTCCTGATCAGAATACACAAATTCCGATTTAGGAACTTGTCGCCGTGCTAACTCGCCACCTTGCAATGAAACCATCCGTAACATTACTCGCCGCACCGTATCTTGATAAGCAGGGTTTTCTTTAGCTAACTGATCGTATTCCTGGTTCGCACGCTTGGTTAAAGAACCAACCACCCTTCCCAACTCTTCGTAATCTTTCTTGGTTAAAGCCCGATTATCCTTAGTGCGATCGCCTAAATACTTCAGGTACAATTCACTCAGGGTGAAAGAAAGCAAAGGTAAAGCTCCCGGCATTTGTACGACTTCGTTAATTAGTTCGTCTACCAAGCTGGGAGGGTCGAAATACAGAACTTTTTGTGATGCAGGTTTCTCAATTGCTTCCCGGAATTCATTTTGGCTCATTGGTGAAACAACAAACCGAGCATCATCATTCCAAAAGTCGTTGAGTACCGAGGTTTGAAACTGCGCTTCAAAATCGAGTCGCAAGGTAATAACTACATGGATGTTGTTAAGGTATTTAGCAAGTATATTTTTAATAAATATCTGAAATTTCTCTGCTTCTTCACTCTTAGATAAAGTTATCAATTCTTCAAACTGATCAATAACCACCAGTAGCTTTGCTTGAGGATTATTCTTGAACCAATTTCCCAAACTTTCTTCGGCTGGAGTGAATAAACGGGAAGATGTTCCTGCTTGGATTAAAGGCTGCTTGACAGATTCTAGTACATTATTCAATGACTTCAAAGGAGACTCCCCTGGTCGAAAAGGAGGCAAAATACGCCAGGTTTTGTCATCCTTCCTAAGTTTAGGAATAAGTCCAGCTTTCACCAAACTAGATTTACCCGTTCCCGAAGCACCCAAGACTAATGTTAATTGTTGCTTGTTATCAACTACTTTCTGGTAAAGCTTTTGAATTTGCTCTTCTCTACCAAAAAACAAACTACTGTCTTTTTCATCATAGGAAGATAATCCTCGATACGGATTATTTTCTACGTTTAGTGGTGGTGCATCTTCCAATTTATCTCTGTCAAAATCAGGCAACAAAAAGATAAATTCCCCTTTATCATGTTTCCTGAGTGGACATAAACTAGGAGTTTGTCGCTGGTAGTAATTTTCTGAAGCGATTTCTACTTGATCGCGCAAATATGAGTAAAGCTCAGTTGCAGTGACCATACCATCTTGATTTAAATCTCCACCTTTTCCCAGCAAAACATCAAATAGAGCTTGGGCAAAGGGAGAATGAACTTCGTTTCCGTCTGTGATTCTCCCGCGCGATCCCACCAAGGAATCTAAGGCTTTTTGGTCGTCAGATGCGGAAGTAATCACTTGCCAAGCGCGATCGCTGATGAATCTGTCGTAGCGTTCCTTATATACTTTGAACTTGGGTACAATTTCTCGACTGAGACATGCCCAACGGAAAGCTCCCGCAAAGCAGCAATCAAGAATTGCTAGCATATGCCTACAAGGAAGTGCGTTCAAAGCATCATGCAATTCCTGCATCGGCAAGTAGGTACTGCTATCACCGGATATAGCATCTTGAGGAATCAGATAACCTACAGGCCCTTCTTGATTTTCAAGTGCGTCTAAAGCAATGCCATGTCCGGCAAAATAGAACAGCAGGCGATCGCTTTCTGTAACTGTAACTTTTTCCTTGTCAAGCGTTATTTGTCCTTGTTTGAAGTCGGCAATTAATTGTTTTAGCTGGCTAAGACTAGCACGTTGATTCAACAATAATTGCACTTCATACTTATTTTGTGACTGATATTGCGGTTTTAGCTTCTCATGTTGCTGTTGAATAATTTCAGCTAATTTGAGAGCATCTGGAACTGCGGTTATTAACTCTCTAATACTATTTTGATAATTATTAATGCCAATAATAACCGCAAAATTACGGGTAAACTCATTATGTCTGGACATTACTTTAATGTAGCCTCCGTATATCTTGTGTATTTTTGTTCTCTAGGAATAAATTCGGCGCTGATATCCAGATTTATTCCTAGATGAGTCTAGCTACCGATTGTTATCCAGTAATTTCGGAAAGTTAATTGCTGCTATTAAAGCTTTTAATCCAACATCAACAGGTTCATGGATAAAATAACTCATGTGGTCACAAGGTACTTCTAGAATATGAGGAGGATGCTTACGCCCTTGAGGAACACTCTTAATACTATCCACCTTCACAGCTATATCATTCGGCACACCAAAGAACGGTAATTCTACCACCTTATTAAATAAACGTTGTTGTAACCGTTTCAAGATACTGGACTTTTTCTGCGGTTGTTCCTCCAATGCTGCGGCAATAATAGAAGTATTACCAGCAATAATTGAGTAAGGAATACCAGGGTCATCACTAGCAGCCAGAGAATTAAGAAATTCCGAAGCTGGGTTCATTTGAGCTAGAGACACCCGAATATTTTTTTCTAATGTACCCAGCAACACACCTACTACTGTTGCCGGAGGAGCAATTGTAGCAAGACTGTTGAGTGCAATACCCAGAGCCAGTTTTACCCAATCTTCCACCACAGACCAGGGGGAACCTGCATTTGGTGTACCCAACATAATCAGGTGCTGCACAAATTTATGACCACTTTCCCGTTCAACAAACCAGCGAGATACCAAACCACCCATTGAGTGAGCAATAATATGTAGTTCTTTACCGTGGTTTTCTCCTAAACCTACATCTGTTAGCCGTCGTTTTAAATTTCGGGCGTTCTGCTCAATAGAAGTATTCAAATTTTCATAATCAAAGGTAAGAACTAAGTCGTAAAGTTCGCTGATGGAAATTTTTTGTCCATCTGGTTGCAATACAGGCTGTTTAATAGTAGATACTAAACTTTCGGTATCGCCGATAATTCCGTGGATATATAGAGCAATGCGTTTGGCGTTTTTAACCTTCTCCCTGACATCAGCTTCATCGTCATGATAAATTACTTTCTTTTTCGGGTTCTCTGTTATTTCCGGTACTGCTAATATCGGATACTTAAATTCCCGTCCCAAACGCTGACTGATTACTTTTTGAAAGAAGATGCGGATTGCACCTTGCAGGCTACGTTCTCCTTCACTCACGGGTGCTGGTAATCTTTCGAGGATAATTTCTGTTTTACCGTCATTAGTTATTTGACCCCGACCTAAAGGTAAGAAAAATTCACCGTCATAACCTATAGGAAGCAGATACTCATTATCTGCTAAAGGTGCATCAACTAACAGCTTCAGAGGTGCATCTGGGGTGATAACTTCATAGTCTGCAACGTCCCTCAGTTCCAGTACACTTAATCCTGGGTCTGTACCCCGACTGGTAGTAAATTGGAAAGCTTGAGTCACTTGGGGATCTTCCCGGAGGATGGGAGGCAATATTTGATTACCCAAATCTCGGCTGACTTGTGGTGTGGTTGTCAAGCGAACATTTGCTACTAAGCTGGGATGAGGTTGTAATTTCACCCCTACTCCTAATTGTTGTTCTTGTTCTGGGGAAACTGGCGTAGATTCCAAAGGACGGACTGTGGTAATTGTAATTTCTTCTGCATACCAATCGTCAAAACTGACTGCGCTACTTTTAGCTCTAATTTCACGATTTTGTGTCCTATCCATTAACCGCTCAAGACTACTTTGATTTGCAGATTCTATATTTCTTGATCTAGGTCGAGGAGCATCTAGTTTATCTTGATTTAGTAATCTGGCATCAAATTCGTCATTACTGACAATCAATTTAATGATGTCTTTGTACTCGGTAATTCCCAGTTGCCAATATTCATTAGGAACTTCGAGGATTAATTCTTCTCCATCTAAAGCATAAGCTGATTCTCCTGCTTGCAGCCTGATACTACCAGATTCAAAAAATGGGGCGCTAATGGAAAAACTATCTGAAAGGTTGACTAAAGCACAGTAAAGAGGCTTTTTAGTTGTATTGGTAAGTTTAAGTTTAAATTCCGGTGCTTGCCATTTACCGTCCTTATACTTGTACTGTAAACGCATCTGTTGTGATTGTGATAAATCCTCGTCTTTAAAGATGAGTTCCATTTTCACATCACCAGCTTTAATCTGAGTCGCCGCCGTATTTGCAAGTTGAGCAATTGTTTTCCACCGGGCAATATGTTCTAAGCGTTTAATTACCTTATTTGCGTTATCTGGGGTGTAACCATCAATTTGAGCGACGAGGGGGTGTTCATCTGTGGGTTGGGCGATGATGTACTGGTTATTTTCACACAATAAGCGTAACTGAGCGTTGCCAATTTCTTCTGATTCGCGGACATAGGCTGAAGGTTGACCATTGAGTCCGGCTTTATTTAGCTGTTCACGCACTAAATTTACACCCGCTTCGTCTCCTTCCAAGGAAACACTTAAAGGTGGTAGCGGTAGACTGGTGACAACTGCTTTAAAAGTGGTATCAGTCGCTAGGTTTTCTATCCCTGCAATATCGATTTTGCTCTTAGTTGGCAATACCTGAGTGACTTTGGCTGTACCTACAGATTTTGAGGGGTCGTGCAAATCGTCGTTATTAGCATCAAATTCAAACAAGGCTAATAAAGTAGTTTCACCATTTTTGGGCGGTTGCACTCCGTGGACAGCACCACCTTCAATCACCCAGCCAGAGGTTTTGTCATGGTTGACAATAAAGTATGGTGCAACTTCAGCTATGGCTCCATCTAGAAAGAACTTATCACCATCTTGGGGATCATTCACTTCCAATCGCGGTGACTGTTCTCTACTTTCACTACGGACAATGGCATTTGTGCGGGCAAATAAATCCCGATATGTCAGCTTTCCGTTGGTCTTAGTCAGGGTATCCAACAAATAGTAAGAGAAATAACCTCTAAACTTACCTGGGTATTCCTTGGCGGTTTCGTAGTCTCGACAAGCCGCTAGCAGCACATGACGACCTTTGGGAATTTTCCAACCTGTGGGGTGTTTTTTGGGGTCGCGTTCACGGGAATCTGTCAGTTTCTCTAAATCTTCCAGTGTAAAAATAAAGCTATCTAAGGGACGTTCTCGCTTGTCGGCGGGAAAACGACGTTCTTTAGCTACTTGCGTGGGGTCTTTCGTGCCAGAACCAGAGTGACAACAATCCATAATGATGGTTATGTGTGGTTCTTTGGCTGCGACTTCTGCAATTAGTTTCGCCAATTCCTTATCGGCTAAATCCCAACCGTTCTCGGTACGACTGTCGTAGCAGACTAAAGTTTCATCCAGATGGTCTGGTTCTATATGCCAAAATTCCTGCGGTGCTAGTTCCTGGGAACCATGACCACTGTAGTAGAACAAAACTACATCATCTTTTTGCGCCTGACACAGATGGTTGCGGAAGCCATGAATAATTGCTTCGCGGGTTGCTTGTTCGTCTTTCAGAATTTGTATATGTAGTTGATATTCTTTCTGGTCAAACCGTTCGTATAAATACTCGGTTATAGCTGTAATGTCGTTTACACAACCTTGGAGGCGATGATTGGGATCGGGATAGTTATCGATTCCCACCAGTAAAACGTATATTTTCCGGTTTCCGATTCCTCGCGTGGGGATCACTATGGCAGTGACAACACCCAAAACGTTATCAATTGCCTGTGTAATTCTAGCTATACTATTAGCTGATTCAATTTCGTAGTTTAAGTTATCTATTCCTTTTTGAAAGGAAGCTTCGTTAGATTGTAGACCTGCTAATAGTGAAGCAAGCTTTTGATTTTCTAGTTGTCGAATTTGAACAGCGATTTTGGTTCTCGCTTCATTAAAATCATCTTTCTTACGTTGATCGCTTTCATGCTCAATGGTGAATAAAACTTGTGGAGAGTTCAGTTTTGCATCAACTTGTCTTAACTTCTCCAACATTGCTTGAGCTTCGGCTTCGGAATTAATCGGCATATTTAGAATTTCCTTAAATAAGGACTATTTTTGGTTATAAACAAGTGCTGAAAATGACTTCGTTTCTTGAATGAAATTATCAAGACTTTCGCTGGTTAAATCTCCCTCTATAGAAGCAATAAAAATTTCTTTCAGGTTTGTTAATTTATCACTGGCGTTCTTGATTTTTGTGACTACTTCAGCATCTTGTGTCAGAACCTGATATCTTGTTGCTATCCATGTATCTTCATTAACTTCTGCTGACTGAGTGAGTGGTTTGAGAACTAAACGATATTCTTGTAACTCTCGTATTGTTTTGATGTCTTTTTCCACTGACTCACTGATATGTTTCAGTACTTTTTCTTGGAGAGTTATTTCTTGATAGATAGCGTATTTACGCTTTTCTAATTCTTCTCTCATTGAGCCACGAATCCGAGCGTCAAGAACTATCTTAGTGACCGATGGTAGCCTATCAATTTTGATGGGGCTTAAGCTTACAAGTCTGCTACCACTTTTTTGTAAATTGCTGGCTATACTCTCAACTGCGGCCTTACTTCTATCAGGAGAGTCAGAACCAGCTAGCTCTATAAGTCTATTAAAGTAAGCTTGCAAAAATTGGTTATGCCTACGAAGTTCTTTGATAAGTTCCAGCCGATTTTTATCTTCGTCTGATAATTCAGTGTAGCGAGTAACAAATCTTTTAGCAGCTTCATCAGTAGGCTGAAATTCTCCGCTAGTTCTTCTATCACTTAGTAGTCTTTCAGATGTTGTATTGATTGTAATTTTTTCAGCATCCTCTAATAGAGAATTAGTAGCTTCAGCAAAACTATTTCCTGCCTCAGCAAATTTTTTGTACTCATCTGTAGACCTACAGCCACTTGCGAAGGTGGCAATAATCGCAACTACTACGAATGTTTTGTGAAAGTTTCTCATCATACGTAAGTATTGGATATTAAATTGCTGTGATTATGGACAAACTGAGTTTTACCATTCTGCATGGTGTTTTAGGTCTATCACTAAATTAACTCCGTGACAAAAAAGTGATTAAAATTACATTTTGTATGGTGTTGTGACTACTAACGCTATTCTAAATAAGTATATATAAGTAAGCATATACTTATTTAAGAGGTATTTTGAGGGTAAAATCCGTCAAAAGGCAGAAAAATAATCTTTTTTTAAGAAAGACAGCGATATAAATAATTCTTGCTAGTGATAGTTGCTATTTGCATCTTCTAACGCGGTTTGGTATTGTATTTCGTGTCGGTGTATAAAAAACGGAGTAACAAGTTTTGTCCGGGCGATCGCACCTTTGATATCCAGCTTTTTGAAGAACGATCGCACCTACATATCAAAATGTTGCAAAAGGCGATCGCACTGGTTTTATCCAGGCTTTTGAGGAGCGATCGCACCTTTGATATCCAAATTTTCTCAAAAGTGATCGCACTTTTTGAACGCCAGATTTTTTAAGAGTGATCGCACCTTTGATATCCAGAGTTTTGAGGAGCGATAACTTAACTAACCAAAAAATAGCATTAAGGACTTTTATCTTGTATGACTGGTTCTGGTACATCGTCACAGAGATGCTTGTCACTCTCCAAATTGGGGTTACTTTGCAAATAATGACGCACCCAATTACAGTTAATCGCCAGCATATAATCAATATCTCCTACTCGCCACAACCGCGCCGTATTGTCCAATGATGCAGTGGCAAGTTGCTGACCGTTGGGGCTAAATACCACGCTCCACACCACATTTTCATGTCCGGTGAGTGTCTGCAACAGCTTGCCAGTATCGACATCCCACAACCGCGCCGTATTGTCAAATGATGCAGTGGCAAGTTGCTGACCGTTGGGGCTAAATACCACGCTCCACACCATATTTTCATGTCCGGTGAGTGTCTGCAACAGCCTGTCAGTATCGACATCCCACAACCGCGCCGTATTGTCAAATGATGCAGTAGCAAGTTGCTGACCGTTGGGGCTAAATACCACGCTCCACACCATATTTTCATGTCCGGTGAGTGTCTGCAACAGCCTGCCAGTATCGACATCCCACAGCCTCGCAGTATTGTCACTTGATGCAGTGGCAAGTTGCTGACCGTTGGGGCTAAATACCACGCTATTCACCGTATCTTCATGTCCGGTGAGTGTCTGCAACAGCCTGCCAGTATCGACATCCCACAACCGCGCCGTTTTGTCCTCTGATGCAGTGGCAAGTTGCTGACCGTTGGGGCTAAATACTACGCTTCTCACCCCATCTTCATGTCCGGTGAGTGTCTGCAACAGCCTGCCAGTATCGACATCCCACAACCGCGCCGTTTTGTCCTCTGATGCAGTGGCAAGTTGCTGACCGTTGGGGCTAAATACTACGCTTCTCACCCCATCTTCATGTCCGGTGAGTGTCTGCAACTCCTTGCCAGTATCGACATCCCACAGCCTCGCAGTATTGTCACTTGATGCAGTGGCAAGTTGCTGACCGTTGGGGCTAAATACTACGCTTCTCACCCCATCTTCATGTCCGGTGAGTGTCTGCAACTCCTTGCCAGTATCGACATCCCACAGCCTCGCAGTATTGTCACTTGATGCAGCGGCAAGTTGCTGACCGTTGGGGCTAAATACCACGCTTCTCACCCCATCTTCATGTCCGGTGAGTGTCTGCAACAGCCTGCCAGTATCGACATCCCACAACCGCGCCGTTTTGTCCMYTGATGCAGTGGCAAGTTGCTGACCGTTGGGGCTAAATACCACGCTATTCACCCGACTTTCATGTCCGGTGAGTGTCTGCAACAGCCTGCCAGTATCGACATCCCACAACCGCGCCGTTTTGTCCAATAATGCAACAGTGGCAAGTTGCTGACCGTTGGGGCTAAATACCACGCTCCACACCACATTTTCATGTCCGGTGAGTGCCTGCAACTCCTTGCCAGTATCGACATCCCACAACCGCGCCGTTTTGTCATCTGATGCAGTGGCAAGTTGCTGACCGTTGGGGCTAAATACCACGCTCCACACCMCATYTTCATGTCCGGTGAGTGTCTGCAACAGCCTGCCAGTATCGACATCCCACAACCGCGCCGTTTTGTCCCTTGATGCAGTGGCAAGTTGCTGACCGTTGGGGCTAAATACCACGCTTCTCACCCCATCTTCATGTCCGGTGAGTGTCTGCAACAGCCTGCCAGTATCGACATCCCACAACCGCGCCGTTTTGTCCAATAATGCAACAGTGGCAAGTTGCTGACCGTTGGGGCTAAATACCACGCTATTCACCCGACTTTCATGTCCGGTGAGTGTCTGCAACAGCCTGCCAGTATCGACATCCCACAACCGCGCCGTTTTGTCCAATAATGCAACAGTGGCAAGTTGCTGACCGTTGGGGCTAAATACCACGCTTCTCACCCCATCTTCATGTCCGGTGAGTGTCTGCAACAGCCTGCCAGTATCGACATCCCACAGATACACCTCTTTGCCATATATAGTAGCTAGCTGTTTACCATCAGGGCTGAATATTACATCTGTACCCGGTAGCCGGAGACGCTCCCTCCATCCTTTTTGATTGTGGTGAACTGCTTGCGCTAAACTACCAAGAACCCGGACAGAAATACCATCTTTTCCTATCCAAACAGTATCTAATAGTTTCTTAGCTTTGATTGCTTGCACCATTGCATCTAATTGATTGTTGGATAGCAGGTTTGCCCCTGAAGCTTCTATCAAAGCACTAATCCCTTCTATCTGTGCCTCTCTTAAATTTCGTAAAGCCCAAACAGTTAATCCACTCAATCCCAACATTACACTTAATGCAATTCCCCAACCCACACGGGTATTGTGCCGTCTTCGCCTCATACTTCTTCGCACAAACTCTGCTTCAAATTGGTTTAACCAGTGGTGATTAGATTGAAGTTGTTCATTCAATACATCGAGATAGGGATTAGTATCCCACAGAAATTGTATGGGCTTCTCTTTGACACTCTGCTGCTGCTTCTGCTTCCACCACAGTCGAACCACCTGAGCATTGATTGTATTAAATAAATTTTCGCCAAAGTACAAACTTCGATCCAACCAATCAAGCAGAGGTTTAGTCTTTGTCAACAAAACAGATGGCTGTATCTTGCTGTCAATCGTTCTCCACTCCATCGCCGCCGGAGTCAACCGCCGTTGCAGAATTAAACTTTCCTCATCCTCCTGCTTCCACACTAACAACTTTTGCCATCCCCGCACTAAAGCATCATGGGCAGGTTCCACATAGGGATTACCATCAATATCTTCTCCTTTCACCAGTAACCGGGCATCTGTAAAATGGCGAATCACCTCTTGCACCCGTTCGTTTTCCCCTGGTGGATACTCCAATTCCGATAACGACACCCTTCTACGAGCCAATTCACCCCCACCTACGGCAACCATCCGTAACATCACATGACGGATAGTATGGGCATAGGCTGTATCTCGTTTCACCAATTGCTCATATTCACAGTCTGCTCTTTGGGTAAGACTCCGCGCCACTCCTCCCAATTCTTCGTAGTCTTGCTCGGTAATTGCCCGATTATCCCTTGAACCCTTTAAATACTTCAGGTATAGTTCACTTAAAGTAAAAGAAAGTAGCGGTAAAGCTCCCGGCATCTGAGCTACTTCATCAATTAACTTATCCACCAGTTTGTAAGGCTCAAAATACATCACCCTTGCCGATGCTGGTTCCTCAATGGCTGCACGTAACTCATCCCGTGTCATTGCTGGCACAATAAACCGAGCATTTTTCCAGTATTCTTGGAGATGAGTATCCTGAAATTGGGGTTCAAAATCACTGCGTAGAGTCAGTACAATCCGCAATCGCTCTGAATACTTAGCTACTGCCACAGCCAAGAAAATTAAAAAGTTTTCCCGTTCTGGCTCATCCCGACACAGGGTAATTACTTCTTCTAGTTGGTCAACTACAAATAACAACTTTGACTGGGGATTGCGCTTACACCAAGCGTTCATCCTAGCTGAAAGGCTTTTTATTGCTTGTTCATAATTGATTTTAGACAAGTCAACAACGGGGATCTTTTCCTGTGAAAGCGTATTATTTAACTCCCGAAACGGCGATTCCCCAGGACGCATAGGTGTCATAATCACCCACTCTTGATGATTTGACTGTGACTGTAACTTTTTGAGATAAGGTATCAATCCCGCCTTAACTAAGCTGGATTTTCCCGTCCCAGAAGCCCCCAAAACTACAGTTAGAGGCTGCTCATTGACAAATTCATACAAATCTTGTGTTAATGCTTGTCTGCCAAAAAACAGAGAACTATGTTCTTCTTCAAAAGATTCCAAGCCACGATAGGGGTTTTTCGATTCATTTAGAGGTGGTGCAGACGGTAAATTGAGTACATGTCCAGGTGGAAGGAAAATATACTCACCTTTATCATGCTTCTTCAGAGGCCAAATGCCTGGGGTTTGCCGTTGCCACCGCGATTCATTGACTAATTCCACTGCATCACGCAGATAGAAATACAACTCCGTAGCCGTAATTACCCCATCTCCTGCGGGTTTACCATTCGTAGCCGGAGGATAACAATCCGCTTTTCCTTCTAGTGCTGCTAGTAATGCTGCGGCAAAGGGGGAATGGTTGCCCTCTCCACCTCGTTGGCAGTTGAGTGAAAAGGCATCTAAGGCTTTTTGGTCGTAGGACGCACTAGTGATTACTTGCCATGCGGGATCAGAAATAAAGCGGTCATAACGTTCTTTATAGACTGTTTTCGCTGCCAAAATCTCTCTTTTGTTACTTGACCAGCGAAACGCCCCAGCAAAGCAGCAGTCAAGAATACCCAGAAAATGACGACAAGGTAATTGATTTAAACAGTCATGCAACTGAGTCATTGGTAGGTAAGTTTGAACATCTCCCCCTCGGGCATCTTGGGGAATCAAATAACCTTTGGGGCCATCATCCTCATCTCCATTGAGGGCAATACCATGACCAGCAAAGTAAAATAGCAATCGGTCATCGGCGGTAACTTCTGCGGGCAGGGTTTTCTCCAGCATCTCGCAGAGATTTTTTAAGGTGGCTGCTTCATTCAAATATTCCCACACTTGGTATTGATACTTTTCCCGTAACAATTCCACCAGCTTAACGGCATCATTAACAGCATTTTGTAGAGGAGGAATGCCATTAGCGTAATTGTTAATTCCGATGACAATTGCCAAACTACGAGCAAAATCTGGCATGGAGTAGCTCCTTGGTTAGTTGTGTCGGGGAAAACGAAAAACAAATTATAGAATCTGCGATCAGCTATGCTGGGTGGAATGCCATTAGGCGATTGCTGACTTGTCAGTTCGCTAATTCACTTAAGAGGCACACTTTAATCTGTTTGTATTTATTTAAAACAACTATATAAAATATATACACTAAAAATTTGCGGAATTTCCTTAATAAATTTCTAAATTAGGCTAAAATCAAAATTAACCCTATCCTTATCCTGGCATTCTTCTTGTAGCTTTGGAAGGAAGATAAGAGGCCATGAAAATGCGATCACGCCTTGGGATATATCTTAGCGATCGCCCTCACTCCAAAACTCAAGCGTGATAGTACGCCTGCTGGTAATCCTTGCCTCAGTCACCAGTCACCAGTTTCTGACTCCAAAACCCCCAGCAATTTCTCCTCCAACGCCGTCAAATAAGCCCGATTGAGCTTCCCAAGCGACTCCAAAAACCTCTGCACCGATTCCTCCAGCACAGGTGAATATACCCGTGAAATGCGATTGCAAATCCTCTGCATCTGCTCACAGTCCTGCGGTAGATAGTCGTAAGATTTGAGATGCTTCAGCCCAACCGTAATTTCTCCATTCCAAATTTTCACGGTGCAACTGTAATCGTGAACTCCCGTGACTATACACCAGCAACCGCTTTTGCCTCGTAGCTCAGGGTTGTCTTTGGCTAAAATTTGGCAGACTTCGCCAATTTGGTAGGTGTTGGGTACTTTGGTTTTCTCCATTATGCGCTGCACCACATCCTTCACGACCCTACCACTTGGCACTTTTCCACCCGCTTCCTCTACAGCCTGTTGCCATACTTCTTGCTGCTGCTGGGGTTCTAGCTTGGTGAGGGGACGGACTTGACGCTCATTCGTGGGCAGAATGTGATCGTTCCGTTATATACACCACAACGTCCACAACGTTTATCAGGCAAGCATTTGACGTTGTGTGTAGTTTACACAACGTTTTCCTAGTCATCACTGATTCTGGATTTGTAAATAATCTAAAGTCCATCCACGTTCAAGCATATTTTCAAAGGATATGGCTTGTCCATTCGGCTCATAAACGATAATGCCTTCTTCTGTTTTCTGGCTAGCGATAACAAGACCAGA
>JAKOMP010000238.1 GCA_022241785.1 Cyanocohniella sp. LLY | reverse complement strand
GTCGCGGTCACCACGCTGCTTTCCAGCGCGGGCGGCATGGCGACATCCGCGCCGATCATGGACAGGACGGGTTGCGCGTAATAGAGATTCGCGACGAGCACGCCGCCGGTCAGCGCCATCAGAATGGTGAGGGCGCGGCCGATGCCGGTTGTGCCGGACATGGCACTCACTGCTCATGTTGCAATGCGCAATGCCTATCGGCTTTCACCGCCGATTACGATAGTGACGGAGTCATCTGTGGCGATGCCTTCGGAGAACGATACGGATATGACCGAATTTCGGATGTTTCAGGCCGATGCCTTTACGCAGCGGCGTTTTGCTGGAAACCCTGCGGCAGTCGTCCTTCTGGATGAATGGCTCCCCGACACGATCCTGACGGCCATAGCCGCTGAGAACAATCTTGCCGAAACGGCATTTCTGGTCGCCGCGGATGATGGCGCGCATGAGTTGCGCTGGTTCACACCGACGGTCGAGGTTCCGCTGTGCGGGCACGCCACGCTGGCCAGCGCTCTGGTTCTGGCGCAGGAAGTGGGCCTTGCGCCACCATTCCGCTTTCATACGCGCAAGTCCGGAACATTGCTCGTCGAGCGCACCGACGCAGGGTTTTCGATGCGCCTGCCGCGCCGGCAGGTCAATCCTGGCGGCGATGCGGGGGCGGTGGCGGCTG
>JAKOMP010000119.1 GCA_022241785.1 Cyanocohniella sp. LLY | reverse complement strand
GTAGTGGAGCGCACTTACGGTTGGTTGATGGGCTGTCGGCGATTAGTCAGAGATTATGAGTTATTGCCCGAAACATCTGAGACTTTTATCTACCTTGCCATGATCCGTATTATGGTGAGGCGACTGGCTTAATTTCTGACCCCCTAAAACTTTTCAAACATCCTCTGACAAGAGATAGAGAGGACTAAAGTCCTCACTACAAACTTAAAAAACTGCACCAAATCCTCCCCCCCCTGGAGTTGCAATCACAAAAATATCACCTGGTTGCATCTCTACGGTTGCAGTACTGTTTAATTCCTCTTGGGTTCCATCTTGACGTTCTACCCAATTGCGTCCTACCTCTCCTGGTTCCCCGCCATTTAACCCAAAGGGAGGAACCACCCGATGACTAGAGAGAATATTTGCTGTCATCGGTTCTAAAAACTTGATGCGGCGCATAACTCCATTACCACCGCTATATTTCCCTTTACCCCCACTATCAGGACGCAGATTAAAACTTTCCACCAAAACAGGATAACGAGTTTCTAAAACTTCTGGATCAGTTAACAGAGAATTAGTCATGTGGGTATGCACAGCATCAGTACCATCAAAGTCAGCCCCTGCACCAGAACCACCGCAGATGGTTTCATAATATTGATAAAGTTGATTCCCAAAAGTAAAATTATTCATGGTTCCCTGCGAACCAGCCATTACACCCAACGCGCCATATAAAGCATCGACTATAGTTTGGGAAGTTTCCACGTTACCTGCTACCACTGCGGCTGGATAAGTTGGGTTCAGCATACAGCCAACAGGTACAATAATTTCTAATGGGTTTAGACATCCAGCATTCAAGGGAATATTATCATCAACCAAAGTCCGAAAGACATATAAAACAGCTGCTTGAGTTACAGCTTTGGGAGCATTAAAGTTGCTATTTAATTGCCCAGATGTGCCAGTAAAATCAATAATAGCACTGCGATTTTCTGAATTAATTGTTACTTGAACTTGAATTTTTGCCCCATTATCCATTTTATAAATAAACGAGCCATCTTTGAGCAGATTTATCGCTCGTCTGACTGACTCTTCAGCATTAGATTGGACAAAGTTCATGTAAGCTTGGACTGTTTCTAATCCATATTGCCCTACCATTTTGCAGAGTTCTTGTACTCCTCTTTCATTGGCAGCAATTTGAGCTTTAAAATCGGCAATATTTTGGTCAGGATTACGCACCGGATAAGGATGATTTAGAAGTACATTTCGTAATTGAGTTTCTTGAAAATTTCCCTGTTCAACCAAGAGAAAATTATCAAATAAAATGCCTTCTTCTTCTACTGTAGTGCTGTGGGGAGGCATGGAACCGGGTGTAATACCACCAATATCGGCTTGGTGTCCACGAGAAGCAACATAAAAGAAGGGAGTAGGGAGTGGGCTTGCCGTGAGCGTAGTCGAACGGGAATTGGAAGTAGGGGTGTTTTCTAGGAACACGGGGGTAATAGCGGTAACGTCGGGGAGGTGGGTTCCGCCGTTATAAGGATTATTTGATAGATATACGTTTCCTGGTTGAATGGTGTCGCCTTTATCGTTAATTAAACTGCGGACACTTTCACTCATTGAGCCTAAATGTACGGGAATGTGGGGAGCGTTGGCAACTAATAATCCAGAAGTATCAAAAATAGCACAGGAGAAATCTAGGCGTTCTTTGATGTTAACTGATGCAGCGGTGTTTTGCAGAACTATCCCCATTTGTTCGGCAATGAATTGATAGAGGTTTTTGAATATTTCTAAGCGAACGGGGTCGGGTTGAGATGTGGTATACATTGTTAAATATTTATTATTGATAAAAACCACAGAGACACAGTAAAAAGTTGTCAGGAGGATATTGTCTACCCTAATTTAAATAATTATTAAGAGCTTCTTCTAATGTAAAAGGAGATTTTTTAGGAAAGAAATTTAATTTAATGCCTGTTTCATCGGCTGCTTTAAGACGAGATTTTTGATAACAATCTTCAAATATTTCCTTAAGCATAGGTTGTAAAATTGGGCTATCTTCTAACAATAATTCAATACAAATGCGTTGTTCTGTAATGGTACTACGCCAACTTTCACTACGCTTTTCTGGTTGATATTGCCATTTAATTAAGTGTATCAATAGCACAATTAATCGGCTTTTTAATTCCCGTTTTTCACTTCTCTCCATACTTTCAATCTCTTCAATGAGATTAGGTAAATTGATTTCATTTAGCTTATTTTCTTTTAATTTTTGCACAATTGTTTGTGTCCATAAATAAAAGTCCTGTTCATAGAGATTTTGCATATTAACAGGTTGAGTATCCATTATTATCACCTAAAGTAATGCAGGATTTTGCTGGTATTATATTTAGTCTATTCAATATTACTGAAACTTGCTAAAATTACAAAGTGGTAATTTAGACTTTAGTATAAGCGATCGCCTAAATCTTCAACACAGACAATACAGCAGTCTTGTCCCCCCTTCCCTCGTAGGGAAGGGGGTTAGGGGGTTAGGTCTCTTCACAACACACTTGAGATATCAACACCAAAACCTGATCAAGTTCCTGTTGCACTGCTTCATTCTTAATTCTTAGCAAACGCAATCCTCTTGCGATTAAAACTTTGTCACGTTCTGCATCATATTCAGCTTGTTGTTCATGAATTTTGCCATCTACTTCTATTACTAATTTAGCAGAGTGACAGTAAAAATCTACAATAAAACCATCAATAATTTGCTGACGACGAAAATGTAAATTATTGAGGCGATTATTACGAAGATGTTGCCAAAGAATTTTTTCTGCTGGTGTCATTTGGCGACGCAGTTCTTTCGCACGTTGCATTTTATCTGAGTTTATCTTTTGTCCGATGACTATGTTGTGAGTATTGTCTTGTGTTGGTGGGGATGTGTGCGGTGGTGTGAGATTATTCATGTATGAATTATGGAAACTGGTGTTGATTCATACATTATGGCTGACCTCTCCCCCAACCCCTCTCCGACGCGGAGAGGGGAGCATGATTTCTCCCCCTTCCCTCGTAGGAAAGGGGGCAGGGGGGTTAGGTTTGTGTGTAATATGGTAAGTGTAATGACTTATTTTTTACAACATAATTGTTCTAAATATAACCTATATTTTAAATTCCTAGAGTATAATTTGTTATTAAAGTTATATAAAATAATAATTTATGAGTACTGCACCTCGCCCAATGACCGTTAATGAGGCTTACCGACTCTATCGCTCAGGTAGTTTGTTAGTAAATCGTAAGTATCAACGAAAGCTTGTTTGGACAGTATCAGAAAAAGAAAAATTAATTGGAAGTATTTTACTGAAATATCCAATACCTCTTATTTTGTTAGCAGAACGGCCCCAAATACACGGCAGCGGTAAGTATGAAATTATAGATGGGATGCAAAGACTAAATGCAATTTTTAGTTTTATTGAAAATACATTTCCTTTTCAAAATGAATATTTTGATATTGATGAGTTTTCTTATGCTAGGCAATTAGCAGAAGATGGTATTTTTTCAAAAATACAAGATAAGAGTGCTAAAATTCTTGCTAAAAATAAATGTGCTGACATTGTGGATTATTTATTAGCAGTCACAGTTTATACTGCAATGGAGGAAGAAGATATTACAGAAATTTTTGGTCGGATTAATTCAAGTGGTAAACATTTAAGCCGTCAAGAGAGAAGACAAGCAGGGGTAACTACTCTGTTTGCAGAAGTGGTAAGAACAATTGCCATGAAGCTACGTGGAGATGATTCTGAAAAAATATTACGTCTTCCTGAAATGCCAGAAATTAGTATTGATTCAAAACAATCTAATCAAGGTTATAAAATTCAAGCTGATGACACAATATGGTGTAAACAAGGCGCTCTTAATGTAATACAGTTACGAGAAAGTGAAGATGAACAGATGATTGCTGATATTGTTGCATCTATTTTGTTACATGAGCCACTATCACGAAGTACTGAACGTTTTGATGATCTTTACGATCCAAATAGTTCCTTCGCTCAAAAACTTGAACACGCTTTGATCGCTTATCTACCTAAAAGACTTGAAGAAGAAATAATAAAAACTTTTTCTATACTTAGGGAAACTATAGAATCTTATAGTTCAGAATCAAAGTGCTTATTGAAAATAGTAAATCCTAAAAGTAATAATCCAATCCCAACTGCATTTTATACTATTTTTATGGCTTTTTTTGATTTAATCATTCACCAAGATTTCTCTCCAACAGATCCATCAGGTATTATGGTTGCTTTAAAGAATCTTCAACAAAGACTAGATTTAAGTCATCGCTACACAAAAACAGAAGACAGAAAAAATAATATTAACCAAACAAAGGGATTGATTCAAGATTTTTTTGCTAGAAGAGAACCACCAGTACTAGGACATGGAGTTGAGTTAGCGCTAGATTTTGAAAACTCTTTACGTCGTTCTCGTATAGAAACAACGAGGTATGAATGTAAGCAAGGCTTTCTTGATTTGTCTCCTAGCAGAAAGTTCAATCACGATCTACTAGAAAGAGTTATTGAGACAATTTGTGGGATTGCAAATTTATGTTCAGCCACAGATGGATATATTCATATTGGAGTAACTGACTCGAAAAAGGATGCTGATAAAATCGAAGAACTAGACAAAATTCAACCTATTGAAATTAACGGTAGATATGTCGTCGGAATTGACAGAGAAGCAAATTTACACAACAAAACTAAAGATACAGAGCAATATGTAAGGATATTAAGCAATGCTATTCAAAACTCTGCTCTTACTGAACCACTTAAAACACAGGTACTAGCAAAGTTTGACACAATATTATATAAAGGACTGTCAGTAATTAGAATTACGGTTCCTCCTCAAATAGCAGTATCATTTGTTGGAAAGACAGCTTTTACAAGAAAAGACTCGTCTACAATACCCGTAGAAGGTCCTGAGTTACTGGCTATTAATCAGCTTTTTCAAAAATGAAAACTTGAAAAGGTGGGCATGGCCCACCCTACTCTTATCTACTTCGCTGCTGTAGGCATACCCAAAATATCTTCAATTCTGGGCATATCTTCTAAAGCAATCACTCGTCCTTCATCCTCAAAACCGGCAATTTGATTAAAGTTCAAATACCGATATAAATCATCAGCAAAAGGATGAATTTTTTGCGCCACAATATCTAAATATTCCTGCACTGTGGGTATGCGTCCTAGTAAAGCGCAAACTGCGGCTAATTCGGCGGAACCAAGATATACTCGCGCATCTTTACCCATGCGATTGTTGAAGTTCCGGGTTGAGGTAGAAAACACAGTTGTCCCATCAGCAACTCGCGCCTGATTCCCCATACATAAACTACATCCTGGCATTTCTGTACGCGCATTTGCAGCTTCAAAGATGTTATACACACCTTCTTCTTTGAGTTGATGTTCATCCATGCGGGTGGGGGGACAAATCCACAGACGAGTTTTGACTTCTCCTGCACCTTCTAATACTTTACCGGTTGCCCGATAATGACCGATATTGGTCATACAAGAACCTACAAATACTTCTTGTACTGGGTCATTGGCAACTTCCGATAATAATTTTATATTATCAGGATCGTTAGGTGCAGCCACAATTGGTTCTGTGATTTCGTTCAAATCAATTTCAATGATTTCTGCATACTCCGCATCGCTATCGGCTGACATTAACACGGGGTTGGCTAACCATTCTTCCATCTTGGCAACACGCCGCATGATGGTACGCTCATCGTGGTAGCCCCTTGCTACCATATTTTTTAACAGCGATACATTGGAACGCAGATATTCGGCAACTGTCTCGACACTCAGTTTAATTGTACAACCTGCACAAGAACGTTCTGCGGAAGCATCTGTAAGTTCAAAGGCTTGTTCTACTTTTAAATCTGGTAAGCCTTCCATTTCCAAAATCTTGCCAGAGAAGATGTTTTTCTTGTTTTGCTTCTCTACTGTTAACAATCCTTTTTGAATGGCAACATAAGGAATGGCGTTGACAATATCCCGTAAAGTAATACCGGGTTGCAATTCACCTTTGAAGCGTACTAAAACTGATTCTGGCATATCTAAGGGCATGACACCTAATGCACCAGCAAAGGCGACTAATCCAGAACCAGCGGGAAAGGAAATACCTAAGGGGAAACGGGTATGGGAGTCGCCACCTGTTCCTACGGTGTCGGGTAACAGCATCCGGTTTAACCAAGAGTGAATAATACCATCGCCAGGACGTAAGGCGACACCACCCCGTTGGGCAAAGAAATCTGGTAGTTCTTGGTGAGTTTTGATGTCTATTGGTTTGGGATAGGCGGCTGTGTGACAGAAACTCTGCATTACTAAGTCTGCACTGAAACCGAGACAAGCTAATTCTTTTAATTCGTCGCGGGTCATGGGGCCAGTGGTATCCTGGGAACCAACTGTGGTCATTATGGGTTCGCAAGATGTCCCTGGACGCACACCAGGTAAACCGCAAGCCTTACCTACCATTTTCTGGGCGAGGGTGTAGCCTTTACCTGTATCATTGGGCTGGTGAGGACGAATAAATACGGTACTGGGTTCTAAATTTAGGGCTTCACGGGTTTTGTCGGTGAGGGTACGTCCAATGAGTAGGGGGATGCGTCCCCCGGCGCGGACTTCATCAAAGATGGTTTCGGGTTTGAGGGTGAAGGTGGAAATAACTTCGCCGGCTTCGTTGGTGATTTCGCCTTTGTAGGGATGAATGGTAATCACCATACCGGTTTCTAAGTTGGTGACATCGCATTCAATAGGCAAAGCACCGGCATCTTCAGCTGTGTTGAAAAAGATAGGAGCGATCGCACTACCTAAAATATACCCCCCAGCGCGTTTGTTGGGTACATAAGGTATGTCATCTCCTAAATGCCACAATACTGAGTTAATGGCAGATTTCCGGGAGGAACCAGTACCCACAACATCGCCTACATAAGCTACGGGATGTCCTTTTTGCTTTAACTCAGTAATTAGTTCTAAGCTTCCCGGTTGCCGTGACTCTAGCATGGCTAACGCGTGTAAGGGAATATCCGGGCGAGTGGTGGCGTGGGTGGCTGGGGATAAGTCATCGGTGTTAGTTTCCCCAGGAACTTTAAACACTGTGACGGTAATGGCTTCTGCTACTGTGGGGCGAATAGTAAACCATTCAGCATTCGCCCAAGAATCAACTACTCGCTTGGCGAAAGGATTTGTTTGGGATAATTCTAAGACATCATGAAAGGCATCATACACCAAAAGGATTTTACTCAAGGAGGCGGCGGCATAAGCTGCGATGGGTTCTCTACCTTCACCCCCCATGACTAAAGGTGTTTCTCCGTCTTCTGATTCGCCACTAGAAATTTTCAGCAAATCAATGAGAGATTGCACGTTGTAGCCGCCTACCATTGTTCCTAGTAATTCCACTGCGGCTACGGGAGAAACTAAAGGACTGGTAATTTCGCTTTTAGCAATGGCTGTGAGAAATCCCGCTTTGACATAAGCTGCTTCATCTACTCCGGGGGGTACGCGATCGCGCAGTAAATGTAATAATGTATCTTCTTCACCCTCTGGTGGATTCTTCAGTAATTCACATAATTCTGAGGTTTGCTTCGCATCCAATGGTAAAGGCGGAATACCGAGTTGGGCGCGTTCCGCAACATGTTGACGGTATTGTTCTAGCATTTGTGTGTTCTCCATTGGGATGTTCTCCCCTTAATTATGAAATATTTTTAGGCAAGACTTGGCTATAAAAGTTTACCTGATTTTTATATCTAGAAGCCTCATGAGTAATTGGTTCTAATCGCATAATTAACTCCCGAACAATCAAAATGAATTAGATTGAGTGTTTGGTTAACCAAGTTTCTAAATCAGCAACACTAGAAAAGTCTAATAACGCCTCTCCTAAGTTCTCTAACTGTTCAATCGATAATCCTGCAATTCGCTCGATTAATAAAGCATCAATTTTCCCAATCCGGCGATTGAGTAGACGCATTATTAAGTGTTGTTCTCCTTCTTGTCTTCCTTCTTGTCTTCCTTCTTGTCTTCCTTCTTCTTTAGCTTGTTCTCTATTTCTTTGATAAAGTGGTTCTAGTCGCATAATTAACTCCCTATCATCTGCTTCTAATTCTTGATTGACTCTGAGGTTTTCACGCAAGTTGTAAACTAATTCCAGGGTTGCTTTCTGGTATGGATGATCTAATGGTAACGCTTGCAACTCGATAATTGCTTGTGATTGTACGCTTCCCCTACCCAAAAGCCTCAACCATAAAGTCTCCGGTGTTTGTGGTAGTTGGTGTATCGCCACAATTGCCGTCCGTAAGGCATCTGCTAGAAAATGTACTCCTAATAACCAACCTTGTTTTTTAACAGTTCCAAAGCTAGATAACCGAGTTTCAGATATCGTGGGAGTTAAAATCCACAACTTAGGAATTTCTGACTCCTGAACTTTGATTTTATTGGCTTTGGCTTCTCGTCGCAATAAAGCCTTGATTTCTAATAATTTCAGAATACAGTCGCAGATTTCGTCGCTAGAAGCTGGGTTGCGGTATGGTTCTATTATTGCAGGATATTCGGTAAGTCTTCCTAGTAACCCCAGTATTTGTAAATTAGCGCTTTTTTGTTTAGCAGGTGTAAATAAAACATCTATTTCTTTAATCTCTCCTGAGACTTTTTCTGATGCTTTGACTTCTCCGTAATCTTTTAATAATTCTTCAAGATAGTCTTTAGCGAATTTATCATGTATAAAGCGTGTCATTTTTATAGAAATGCGATGAATCTCTTTTTCATAACCATATTCCCACCTTGTAGCTTCAAACTACAATAAAATATCAAGGTTCAACAATTATTATTCTTTTGTGTGGTGGGGATAAAAGCACTCAAGATAAAGATATTGCTAAAGCCAAGGAATATTGGGAAGACTACAGGAGTAGAGATGATGCCTAGAAGTACAAGTTATCACGAAAAATTGATACAAGACTTAAAAAAATCACTAGAAGCAGCAGCTTATATTGAAGTTGTTTTAGAAGAAGGCGACCCAATAATCGAATTGATTTTGAGAAATTACACACAAATTATGTAGTTAATAGTCAAATTCATGCAGGGATTTTGATTGCTAAACGTAGAAATGCCTATGAAATTGCTGAGAGGGTTGCTATCCTTCTTGATACTTTGACAGCAGACGAAATTGCTCATCAATTATTGTATATTTAGCGTAGTAATGCTAAAAGCCAAAGCAAGAAAGTGTAGGTTGAGAAGCCACCGCCGTGGACGGGTTTCCCGGCTTGGGGCGAGTGGCGTTTGATGTAAGGAAACCCAACACCAATATCTATGTTGAGTTGACGAGATTCATGTTGGGTTGCGCTGTACTTAACCCAACCTACATCTACATCTGTAACTTCTCATGTCTCGCCCAAAACGCAACTTACAATCAGGTTTCTCTTACCACATCACGACGCGTTGCAATAACCGCGAATTTCGCCTAACGCGCTTAGAATGTCGTGAAGTTTTTCTTTACGCCATCAAAAAAGCACAGGAAAAATATCAATTTAAACTTTATCTGTCTAAAAAAATTAAGTTCTTAGGTAGTTGATTTACGCCAGGAAGTAACACAGGAATTACAGGAATATTTCTGTCAACGCACTGACTAATTAGGGATTCCAATTCCAAAACCTGCCAACGCCCTAAACCATGCACACCAATAAAGATAGCAGCAGATTTGACCAGAGGAAGTGCCTGTTGGATTTCGTATTGAATTGATTTTCCTGGTGGAATGTGGTCATCGTCTATCCAAGGTTTTAAATTCCGCCGTCTCAATGCTGCTGCAATGAGTTGAACTTCCGACTTGTCTTTACTATTGTGAGCCAAAAACACATCAAACTCTGCCATTATTTATTCTCCTACCCCTGCAATAGTCGCCAACGCCTGAGCATACTGTTCTAAACCCCTACGTAAAACCTCCAACTCACGTCGCGCCGTCGCTTCCTCCGACCAACTCTGTTCATGTTCCTTGGGACTCACACCCACATCTCGCCTAGCTTCCCACGCTTGCAATAACGGATGCCATTTTGATAAAAACGGTCTTAACCCATTATTCAACACAGCAATGGCAATTCCCCCCACAGAATCCCGACTAGCACCCACATCCGGCCCCGCTGCTTTGAGAATTTCGCGGGTAGTACCAAATAAACTATAAAGAGAGTTCAATGCTTCCCGGACTAAACCCTGGTCAACTTCTAATGGTTGTACAGCAATGCGCGTCACCAACTCCACATACAGCGACCAAGCGGCTTTCCGTTCTGTGGGGTCAGTGTTCCAGGTCATGGAACCAATGCCAAAAGGCAGGCTGACAGATACAGTTTTTAAGACGACGCGTTCACGAAGTATAGATAAAGCATAATCGCGCATGATTATAATTAAGCAAATTTAACTAATTTCTTTGTGTTTATTATATAACTCTGCTGTAATCCCTTGAATAATATAGATTTGTCTCGCGCAAAGGCGCAAAGATACAAAGAATATTTTAGGTTATGGGGTGGTTGCGATCGCGCCCTAGCGGTAAGTCAAAAGTTTATTGAATATCTGCAATATTTTGAACTAATTCAGATTACAATGATAAATTTGTCTGTTGCATCCGGCTTTTTAGTATTATGTCTAAGACTTACACCGTTGAAATTAACCACCAAGGTAAAATTCATACTTTGCAAGTTCCTGAAAATGAAACGATCTTATCAGTGGCTGATGCTGCTGGTCTAGATTTACCGAGTTCTTGTCATGCAGGTGTTTGTACTACCTGTGCTGGTCAAATTACTGAGGGAAGTGTAGACCAAGCTGATGGGATGGGGGTTAGTTTAGAACTGCAACAACAAGGTTATGCTTTGCTGTGTGTTGCTTATCCCCGTTCTGACTTGAAGGTGGAAACGGAAAAGGAAGAAATTGTTTATCAGTTGCAATTTGGTAAAGACCAATAATCAGTGAATAGCCGCCACTTCTAGTGGCCCTAACTTTTCATGGTATCTGGAAAACCTCTCTCTAAATCTCTCTCCTACAAGGAGAGAGACTTTCAATTCCTGATTTGGAAGTGAGATTTTCCATATGAGGTGAAAAGTCAGGTAGTCGCCAGGGCTAAAAATAAATGAGAGTTTACAAACATTCTCTTGGCGAATGACTATATTAAGATATTCTAGAAACTAGTAAGCAAAAGGATTTACGGCAATGACAACTCATTTTATTACCGCAGAAGTTGATTTACAAGAAACTCCTTCTGAGTTGCAACAGGTGATTGAAGCGGAATTGCAAAAACAAGGTGAACCTCTGCGTTGGGCGATTACTTCTGTGGATGAGGAACAAGAAAAGGCTACTGTGGAAGCTGTTGTGACTTTGGAATCTTCTTTAGCCGAGTGAATCAACGTCCATACACTGCGATTTTAATTGTACCTACTGGCGTGGGGGCAGCCATTGGCGGTTATGCCGGTGATGCTTTGCCAGTAGCTAGAGTTATATCACAAGTTTGCGATCGCCTGATTACTCACCCCAATGTCCTCAATGGTGCAAGTTTGTACTGGAATATCCCTAACGCTTTATATGTGGAGGGTTACGGGTTGGACAAGTTTGCGGCTGGATGCTGGGGTTTACGTCCGGTGCGTTGTAATAAAATAGGTTTACTTTTAGACCAGGGTATTGAACCAGATTTGCGGCTACGACACCTCCAAGCAGCCGACGCAGCAAGAGCTACCCTTGGTTTAACCCTGACAGATTATGTAATTACTGATGCACCTTTAAATGTAGAATTACGTACTTCGGCATCAGGGGCGAGTTGGGGGACAATTGGTAATCCAGATAGTTTACTCAGGGCTGCTGAAATATTAATTAACAAAGCAGGAGCAGAAGCAATCGCAGTTGTCGCCCGTTTCCCTGATGATATGGATGAGGAAGCAGTACAAAACTATCGTTATGGTAAAGGTGTAGACCCTCTAGCTGGTGCAGAAGCGGTAATTAGTCATTTAATCGTGCGAACCTTCCAAATACCCTGCGCCCATTCTCCCGCTTTAGCAACTGCACCCCCAGACCCAAATTTATCGCCCCGGTCGGCGGCCGAAGAATTAGGTTATACTTTTTTACCGTGTGTACTTGTGGGCTTAAGCCGCGCTCCCCAATTTATTATAGAAAGAGAGCATATTACAGCTTTACCAGATGATATTTGGGCAGATCAAGTAGATGCCGCGATCGCACCTGCAAACGCTTGTGGTAGTAGTGCCTTACTCAGCTTAAGTCAAGGACGATGCCAAATCATTACCGTAGAGGAAAATCAAACCCTCATCCAAGTCCCCCCCAAACCTTTAGGAATCAAATCCATACAAGTAAACTCATACTTGGAAGCAATAGGCACACTAGCAGCCCACAAAGCAGGTATAAATCCCGCCGCCCTACGTCCCCAAATATCCCCCTTACAACCAATTCATCATTCCCCACTCCCTACTCCCTACTCCCCACTCCCTAGATAATTGTGGTTGAACAACAAAATCCCGAACCAGAAATTCCCTACCTGACACGCACCCAAGTATTAGTCGCTATGGGCGTAACTGCAATCCTATTGTGGATAGTCGCCAGAGTATGGTTAAACTATGGCAACTTTTACTTATTTCGGTGGTACTGGTCAGTAGAAGATGTACTCTGGGGCGTGGGGTTAGGGTTAATCATTACCGCCTTGAGTGGTTTAGCTTATCGCCTCTGCCCTCCTTATCGTAAAAGTGCAGATTATTATCTAGAAATAATACTCAAGCCTTTAGTTTTGCCAGACTTGATTTGGTTAGGTTTGCTACCAGCATTAAGTGAAGAACTGTTATTTAGGGGTGTGATGCTACCAGCCTTGGGCTTAGATTCTGTCGCTGTTGTAGTATCTAGTTTGGCTTTTGGTGTATTGCATCTCAGCGGCCCTCAACAATGGCCTTATGTAATTTGGGCAACTATCATTGGTTTAATCCTGGGATTTAGTGCTTTGATCAGTGGTAACTTGTTAGTACCCATTGTTGCCCACATGATCACAAATTGGATTTCTAGCGTTTTCTGGAAATGGCGACAGGTGTAATTAGAAACTTTTTAACATTACTAGGACTTACGTAAACAACCACGTATTTTCTTCATTGCGACCGTAGGGAAACAATCTCAAAGCCTTGGTTTTCGTAGCGAGTGCGTAAATCCTATTCAATACTTGTCGGTTAAGCTAAAAACATTAAATCAGGTAGGTTGGGTTGACGCTAGGAAACCCAACATTTACGGACTTTTGTTGGGTTGCGCTGTCGCTTAATCCAACCTAAAAAAACTCTTAACCGAACAGTCTTGAAATCCTATTAGCTTCTTCATACCTTGTATAAATCCATAATTTTAACCTGAGTTCAATAAGTCTTTTTTGACCTCTCCCCCAACCCCTCTCCGACGCGGAGAGGGGAGTAAAAAGCTGATTATTTCGTACTAAGTGAGATATTTTTTGCCCCTCTCTGCGTCGGCTATCCATTAGTCACATCTTTCTTAACAAAGCCGAAAGCCATTTATAGGAGTAATTTCACGTTGATAATTCCTAGCTGGGGTTGACAGAGCGAGAAAAATATGTAGGGTGGGGGGAGATGGATTGTTGTTGACATACCCTTGGGGATTTTGTTGATTTGGCTAATGGGTTTGCTGGACTAATTTCCAAGTAGCAGCGATATCATGTAATCGTCGCAATCCACGCCAAATAGTCTTAACTCCAGGTTCACCATCGCTTTTGCGTCCTAAAAAACCACCGAGAGTAGCAATCATACGTACAGCTTCTCTGATAGTTGGTGGCTTTTGAGGTGGAATCGGATTTTTAGTAAAATTGACGCATAACGACTGCCATTCAAATATATCTAAAACAGTTTCACAACTAATATCTGGATTATGTCTGGCTTCGTAAGTGAGCCATAATAAACGCCAAGCGACAATTGAATATGTAGCTAATGCCATATTGATTCGCTTTGCAGTTTCCAGTTGTAATTCTTCGATTTTACAACCACTTTTTAAAGCATAGTGGTAGCGTTCAATTAACCAACGGTAGGTATACCATTTGACGCAACGTGTGGCGGCAGAAAAATTATTAATTTCTAGGGTGGTTAACAATAGCCAACTAATCGGACTGACTCCGACTGGTGGGTTGTTTTCTTCTGCTAAAATCACCTGTAATTTTACTGGTTGAAGCTGTGAACGTCCTATGTGATGCTGTGGCACTTCTACTTCAAATGTTGCATATTTAATGGTTAGTTCTGCGGTTCTAGCTGCCACTCCTGGATTACGTTTTACTTCTACTAATAATGTTCCACATCCTGGGGTGGCACGGATTGCTTGATGTAAATACTTGGCTGTGTGATTGACTTTTCTGTTGTGGGTTCCCCGGATGAGTAAATGTGAATTGCTGGGGCGCTGTTTCCTAAATAAGTCAAATATATCTGCTTCGGAATCTCCCATAGTGACAACTGTTGTTTCTGTTGGCACAAACTCTTGTGTTCTCTCTAATCCATCTAACCATCGTTGACTTTCTTTTTCTTTTGTTTCTCGTTGACGGCGTTTTTTCGCTATTCCTAAATCTTCTATATCTCTTGTCCACACTTGTTGATTAATTATTCCCAGTGGTACTCCCTTTGTACTGGCTGCAAACGCTGTATGTACTTTTAATCCCAAGCTTCTTCTATGATCTAGATAACCAATTCCACTTGTCGCTGGATGATTTGTCAAATCTATATTTGTTGTGTCTTGAATCATCAACACAATCTCATGTTCTTTGATTCTTTCCACTGTACTTTTGATATGAGCATTGCGTATATCATCTGGCTCAAAATAGGGCGAACTCCAAAAATCATACGCTGCTGTTGTTGCTGCTACACTTCCGCACGCTTGAGGTACGCTACTTGTGGGTTGGCAAGCCAAGTCTTCTACTATACGCACCAGACGTTTGTTTCGTCTTGCATCTCCTAAATCGGCTTGTTTCAATTCTGAGGCAGCCCATTTTTCCATTATCCACCACCCTGATTACTATCTCATTTCAAAACTATACCTACTAAGCTTTCTAGCTATTTTTAAGTAAGTTGTAGTTTTGTTGAGAAAGATCCGGGTAATGGATAGCCTTGGTAAGGAGAGGGGAGACTTTGACGCAAGTCAAAGGCGGGGTGAGGTCAAAAACTAGACTTGCATGTTATTTAATTCATATTCCTTATGAGTTAAGCAAAAAACTTTTCCTGCCACACTCGCAACTCATAACTGTATATTTTAAATTTCTATTGTGCTAGATCAAGTTTTCCCTAAACCAGCAACATCATCCAAGCGCCTACCTAATCAGCGTTGGCAAATTTATCCTCAGCAACCAGAATTTGCCCAAAAGTTGGCGACAATCAACAATATTTCCCCGATTATTAGCCAGCTATTAATTAATCGTGGCATCACTACACCAGAAGCAGCACAAGCATTTTTAGATCCAGAGTCTCTAATTTTACCTTCACCATTAGAAGACTTTCCCGATTTAGCGGTGAGTGTGGAGTTATTACAACAGGCGATCGCCACGAAAGCTAAAATTGCTATCTGTGGTGATTACGATGCTGATGGGATGACTAGTACTGCATTATTATTGCGTAGTCTCCGCAGTTTAGGCGCTCAGGTAAATTATGCCATTCCTAGCCGGATGCACGAAGGCTATGGCATTAATAAGCGGATTGTTGAAGAGTTTCACAGTGAAGGCGTAGAACTAATTTTAACTGTAGATAATGGGATTTCTGCATTTGAACCCATCGCCAGAGCCAGAGAACTTGGTGTAAAAGTAATTGTCACTGATCACCACGACATCCCCCAAAAATTACCCCCAGCCAACGCCATTCTTAACCCCAAACTCATAGCCGAATCCTCACCTTATCGCGGTGTTGCAGGTGTGGGTGTCGCATATATTTTGGCGGTATCTCTAGCGCAACAGTTAGGAGAAATGAAAGGCTTAGTCAGTCCGATGTTAGCCTTATTTACTTTAGGAACCATCGCAGACTTAGCCCCCTTAACAGGTGTAAACCGTCGCTGGGTAAAACGTGGTTTAAAACAGTTACCCAAATCTCATTTACCTGGGATACAAGCATTAATTCAAATGGCTGGTGTCCAGGCGAGGGGAGAAGCGGGGGTGCAGGGGGAGAATAATATAAGTTTTTCATCCCCCTCATCCCCCAAATCCCTCAAACCTGAAGATATCGGTTTCCGCCTGGGGCCACGAATTAACGCTATTGGTCGCATTGGTGATCCTCAGACTGTAATTGAGTTGCTGACTACAGATGATATGGGGATAGCGTTGGAACGCGCTATGCAGTGCGAACAAACCAATACTAGAAGGCAACAATTATGTGAGGAAATTGAACAAGAAGCGATCGCTTATGTAGAAACAGAGTTTGTGTCATCATTACCACAAGACCGAATATTGGTAGTTGTGCAACCCAACTGGCATCATGGTGTCATTGGCATTGTCGCTTCCCGCTTGCTGGAACGCTATGGTGTTCCTGTGTTTATTGGTACCTATGAAGATGAGCAACTGATTCGCGGTTCGGCTCGTGGTATTCCAGAGTTTAATGTGTTTGAGGCGTTGGAATATTGTCACGACTTATTAGGTAAATTTGGAGGACACAAAGCAGCCGGGGGTTTTTCTTTACCAGCAGAGAATTTGCCCACATTGCGATGGCGGTTGTGTGAGTTTGCTAACCAATGTCTGGAACCACAGCACCTCAAACCACTACTGAAAATTGATGCTCAAGTTGATTTTTCCGAAATCAATCAGCAGCTTTATCAACAGTTGAATGCGCTGCATCCTTGCGGTATGGATAACCCTGATCCGATATTTTGGACATCTCAAGTCCACGTTGTGGAGCAACAAACGGTGGGGAAAGGTCATATCAAGCTGACACTGGCCCAAAATATAAATGACCAACAGTATAAATTTAAAGCGATCGCCTGGCGTTGGCGCGACTATTTCCCCCTACCATCACAAATCGATATTGCTTACAAGTTGCGAGAAAACCACTTTAATGGCAATACGAGTATTGAGTTAGAGTTACTAGGTGTAAGATTGCCTCAGGTCAACTCTAGAAGGTTATCGCCTGATCATCTATTTTATAATTCTTCAACTCAAACATTAAAAAGCAAATTCCAGCTCAACCAGCGCCCCTATACTTGTGGTATCTATCAAAACGCTGGTTTACCAGAATTAAGAATTAAAAATTCTCAAGGCAAAGTTTTAGTCATGCACCCAGGACGTACAATCGGTCTACTAGGTACCAATAGAGAAGATGCTATCGAGGTGGATATATCCCAACCACAATATGACAGTATTATTCAAGCTGCACTTCAGGCATTATCAAACCGGAATGCTGAGTCGTCAAATGCCCCACCCACAAAGGAATGTGGCTTGTAACTAACCAAAATAATCGGTCGAAACATACGGGTAATTGACTGTACCATGTCTCCCCGGCACAGCCGAACTGTTTGTAGGGAGAAGAATTTGAATCCATTTCACTTTGTGAATATAGATTTTATTATTTCTACCATCACAGACAAACCACTTTTTCTTATCCTTCAACAACTGGTATTGCAGTTAAGAAATGTCATGTCTCAAGTAGATACTCGTATTTTACCAGAGTTCCTGGCTCGCTTACATCCCCGCCCACAAGAGGACGGGGTTTTATGCTCGATCAATAAATCTGGAATGAACTCAGCACTCAGCACTCTTAAAGGTCGCCGTTACGAAACGCTAGCACAAAGATAACTGCTGGGCCAGCAATGATGATTAATGAAACGGAAAGTAGCTGAAAAATAACTTCCCAATTAATACTGCTTAAAGCGTCAAACATTTTTTCCTTGTCCTCTTAATCGACTTGAAAAATACAGTAAATCAGTTGCAAAATCTGCTATTAATCATATCTGTTCACGGCCTGTTACATTTAATTTACTTAACAAAATTATAGGAAAAGACATAAAATGGCAAACTGGCAATGTGTCAAGCAATGTGGGGCCTGCTGTAATCTTGATCCCGCAGATCGTCCAGATATAGAAGACTATCTCTCACCCGCAGAGTTGGAACAATACCTGAGTATGGTGGGTGAAGATGGATGGTGCATTAACTTCGACCATACCAGCCGAGAATGTCGCATCTACTCTCATCGTCCGCGTTTCTGTCGTGTAGATCCAGAAATTTTTCAGGATATGTATGGCATCGAATCAGAAGAACTTAACGATTTTGCCATTGATTGTTGTCGCCAGCAAATAGAAGGAGTATATGGCGATCGCAGTTTAGAAATCCTCCGTTTTGACAAAGCCATTGGTTTTTGAACATGACATTTTTTGCCTTGGGGTTGCAATTTATTACAAAAATCTGAGAAAATGAGAAAATTATGAAAGCAACCCCACAACCAAACTACTGCCTGTGAAACTTGACTCTGCACCTGTAAGTTTTTCTGTCACATCTGAGCCGGAAAACCAGCCAGAACTAAAAGATGACAACGAAACTAACTTAACTGCCGCAATAATTGAACCACTCCAGCCTGTAGTTGTCGATCATCAAAAAAAGCAGGAATCAGTAGCAGCAATTTTTGGTACTACTTTCATTACTATATTTCTCGCAGAAATTGGCGATAAAACCCAGCTATCCACCTTATTAATGAGTGCAGAATCACATTCACCGTGGGTAGTGTTTCTAGGATCTGCGGCTGCACTGATAACCACCAGCTTATTAGGCGTACTTTTAGGTAGTTGGATCTCCAACCGTCTTAGTCCCAAAACCATAGAAAAATCAGCCGGAGTGATGTTATTGCTAATTTCCCTAATGCTGGCCTGGGATGTAATTGGTAATTATTAGCCGCCGCAGCGTCTACATCTCCCTCAACCCCCATTCACTACTCCCTACTCCCCACTCCCCACTCCCCAAAATTATGGAATGGCATCTTTTAGGACTCAGCTTCGTGACAGTTTTTTTGTCGGAATTAGGTGATAAAAGTCAACTAGCTGCGATCGCGCTTTCTGGACGTTCTCGATCTCCTCGTGCAGTCTTCTTCGGTACGGCTGGCGCGTTACTGTTAACTAGCCTTTTAGGATCATTAGCTGGAGGTGCTGTAGCAGAGTTATTACCCACACGGTTACTAAAGGCGATCGCGGCTATAGGTTTTGCTATCCTCGCCGCACGTTTGCTGTGGTTTAATAATGAAGAAACATCTTCAGATTCTCAACCAACACCTTAAATAAAAAGCCCCGACATTAAATCAGGGCTTTTGTTGTAACCATCAATGCTACATCTATATTTATGTAGAGTGTCTCTAAACTTGCTGTCGCCAGCACCAGTTTAGGAGTGTACCACCGGCCACTAATTTGATTACTTCTAGAAAGAAATAACCACTGTGGAGTAAATTCATCTCCGTCGGAATTGCCGAGGCTGATCCAAATAAGTTCAGACTAGTTCCTACGGCGCACATTTGTGGAGTTAAGAAATAGGTATCCAACAGAACTATTGCCAGCAGTAATATTCCAGAAACAATAACGCTAGGATGCCAACGAGATATAGTTTTGCTTAAAGCCAGTACGCCAGTTAAAACTACAGCCGCAGATAATAATTCCAAGCGATTAAAATTCCAAAAAATCACATAGCCTGCTGTAGCAAAACCTGCTTGGCTCATCATGCCTGAAAGATAAAGACTAGGCATAATTACCCAATCTAAAACTAGGCTAGCACTTAACCAAAAGCCCAAAGCAAACATGACAGCAGTTTGCCAAGAGGTTCTTTTTAATTCAACTGTAGAAATAGCATTCATAAGAATAATTGCTTGTGTTTTATGGTTCTTCGGTTACTTTTATGGTGATTATGAAAATTAACTGAATTATAAGGGCTATGATTTAAAGACAATAATGCCTACGATTTAGATTTGGCAAGTATTTAAGAGATATTAAGCATTATGTAAAAATACCAAAATTATAATTTATATTATAAAATTGTTAGTTTTCAGGTATTTACGATGAAGTTTCCTGTAGAGCAAATCTTGAATCTCCCCGAT
>JAKOMP010000118.1 GCA_022241785.1 Cyanocohniella sp. LLY | reverse complement strand
AACACCCTTATTATTTATTGCTCCTTATTGAGAATACATCTGATAAATTTTCCTATTCAAAATGTGTTTTTTAAGAGATAAATGTAATTTTTTACTCTTTTTTCATGAATTTACTTCCGTAATAACCGATTGTGACAGTCAAGGGTGCGGAATATGGGTTGTGTAAGTCCTGTTATTGTTTCTTCTCTCCACCAACCAAACTATTAGGATTAATATTAATTAATGGTATTGAACTATTACCACCCATAACTGTGGGAAAACGTCCATCCCATTTTTCTATGGCTTGCTTTTGTAATAAATCTGGCGTTAAAGTTAGCCTTTGTAATCTTTGTGCTTCCGCTTGTCCTTTAGCACGATTAATTTCTGCTTGAGCTTCTTGAGTTGCTTTTTGAGCAATAAATTCTGCTTGTTTAGCTTCTTGTTCAGCTATTTGTTTAGATTCAATGGCTCTACTAAACTCTGGAGAAAAAGCAAAATTCACTAAAGAAACATCATCTATAATAATACCGTAATTTGCTAAACGATTTTTGAGATGATTATCAATTTCTTGTTTTAATTCCGTTCTTTTAGTAATTACTTCTTCGGCTGTATTTTTAGCAGTAGCCGCTTTCAGAACTTCAGATACCGCAGGGGTAATAATTCCATCGATAATTAGTTTTTCATCTCCCACTTGTTGAAATATTTTATTTACCTTGAGTGGATCAAGATGCCAGTTAACTGCCAGTTCTGTAGTAATTGTCTGGAGGTCTTTAGAAGCTGCATCAGATTTAAAAGTATTTTGCTGAACACGAACATTAAGTCTTTTAACTGATGTGACAATTGGCATAATAGGATGTAGTCCTTCATCTAACACCTGATCTTGTACCTTGCCAAACTGCATAACTACGCCCCTTTCACCAGCATTAACAATGGCAAAAGGACGAATCATAAATGCCAGAATTAAGATAAATATTCCTCCAGCAATATAAAATCCATACTGAAGATTATTGTCAGTAGTACTGCTAATATTACGCATATATTTTCCACCTAAATAAAATGATATTTTCGTTAATTATGGATACACAAACGACTCGATATTTTCTAAAAGCTACAAAAATTTTAAAATTAATGTCATCGGTAGATACACAGTTACCAATCAAGATTGCGGAAAAATACAGCTTTTATTCCCCATTTAAATATGAAGATTCATCAACATCATGCTTGGCCTCTCAACCTAGAGGAAGCTATAGCTATCCAAGAAAATTTGCGATATCAGGTAATTCCATCAGATCAACTCCAACAACCCGTTCAGTATGTTGCTGGTGTGGATATGGGTTTTGAGTCCAATGGCACTATTAGCCGTGCAGCAGTGGCGGTGCTGAGTTTTCCTGATTTGCAAGTCATAGAGACGACGTTAGCGTACCGTCCGACTTCGTTTCCCTATATTCCCGGTTTCCTCTCATTTCGGGAAATCCCGGCAGTCCTCGATGCACTAGAAAAGATTAAAATCACACCAGATATTATTTTGTGTGATGGTCAAGGAATCGCCCATCCCCGCAGACTTGGCATCGCTAGTCATTTAGGGGTTATCTTAGATATGCCGACAATCGGTGTCGCAAAATCATTATTAATTGGCAAGCATGATGAATTGCCAGACATTAAAGGTAATTGGCAACCTCTGAAACATAACGGTGAAATTATTGGCGCAGTTTTAAGAACACGTCAAGGAGTAAAACCTGTATATGTCTCCATAGGGCATAAAGTCAGTTTACCTACAGCAATTGACTATGTATTACGCTGCACACCAAAATATCGCCTACCAGAAACCACACGTGTTGCTGATAAATTGGCATCTGCGAGATCAAGCAAATAGCTTCCATATCATTTTGTTGAAGTTTGTACTAAATACTTGCTTGCTCCTACTCAATCGTGTTAGGAATCGCACAGATAAAAATTGAAGTAATTAAATAAATACGAGTTACCCAAGTTAGAACAATGAATGCACTAACTTTACAGTGGCACGATGCAGGCCAAGATAAAATTCAACACATTTATGAACAACAACCTAGTAAAAATCCCAGTACTTTCCGCATCGGTCGTGATCCACTGCGGTGTGACATTGTTCTGAGTAACCCGACTGTATCTGGTCTACATGTGGAAATATTTTTTCACCCCCAGCAACAACACTTTTATATCAGAAATTTGCGATCGCCTAATCCCCCCCTTGTGGATGGACAGCAATTAGTCCAGGGTGAAATGCCTTTATACGAAGGCAGTATTATCTATTTAGGTCAAGCGCAACTCCAAGTTACCAAAGTTGCTATCTCCCATATTCCGGCAACAATTTTGATACCGCCACAACCACAAGTAACCAACTCCCTCCCCCAGCAATTACCCGTACAACCAAGAAATCATCACCATCCACCAGTTCCCCCCCAAGGTACTTATGGCTTAGAGTGTCCCAAATGTCACAAAGTTTCCCCAGCAGATAATCTGCAAATTGGCTGTCCTTGGTGCGGGACATCTTTAGCGGCCGCAGCTAGTGTATTGGTAGCACCTAATCATTAGGAAGATGAGGGGGAATAATTAATACAAAATGACTAATCCACAAATTCAATTAAGTTGGGAAGATCCAGCTACGGGGGAAAGGCGAGAACCAAGGTTGAGTGTGCCTATAGCTTTTGGTCGTGAATTTGCCCGATTACCTGTTGAACTTCAGGGACAGCGTGTGGCTAGGATGCTGCTTAATAGTAATGAAGTATCTCGCTATCATGCCCTAATTGATTGGGAACAAAATCAGCTAGTAGTAGTTGATCAAGGCAGTGTCAATGGTGTGTTTGTCAATGGCCATAAACAAACGCGTAGTGTTTTAGCCAATGGAGATACATTGCAAATTGGCCCCTACATAATGACGGTGATGGTTAATGTCAACGCCACCACCCAAGTTACCAGTCCGCCGTCAACGATTCAATTTAACCCTAATACCAATGTCCCTGACCCTGGCTTGCCGCTTGTCCAGCCGCTAACGCCCTTGGGCAGCAATTTTCCGCCACCAGCGTTTCAGGCAGAATATATTGCGGTGCAAGCACTCCACGCTACAGGTTTACCAGTGGATGAATGTGATTATCTGGCAGTAGGGGCTGGTTTGGGGAGTTTTATCTGGGTTGATTTGTTGAGAATTAGTGGTGTAGATGCTAGCAAAATTGTCGCTTTGGGATTAGAAGCAGAACCATATGCACGTTATAAGCGCCTATGTCTAAATTCGCAAATTCCCTTATATGAAAGATTGAGATCTAATTCCGATTCTTGTCCTGATAATATTTGGGGTTGGCCTAGTTATGCTTTGCGAGAAGCATGGCGTGACTTGACTCAAAGCAAGTTAAACTCAGCATTCCAGTATTTATGGCAAGTGTTCGCTGAACCAACTTTTGCAGAAACTTATACACCCCGCGCGGCTAATGTCTTCAATTCTATAGATAGGGAAGTAAAGCGCATTGGCTGGAATCAAATTTATCGTTATGGGCGAGTCAGGGCAATTCGTAAAACTGATGATGGCAGATATTGTGTAGCCTATTCTCGCGGGCCGGGAAATTATGCTTTTTTAGTTAGTCGTTATTTACATTTAGCTACTGGGTATCCAGCAATTCAGTTTCTCCCAGATTTGCAAGCTTATAGAGAAAAATATCAAGATTTTAAGTCAGTTGTAAATGCTTATGAAGCACACGACCATGTTTATCAGCAACTGGAACGACAGGGTGGTACGGTGTTGATTCGGGGACGAGGAATTGTGGCTTCGCGCATTGTCCAGCGAATTTATGAAGCGAGAAAACAAAATCGTCAAATTACAGTTTTGCATTTGATGCGATCGCCTAAACCCCAAGGCAACAAATTTCAAAAATCCCAGCGTTCTGTCAAAAATCATTACGAATTGCAGCCGTTTAACTGGCCGAAAGCTTGTTGGGGCGGGGAACTCCGCGTTATGTTAGAACAAGCTAGTCCTGATGAACGCCAGCGTTTACTAGCTGATTGGGGTGGTACTACTACTGCCGACCGTCACGATTGGCAGCGGATTACTGAACAAGGTTTAAGTGAAGGCTGGTATCAAATTACTTTCGGTGAAGTGATGGGTGTGGAACGGGATACTCAAAACCGCACTATTACTCATATCCAAGAAAAAGGCTTGGGAGAAATGAAATTAGCATCTGATTTTATTGTTGATGCTACCGGACTAGATGCCAAGGTGGAAGCAAGCCCTTTATTGGAGGATCTTGTTAAACATTACGACTTGCCCCTGAATTATTTGGGACGCTTGGTTGTGGCTAATAATTTTGAGTTACCAGAAATGCGGAATGGCAAAGGTCAAATGTATGCGGCTGGGGCAATTACTTTGGGTGGCCCTTATGCTGCGGTTGATAGTTTCCTCGGTTTGCAGTACTCGGCATTAGTTGCTGTTGATGGACTCGCCGCCGCCCATGCGCCTGGTGTTCGTCGTTTAAATACTGTCAGTTCTTTTGGGCAGTGGTGTTCGTGGGTATTAAATCAGTCACCCAGTAAATAATTAAAGGTTTGTAGTGAGTTAGCGCGGTCTTGGGGGTTTCCCCCCTGAGCGACTAACGAACCCGTAGGGTGAGGACTTTAGTCCTCAAATAATGGCTTAAGCCATTACTACGAAATGAATTTTAATTATTTTACATTGCTTAACATAGGTTGATTTTTTCTTGCCGACTTACTTACTTGCACATTGGGGATATCCCTATCAGTTGTTTTGTGGATTAATTAATATTAGTTGATTCTGATACTAATTACTGATAAAAATGTACTTAATATTGAGAAAATAACCGCAAATTACGCCAAAGAAGAAAGGAATACTTTTATATTTATGACACCTGATAATTTAGATCATCCATTCCGCAAGCTCAAGGTTCGTAATTTGTTCTTACAGGGTTTACTCATCTCTTTTATTCTCGGTATAGCATTAGGTTTCGGAATGGCGGCTAGTGGTGTAACCTTGAATAATCAAGTTATTCCCCTAATTCTCTACATATTAATTTTTGGGTTGCTTTGTCTATGGATACTAGCCGATTTTAATCGTTTAAGAATTAATTTCTGGTATGTTGTGGGCAATGTTCCCACCAACTTTAAGTGGTGGCCAATTATCGGCTTAGTTCTTTTATTAATCTTGTTTTCCCTCAGTGCCTACTTAGTATCGTTTTCTCTTTTGTCATGGGTTGCGCCTGGTTTTGTTCAGGAATTGTTGCGCCAAGTTGCTAATAATCCTTACCCAGAAAGTTCAGCACCTTTATTGAACAATATACTGGCGGCGATCGCAACTGTTGTGGTTGCACCTATCGCTGAGGAATTTATTTTTCGAGGGGTAATATTACAGCGCTGGGCGGCTAAATGGGGTATTCGCACCGCTTTGATTACTTCATCTCTACTGTTCGGAGTTTTACATGCCAATATCGTGGGATTATCTATGTTTGGCATCATCATGGGGGTATTATACATCAAAACCCGCACGCTGATTGTGCCTATTGTCTGCCATGCGGTAAATAATTTAATAGCCGTGAGCATGGGATTTTTTGCTAGTGAATCACCAACTACCTCAGTTGTGAACGATTTAGAACAATTGCGTTCTAGTTGGTGGATTGGGGTTGTACTGATGCTGATATCCTTGCCTTTGCTGATACGTTTCCTCTCCCGGAACTGGCCCCGCAAGAATGCACCAATACCTTACTTAGTCAACGCTTCCCCAGCAGATATGTAAAGCTTGCACAATTTTAGAAAAGAAAGATACTCTTGAATGATGTAGAAATGTATAGAATCTTGTAAAGATATAAAATATATTCTGGAAAATGCAAATATTCAAGCTTTCTTCCTCAATGCAGCTGTCTGTAGCACCAACCCAATGTCAGCCTTTGAAGATTATTGCACTGGGAGATAGCTTAGTTTACGGATTTGGTGACCCAGAAAGAGGCGGTTGGGTTGAACAACTGCGGCGGTGGTGGATGTTAGCGGATAGCTCTGGGCATGTACTATATAATCTGGGAGTGAGAGGCGATCGCACTCAACAAGTAGCACAAAGGCTAGAAGTAGAATTTCGCCATCGGGGTGAACTCCGCAATCGTGTCCCTGATTTAATTATTCTATCCGTGGGCGTGAATGATTCAGCCCGGTTAGCACGTCCCAACGGCAAAAGTTATACAGATTTTTCAGTTTTTGAATCAGAAATCGCTGCTTTACTAGACCAAGCACAGCAACTATGTCCAGTGTTATTTGTGGGCATGGTACCAGTAGATCAGGCAAAAATGCCGTTTCTCGATTGTTTTTATTACAATCACAGCGACCAGTACCGTTATAAAGAAGCAACTAAATTGGCTTGTAGTCAACGCCAAATTCCCTATCTGGATATTTTCGATCAATGGATGGCGCGTGGTGAAACTTGGTGGACAAAACGCCTGAGTACAGATGGTTTGCATCCGAATACACTGGGCTATCAAGCTTTGTTAGAGGATGTCATCAGTTGGGAACCATTGAAAGCGTATCATGCTAAATTTGATGGACAGCTAACAACATTCTCAAATCAGTAATCTTTTTTATATATCTATTTTTCAGTTCTCAGATGACACCAACTTTATTTGGTCGCTGGCAAACGCGCTTATTACTACTGGCAACTGTAGGCGTTTTAGTATCTTTGCCCTTTGCAATGGGCATCATTGGCCCTGGTGCTAACTCAGTTTATTTCTGGATACTTGGCTATGTTGCCATCTTTGGCTTAGGTTGGGATGTGCTGTATGACTATCTGCAAAAAGTTCGCTGGGATAGGGACTGGCCAGCAGCTTATCAACTTTTAGCTGGCATTTGGGAATTAGTGTTTATCTTTTGTGGGGTACAAGTTATTGGATTCTTGCCCATAACCATACCAAAAACAGAACTACCAATAGGAGCTTTTTTAATACACTACAGCTGTGTTTGGTTAGCAGTTTTTATTTCTTCTCAAAGCCTGATGCGAATTATTTTTCCTCGTTGGCGTTTCCGAGGCGGAGAGTGGTTGAAATCTTAAAACGCAAGGGAAATTTGGAGGCACAAGGATGAAAAAAAATCCTCATATTGGTTCATCTCTTGATGACCTTTTTGAAGAAGAAGGGACTCTTGAAGAAATTAACCTGATTGCGACAAAACGAGTCATTGCATGGCAAATTAGCAAAGCCATGAATAAAACCAAACTGTGTGAAGAAAAGTAAATAAGGCTCAAACTCTTTCTAGCACTAGTTGCTGTTAACGGGCTGAATCGTGATGCGTACAAACAGGTTACTCAATTCTGGTTTTGAGCCATCATTATTTTGGGCTGGCAAAAAGTTATCGTTTCTGAAAATATCGTTGGCGACTTCCTCATACAATCTTTTTTCACTTTGTAGACTTACTGGTTCTATTTCTAAAAGTGTAGCCTGTTGAAAGTTGCCATTTTGATCAATTACCAAGCTAACGAGGAACTGTGCAGGTTGAAGCACAGCAGCACCAGGTTGAAAGGTGGCGTCTAGTTGTTTGGTGTTACTGCCCCTGTATATAGCTAGAACATCGGGTAGACCATCTGGACTCAATCTCCCCTCTTGTATTAACTGGCGTACTTCCGTTTCAGGCAAAGGCGCAACAGTGGCGATCGCTCCTCCCTCTGAGCTAGTATTTGCAGTTTCCTCAGGAGGTGTAGGCGCTGTTGCTTCTGGTGTATTTGCAGTTTCCTCAGGAGGTGTAGGTGCTGTTGCTTCTGGTGTGTCTGCCGTTTCTCCAGGAGGTGTAGGTGCTGTTGCTTCTGGTGTATTTGCCGTTTCTCCAGGTTCAGTATCAGAAACTTGTGGCTGTTCTGATGGAATAGATGGAATATCTGTCGGTAGTGGTGTGCCTTTTCCTAGTTCTACTTCCTGACGACGGTTCCAAGGAAGATCACCAACTGGAATTGTCGGTGTGGGTATGGGTGTCGGTGTGGGTATGGGTGTCGGCGTGGGTGTCGGTGTCGGCGTGGGAGTGGGCGTGAACCCTGGCATTGCAGCTATTCTGTCAGAAAATATTTCCGTATCAGGTTGAGGAGCATCAGCTGTACTCTCTTCTTGGACACTAAAATCAGAGTCTATCACCTCAGTTTCCTGAGCATTGGGTGTGACTGGGGTAGTTTTTGATAGCTGTTCTGGTGCAGACTGTTGAGTTGAAGTTGGTGGACTGGGAGAGACTATTTGAGCTTGTAAGTTAGGTGTTTCGGGAGTTATTTCTGGAGTTGTTTCCTGAGGAGAAATATCAATTAATTCAATGGGAACAAAGGCTTGGCTTTGCTGGGGAAACCACGGTTTAAAACCCTCAGATGAGCGCATGAACCAGAAAACTAATAAATGCAAGGAAACTGACCCTATAGTTACAGCAACCCACAAACTTGGTGGATCAGTGTGTCTCCTCCAGACTTTGGGGGAAATAGGAGTTTTGTCTGTAACCGATGGTGTCATATTTGAACCCAGATATGATTCGGTGTTCTTGCTCATTGCTCGTGCTATGAAATCCAGCTTTTATCTTAACGATTGGCCATCAGTTCTGGTGTCACAGCAAAAGTCAAAACTGTTTCATCTACTCCTTTGAGCTTTAATGGACTACCTTTAATAATTTCTTCGTCCTGTAAATAATCTGCCACGGCGGCAGAAACCAGAATCGTGCCGGGAACAGCGGCAGCCTGTAATCTAGCTGCTATGTTAACGCTCGGCCCAATAGCTGTATAATCGGCACGTTCAGCACTACCAAACATCCCCACAACTGCCGTGCCTTGGTGAATACCACAGCGAAACTGTACGCCTTTATGGGTATGACTTTCAAAAAGTCCTTGGTCTTGCCAGCGCTGGTTTAATCGAGTAAGTGAGCTTTGCATTGCTCTGGCTGTACTGATGGCACGGCGCACTTGTTCATTGGGGGTGAGTTCCTCTGGTGCGCCGTATAAAGATAAAATAGCGTCTCCCATAAATTTATCGACAGTGCCGCCATTTTCAAAGACAACTTTGGTCATGGCTTCTAAATATTCATTGAGCAATTCTGCTACTCGTCGGGATCTTAGGGTATTTGCTAACTGAGTAAAACCTACGATGTCACTAAATAAAACTGTGATTAAGCGCGGTTCTGGTCGCAAATCTAGTGTTAAAGTGCCGGCTGCGGCTTTTTGCACCAATGCAGTCGGTAAAAAGCGTTTTAATACTGATTCAGTAAGGTAAGTATTTAACTCCACAACCCGCCGTTCATTGGCCTTCAAGGCTAAGAGATTCCTCACTTCTGCCAGAAGTTCCCGGTCATTAAATGGTTTAGCTAAATAAGCATCTGCACCATGTTCTGTGCTTTCGATGCGGGTTTCTTCATCAACTTTCGCTGTGAGGAGAATAATTGGTGTTCCTTGCAGGTTCTTTTCAGTACGGATCATCTGAATCATTTCTAGTCCTGTCACCAAGGGCATCATCAAGTCAGTGACGATCAAGCTGGGTGTATTTTCCTGGGCTTTACCGAATCCTTCATATCCGTTACGAGCTGTGATCACTTGATAACCGTGGCGACGGAGTATATCAGATACATAGGTTCGCAAATCTGGATTGTCGTCTACAACTAAGATAGAGTGCTGTGTGCTGTGTATTGCTTGCGGTGTGTCAGAATTAGATGATATTTCTTTTGTAATAATTTCAATAGTATCTGTCGTTGATTCTACTAGTTCTAAATCCGCTAATTCCACACTAGCGCGACTGGTATTGAGTTCAACAGGAGTTTCTAGTATTTGCTCTGGTGGTAAGTGAGAATTGCCAGTGACTAGCCATAAAGTAAAGGTTGTGCCTTCTCCATAGGTTGAGTCTACTGTGACTTTGCCGCCGTGTAGTTCTACTAATTCTTTAACTAAGGCTAAACCCAAACCACTGCCTTCATAGGAACGATTTGCTGAACCTTCGGCTTGACGGAAGCGCTCAAATAGTTGGGGAATTTGTTCTTGAATAATGCCAATTCCTGTGTCTTGGACTTGTAATTGACAATGGTTTTCTGTCGATAGCAGTTTGACGCTAATGGTGCCACCATCAGGTGTGAACTTCATGGCATTTGACAGCAGGTTGTAAACCACTTTGTCAAATTTTTCCATGTCTAGGTAAACCGTAGGACATGCACTCATTTGAGTAACTAAAATTAGTCCCTTTTTTTCACAGTAGGGACGGAATGATTGGATAATTTGGCTGACAAATTCGACTAAATCACAAGGACGGAATTTTGGCTGCATTCGTCCAGCGTCTAGGCGTTGCAAATCTAGTAATTGGTTTACCAGTCGTAATAGACGGCGGGAGTTACGTAGAGCGATCGCACTTTGTTCATGAGATAGTCCTTCACCAGTACTGACTGCTGATTCTAAAGGCCCTTGAATTAAGGTAATGGGAGTGCGAAATTCATGGGAAATATTCTGGAAAAACTCGGTTTTTTGTTTGTCTAGTTGTAACAAGCGCTCGGCTTGCTCACGAGTTTTTTGGTATAAACGTGATTGTTGCACGGCGATGGCGGCTTGGGCTGCGACTACTTTTGCTAGTTCAATATCAGATGACAACCACTTGCGTATTTTATTACTTTCACTTAGAGTAATACTACCGATACATTTACCATCAGCCAGTAGGGGTACAAGCATGAGCGATCGCGCTGGCATTTTCAAAGGCAAATCACAACCTTGGATTACTAGAGAATAATCACTCATATCAGTAATTACCACTGGCTCTTGTGTCCGCAAAATTTCCTGAAAAATGGGATTGTTTTGAAAGGTGCGGGATTCTGGTGATTCCTGATTGCTCTGGTGATGATGATTATTTAAAATATTGTCTGCGGCTAAGAGAGAATGATCAGTATGTTGAGAACTATCATACAAGCCTACACAATGGACAAACTCATCTTCCTCAGTCCACAAAGACAACACACAGCCATCAACTTGTAAGGCTTGTCCCAATTGTTGTGTGATGGCTGCGAAAATATCTTCAGGATCTAAGCTAGAACGAATTGCCGTTGTAATGGTATTAATTAAAGCTTCTCGCTTGGCTAAGGCACGCACCTGTTCGTAGGCATAAGCTTGAGACAATGCTAAAGCGGCTTGATCTACTACCATCAATATTAGCTGTACCTCATCCTGCTCCCAAAAGCGGGGCTGGGCGCACTGATGCAGCGCCAGTACTGCCATCAACTCTTGTTGGCAAATTAAAGGTACTACTAAACTAGAGCAAATATTCGCTGTAGCAAAAGCCTCGGCTCGTTGCTGTAATTCGGGCGTTTCTCCTTGGATGCGCGCATCATTGGCGACATCATAAATTACCTGAACTTCATGGGTTTCCCAAACAGTTTGAGCTAAAAGGGATGAAACAGCAATATTTTCCTCAACTTTCTCCTGGGGAGTGTTTTGGTAAATGAATTCTTCATCTACTAACTGTCCATCTTGAAAGGGACGTAATAGGCAAACATCCACCTCCAACATATGACCAACGGTATCGACAATTGCTTGTAAAATTTGCCGATAGTCTAAAGCACTGCGAATGGTATTAGTGACTGTGTTCAGCAGTGATTCTTGACGGAGAGTACGTGTCAGTTCGCGGGTGCGGGCTTTGAGAACATTGTGAGTGTCGAGGGCTTGGCGGACAACTGCTTTAAGTTCTTCCGCTTCCCAGGGTTTAGTAACATATTTAAAGACCTTACCAGCGTTGATGGCTTCTACTAGGTCTTCTACATCAGTGTAACCAGTTAAAATAATTCGGATAATATCGGGATATTGAGTTGCTGTCAGACTGAGGAATTCTGTACCGCTCATGATCGGCATCCGTTGGTCGGATATGATAACTGATACTTCTCCCTCTTGCGCTAGCAGATCCAATGCCGCCGGGCCAGAGGTGGCCCTCAACACCTTATAGTCGCGATAGAAGGTGCGGTAAAGCAAGTCAAGGTTGTCTGGTTCATCATCAACAACCAAAATTTTGGGCTTACTGTTTGCTTGAGATTTCATGCACCGCTTTCCTGCTGCAACGGCAGTGGAATAAAGAATAATCTGATCAGATGGGAATATTTACGAGTCATTAAAGATGAAAGGAAGCAGAGGATAAGTAGCATGGGACGCTATTTTATCAGTATATTTACAGAAATCTAAACTAAGGACGCATTATTTCTTGTGCAATCATCTTGTTCGCGCAGCGTGCCGTAGGCATAATAAAACCTTTTTTCCTTTTCCATAAACAAATTTAGGAATCCTGAAACCGCTATGGTAGGGATAATTTTACCCCTTACCCCCTAATATCTTCTATCCTGACTCTTCCGGTAATATCAGAGCAAAGAATTTCGACCAATGAGGCTGTTGGACTAAGTGACGGCTGAGTGTCAAAATATTTACTCACCGTAATTTGTTTCAATAGCTTGTACAGATTGCTAATTGCTCTAATGGTGTGGAATTTACATACTCAGTTTTGGTGTCACAGAGTTGTTTCTTACTTGCCAACCTTTTCTGTACCTCCTTTTACGAGAAATTTCTAATACTATATACAGAGACTCAGGCTGGTGGCAAAAACCATCTGAAGCTGCATATTAAGTTTTCCCGTTGCAGCAGTTTCACTAACACTTGCAGGTAAATTTTATTTACATCAAGCATGGTAGAGTCAGCAATATTACAACAAATATAGTTTAGATGACAAAAATATAGTATCTCGTTCTACTTTAGCAATCAGCAATCAGAACCATTAAACCAATTCGCAATAGCAGCCCAAGGATGCCGCTAGGCTATACGAAATTACGTGTTGTAACGTGGATTTAGACCCCTCCACAACACTTGCGGCTTGATAAAAGCCAGGGTTCTTTTGTAGAGTAGCAATTCCCTAGCTATTACTAAGGTTTAGGCACACGATCGCCCGATATCAACAATGATTTAAACTGGGGCATTTATTGGGGTTGACACTTACCAGCCCTGATCAATCCTACGCGGTGGGCGATCGCTTCTTCGGAAGAAGTAAATGGCCCCCACTGTTCTAGAATTTCCGCATTATCTTCTGGAATTTGGTCGCTAGAGACAATTCGACAATGGCCAGTATTATTTTTAACAATAAACCACATATTCTTTTAAATTAGACTAACTTTGGCTCGATAAAGTAGTTTGTCGCCTTGCAGGTAGCCGATGTAGCGCACCTTTACTAGATCACCTGGTTGTGCAGTACCTTCTATTAATTGGTGCAGTTGTGGATTATATGATACTTCTGATCCTACGGGGGCGATCGCTTCTATTCCCCAGGCTTGTAATAATTTTTCTAAAGGCTTCTGTACCAAAGGCACAATTTTAACCGCTGCTAGCTGAGGATTTTCCGTAGCTCTCTGGGCTGCTGTGGGCCATTGTAATAATAAAGATTCCAGTAGTTGCAAACTCGACTGCTGGAATTCTTGTTGTAACGCTTCTCGCTGCTGTTGCAGTTGTAAGAGCGATCGCTGGTATTCTGTTTTTAGATTTGCAATTTCTTGATGGGTAGGTACTGGGGCCTGGGAATCAGGAGCAATAGGGACTGGGGAAAACGTTTCGACTAATTCACTCAAGGAAACTTGTAACACTTGCGATAATTTAAGTAGCACTTCCACCCGCATCTGTTCTAGTTTGCCTTGTCGCAACCGCAAAATTTGGCGTTCTGAAACACCAGCATCACGACTCAGCGCTTTAAAACTAGAAACATTTACACGTTGCATTAAATTTTGCAACTTCTCAGTGTAATTAGTCATTCGTCCATCATCAATAGAAAAATCACTTCCCCTTGTCCCCTACTCCCTACTCCCTACTCCCTACTCCCTACTCCCTACTCCCTACTCCCCCTCTAGCAAACTTCTCAACATCCAAGCAGTTTTTTCATGAACTTGCATCCGTTGAGTCAATAAATCGGCGGTGGGTTCGTCGTTGACTTCTTCTAAGACTGGGAAAATTGACCGTGCAGTCCTAACTACAGCCTCTTGTCCTTCCACCAGTAAGCTAATCATTTCTTTAGCTTTGGGAACTCCAGGGGTTTCGGGAATTGAACTTAGTTTGACGTATTCGCTGTAAGTTCCGGGGGCGGGATAGCCTAGCGCTCTGATTCTTTCGGCAATTAAATCAACGGCTAAGGCTAGTTCTGTGTACTGAGTCTCAAACATTAGGTGTAAGGTTTGGAACATTGGCCCTGTGACGTTCCAATGAAAATTATGAGTTTTTAGATACAGTGTATAGGTATCGGCTAACACGCGAGATAGCCCTTCGGCAATTTTGGCTCGGCTTTCTTCATCAATGCCGATATTTATGGTTTTGACTGTTGCTTGAGATGACATATTTTTCTCCCTATTGGTTATATGTTTTAGTGAAGTAGCTTAACTATTAGCGGCTAATTTTGAATTTCACGGATCTGCAATGCCAAATCACAAAGCTAAAATCTATTAACTCATGCTAAGTGCATCTTCAGGACACTACGTGGCGCTTTCCTTACTCTGGCGAGAATGGTTTCTTGGCCTAAGCGTTGGCAAGCTTCATAACGGTGGCAACCTGAAAAGCCATAATACTGTCCTTCTACTTCTAGGACATCTATTGGTTCTTGCTGCCCAATGGTGGCTATCGATTCCATTAAGGTTTGGACTTTATGGGGATCGTTGGCACGGGGTAGTGGGCGTTTGATTTGATTCAAGGGAATTTCTTGAACTCTCATGATCACATCAGGAATTGACTGAACTAGTTTGTTTTGTGTCTTTAAATAAATCATACTCATTATGACTTCGTTTTGCAAGTGATTTTTGAGTAAAAATAGGTAACGGTATCATTGGAGCATTCATGCGACAACAGCACCGCATTACAAAGCAAGGGAAAAATCAGCCCCAAGGTACAGAGGGTAAGAATCAGATAATGATGAAATTTACATTCTGGCGTTTTTCTTACACAGTACTGACGACATTTTGTGTATTGGGGCTAACAGGTGCCTCAGCCATTGAGAGCAAAAATCAGGATTTAGAACTGAGAGTGGGGGTTGTGCAGCGACTGGGCGAGAATCCCCAATATCAGATGCAACTAGAACCCACAACAGGCGATCGCTTAACGCTAAAATTTACAGCAGGCAACCAGCAAAAAACTTTAGTCACCCAAAACCCCATCAAGCTGCAAACTGTGATGCAACCTTTAGCTAAACCTGAGGTGGAGGAGGTTGTGGTTTTAGGTACATACCGTACCTTTGAAACGGCAGAAGACAGTGCCGAAAAGTGGCGTTCTCAGGGAATCCAGGTAGAAATAGCCCAGCCAGAACGTTGGCAAGTTTGGGCTAAACGGGATGTTTATAATACGCCCTTACTGCGACGCTTGTTATTCCAGAGTGTGCAAGCTGCTGGCAAGGAAATGGCATATATCGACACCAAAATTTTGTCACAAGTGCCGCGAGTCAGTTGGGAAGTCAACGGTAACCGCTACAGCCCCAATGATTTACAAATTAGTACAGATAAAAACTTGATTCAGGTGAAGAAGGGCGAAAAGCTGGAAACTTCTCGTCTTTACCCAGGACGTTTGACTTTACAGCCAAATGCTTACGGTACATATACTTTAGTCAATGAAGTCCCTTTAGAAAGCTATTTGCGCGGGGTAGTTCCTCACGAAATTGGCACCAATGCGCCAGCAGCAGCCGTAGAAGCCCAAGCAGTTATCGCCCGGACTTATGCTTTGAGGAATTTACGTCGCTTTGCCATAGATAACTATCAGTTGTGTGCGGATACACATTGCCAAGTTTATTACGGATTGAGTGGAACAAGTCCTAATACCGACAGGGCGATCGCTGCCACCAAGGGCATGGTATTAACTTATAATAATCAGCTAGTAGATGCTCTGTATTCTTCCACAACTGGGGGCGTTACCGCTTACTTTAGCGATGTCTGGAATGGTGAAGATCGTCCTTATTTACGCCCAGTAGTAGACTCTGCTACTAATTTTTGGAACTTATCTCAGCAGAGTTTAGCGGATGAAACCAACTTTCGCAAATTTATTAATCGCAAAGAAGGATTTAATGAAAGTGCCTGGAATACCTTCCGTTGGCATAGGGAAACTCCCGTAGAGGATATTACCAAGCTCTTACAAAAATTCTTGACTATCAAAAATAGCCCCTATGCCAAATTTAACACCCTAGAGGCTATGTCTGTAGTTAAGCGTAGTAGAAGTGGACGTATTCTGGAAATGGCGGTGAAGACGGATCTCGGCATTTTTACTCTAGAGAAAGACGAAATTCGTAGCGCCTTTGCAGCTCCTATTAGTACACTTTTTTACATAGAACCCCTCAACAAAGGCAAACCTGATATCTGGGGATATGCGTTTATTGGTGGTGGGTTCGGACATGGAGTAGGCTTAAGTCAAACTGGAGCCCAAAATTTAGCCAAGCTAGGTTGGTCAAATCCGAAAATTTTGCAATTTTATTATCCCGATACTGAAATTCAAAATCTCAGCAACAATGTCAAGTTTTAAAACTATCAGAGTTCAATCAGAGTTCAATCAGATTTCAATCGATGTTTGATTAATCGGAGAAACAGGGTTTTTGCTACTTTGGGTATAGAAGGAACATCAGCAAATAAATTATCCCATCTTGTGGTATTAGCATTTTGCCAGTCTTTACTGATTACCGGGCAAGATACCTGCACCACAAGAAATTTGTGGATATTTTTATTTGGCAGTACCTCAAGGAATTTTAATGATCCCTGGGACAAAAACCCGGTTTTTTAAACAGAGGGGTGCAAGGCCTTACACCCCCACTAAATCGCTAGTAACTCTTGCAAGAAAGAGAAAGAGATGGTTAATTCACACACCTAACTCCTAGTAGAGTTCTTCTTCTTTGTGGGTTTCAATTGTACAGTCAGAAGTTGGATAAGCGACACAGGTCAATACATATCCAGCTTCAATTTGATCATCGTCTAAGAAAGATTGGTCAGACTGGTCAACGGTACCGCCTTTGATTTTACCTGCACAAGTTGAGCAAGCACCAGCACGGCAAGAGTAGGGTAGGTCAAGACCCGCTTCTTCAGCAGCATCTAGAATATATACATCATCGTCGCATTCGATGGTTTGGTTTAATCCTTCAGATTCGTTGATCAGTGTGACTTTAAAAGTAGCCATTCCGTAATCCTCTCTTTTGCAAACGGCAGTATAAGTTATCCTGAAGCAATCTCTACAGCCTCCCTTATGGATTAGCTGTTAAATTAAACTTGCTTCAATTCTGATACTACGAGAAAAATTCCAGGTTATAACTTTAAATCGTCCGCGATTAGTAATGAAGTTTAGTTAGTAAATAACAATAAGTTTTTTTTATACATTTATCAGCCTCACCACGCTTTGATGTGTAAAAACGATGCGTTAAAAATAAAACGTAGATGCAGCCAAAAAATTACAGAGGATATTGAGGGAGTTGATAGTTATTCGTAGCTGCTTGATTTGTCAGAGTGAAGACTGGGAAAAGCAACACCGAAAATTTTTTCAGATGCATCACAGGGGAGTGTATCAGGAAAATGTCTAGTACCACCATGAATTTCCTGAGTGTAAATATCCCATAGCTGGGGTAGGTAGGGAGTAGGGAATAGGGAGTAGGGAGTAGGGAGTAGGGAATAGGGAGCAGGGGGAGAATAAATTTGACAGTCGTATTTGATCCAGTAATTGAGTAATTTAATGTTTGGATGTCCCTAAACTGAAAGTGGCTTACCAATGAACAAAGTATTTGCCATATTCTAGACGTGTGATGGTCAAAAATAGAACCATTGAGGATCATGTATAATTCAGAGGCAGCTTTGGAAACAGCAAAAGTGCGCGTGGGTTTGATTGGTACTGGATATGCGGCAAAACTCCGCGCAGAGGCACTAGTTTGTGATGAGCGATCGCAGCTAGTAGCCATCGCCGGACATCGACCAGAAATTACGACAGCATTGGCGAAAGAATACCACACTGAAGCAGTGAGTTCTTGGCAGGAATTAATAGCGCGCGAAGATGTAGATTTGGTGGTGATTTCCACAATTAATCGTGATCATGGGGCGATCGCTAAGGCAGCCCTTTTACAGGAAAAACACGTAGTTACTGAGTATCCTCTAGCTGTGGATGTCACGGAAGCTGAAGAAATTCTTGCCTTAGCCAAAGCGCAAAAAAAATTATTGCACGTTGAACATATCGAACTCTTAGGCGGATTACATCAAGCCTTAAAGCAAAACATAGAAAAAATCGGCGATGTATTCTATGTCTCCTACAGCACCATCAATCCTCAGCATCCTGCACCGCGTAAGTGGACTTATAATCATCAACTTTTTGGTTTTCCTTTAATTGGTGCGCTTTCCCGATTGCATCGACTCACCGATTTGTTTGGTAAAGTTTTTACAGTTAACTGTCACCAAAGATATTGGGAAACAGAAGATGAATACTACCAAACCTGTTTTTGTAATAGTCAACTATGCTTTGACAGTGGACTGTTAGCAGAAGTAGTTTATGGCAAAGGCGAAACTATTTGGCACCCAGAACGGAAATTTGAAGTTCACGGCGAAAAGGGGGGTTTAATTTTTGAAGGCAATACTGGATTTTTAATTCAGGCAGAGGAAAAAACACCCATAGAGGTTGGTACTCGTCGGGGTTTGTTTGCTAAAGATACAAGTATGGTGTTAGATCATCTTTTGCATGGCTCTGATTTGTACGTTACCCCAGAGGAGAGCCTGTACACCCTCAAAGTTGCTGATGCTGCTCAAAGAGCTGCACAGACAGGGTTCACTATATTTATGACAGATACGTTAGCCGAAAGTTAATGAAAACCGAACCAATTGTTATTTTATCCACAAGAGAACTTAATAAAATGCGTCAAGCAGGACGCTTGGCAGCGCAACTATTACAGCATCTCGAACCAATGGTGAAGCCAGGGGTGACGACTCTTCAGCTTAACGATGAAGCCGAACGTTGGACGCAAGCTCATGGAGCAAAAAGCGCACCTTTAGGTTATAAAGGCTATCCCAAGTCAATTTGTACTAGTGTGAATGAGGTTGTATGTCACGGTATTCCTAATAACAGGCAGATACTCAAAGATGGTGACATCATCAACATTGACGTGACGCTGATTGTGGAAGGCTACCACGGTGACACATCCAAAACATTTTTTGTCGGTACACCTTCCCCCACAGCGAAAAAGTTGGTTGAAGTAACCGAAGAATGCCGTCGCTTAGGTATTGCCGAAGTCAAACCAGGTGCCAAAATTGGCGACATTGGAGCAGCAATTCAAGAATATGCTGAATCTCAAGGCTTTTCTGTGGTGCGAGATTTTGTCGGACACGGCATTAGTAATATTTTTCATACTGCGCCGGATATTCCCCATTATGGGACACGCGGTAAAGGCAAGCGTCTCAGACCAGGGATGGTTTTTACCATTGAACCCATGATTAACGAAGGTACTTGGGAAGTCGAAGTACTCGATGATAGTTGGACGGCTGTCACAGGCGATCGCAAACTATCCGCCCAATGTGAGCATACCTTAGCCGTGACAGAAGATGGTGTAGAAATCCTGACTCTTGCCGATTAACGAATCTGCACATTGAGCCGGTAAGTTTTCAGAGGAGGAACATTACTTTCCCAGGGGCGTAAATAGTGGAGTTCCACACAAGTGAAGCCTATATCTTTTGCTAGAAAGCGGAAAACCTGTTTTTCAGTTGCTCCTGGTGCCTCCTCTTCTAATGGTTCTAATACCGAATCTCCTACAGGTTGAAGTTTGTCTGCATCGTTTTTGATAATTTGCCAACCGTAGCCTATACCTGGGTTTGCTAACAGTTTGATAATCAAAATATTACTTTTTTCCAAAGTAATTTGCTGATCATGATTGGTGTCATCAACAGTTATTTGAGAAACAGCCATTTCTGAGTTTGATATAGAAGTATGAGAAGTAACTTGTACTTGTAAAGCGATACTCAAGAGAGTTAGCAGACAAATAATTATGAAAAACCTGGGTAAAACTCGCTTAATGGAATTCATAGTATGGAGTGGGGCAGAAATGTTGAATGTCGTTATAAAACTTTACATATTCAAGTATAGTAGTCTTATTAAGGACAAAATATCAACATTTCATAATATCTTCCATCCAGTGAACATAACTGATTTGTTGACACATGCAAGCTTGAAGATAGCGGAATTTATCTAATATCTTTTCACCCCATTGTTTCGGAACAGATACAAGTTGTAAAATCAGATAA
>JAKOMP010000237.1 GCA_022241785.1 Cyanocohniella sp. LLY | reverse complement strand
CATCTCTACCCATCATCACCATATTGTGTGTGTTCAATGTCATCAGATTATCGAGTTTGAAAATAACTCTATTCTCCAACAAGGCTTAAAACAAGTAGAAACAATGGGATTGCAATTAATTGATTGTAAATTCACCCTACACACTATTTGTCCAAAAGCTTTAGATATGGGATGGCCAACAATATCTAGTAATTGGGTATGTCCTCGATTTACAACAATAGATACAACTAAACGTTCAAATCATAATTCATCAGATTTAAATACTGATATAAAAGAAAAACCTGAACGTCGCATCGAGTTAAAAGGGAGATATATTGTAGTTCACATACCCAAAGATGAGTTTGAGAATTATCAACACCAAGCAAAGTTGATTCCAGGATGGCGTTTGTCTAGAGCAGATAAAAGCTGGCATTTTCCTCTAGAACAAGCCTCAGAGGTACTAGATATTTTTCCGGGATATGATATAGATCCAAAAATTGATAAATATTATCATTAATTTTTGGTAGTTATAGAAGTTTGTTGTTATTAAGCACTCGTATTTGATAAAGCTGGAATGTTCAGTTGAGCAAATCCATATCTAGAAAGCTTTTTGCCTTTTTTTAACCGTTGAAATCACATTAATTTAGCGATATAAATTAAGCTGTAACTACAGAAAATGCTTACAATTATCAGGTAAAA
>JAKOMP010000117.1 GCA_022241785.1 Cyanocohniella sp. LLY | reverse complement strand
GGCATGACATGCTTCTGCATTTGACTCCGCACTGCTTCTTCAATTCCTGCAAGATTTGTGAGCTTTTCTTTTGACGTATCTTCGTACAATATTTTAGAGATCGCCTGAATATGTTCTTGAAGAGCTTGCTTTTGTTCTGGGGTCATCGGTAAGTARATACACTCGTCTTACTTATCCTGACTGATTTTCGCCTTCTTTGCAAAAAACTGGGATGCTCCCAACTTGAACCTGGTTGCTGATCAACTAAAAAGTAATCACGGTAGCGGGGTATCCGCGGATGATTGAGATTTTTTAATACTTGGGCTTCGCGCTCAAATAATTTTAAATCGTCCCAATGAAGTTCAGCACTAAAAACCAGAAGTTTCACAATCACTAACTCATGATTTGCATGATTTAAATCCTCCGCCAGCCAGGTTTGACGACCTGCGATCGTATTTCCTAACTGTTGTTGCAGTTGATATCGTTCTTGCAAGATTTGTCCTGAATCGAACACAACATCACTCCTAATTTTATTTAAGGCTATGGCGGCGCTAAATACTTTGATTGATGATGAATTGAGCAGATTGATAAATAAAAATAAATTCTAACCTATTGGTATTGTCGCGGTTTAGATTTTGTAATACTTTTAATTTTGATTGTAATATTGGGAACTTCCAAATAAAAACTCCTCAAAACCCTAACGCCATAACGCCATCAACCTCTCTAACTTCTCACTTCATGTGGAAAAGTCCACGAAAAATCTAACTTCCAAGCCAGCAAATCAAAGTCTCTCTCCTCGCAGGAGAGAGATTTAGAGAGAGGTTTTCCAGATACCATCAGGACTTACGTAACCAACCACGTATTTTCGTCATTGCGACCGTAGGGAAGCAATCTCAAAGCCTTGATTTTCGTAGCGAGTGCGTAAGTCCTAACCATGAAAAGTTAAATCAATTTCTCCGTTCCTTATTTCTCCATGTACTCTGAGTCTCTGTGGTATGAACTACGCGCACACTACGCGAACCTTAATAATTCTGAAAAACAGGCAAATCACTCAATGTGGTGTATATACTTGTAATTAAAATATCAACAGATACAAGTATGATACTTAAATGGTTCACTGCCTGGGTGCTGGGAAAAAGTGTCGGATTTTTAGTTAAGACTATTCTTAACCAAGAATTTGTAGAAGAATTATTTAAAGATTACGCTAAAGATTTTTTCAAACATATTTTTAATAATGCTGTAACTGCACCCTTTAAGCAAGAACCACTACAAAAAGCTGTTGTCATGGCGCTGGCAGAATTTTTGCAACTGATGCAGCAAGATTTAGAAGATGGTGAACTTTCCGAAAATGAAATCAAAAAGTATACACAGCCGATAAAGACATTTCTTAAACATCCAGATGTTAAAGCAATTTTGGGCAGTGCTTTTAAGAATGAACAACAAACTATAGATACAAGTAAATTACAACAATTTTGGAATAAACTTAATCCTGATTGCTCATTACCAGATGATTTTAACTGGAGACGTATTGGTAAAAAATATGTGCAAAAAGTTAAAGCAATTATTTTAGAAAATCCTGAACTAAGAGCGATTCTTGATTCTCAAAATCTAGACCAAATCCGGGCAAACACAACAGAAATAGTCGGGATTATCCCAGCATTTGATTTAGAAACTTATCAAGAAGGACTACGTGAGTACTATGGTAAGCTAAAGTTAGATAGTTTAGATACTAGTGGTTATGCCTATAACGAACTCAAGTTATGGCAGATGTTTATCGCTCAAAATGTCCGAGAAACTGATAAATTTTTACCACAAATTCACGAACTACCTAAAGAACATTTTAGACGACTGCAAGAAAGTGATCAAATAGAAGCAGAACTGCAACTAGAAGAATCAAAAAGCCATAAACAAATTTATTTAGAGCAACCCATAATTTCTGTCTTAGATGTTATCAATAAAAAGCAAAATTATAAATATACTGTAATTTTAGGTGATCCAGGTTCAGGCAAGTCTACATTATTGCAATATCTCGCCTTAACTTGGGCAGAAACACCTTTAAATAATGTTATTACACAGCCAATTCCGTTACTCATTGAGTTACGCACTTATATGCGGCGACGGGAGGATCAAGAGTGTCATAACTTTTTAGAATTTTTCCATAAATGTAGCGGTGCAATTTATCACTTAAATCAAAATCAATTAAATGAACAGCTAAAATCTGGTAACGCCTTGGTGATGTTTGATGGTTTAGATGAAGTATTTGATCCTGGGAAGCGAGAGGATGTAATTACCGATATTCATCGTTTTACTAATGAATATCCAAATGTACAGGTGATTGTAACTTCTCGCATCATTGGTTATAAACCACAAAAGTTACGTGATGCTGAATTTCGCCACTTTATTTTGCAAGATTTAGCACCAAAACAAATTCAAGATTTTATTCATCGCTGGCATGAGTTAACTTTTAACGATGAAGCAGATAAAATCAGAAAGCGGGAACGACTTAAAAGAGGAATTGAGACTTCCAAATCTATCGCAGAACTGGCTGGAAATCCCCTACTGTTGACGATGATGGCAATTCTTAATCGTAACCAAGAACTGCCAAGAGATAGAGCCGAACTTTATAATCAAGCATCTCGGGTACTGCTGCACCAATGGGACGTAGAACGCGCTTTAGTGGAAGATAAGCGATTAGATCCTAAAACTATAGATTATAAAGATAAACAAGCAATGCTGCGTCAGGTTGCTCATTATATGCAAACCAGTGGAAAAGGTTTAACTGGTAACTCAATTAGTGCTGATGATTTGGAGGAAATTCTTACTGATTATCTGAAAACTAGAGAATTTGAAAAACCTAGAGATGCTGCACGGGTGATGATTAATCAACTGCGGACTCGTAACTTTATGTTATGTTTTTTGGGTGCAGATTATTATGCCTTTGTGCATCGGACATTTTTAGAATATTTTTGTGCTTGGGAGTTTGTTTGGCGATTTGAGAAGAAAGGTAGTATTAAAATTGAGGATTTAAAAACTGAAGTTTTTGGCAATCACTGGCAAGATGAATCTTGGCATGAAGTATTGCTGTTAATTGCAGGAATGATTGAGGCGGAATTTGTTGGCGAAATTATTGATTATTTAATGAATCAAGATGGTGAAAATGAAAAATTTATCAACCTCTTTTTGGCGGCTAAGTGTCTTGCAGAAGTGAGAAATCGTTCCGTAATTGCGACTACAGATAATGGATTACTTGAGAAGTTGAAAAAATTAACTCAATATGACCTTTGGTATTATTACAGCTTCTTTGATCATGAAACTAAGCTAGTTCGAGAAATCCGCACTCAAGCAGTTATAGCAATTGCAACGACTTGGGAAGATTACCCCCAAACCAAAACCATCCTCCAACAATGCGCCACTGATGATGATGATAATGATGTGCGACGTGCAGCCATCCAAGCATTAGCCAGCAATTACAAAGATGACCCCCAAACTAAAACCTTCCTCCAACAACGCGCCTCTGATGATAATGATTCGGATATGCGAAGTGCAGCCATCCAAGCATTAGCCAGTAATTACAAAGATGACCCCCAAACTAAAACCTTCCTCCAACAACGCGCCTCTGATGATAATGATTCGGATATGCGAAGTGCAGCCATCCAAGCATTAGCCAGCAATTACCAAGATGACCCCCAAACCAAAACCTTCCTCCAACAACGCGCCTCTGATGATAGTGCAGGTGTGCGACGTGCAGCTATCGAAGCATTAGCTAGTAATTACTCAGATGACCACCAAACCAAAACCTTCCTCCAACAACGCGTCTCTGATGATGATCTAGGTGTACGATATGCAGCCATCCAAGCATTAGCCAGTAATTACCAAGATGACCCCCAAACTAAAACCTTCCTCCAACAACGCGTCTCTGATGATGATCCAGGTGTACGATATGCAGCCATCCAAGCATTAGCCAGTAATTACAAAGATGACCCCCAAACCAAAAACCTCCTCCAACAACGCACCTCTGATAATAGTGTAGGTGTGCGAGGTGCAGCCATCCAAGTATTAGCTAGTAATTACAAAAATGACCCCCAAACCAAAACCATCCTCCAACAATGCACCACTGATGATGATGATAATGATGTGCGACGTGCAGCCATCCAAGCATTAGCCAGCAATTACAAAGATGACCCCCAAACTAAAACCTTCCTCCAACAACGCGCCTCTGATGATAATGATTCGGATATGCGAAGTGCAGGCATCCAAGCATTAGCCAGCAATTACAAAGATGACCCCCAAACTAAAACCTTCCTCCAACAACGCGCCTCTGATGATAATGATTCGGATATGCGAAGTGCAGCCATCCAAGCATTAGCCAGCAATTACCAAGATGACCCCCAAACCAAAACCTTCCTCCAACAACGCGCCTCTGATGATGATAGTGCAGGTGTGCGACGTGCAGCTATCCAAGCATTAGCCAGTAATTACAAAGATGACCCCCAAACCAAAACTTTCCTCCAACAACGCGCCTCTGATGATAATAGTTGGAATGTGCGAGGTGTAGCCATCCAAGCATTAGGTAAACATTTTAGAGGTCAGCCTGAGTTATTTGATATTTATTACAATTGTGCTGTCCATGACCCTTGTAAGCATAGCGATTTCTTTAACGAAAACCCCCGGCGCATTGCATTGGAGATAATTATTAAGCAATTTCCTCAACATTCCCAAACTTTATTACTGTTGCGCGATAAAGCAAAAAATGACCCAGATGAGGAAGTGCGGAATTATGCTCAGAAGATTTTAAAGCTGTGGGGAGACGAAAAAGAATGAGTACAATAAAGAGAGGACTAAAGTCCTCACTACGAGCTTTTTATTTATGTTATTTCATTTTGGGAATAACTTTTCTGATGCCACTTTTACCAATGGTATCGCCTTTGTAACGAGGGATGACATGAATACTGGTGTGCATGATATTTTGCCCGCCTTCTCGATTAATATTTATGCCGACATTAAACCCATCGGGTGCAAATTCTGTTTTGAGAATCTCTTGTACTTTATTCGCCATGAACCAACAGGCGGATTGTTCTTTAAATGGTAGGTCGAAATAATTGCTGACATGACGTTTAGGAATAACTAAAGCATGTCCTTTGCTGATGGGATAGCCATCTAAAATAGCATAAGCGGTTGCTGATTCGGTTAATATTTTTAAATTTCTATGGGGATTACAAAATATACAATAATTAGATGAATTTCTTTGGCGGTTGTAATGGATATATTTATATACTTCCCGCATTTCATCTAGGTGAATAGATTGAAAGGGAAGTTTAGCAATACATTGATATGTAGGTTTTTTATGGACGTAATGTTCTCTAAATCCTTCTTTTTTAATATCCCTTCTCACGGCATAATAAGCTGTACCCTCTGATTTTAATAGATGTGATATTTCCATCAAAATATTAGCTTGTTCTTCAGGAAATACAACATTTAAAACGTAAAAGCAAATTATAGTATCAAATTTATCATTGGGTAATTCTGGAAAATAATAAGGGTCGTAGCCTGTAATATCAAATCCTTTTTGGCGTAAAATTGTTACATCATTACCAAAGCCACAACCAAAATCTAGGATTTTGCCTTGTAGGAGGTTTTGCTGTAATAACAATTGTGCTGGGAATGACAGGTATTTTCTTTCTATCGCCGTGAGATGGCTAAATAGATTTTTTTGCTGTTTCATGGATTTGGTAGATTTATGTCACCCTGTCATAGCACATAGGTATTGGGGATTGGGGATTGTTTTCAAACCAAAAATTATCCAACCTTGGTTTCTTGTGTTGGGTTGCACTGCGCTTAACCCAACCTACTTTTCTAGCCTCTAGCCTCTAGCCTCTAATTATTAAGAAACGTATAGTTACACACAGACAATAAAGCCTAAGACAAAATAAAGAAAGACTGTTTTTTACGCATCCAAATAATAGAATATTAATCGTAGCTGGGTATACAGATATTTGATTTGATACCTCTTTTACCTCATCTTTGCGAGCAAGTGAGTACAACTTAATATATTGCAAAATAACTTGCCTAATTCGCTGCAAACTCTTACAGGTAAAGTTTTTTGTAGTGAGTACAAAAATTCTGTAACCCTACCCTAAAAACACCAGAACCCCCATTATTAAACACTAGCACCCCTACCCTAATACAAATTTTAAATTTACCTTAAATCACGGTTTGAGGTACTTGAGTACAAATGTAATTAATCCAATAAATCCAATCGGCATTGACTGTACTGTCCTGTTGGGAGTCGCCTGATATAAGCAGAAAAATAGCACATGGCTTTTTAACCAGACACTACCGATGCAACAGTCATTAGATAGTATCAAGAATTGCAAAACAGCAACTAAAGCAAAGGCGAATTTACTTTCTGGTGGTTTGTTTGAGCCATTATTAAGTGATTTTCAGATCATTTTTGAACGCGATCCAGCCGCACGTAATTGGCTAGAGGTGGTGTTTTGCTATCCAGGGTTGCACGCACTCTGTTTGCATCGTCTCGCCCACTGGTTACACCGTCGGAGAGTGGGTTTCATTCCTCGTCTGATTTCTCATTTGGGTCGGTTTCTCACAGGTATTGAAATTCACCCAGGTGCAAAGATTGGTAGGGGTGTGTTCATCGACCACGGTATGGGTGTGGTGATTGGTGAAACTGCCATTGTCGGAGACTTGACGCTGATTTATCAGGGCGTGACTCTGGGTGGAACCGGTAAAGAAAGCGGTAAACGTCATCCCACTGTGGGTAAAAATGTCGTCGTGGGTGCGGGTGCGAAAGTGTTAGGCAATATTCACATTAGCGATCGCGTGCGGATTGGTGCAGGTTCCATTGTATTACGCGATGTCCCCGCCGATTCTACTGTGGTGGGGATTCCCGGTCGCATCGTCTCCCGTAAAGAAAGCACTAATGTCTGTCCCCTAGAACACGGAAAACTACCCGACGAACAAGCGACTGTAATTAAGTCTTTACTTTCCCGCATCGAACTACTAGAACAACAACTGCAAATCCTGAAGACTCCAACCCAGGACAAAGAACTTTTAACCAAGGATCATTAATCATGTTCCCACCTAACAGTTCTGACCCCTTAAGTGAACAAGTTTTGCAGATTCCTTTGTGCGATCGCTGGCGCATTTGTCGGCGTTTACAAGAATTGATGATTCCCTGTTGTTGTCATCCTGATGGTTCTTTGCGGGTCAAGGTGAATAATTTGCTAGAAGTGCTGCTCATCCGCAGTACCGTGATGCAATGTTTAGCTTCTCGCCATGAATTAATCGAGTGGTTAGAACGTTGCTGGAATTATAGTTCTGAGTGCTAAATCTCCAGTGAGCCAGAACCACAAACGATAAACACGTACTTATTTCCTCCATCAACAACTTGTAATTCTCAATTATGGCAATCTGTAACAGTGAGAGAAAATTTATCAATTTTTTACATCAGGAACTCGAACTTACAAATGCAGATATTGCTGTAGCGCTACGACATCGAGAATTTGATCATGGGCCATTACCAATGCTGCTTTGGCAATATGGCCTAGTTAACCTAGAGCAACTAGAGCGAATTTTAGATTGGCTAGATGAGCAAAATTAAGAGATTTTCAGTCTAGCTTTTAGTGGGTTATCCCGGTCACATACAACAAGTAAACCACTTGTAATTATACGAGGAAGTCCCATGATTACTACCTTCATTGCCGGATTTACTATTTTGCTGAGTTTAGGATTTGCTAATAGCTACCTTAGCTACTGGCTATTCGATAAATCCTGATTTAGCAATAGTAAAAGTAATTCTTAAATTATACCTACATTTGGTTTTATGCCATACAGATATGGTGTTTGTGTTTAGCTAAGATTTAATAATCATGAAGATGAACTATTAAATCTGAGAGTTTATAGCATTTACCATTCATCATTCAGCATTTGTATTAGGCATTTACCCTTACCAGCAATTGCAGGTAAATAATTTTCCCAGTAGAAACCAGATTCCGACAGATTCCTAAGAGGGATGTTTGAGATGAATGAAATCTTAATTAATGACACTACATTACGTGATGGTGAACAAGCGGCCGGGGTGGCTTTTACCTTTGAAGAGAAAGTAGCGATCGCTAAATTTCTTGATGCCATTGGTGTCCCTGAACTAGAAGTCGGGATTCCGGCAATGGGTGAAGCGGAAACACAGGCAATTATAGCAATTTGCGACTTGGGACTGCAAGCCAAACTTCTAGGCTGGAACCGCGCTGTCATCTCGGATATTAAAGCTTCTATCACTTGCGGACTGAAGCGAGTACATATTGCTATACCCGTTTCGGGGATTCAAATTGCTTCTAAATTTAATGGTCAGTGTCGGGTAAGCTTACAAAAACTTAAAGATTGTATTAGCTTTGCTGTCGATCAAGGTCTGTGGGTAGCCGTAGGCGGCGAAGATTCTTCTAGAGCCGATCCCAACTTTTTGTTAGATGTAGCATCATATGCTCAAGAATGGGGCGCATCCCGGTTTCGTTTCTGCGACACCGTAGGCGTTCTCGACCCCTTTAGCACCTACGCCAAAGTGAAGGGATTAGTTTCGGCTTTGTCCATTCCCCTAGAAATTCATACCCACAATGATTTTGGTTTGGCAACTGCCAATGCCCTTGCTGGTATCAAAGCTGGCGCAACTTCCGTAAATACCACAGTTAACGGATTGGGTGAAAGAGCCGGAAATGCTGCTTTAGAAGAAGTTGTCATGTCCATCAAACGCATCTACGGTATCAATTTAGGCATTGATACACCTCGTTTGGTAGAACTATCACAACTGGTAGCTTCAGCATCAAATTCTCATGTTCCACCCTGGAAAGCAATTGTGGGTGAAAATACCTTTGCTCATGAATCGGGAATTCATGCTCACGCCGTGATGCACAACCCCATTACCTACGAACCATTTGCACCAGAAGAGGTCGGTTGGGTACGGCGCTTAGTGGTAGGTAAGCATTCTGGTAGACATTTAGTTACTAGTTTGCTACAGCAACATGGTATTTTTTTGAACCCAGAAGAAACCCAATCTGTATTGGATAAAGTGCGTCAGCAATCGGTCAAGAAAAAACGCAGTTTGACCGTAGAAGAACTTTTGGACTTGGTTAAAGAACAGAGGTATTCTCATGCAACCTGATGAGTTAGAGCTAAATTTACCGCCTGCTTTTGAAATCGGGCAAAAAGTCAGACTTCGCAAATTGATCAAAAACGATGGTACGTTTGCTGGTCAAGAAGTCGGGGCGGTTTTAGGGAACAAAGGAGATATTGGCTACATAGCAAGTATAGGTACTTATTTACAAAATTCCTATATTTATGCGGTGCATTTTTTAGAGAAAGGGTTCGTTGTTGGTTGTCAGAAAAGAGAACTAGAAGCGGTTGAGGAGAATTCATGAAAGTAATGCTACGGATGAATGATGCGGGAAATTTGGTTGCTTATGTTGCCAAAAAAGACTTAGAAGAAGAAGTAGTTAAACAAACAGACAGTAACGATGGAAAAGTTCTCACTTTAGCAAATGGTTGGGAATTAGAATTTCGGGAATTACCAGATACAGCAAGTTTACCTTTAACTGTAGAAGCTAAACGCCTCTCCTAAAAGTCTGACAAGACATTTAAGAAAGAAGGAATCAGGGAAAATTTGTTTTTTACCTTTTACCTTCTTCTTTACGAATTTCTTTCACCCCATCAGCGTGGGGTTTATTATTTTATTAAGAATGGTGAGTTACTGAAAATGGGTGACAAATACTTGAGTTTATCGGAATTAAAGCTTGAAGGACAATTTTTAGGTTTTGTCGGTGACAAACCAGGGAAATCTAAATACTTGCAATTAGCAATTTCCTCTGGAAATGTACAAGTTAAACTGCCTAAAGAATTGCGTCGTCCTTTAAGTTTAACTTTACAACCTGGTAATTTAATTAGCGTTTGTGGGATCAGTAAATTAAACCCCCACACAGGTGAAATTAAACTCAAAGCTCATCAAATCACATCACTTGATGGTTGCCCAAATCAGAATTTACCTTCCCAACCCCACGCCAAAATCATGGTGTGTCAAAAATCTGGCTGCCTGAAGCGTGGCGGAAAAGGGTTATTATCAGACTTAGAAAAAACCTTATGCGATCGCGGCTTATTAGATAAAGTCAAAATCGAGCATACCGGCTGCCAAAAACGATGCAGTAGCGCCCCCAACTGTGTTTTGGAGCTTGGTAAAAAGAAATACAAAAAAATGCATCCAGAGGCGATCGCATCTCTGCTAGAAAATCACCTTAATAATTTGGGTCTTAGCTAAAGTAATATTGGGAACATTTTTCTTTTTCCCAGGTTTGGATTTTGTGGAGGTTATAGCCTGGGAAAGCATTTATTCTCATGATGCTATCCATATAATCAACCGAAGTTGTTATGGTAACTAGCTCAAATAGACCAAGGATTAATAATGACAACCCCTGTCCCCGCAAAATCTTTTTCGTTACGGGTGACAAGTAATAGAGAGTTTTGCAGGGCGATCGCTGCAATGAGAGAATCCACAATGGGTAGAGGTCGCCCATTCTGTTCTAATTGTCCGACTAAGTTTCCCCATAACACCATTGTTGGGACATCGATACTTAAGATTCTGTTTTCAAAGCGATTGGGTAGGGTTTCATTTAGCCATTTTGTTAGAGATTTTTTCCGCTGAGAATCGGTAAGTTTGCTGATGCCTTTAGCGATTTCGCCAATTGTGATGACACTGAGGTGAAGTGTTTCTGGCATTTGGGCATCTAGCCAATTTAAAACTTGTTGATTTGGTTGTTTGGCAACCATTTCGGAAATTAGGCAGGTATCAAGGAGGTAGGTCATGGGGTGAAGCCATCACGCGGGAGGCTGGGATCTCGGCTCAAGTCGAGTTCTTCGGGGAGTTCAGCCAGTGGGGATTGACGGAAAAATTCTGAAAGTTTACTTGGTTGTTCGGGCTGGGTATTGGATGTGGTCAGGCTTTGGGCTAGGAGTTGGATAATATACAGTTTATCGTTGGGAGGAAGTTGAAGGAGTTGCTGTTCTAGTTCTGGGATAACCATGATGCGGGTTAAGTGGCGGATAATTTTATTTTACATTTGGCTATTCACTTAATATCCCCCGGATGAATCCGGGGGTTTTAGGTATCACATCTTATCAAAGCCTTTTGGCTTTTGCGTACCGTTAAACGGTACGAACTTCTAACTACCGCCAATTTTCCCAGTTTTCGTTAAAAATCGAAGTATCGGGGAAAGCCGTAGGATTACCATTTTGCTCTAACAAACGTTTGAGGGCTTGTAATTGCGGTTCTGGCTTCGGTAAATCGTTAACTAATTCATAAGGTGCAACTTGATTTCTTAAGGAGAAAGCAGCCGTAGTCCCCGCAGCTGCACCAGCAGACCATTCAAACGAGTGTACCCGATAGGCAGCCGCCGCAATGTGACTGGTAGCAATACTTTTACCCCCTACAAGTAGATTGTCAATTTTCTGGGGAATCATCGCCCGCAAAGCTATCTGGAACGGATAAGCTTGTCCTGCACCCCGGCGTTCTCCAGGACGTTCTCTGTTACCTGGGGCTTCTGGTGGGCTTTTCTCCATGCAAGGATGAAAGTCGATAGCGTAGTGACCAATACCCACAGCATCAGGGAAGATGGTAGAACGAGTCCGCCGCATTACTTGGTCGGGTGGCTTTTGTCCTGTAATTACAGATACAGCTTCCAAACCTGCCAATGCTCCTTGTAGTCTGCGGTACATTGGCGCTGGTAAAGTTTTGCGGTAATATTCATCGTTGTAGTCACGGCGAGAAATATCAATTTCCCAAATTGTAAAACCGTCGGGTTGTCCCCAACTGGGACGGCCAATAATACGTCTTCCTTCGCGCATATAAGGATATTTTGATAAACCATGCGCTGTCCCCATTGGGGAATTTAGCCCAGATAAAAAGCGGTTATTGGTTTGTTGTCGCTTTACATCCTTACCAAGTTGGGAATCTGTAGTTCCAGCTACCAGCCAGTAATAGTAAGCAAGGGCATTTTCCTCACCTTTACGGAGGGTTTCTGTCCGTAGTCCCCCCATCCAGCCGCCTGATTGCAACTGGCGAGTAGCTTGCAACTGTTGGCGAGTATAAACTAAGTTATCTTGGGATGTGCCTGGGCGGTAGTCGTTACCCCAAGTCCAGTTTTGCATGGAAATATCCCCCGGTGTGGGAGCAGAAAACCTCACGCCACCGAAGGTTGCAGGTTCTCCCCTTTGGGGACTCCAAATGCGGCGATAGGTGAAAACTAAATCAAAGTTGGCTAATCTTGATAATTCATAACTGAAATATGGTGAATACTGTAAATAAAATGGGGGCATTGTCTGCGGTTGTGGCCCCTGAGTCGCCTCCATTGCAAAGGTGTAAGTAAAGCCTTGGGTGCAATAAGGATCGTTTTGGGTACTAGATGAAGATGGTTCTAAATGGGTACGAGGATCAATGCCCAATCGGTAGGGAACATCAGCTAGGGCGATAATTTCCCCGGTTTCGCTAGCATCGACAACATACCACTTAGGAGCGTTACCTTTACTTTGCTGGGGAACTAAGCGAATAATATTTTTGCTAAACCGAGATGAGTTTTCGTAGCGATAGGCATCTTCAATAGTTTGAGCTAACGTAAAGGTATTTAAAGGTGGTGCGCCTGGGACTGGTTGATGTTGAATTGCGATCGCACTACTAATTAATTGTCCCCCGCCATCAACGGTAGAAGGTGTAATCTCTAAATCTTTAATTACTGTATTGGGAAACCACTCTAACTTGCCTCTGCCTTTTCTTTCCGCATCTCTCAGCATCTGCGTCATAATGGTGTGGGCATCAGCAGGAAGAAAGCAGGAGTCACTTACCCAGCAATCACCAGGGTTAAGTTGTCTGTACTTACTTTGAATGCGGTTTCGCAATTCCAAATAGCCACGAGAATAAAATTGTTGACTACGCTGGGTTGGTCGTTCGTCTAATGCAGATGTCCCCTGGGAAGAAATTTGTCCTCCCAACCAATCGGTAATTTCTGTCAGACAAACTCTACGCCCTGCTAGTAACCCCTCGTAAGCTGTTGCTACACCTGAAAGTCCACCACCCACAACTAAAATTTCACAATTTACGGTTCTGTCTGGATTTCTCGGTGGTGCAGCGACAATTGCCGCATGGGGTACGAGGTACGTAGATATTAAACTGAAACTAATCAGCGTTGTCAAACTATAAGCTACTTTGTGTCTATGCTTCATATTAGTGAAAGCCTTCAACTCCTATATCAACTTGTAGACGGTAGCATCTGATAAATGTTAACCACAAGTTTTTCTAGACAGTTTACCTGCTTAAACTCCCATACTCATAGCACCGCCTGCTTTCGGAACAGGACTTACGTAACCAACCACGTATTTTCGTCATTGCGACCGTAGGGAAGCAATCTCAAAGCCTTGATTTTCGTAGCGAGTGCGTAAGTCCTACGGAATTGCGTAAACGATATAAGTAGGTAGGCACGAATATTTATCACTATGTAAAGATAAATTAAGTAGGGTGTGTTGTCGTGCAACGCACCGCCAAGCCGCTCGCGCGCAGCGATATCCGCAAGGGCTGTAGAACGCCAAGAATCGTAGAGTCTGCGTAAGAACTATTAGGTAATGCTTACCGTTATTTGAATAATTATAACAAAGGCAGCGTTGGGTATTGCTATTGCTCCACCCAACCTACAAATTTTGGATCTTATTTAATCCCCGATCCTTAGTACCAATTTTTCAACAATAACTATAAATGATTAACCCTTGGTACTTTGCTCATATTCTACTAATCGACTTACCAGATTGAGGCTATGTATCAGTAGAAAAATCAAATTCATAGTTCGAGTTTGTTAAGAAAGGAGAATTAGCATAGCCTTCCTTGCTCATAGTGTTTGATATGATGTCAGGATGGCTAAGAAGATTTCTCACATCACTACCAACTCCCGCCACACCAATTTGTAGTGATTGCAGATCATTCACAATATCAAAGTTCCAGTCTCCATTACCAATATATGATTTGCTATCGTCGCTGGTAACAATACTATTGCCAAGGACATTGTTACCACTACCACTGGGTCTGTTGCCATTACCAAGAACATTGTTACCACTACCACTGGGTCTGTTGCCATTACCATTGATGATATTGTCATCATCAGTCTGCCAGTTACCATTACCATTGACGGTGTTATTATCACCTATCTGCCAGTTGCCATTGCCATCAGTAGTATTGCCTATACCATAAAACCAGTTGCCATTACCATCAGCAGTATTGTTGCTACCATAAAACCAGTTGCCATTGCCATCAGCAGTATTGTCACCACTAAAGTACCAATTGCCATTACCGTCAGCAGTATTGTTGCTGCCATAAAACCAGTTGCCATTGCCATTACCCGTATTGCCATTAGTGCTGGCACCAGTTTCACTAGATTCTAAATCTTTGAGATCGGATATCCAGTCGTCACTATGGTATGGAACAGATAGACCTTGAGGTGCTTCTGGTAAGCTAGTCGAGACATTAGAATTGCCACCGCCTGCAAAGGGATTACCGCCGCCTGTAGAGGAGTTACCACCTGCAAAGGGATTACCGCCGCCTGTAGAGGAGCCACCACCTGCAAAGGGATTACCGCCGCCTGTAGAGGAGCCACCGCCTGCAAAGGGATTACCACCGCCTGTAGAGGAGCCACCGCCTGCAAAGGGATTACCACCGCCTGTAGAGGAGCCACCGCCTGCAAAGGGATTACCACCGCCTGTAGAGGAGCCACCGTCGGTAGAGGAGCCACCGCCTGCAAAGGGGGTGTTATTAACATTCCTCGGAATATAACCAGCGGGAGGATTACCGCTAGCGAAGTCATCAGTTAAACTTAGGTCTTCACCATTATCAGACACCCATTGGCCATCCGTATAGTACCAATTTCTATTCCCCAAAACATTGTTTTCAGACATCAGAATTGCTCCTAATTTAATATTGCTTACACAAATTCATGATTGATGTTGACAGCACTAGCACAAATGAAGGCAGCTTATTAATGCCATCTTCTTAAATAAATTTGTTAAACAAAATTTTTGTTAGAGGTTCAAATTGATTTTGTAGAGATTAAGGTCATGTTAACCATTTTAAAAATGGAAAATTGATATTCAGATAGAGTTTTAAGCTTTTTGTCTGTATCAAGAGATCCAAAATTAGATGCGCTTACCCTGACTTAGAACTGAGAATAAAATTGTTATTTACTTACACAAAAAAGAATACTAAATTACCATATAAATTGAAATGAAAAAAGTTTCGCTTTGAATGATATTTCTTTTGTTTTACTTCAAACGATCCTTTAAGGGGCAAAAGTAGCGAAGAGCTAATTTGCTGCCACTCGACGGCTGAAAAACCTACCCAGATTAGGTTTTAGAAAAAATTCAAAAGATGCAGCTTCAATTTGTAATCGCTTGTTCATATCTAGTCGAAAAGTGCCGTAGGGGTTAATCTGTACCCAAATCAACGGTGATAACGCTTGAAGTGAATCAAGGCTTGTGCAAAACTGATGATCTTTCGCTTCACAGCCTACATTGAGGATCTAAAACATGGCGCGTCTAGCACTGCTGAGTGTATCTAACAAAACTGGTATCGTTGACCTAGCCCGACGCTTGGTGGAAGAATTTGACTTTGATTTAATCAGCAGTGGGGGAACAGCCCAAACCCTCAAGGATGCAGGGCTACCAGTGACTAAGGTCTCAGATTACACGGGTTCTCCAGAGATTTTAGGTGGTCGAGTCAAAACTTTGCATCCCCGGATTCATGGCGGCATTTTGGCCCGGCGGGATGTTTCCCAACATCTTACAGATTTGGAAAATAACCAAATTCGCCCGATTGATTTAGTGGTAGTCAATCTTTATCCTTTTGAGGAAACTATTGCTAAACCAGGGGTAACATTATCTGATGCTGTAGAACAAATTGATATTGGTGGCCCGGCGATGCTGCGAGCATCATCGAAAAATTTTGCTCATCTGACAGTATTATGTGATCCGGCACAGTATGACGAATATTTGCAGGAATTACAGCAAAACAATGGTGTCGCATCTTTAGAGTTTCGCCAAAAATGTGCTTTAAAAGGCTTTTTGCATACTGCTAGCTATGATCAAGCGATAGCAGCTTACCTCAGCCAACAATCTCCAGATACCTTACCCCAGCAATACAATCTTTCTGGACAGCAATTACAATCTCTGCGATACGGTGAAAACCCTCATCAACCAGCCGCTTGGTATCAAACAGGGACGACTCCCACAGGATGGGCGGCGGCGACGAAATTGCAAGGTAAGGAACTAAGTTATAACAACTTGGTAGATTTAGAAGCTGCACGTCTAATTATTTCTGAATTCACGGATACCCCAGGTGCTACGATTATTAAACATACAAATCCTTGTGGTGTAGCCCAGGGTAATACGCTGGTAGAGGCGTATCAAAAAGCTTTTAATGCTGATTCTGTTTCTGCCTTTGGGGGAATTGTGGCACTTAACCGTCCCATTGATGCGGCGACGTCCAACGAGTTAACTAAAACATTTTTAGAATGTGTGGTTGCACCTGGTTGTGACGCAGAAGCACAAGAAATTCTCTCAGCAAAATCCAAAGTGCGAATTTTGATTTCACCCGATTTAAGTAGTGGCCCCAAAGATACTATCAAAGCTATAGCCGGGGGTTTTCTCGTCCAAGCTGCCGATGATGCTGTGGCGGATACTAGTCAATGGCAAGTGGTGACTGAACGTCAACCTACTGCTGATGAGTTGGCAGAGTTACTGTTTGCTTGGAAAGTCTGTAAACATGTTAAATCAAATGCTATCGTCGTCACAGGCGATCGCACTACCTTGGGTGTAGGTGCTGGTCAAATGAATCGCGTTGGTTCGGTGAAAATTGCTTTAGAACAAGCCGGCGAAAAAGCTCAAGGTGCCTTTCTCGCTAGTGATGGCTTCTTCCCCTTCGATGACTCCGTGAAAACAGCCGCAGCCGCAGGTATTACTGCCATTGTCCAGCCAGGGGGAAGTTTACGAGATCAAGATTCCATCAAAGCTGCTAATGAACTAGGTTTGCTCATGGTGTTCACTGGCATACGTCACTTTTTACACTAAATTATTTTGAGGCAACTTGTGCCAGTTAGTAAAGTGTCACATTAACTACTTGTGTTTTGAGAAAATGCTGGTATTCTCTAGTTGTGTGTGAGGAGCAAGTTAAAAATAAAAAGCGTCTGGGGTGGAAACACGGCCACACTCCCGGACGCTTTTTAATTGACTTCTAAGAATTGTACAGTTAGAAAAGTGTCACTGTGTATACTTGCCATTACTGACACTAGATGATATCTTCGAGTAGTGTGTGAGGAGCAAGTTAAGAATAAGAAGCGCCTGGGGTGGAAACACGGCAACACTCCCAGGCGCTTTTTAATGGAGATAAATTTAACTTTTTACAAAATTAAATTCCACTCCAGCACTTTAATGGGTGCTTCCTGGAGGATTTGAGCCAGTTCGTCGTTGCTATTAAATTTTATTTGCGATACATCACAAGCTTCGACGTTAACTGTAAACTCCTTATCTTCAAATGGCCAGGGTTTAACAGTAATCAAGCCATCACGACGTTGCATGATGTCATAACGTTGATCATCAGGCCCCTGACTAATTTCCAAAAACCGCTCATCAGCAGGTAGCTCATGTTGGCATAATATCAAAGACAAGCGATCGCACCATTGCATAAACGCATAGGCTGCATCCACTGTTTCTTTGTTAATACCCAGTTCCTCGCGTAAATTTTGCTGATTTTGCAATTGCTCATCCAGAAAATTATCTAATTCTGGCAATTTTCCTCGTTGTGGCTCATGCAAACGGCTAATATGCTTAGAAATTAATAAAGTTACCCACCGCCCCCGGTAACGGGCATTTTTTACCAGTGTAACCAGTGGATCAACCTGAATTTCTTGACTCAAGGTGAAATCCATTGGCGCACCGGCTTTTGTCAGATTATCATCTTCCCATTCCTTCTCTAGATCATCATGATGGGAAATAGCCGCCAGTGTTTCATATAATCTTGCGGGTGCATTTTTGCGTCGCCATTGTCCTGCTATTTGTGCAGCTAGTAATGCATGGGCGCGATGATAAATAATTTCCCAACCATTTTGTGTGCTATTAACAATCACAAAAACCATCTCCCTCTGTTAATCATATTAATTAGGACTTACGCACTCGCCACGAAAATCAAGGCTTTGAGATTGCTTCCCTACGGTCGCAATGACGAAAATACGTGGTTGGTTACGTAAGTCCTGTTAGGAATGTGAATTTAATAAAATACAGAACCTCACCCCCAACCCCTCTCCTTGGTAAGGAGAGGGGAGACTTTGACGCAAGTCAAAGGCGGGGTGAGGTCAAAAACTAGACTTGCATGTTATTTAATTCATGTTCCTTAATAACTCATGCCCAATGACTAATGACATAAAAATAAATGCTGCATACTTACGTGATTAAAACGTAAATACACAACATTATTATGAATTTGTCTTTGTTAGCCGAGTGTCTTTAAACTGTTATGTAGTCGCAACTTCCTTGGTTAAGATTGCTGCTTAAGTGGGTCAGCAATGTATCTGAATGTTGGTTCAGAATTCCAAGGGCCGCGCTCATCTTTACCATTACCATTTGTAGATAAGTTGTAGTAAAGATCAACGGTTTCATCTGGTTGAATGTTCCCAAACAATGGGTCTGTCAACTTACCCAAAGAATCAAGAGCCTTCATAAACATTTGGGTATGAGAAATTTCCCGGGTTAATAGGTGAACCAAAGTCTCTTTAGTACCTTGATCAGTTGCTAGCTTAATCAATGATTCGTAGGTTTGACGAGCGCCAGCTTCAGCGGCAATATTAGCTCTGAGATCCCGTACTACATCTCCACCTTCATTCAAGTAACTAGCAGTCCAGGCGCTTCCTTGACTATCTAGAAAGTGGGGCCCCATGCCTCGTACCGCAAACAGAGTACTTTTATAAGCCTCGGTTTGATCCACATTTTTGGTATGGCTTTCGATTAGCTTACCGACCATCTCCAAGTGACCAAATTCTTCAATGGCAATGTCTTGGAGCATGTCTTTGATCCCAGCATTTTCAACATGAAAGGATTGTACCCAATATTGTAAAGCTGCGGATAATTCTCCTGTTGCTCCGCCAAATTGTTCAAGCAACAATTGAGCAAAACGAGGATTGGGTTCACCAATGTTGACGCTGTGAATGGGATCTTTTTTGTGATAAAACATAGAATGCCTCTGGAACTATTTTTAAAAAATCAAATCAATGAATGATACGGTCAATTAAGGTTACATTTTCTTCTAAATCGCTCTTAGACAGTACAAACAAGCAAAAAGGCATTCTAGATACTACTATCTTGCAGTATCCATGCGTTAAATTCGATGTACTAACATCTAGCTTGAAAGAACGTATTGATTCCCGTTAGTTATCAATCAGATAACAGGTTGAAGAGAATAGTGTGTGAGAAGATTTACCAAATACGTTCCTCATTTAATGATTGCCAGTCGCTTAGGAACTTAAACTCTGCTGCTTCTGGTGAGTAGTCCCCACAAGAAAATCGCAACGATTGAACCAATGACAGCTACAAAAAGTCCAGGGATGCTTAAACTAGCAGCAGTCAGCTGTAACGACCCTGTTTGCAGTAATGTAAATAAACTACCCCCCACAAAAGCACCGATGATACCTAATATCATTGTGGAGAGAATCCCACCACCTTGATTACCTGGATAAATCGCTTTACCAATTGCACCTGCAATCAATCCTAAAATAGCCCAAGCAATAATATTCATAAAACTCCTCAAATCAGATGTTTCAATTTCAACTGTATTTATAGTATCAAGCCTAATTTACAATTGTTTCTACCAGGCGAGAGAGATATTGCAATCCAAAAGATAGATAAGAATTGATATGGATTTATACTCATATCCTCTGATTTAGAATTTTTTAAAGATTAAATCAGATCGCCATAAATATGTAAGCGTTTGATGACAATAAAGATATGCCTTAGTACCATCAAATAAGCGAATATTCTACTGTTTGTTAGCTGATAATTGTAGAGCGTTTTTAACTGGTTGAGAGACATAAATAAACCTGAGTTCGATAAGTCTTTTTTGACCTCTCCCCCAACCCTTCTCCGACGCGGAGAGGGGAGTAAAAAGCTGATTATTTCGTACTACGTGAGATATTTTTTGCCCCTTCCCTGCAAGGCTATCCATTACCCGGATCTTTCTCAACAAAACTACAACTTACTTAAAAATAGCTAGAAAGCTTAGTAGGTATAGTTTTGAAATGAGATAGTAATCAGGGTGGTGGATAATGGAAAAATGGGCTGCCTCAGAATTGAAACAAGCCGATTTAGGAGATGCAAGACGAAACAAACGTCTGGTGCGTATAGTAGAAGACTTGGCT
>JAKOMP010000116.1 GCA_022241785.1 Cyanocohniella sp. LLY | reverse complement strand
GAAATTAGTCCAGCAAACCCATTAGCCAAATCAACAAAATCCCCAAGGGTATGTCAACAACAATCCATCTCCCCCCACCCTACATATTTTTCTCGCTCTGTCAACCCCAGCTAGGAATTATCAACGTGAAATTACTCCTATAAATGGCTTTCGGCTTTGTTAAGAAAGATGTGACTAATGGATAGCCTGCAAGGGAAGGGGTTGGGGTTAGGTTCCGTCGAATTCACGTTAAATAAATAGGCAAACACAGATAAATAAATGTGAAAATAATTGATCATACTAGTTCAGCACAACCAATTATTCATCTTGTATATATAATTCAATTTTCAGTATTTACTGTTATTCTGGGTTTAAATTGCCCGGGAAAACTGTCTATCTCTAGTTTGATTATGATTATCAAAAACGACAGCAATATTTCTCACCAATAACCTCCCAATATCTGTAATTTGGATTTGGTTAGTTGATATACTGACAAGTCCATCATCAGCTAAAGGTTCTAATGCTTTTAACTCATGGAAAAAATAGTCATCGAAACTGATGTGATATTTTGCTTCAATGTCTTGCTTATATAAATGAAAGTGAGACATAATGCACATAATAACATCGCGTCGAATTATGTCATCTTGCGTAAGTCTAATACCTTTACTAACTGGCAAAATATTTGCGGCGATCGCCTGATAATAATCCTTTAAGTGCTTGTGGTTCTGCACATAAGCATCATGCAGCATACTAATGGATGTCGCCCCAAAGCCAAAGAGTTCTGTACCAGCGTGGGTAGTGTAGCCCTGAAAATTACGTTGCAGAGTGCCATTGCGTTGGGCGATCGCTAGTTCATCATCAGGTTTGGCAAAATGATCCATACCAATGAACAGATACTTACTACTTGTTAGTTCCTCAATAGTCATCTTTAAAATTTCCAGCTTTTCCTGTGGTTTAGGCAATGCTTCTTGAGGAATATTTTTTTGGGCGGGCTTCATCCACGGTATATAGGCGAAGTTAAATACAACAATACGGTTAGGATCTAATTCAATGGTCTTGTGGACTGTTTCTCGAAATGTCTGGAGATTTTGGTAAGGTAAACCATAAATTAGATCTACATTTACACTGTCAAATTGAGCGGATTTAATCCAACTCATGACATCCAATAGTAATGCTTCTGGCTGGACACGATTTACAGCTACTTGTACTTGGGGGTTAAAATCTTGGATGCCAAAACTAATGCGGTTAAAACCAATTTCTTTGAGCAAGTAAATATATTCTTGATCAACGTAGCTGGGATTAATTTCAATAGAAATTTCTGCCTGTGGATCAATATTAAAATAGCGTGTAATATTTTTCCACAAGAATTTGACTTGATCTTTATCTAAATAATTTGGTGTACCACCCCCCCAGTGAACTTGCAGCACCTTTCTGTTGGGGTCAATCAAGGCTGCCATGTTCTTAATTTCTTGAACTAAATGTTCTAAATAAGGTTTAGCAATATTTTTATTATTGGAAATTACTGTATTGCAACCGCAGAAGTAGCAAGCCGTTTGGCAAAAGGGTATATGGAAATATAAAGATAAGGGAGATTGTCTGTGGTTAGAGGAAGTAATGGCGGCGTGAAAATCAGTTGCAGTAAATTCTGTGCTTAACTCTGTAGCGGGTGGATAACTTGTATATCTGGGTGCAGCAGTATCATACTTTTTGATCATATTTAGATCAAATTTGACACCAGGCAAGACAAAGACCATTAAAACCTCCGAGAATTTGGGGAGTGGGGAGTGGTGAGTGGGGAGTGGGGAGTAGGGAGTAGGGAGTGGGGAAATTGAGAAGAAACTTTCTAGCCTCTAGCCTCTATTTCGGTACTACCAGGGTTTTGGGAACGTGTGAGGCTGTTGAATACTACTTGACCAAAGGCTTTGATTAAGTTTCCTTCGAGTTCTTCAGCCATTTGCATATTGAATCGAAAGGCTTGGTTGGCTTCGGCGACAATTTGGTCTGCGATCGCCTCATCAATGGATAATGTGTTTAATGCCTGACGATAGTTGTCTTTAAATGCTTTCTTGTCGGGGATTTGCTCAAAATTATAAAAAGATGTGCCTTCGTAACCAGATAGCTTTAAGGCTGATTGAGCAATTTTTTGCAGCATCTGACCCCCAGATAGGTCACCCATGTAGCGGGTATACGCATGACCTATTAATAAGGCTGGTTCCGTGGCAGATAATTGTTCAATGCGGGTAATGTAAGCTTGGGCAACTTTTGAAGGGCTAATTTGTTTTTGCCAGTCATCCCCATAATAAAATACCATGTCTTTCTCTAAGGAGGCTTGGCGATTCAATTGTGGGAAGTAAACTGCACCAAATACCGGATGATTAGCATGTTTCATCAGGTGTGCTTCTAGTGCGCTGTAGATGTAATACAAGTTGCTGAGAAACTTGGCAAAGCAATCTCTATCTACAACTCCTTTCAGAAAACATTTCATGAAGCCCACATTTTCTGCTGCTGTGTGAGCTTTTTGAGTGCCAGAACGTAGTTTGATGGCTAAATTGCTACTCATGATTGCTTCCTTCAGATTCAAGCGCAAGGTTTCTCGACAGTCACCGCCTGAAGATGGCTGTCACTTCACAGTCAATGTCAGAGTTAAATGATTGTTATTCTGGGTGGAAAGCGGATCTGCATTACTCTATCGAGCAAGTACCAACGCCGATACAGATTCCAGCTATTTTATTTTTCTCTCACAAAATTATTTAACTATCAATCTTTGTATAACTATAAAGCCATTAATATTTCTTTATATTTTTCTGGTTTTGCCCAAATACATTTACCAACTGCTTGTTCTCTGCTTCTACGAGTGATAATGGCTACTTTTCACAAGTTATTGGCAATCAAACTGGACTGTCCTATGAGGTTATTTATCTAAAATAGCTTTTCAATAATTTAACTGATGTGCTGCAATAACATTTTATGTTTATATAACTATTAAAAGATAAAGCAATAAAAGCAGTCTCATGGTTAAATCTCTCGAAACCCCAGAGCCTCAGTTACTGAAGCCAGGTATTAAAGCGCCTGTTCAGGAAACATTGTTAACACCCCGGTTTTACACCACTGACTTTGATGCAGTAGCCAATTTAGATATTTCCGCGAATGAGACTGAGTTGCAGGCGGTTGTCGAAGAATTACGCGCTGACTATAACCGCCATCACTTTGTGCGTGATGAAGAATTTAAGCAATCTTGGGATCACGTTGAGGGAGAAAAACGCCGCGCTTTTATTGACTTTTTGGAGCGTTCATGCACCTCAGAGTTCTCTGGGTTTTTGCTGTTTAAAGAATTATCCCGCAGACTGAAACAAAAGAATCCCCTGTTGGCAGATGCCTTTAATTATATGGCACGGGATGAAGCGCGCCATGCGGGATTTCTCAATAAGTCGATGGCTGATTTTAATCTTTCACTAGACTTAAGTTATTTAACCAAACATCGCACATATACTTTTTTCCCGCCTGAGTGGGTAATCTACACAGTCTACCTATCAGAGAAAATTGGTTACTGGCGTTATATCTTAGTGCATCGCCATATGCAAGAAAACCCAGAATACCAATTCTATCCTTTATTCCGTAAATTTGAGAGTTGGTGCCAGGACGAAAATCGACATGGAGATTTCTTTAAAGCCCTGCTGCGATCGCAACCCCGGTTATGGAACAATTGGAGGGCTAGATTATGGGTGCGGTTCTTCTTATTAACTGTGTTTGTTACCCACACCGTCACAGTATTTGAACGGGCGACATTCTATGAAGCCATTGGGATACATCCCCGTAAATACAACAACAAAGTCATTCAAGAAACCAACAACACTTCTGCGCGGGCTTTTCCACTAATTTTGGATACCAATCACCCGGCATTTTTCTGGCGGTTAGAACAGTGTTTCGTCAACACGCAAAAATTGGCGGAGATTAAGCAAAGTCAGGCTTCCCTGTTTATCAAGTTCTGGCAAAAAATCCCTGCCATGTGCGCGATCGTTTGGCATATGTTACGACTTTACTTGATTAAACCCATTGATGCCGAATCAATCCGAGAAACAGTTTCTTGAATGAATAAAGGCTATTAACAGTTTGTCGTCAGTGACTCTGACTTTTCACATCATATGGAAAAGTCCACGGAAAATCTCACGTTCAAGCCAGAAATTCAAAGTCTCTCTCCTCCCAGGAGAGAGATTTAGAGAGAGGTATTCCAGATACTGTGAAAAGTTAGGTCAGTGACTATTGAGCGCTAAAGCACTCACTACAAACTATGATTGTATTTTTATTATCTATGCCACCTTACGTATTAAAGCCATACCAAAATTACTCGGGCTGGTTTGAATTTCTATTAAATTTAAATTAGGATTGTGAGTTAGCCATTCATCAATGACGTATCTTGGCCCATCCCATCCACAATGTTCAGGATAAATATCATGTAACATGATGTATCCGCCTGGGGAAACAAAAGGATGAAAATTCATAAAATCACTAGTACATCCTTCTCGTGTATGGTCGCCGTCAATAAACAGGAAATCGATTGGATGCAAAATTAACTCTTTAAATCTTCTACCCATTTCCAGGGAATTCATTTTATGAAATTTAATTCTATGTGCTAAACCAGCAGATAATGCAGAAGCTTGAGCATATTCTAGAGGATCGCTTAAATATCCGTAACGATGAGGTAGCCACGGCAAAATTTCATCAAATAAATCAATAGAGTGAATAATTGCGTCACTATCTATCTGTTCTAATCCAGCAGCCATCCAGATGGTAGAAATACCTGTAAAACAGCCAATTTCCACCACATTATTGGGATTAATATTACCAACTATACTTTTGAGAAATTCGCCTTGTTCTGGTGACACTGCTGCCGGAAAATTGATTTTATTATTGTACATTTTCACTAAGGTGTTAGCCCAAGGTGATGTACATTTTTGCAAATAATCGGGAATATTATATTTCCTGTTTTCGGGTATACCTTTGAAGAAAAAGACCTTTTCAAAAATAATTTCTAAGTCAAGTCTATTAATATGAGGAATACCATGTATTTCTTTTTGATTAATATGTGTGCTAACGGCATTATCAAGAAAATGCTCCAATTCTCTAACAGACATATTTATAGGGTGAGATAATTCTTCTAGAGAGTAAAAAACTTCATTTTCATAATTGACGGGCATAAATTTATCCTCAATTAAAAAGGTTCTTTGAGCTTGGGGGTTTCAAGATTATCAACTTCACCCCAGAATATATATTCTTGGTAAAGGCTAGGCTGAATCTTCCTTCTTTAGACCAATTTGAGCTAGCAAAGAAGTATAAAATAAAACATGTATAGGGTGCATGAAGTTTGAGTTCTTGCCGTAAGGCATTTGTCCAGATTAATTTTTAATTTTGTGCAAAGTCAGGGCTGCTAATCTACCCGCAGATATATAAAAATTTGTATCCTAAGTTTAATAGGCCTTAATATTTCTTTGAAAAACTTGTGCAAGAAGATTTTAGACTAATCGTTGATTTAGTTTCAGTTCTCGCCGTCGCCACCTGTGGAGGACTTTTGGCGTCGCTTTTACAGCAGCCTGTGCTGCTAGGCTATCTCATCGGTGGGATGATTGTAGGGCCAACCGGACTGGGAGTAATTAAAGAAGTTATTCAAGTAGAAACTCTGGCCCAGTTTGGAGTCGCCTTTTTGTTATTTGCTTTGGGAGTAGAATTTTCTTTTGCTGAACTGAAAAAAGTCAAGGGAATTGCTTTAGGAGGTGGTGGGCTACAAATTGCCTTAACCATTGGGGTGACAGTTGTTGTCTGTGGACTTACAGGTGCTTGGGAAGAGTTACCCGCTAAAGGTGTATTTTTAGGATCAATTTTATCTTTATCTTCTACAGCAGTTGTGCTTAAGTGCTTGATGGAGCGCAACGAAACAGAAACACCCCACGGACAAGTGATGTTGGGGATTTTGGTAGTGCAGGACTTAGCACTGGGACTGATGATTGCCGTTTTACCAGCGCTAAACCAACCAGCAGAAACCATTGGTATAGCAGTGCTGACAGCATTACTGCGACTGGCTTTATTTGCTGGCGGTGCAGTAGTAGCGGGAATTTGGGTGATACCGCGGTTGTTGCGACTCCTCGCCCGTACCGAAAGCCGAGAACTATTTTTATTAGGGGTGGTGACGCTGTGTTTAGGTATTGCCCTGCTGACGGAATATTTAGGGTTATCTATTGAAATGGGGGCGTTTGTCGCTGGTTTAATGATTTCCGAGGTGGAATATGCTGACCAAACCCTGACTTATGTAGAACCAGTACGAGATATTTTTGCTAGTTTATTTTTTGCTGCCATAGGCATGTTAATTGACCCAGTGTTTTTGTGGAACAATCTGGAATTGATTTTGGGATTGGTTGCACTGGTGTTTGTCGGGAAATTTTTAATTATCACGCCCCTGGTAAAGCTGTTTCGTTACCCATTAAAGACAGCTTTAATCGCTGGATTAGGACTGGCGCAAATTGGGGAATTTTCTTTTGTGCTAGCCAGTGAAGGACAAGCTTTGGGTTTGGTTTCTCGCCGAGTATATTTACTAATTTTAGGAACCACAGCAGTTACACTGATTTTGACTCCCTTTGTGCTGCGGTTAGTACCATTTTTATTTAACTTTGCCGAATCAATGCCTTGGCTGCAACCTTATTTAGAAGAAGTTTATCCGCGTGATGTATCGGCGGATTTACCGTCAAAAGGCCATGTAGTAGTTTGTGGTTATGGGCGAGTTGGTAAAAACTTAGTGAAGTTGTTGCAACAACATGATTTACCTGTAGTAGTCATCGACCAATCAGAAAGGCGCATCCAGCAATTGCGAGAGCAGGGAGTGCCTTATGTTTACGGTAATTGTGTGAGTTTACACGTTCTGGAAACGGCTGGGGTAAATTATGCCAAGGGAATGGCCATCGCTCTTCCTGATGCTATGAGTATCCGGCTTTGTCTCAAAAGATCATTAGAATTGTGTCCAGAATTAGATTTAGTTGTTCGCGCTACCCAAGATAAAGATATTGAAGTGCTTTATCAATTGGGTGCGAGGGAAGTAGTACAACCAGAATTTGAAGCCAGCTTAGAAATGGCCACCCATTTATTAACAGGTTTAGGCTTTTTATCGATGGTGGTGCAACGAGAAGTCGAGCAAATTCGTAACAATCATTATTTAGCATTACGACCAGAGCAAACACCATTAGAAGTGGCCCGTGATTTGCAGCAAGCAACTCGTGATTTAAATCGCAGTTGGTATACCCTACCAGATGCGTCCCCCTTCATTGGCATGAGTTTAGGCGAAGCGGATATCCGCTACTTAACAGGGGTGAGTTTGATGGCTATTCGCCGCGCCAACGACGAAGAAATAGATTATCCCAATGCTCAAACTAAATTAGAAGCAGGCGATCGCCTATTGGTAGTGGGAGCATCGGAAGAATTAGCAGCTTTAGAAGAATTCGCCCAGGGAAAGGTAGCTATTCCTGAGGCTAATAATGCTTGTCAATGGGTCACAGTCAATGCTGATTCTCCAGCTTTGGGTATGACTATTATAGATTTGGATCTTCAGCAACAATCTGGAGTCCAAATACAGTCCATACGACGAGATGGCAAATTTATCCGTCATCCTGATGACAACACAGATTTAAGAGTTGGTGACCAAGTGCTGTTATGTGGTAAGTGGCCGAGTTTAAATCAACTACAATCGTTGTTTGCCACAGTTAACAAAACAACAATTAGCCTTTAGCCCTAATGTAGGCGATCGCGTGTTTCCAAACAGTGGTTTGGTGATTGTTGTCATCCACAAGACACACAGAGTTAGGATCTTGCCAGGAAACCTTACCTATGAGCAGATCACCAGTTACCAGTTTTAACTCTACTACTGCTGTTTGTTTAATGAGTTCTTGCAGTTGGCGAATGCTAGGTAGTGATGTGTCAAATTCAGTTGTAGCCATTTTTGGTTAATGATGTATTAAAAGAGAGGGAGTAGGGAGTAGGGGATAAGAAACTTCCCGATACCCAATACCTAATCATTGATAATTCATCACAGGAAAAATGGCAATCGAATTTACGAAGTATCACGGTCTAGGAAATGACTTTATTTTAATTGACAATCGCGCTTCGTCAGTACCAGTGCTGACTCCAGAGCAAGCAGTCAAGTTGTGCGATCGCCACTTTGGCATCGGTGCTGATGGTGTGATTTTTGCCTTACCGGGAGAAAATGGTACTGACTACACCATGCGGATTTTTAATTCTGATGGTTCAGAACCGGAAATGTGTGGTAATGGTATTCGCTGCTTAGGTAGGTTTTTGGCAGACTTAGAAGGCGAATCTAGAAACAAAGACTCATATCGCATTCATACCCTGGCTGGTGTGATGACACCCCAACTTATGGACGATGGTTTAGTTAAGGTGGATATGGGATTACCTAGATTATTGGCTGGGGAAATTCCTACTACCCTTGGTTCTGCTGATACTAAAGTAGTTAATCAACCGCTAGAAGTGGCGGGAAAAACTTGGGAAGTCACCTGTGTCAGTATGGGGAATCCACACTGTATAACCTTTGTGGAAGATGTCGCCGCCATTTCTTTAGAAGTTATCGGCCCCAAATTTGAACACCACCCAGTTTTCCCCCAACGCACAAATACCGAATTTATTCAAGTAGTCAGTCGAGATTATTTGAAAATGCGGGTTTGGGAACGCGGCGCGGGAATTACCTTAGCTTGTGGAACTGGTGCTTGTGCTTCCTTAGTGGCTGGGGTGCTGACTGGAAAGTGCGATCGCACCGCTACTGTAGAATTACCTGGTGGCCCCTTGGAAATTGAATGGTCAGAAATCGACCAACGCGTTTATATGACTGGCCCGGCTGAACGGGTATTCACAGGTAATTCGTAATTCGTAATTAAATGATTTACAATTGCGAGTTACTTTAATTTGCTATTGGCATTACTGAGATAGTAATGCCAGAGAATCCTGGTAGCCACTGCGCGCCAAGGTCGCCAGTTTTGGGCAATTGTTTCTATTTGTGTGGGTGTTGGGCGTGTGGGTAATTTTTTGATATTTTGGAGAGCGATCGCAATTCCTAAATCGCCTTTGGGAAAAACATCGGGACGTTTCAGAGCCATCAGTAAGTAAATATCAACTGTCCAATCTCCAATACCTTTAATTTGCTTAAGCTTATTTCTAATAGTAGTTTCTTCCATTGTCTCTAGTTTGGTTAAATCCAGTTGCTCATTCACAATTGCATCTGCTAAACCACGACAATAAACAATCTTTTGCCGACTCAAGCCAATTGATTTTAGCTGAACATCTTCAAGTTTCAGCAAATTTTCTGGTGTTAACGAGACAACCATTGCACATAAACGATTAAACACAGCTTTTGCTGCCGCCAAGGAAACTTGCTGTTCTAAAATTATGTGAATTAGAGTCGGAAAACCCGCTTCTCGTTCCCACATGGGTGGCGTTCCTAATGCCTTTAAAATACTAGCCAAATCGCTATCAATATTAGCTAGTACTTCCAAACCATAGGTAAAACTTTCTCTAGTCAGCGATATCTGGTGAAATTGCTGAGATTTGATATCATTGAGCATCCGTTAACACACCCTTGAGAATATGCCTCGGTTTTTCAGGTTAATCACTACTATAGTTATCTTATGTGCATTTTTACTTAACGTGAGTTCGACGGTTGGAAAACGCCAAAAAGCTTATTGATAAGAAAGCAGATTATGTCCTGGCGCTGAAAGCTAATCATCCCACTCTCTGTTCTCAGGTAAGAGAATGGTTTGAAACTTCTCTTGCCAAGAATTTTCAAGGGATTGATGTCAGTTATGACAAGCTGATAATTTTCAGGGACTTAATGTCAGTTATGACAAACGGATTGAGAAAGGACATCAACGCCGGGAAATTCGGGAAATTTGGACTGTACCCGTTACCGTAATTGGTGAACTTTATCAACCAAAATTATGGGCAGGATTAACAACCCTAGTTATGGTCGTCCGTGTGCGTCATCTTTGGAATAAAACTACCCGTGAGGTTCAGTTTTATCTCAGTTCTTTAAACAGTGATGCTCAACTTATTGGTCGAGCTATCCGAAAACATTGGGGAATTGAAAACGAGGCTCATTGGACGCTTGATTGTACCTTCGGTCTACTGAAAATCGCTTTGATAATATGTTGAAGAGTAGTGCGAATAATTTTACGGGTAGGCCAATCATAAGTATTGAGAAAGCGGCCTAAGGCACTCGCCGACTTGGTTTGACAGTGTTGAGGTAGGGGATAGCCTCTTGCCTCCAGAAATAATCCCAACATAGAATTGAGATTTTCGCGTTGGTAGGCAGAAGGCATGAATGATTCGAGGGTGTAAACTAGCTCTTGGGCGTGAGCAAGAAGATGAGACATTTTTCTTGCTGATAAATCGATGAATACGCCCTTTTTCTCATATTTTGGTTACTTTGAGCAAATACAAGCAACTTAACTCCACACCCTTAATCCGATTATCATTATCTAAAATTACCCTGTTGTACTTACTGAAATAAGTCAGCAATTGGGCATTTATAAAGTGTATTAAATAACTAATATTTAAGTATAATCAGGGCTAAAAACCTGTAGTTATTTTGACCTTTATTTTACGTATTCAGTGTTTATCCAGTTAGGTGTAAGATCTAATATCAAGAAAAAAAGTCAGCTACATCAGAATTAGAAGAAATTTCTGATCAATTACAGACAGAGAAGCTTGTTGTAGATGAAGAAGTACAAGTCATTACTGCACAAGTACCTACTACTAGCTCTGAGGTAGAAATTGCTACAGTTCCGAATAACTCTGCAAATGCGAATCAGAAAAGAAAGTCCAGAACACGGTCATAGTAAAAACCACTATGCATCTACACTCATCCATAAAAACAAAATATCAGTTATCAGTTTTATTGTCAGCTGATAACTGATAGCTGATTTAAGCAGTGCGAAAACGCGCCAACTCCTCGCCTGTCTTCGCATCATGGGCGTGAACAGTACACACCAAACAAGAATCAAACGATCGCGCGACGTGACCAACTTCCACCGGGTCTGTAGAATCCTCAATAGGTGTTCCTATCAACGCTTCTTCAATGGGGCCGCGTTTACCTTCACCATCACGAGGACCAATATTCCAAGTACCAGGGGCAATCACTTGGTAATTTTTAATCTTACCGCCTTCTATATTTACCCAGTGACATAACGCACCCCGCGCCGCTTCCGTTGCACCCCAACCCTGACCATCTTTTTCTGTAGGTTTAATATACCAGGGGTCATTTAATTTGAACTCGCGTAGGCAATGTTCAGCTTGGCGATATAACTTGACAAGTTCGTGAACTCGTGCTAGCTGACGCACATGAGTGTTAGCACCACCCATCTTTTTGAACACATCCAGAATAAAGCCATCATGGTGTTGCCAAGACTCGCCATGATTACCACCCGCCACTAATTGACGCGCTAAGGGGCCAGCTTCTAAACGTCCGAAGTCTTTGTGCAGGACGGCACTTGCCCAAGAATAGGCATTATCAAAATCTTTGCTATTATTTGCTGTGGGTTTAGTAGTGCGATCGCTTGGGTGAATATCTGCTGTTCCCTCATCGTACCAAGAACGAGTTGTATTCTCGCGGATCAAGGACTGATCAATCAAAGTATGTGTGTCGCTGAAGCTGTCGTACACGCCACCTTTCATAATCGTGGCAGCATTGCGCCCTTCAATTGTGGGCTTTTGGTATTTATCTTCATGGGCTAAATATCCCCAAGTCACATATTTACCCACACCAGCGCCATATCTATCTAGACCGATATCTAAACCCATGCGCCAATATAAACCCAAGTCGGATTCACGATGCTTGCGGTCTTCATCTAACCATGACATGAAATCATCGTAGCTTTGGATTTGTTCGTAACGTTCCAAAGAACAACCCAACCACACTGGTTCTAACCAATTGGTGCGGAAGTATTCCAGAATCGCCCAAGCGCGGGTAATATCTGTCAGGGTGGGGGCGCACATGACACCACCAGGCACCATATAACTGCTGTGGTAACTAGTGGAATCCTCATAATGTTACTGAAGAACTTGTTTGATAAAGCTTTTCTGCTATGCGATAACATTTTATTTTCACCATTTCAGTTTATAAAAAAGGGAATATCTAGGGAATGAGCGGACAAAATCAAAATCAGGATGATTGCGAGGGGACATATTCCACATCTACAGATGAATATGCAAACGCAGACTCAACCGACTTATTCGCCGATATTTTTGCAGATTTTGAGCCGCAGAACACCACAGACGGCAGCTATAGGGGAACAATGGCGAAAATTAAAGCGACGGAATTACAGTATCAAGCAGTTTTTGAGCAAAAGTTAGTCGAAGCTAATACTAATTTAAAAAGGGAGAGAATAAGAGTTAGCATTAAACAAACTGGTAATTCTCTCCAGTTACGAGCTACCCTACCGTTAAAACCAGGCGAACGCAGCTCAGGTAAAGAAAAAAAGCAGTATGATTTGTCTCTGGGGATACCAGCAAATTTAGAGGGATTGAAAACTGCAATTGAAGAAAGTTACGAGTTGGGTAAATTAATCGCTCGTCATACTTTCCAGTGGAATGAGAAGTATTTAGGAATTAAATCTAGAGAGAAGCAAGAAATAAAAACCATTGGGGAATTATTATATACATTTGACGAAAAATATTATCAAACCCGTCAGAGAACTATAACTAGTCAAAATACTTTTGCTAACTATATATCTGTAATTAAAAGAAACTTTCCTCTCACCCATTTAGCCACAAAAGATAATTTTGAGGAAATTATTAATTCATTTCAGGGGAATAAAAAAAATGAACTGATTGCCGTAAGTTCTGTTTTTATTAAAACCTTTAATTTAGGCTTTAAACTTGATGTGACACGGGATAATGTCACCCCAGCTCATAGAGAAATACCTGAAGATAATCAGATAATATCTTCTTTTGACCTATTTGAAAAATTTGCCATTAACCGCAAAAATACAAATACTAGTGATGAAATTGACACATGGGAAATGTGGCGTTGGGTATATGGAATGTTGGCGACTTTTGGGTTAAGACCAAGGGAACTATTTGTACAACCTGATATTAATTGGTGGATGTCTCCGCAAAATATAGACCATACGTGGAAAGTGAATAAAAATACAAAAACTGGATATCGAGAAGTTATCCCCTTTGTACCTGAATGGATAGAATTATTTGATTTACAAAATCCCAAACCATTAAAGATTTTAGAGAAAAAGGTGGCAAAAATTGCATCTGTGCAAAATATTAATTGGATGCGGAGAGATATATCCAGATGGTTTCGGAAAGTGGGAATTGAGTTTCAACCCTACGATTTGCGTCATGCTTGCGCGATTCGAGCGCATCTCCAGGGAATACCTATTAAGGCCGCAGCAGATAATTTAGGTCATACTGTTGATGAACATACAAAAACCTATCAAAGATGGTTTGGGATTGAAAACCGGAAAAAAGCCTTTGGTGAGGTAATTAGTCAAAAGTCATTAATTGAGTTGCAGAAGAATGAAATATTAGCGTTAAGGATGGAGAATGAAAGGTTGAAGTTAGAAGTTGAAAAGTTGAAATTCTCGGCAACTAAACATCCAGAGGACTGCGAACAGCTTTACCATCACGGTTAAGAATGTGGGTATAAATCATGGTTGTTTTGACATCTTTGTGTCCGAATAATTCCTGAACAATGCAGATATCATAGTTGTTTTGTAATAAATGGGTAGCGAAACTATGTCGAAACGTATGACCTGCGCGTTCGCTTATTTTTAAACGCGAAATTGAATTAAAGCCTTAATTCAAAGGGGAAAGGGCTATTTTYAAGTAAGCAGCCAATACAAAGTAAGATTTATTACCTTTATATTCGGCTTYTAGAAGCATCTATATTAAGGCGCAGAGGGGCATAAACCATAAAAATGGCTAAAACCTTGTTTTAGGTAAAAACGCCTAAATTGCTTGTGGAGCCTAGATTACAAGCCCTGTAAGGGTTAATTAAATTTTCTGGTCAAAAATGAGCGAACGCCGAGTATGACAACTCACATTTTTTCAATACTAGCTTGACGAACCACTTGTTTTAACGCTTTTTGTAAACCACTTTCATGTAAGTGATGACGACGGACTTCTCCACTACGGCGGTCTTTGGATATACTACCGGAAGGGAAAACAAACTGCCAAATCCAATCGTACTTTGCTCTGGGATATTTTCTTTCTAATGTAAAAGGTAAATAAACCGAACCAAAACCTTTTTCTAAATCTTGGTTGTGAATAATTTTGACACTTTGTAAATGAATTTTAAGTTTTTCCGCAAGGCTTTCAGGTAACATTGTGACTCGATTTTCATTACCTTTGGTGTCGCGGACAGTAATTTGGCTCTGGGCGAAATCAATATCTTTAACCCGTAAAGTCAAAGCCTAATTTAATCACAAACCTGTACCATAAAATAATCTTACTAAAAATTGATGTACTCCATATAATTTTTGGATAATTAATAAAACTTCATTTTTTGTAATAACGGTTAGTAAATATTTAGATTTTTTTTGCACGAACTGCATCAACTCTTAAATCTAAATCTTGTTTTAATACTTCTTTATAATAAATAGTTAGGCTGATTGAGTTGTAAGTTGAAATTGGGCAAACACTGAAGGTATTTCTCAGGTAGCCAAATGTTAGTGTAGTGATGAGTGCTATTAAGCACACAAGCCACCAGAGGTATGATTTTGGAAAACAAATGAGTGAAGAAAAACCATCAAGACAAAACAACTCTTTCCAACAAATCTCTGCTACAGAGAGGGGTATTGCACTTGCACTTGCTGTAGCAGTCTTAGTTACTTTCATCGTACTCATACTCTATCCACGCAAAATGGATGGTGGAACGCTAGCAATCGTCAGGTTTTTGGCAGCTACATTTGCCGGGATAGCAGGTTATTTGTTTACAGGTAATCTTAATTTGGAAGCAAAGATGCCTTTAAACAAGACTCAAGTTAGAGCAACAGGAGCATTCGCAGCCTTTGTTCTAGTATTGTTTGTATTTTTTTTCGGTGTACCAGCTTCTAGTTCTGATCAAAGCCGATTTTTAGAAGACAACCCCAAACCTGCAATTGAGATTGCACAATTTGCTCTCAATAAAGAAGTTTCTCCATATTTCTTCCCCTGCTCTACAAAAGTAGAAGGGAAGCAAATGGATACCTATGCGTTTACTGAGATAGGAGCTACATTAATGGGTTATTTGAATGACATAACTGTTCAAAAGCTTCGAGCGAATGGATGGCAGGTCGATGAAGTTGAGATTTTGCCGGAGGAGCTTGCTATTTTACCTACTATCATAAGGCAAGACCAAAGTAATTCTTGGGGAGAAGATCAACTTAATAGATGGAAAAGAGAATTAATAGACTTACCATCAGCAATACGTCAGGAAATTGAAGGAAACAGAATCAACAGAGCATTTGAGACATTGACAGGACTAAATCCAGTATTTGATGTAACCTTTCTAAATGAAGGTGGAAAGCCACTGATATTAACAGGAATTGACTTGTCCGGCAAATCCTTTGGCGGAGGTGACGTTGGTGCTGTCGCGATCCCACCGTTGGCAGTTAGTCAACGTTACAGAATCGATATAGGCGACTCTGCAAGAGAGATTTCTTTAACACCACCTATCAAGATACCACCTGACGAAGCGTTACGTATTCAAGTGCAATTTACAGACAAAACCAATGGTTGGTATCAAATGGCTTATCTATTAAACCTAAAGTTTAATTTTGGAGGAAAGATATCTGTTTCAACAAGAGATTTTTTCTTGGTTGGTAATAGCTTCTCCTATGAGTCTAGTGCTGAAGGCAATGAGTGTTCACTCAGATTTACTCAGCAGCTAGTCAGTATACAGCCTTTCCGGCTGTTATGAGGTACAGTAACAGCAATTAGCAAACCAGTTTCTTAAATGTTGARGATTTATTAAGTCAAGTGCAACAGAAATAATTCGATCTACCATTTTTGTTGTAGTCGGTGAAAACATCCGCAAGAATGACTTAAGTTGTGACCACCATAACTCAATTGGGTTAAAATCTGGTGAGTATGGTGATAAACATATAACTGAAGCACCAACAGATTCAATCATAGGTACAATTGAATCTAGTTTATGCGCGGATAAATTATCCATCACGACCACTGCTCCTGACCATAACTCTGGCACTAAAAACTTCTCAACAAATACTTCAAAAGCTTTGCCATCCATTGAGTTATTCATTGTCATTAATGCCACTACTTTTTTAATACTAATGGCTCCAATTACCGTAACCTTTGAACCTCGATAGAAAGGGTTGAGAGAGTAAGCTCTTGTTCCCATTTGTGAAYGGGCATGAGTCCTTGTTAAACCAAGTAGAACACCAGTTTCGTCCACAAATACTAGATTTTCTGGTTCTATATGTTTGACCTTTTCCCAATAATCTAATCTTAAATTCAGGACTCTCTCCGTTCCTGCTTGGGTACTGCGCTTTGTTTTTTTTTACGATTTAATCCCAATTTCTGTAACGCACGACACATTGCACTTCGACCTACCAGATTGCCAGTCTTGTCTGCAAATAATTCACACAACTCTATCAATGTTGCATCTGGATGTGTTTCAACTAATTCTCTTAGCTCTATTTCAGCATTTGTTAGATGACTAAATTGTGGTTTTCCTCGCGGCTTGGATTGTAAATTTCCATCAACTTTTTGTTGTCTTACAAGCTTTTGCACTAAACTCTTCGACACGGAAAATATGTTAGCTACTTTCCTGATTGAGATGTTTTTCTGAACATGTGCTGCAACTATTTTTTCTCGAAGATCGATAGAATATGACTTCATTTAAAAATATTTATATTTTGATCTAGTGTACCTCATTACAGACGGAAGTGCTGTAATAGTTTCAGAGATAGTAAAGGCAACTATAGCTATCGTTTAATATTATTAACTAACACAGGCGAAGTGTCCCCCATCCCCACAAATACTTCTGATCAGGGAACAGTCAAAAACTGGGTAAAAGACATTGAGGTTTTTATCAAAGATACTCAGCAACAGACTTTATTAATTGAAGATGATAATCGAATATTTATTTTTTTATTTGGTGGTTTATTTGCAGTTGCGGGTTTGGCAGTAGCAGTTTTAATGGGTAAAGTTGTTGTTTGCAATATAGACAAAACACTAGGACAATTAACTTTAGCAAATTATGGCTTACTAGGTAATTCCCAAACAGAATATAGAATTCGTGATATTCATGGTGTAACTTTACAAAAATCGGTGAGTAGTAAAGGTGGTAAAACCTATAGAGTAGCTTTAGTTATGCATTCTGGGGAATATATACCATTTACGGCTTACTACAGTTCGGGATTTCGTCAACACCAGCAAACAGCGGATTGCATTGGCCAATTTCTTAATTTAAAATCTATTGAAGAACAATATCAATTACCTTCGATCCAAGAAGTATTTTCTGCGGTTAAAGATGTAATAGGACTGGCATTTACCGGCAAATCTGAGGATAATTTGGAAAAACTACAACAGGCTGTGATGAATAATCCAGAAGATGCTGAAGCCAATTATCAATATGGTTTTACTTTATATTTTCTCCAGCGATATCAAGAAGCTAAACCTGTTTTAGAAAAAGCCAAACGACTTTTTATTATGGATGAAAAAGTTCAGAAAGTGCAACAGATAGATTCGCTTTTACAATCACTAAATCAAAAATTATAAGTTGTCACAAGTGATGTTGTTAACGCAAAGTAAGCACGGAAGTACGCAGAGGTTGTCAAGAAATCGGAGAATGTCACGCAGCTACGCCTTCTATTGCACCACCAACTGTTTTCCACGCTGTCAGTCCGCCTGTGAGTTCAGTGGCGTTGGTAAAGCCTGCTTCGCGTAACTTTTGGGCGGCTTGGGTTGCTTGTGCGTCGTTGTCGCCATAGACATAGATATGGCGTTCGGTATGCAAGGAAAATTTAGCGCGTTGTACGAGTTCATTTAAGGGGATTTGAATTGACCCAGTGATGCGACTGTGATTGTAAGTGTGGCGATCGCGCACATCTATGATTGTAAACGCTGGTTGTCCCCATTCCAGACGAGACTTTAGATCATGAACTTCCGTGACTAGATCATTACTCATAAACTTTTCTCGCTCTTTACCTCACAAGCAATCTATCAAGAATATGCTGATGATCTGGCTTTCTTTACAATTAATCAAAATTTCTGTGGAAGTGTAAATAAAAATGCTTATTCTATTCAGTGATTGGCTACTCGCCTAAACTGTAATTTATGGCATCTACTATTCAAGCTTTACCAACAGAAGTTGTATATCTCATTACAGCTGGAGAGGTTATCGACTCTTTCGCGTCTGTGGTGCGGGAATTGGTAGAAAATTCCCTAGATGCGGGTGCAACCAGGATTATTGTTTCACTTTGGCCGCAGCAGTGGCGCATTCGCGTTGCAGATAACGGTTGCGGAATGGACGAAGATGATTTGCAACAAGCCGCCACCGCCCACAGTACCAGTAAAATTAGCTCCAGCGATGATTTATGGAAAATTAACAGTTTAGGATTTCGCGGTGAGGCGTTACACAGCCTAACAACCTTAGCTGAGTTGGAAATTTTGAGTCGTCCACCGGGAGGGAATGTTGGCTGGCGGGTTGTCTATGGCGATAATGGCCAAGCAGTAAAAGTTGAAGCAACTGCGATCGCACCTGGTACAGTGGTCACAGTCTCGAATCTCTTTGGTAATTGTGAACTGCGTCGTCAGGGTTTACCCACAGCCGCGCAGCAAATGAGAGGCGTACAATTAGCAATTCAACAAATCGCCTTATGTCATCCTCACGTAACTTGGCAAGTTTGGCAAAATGACCGCCAATGGTTCACCATCTCCCCCGCAGCGACAACGGGACAACTCCTACCGCAAATTCTCACCCAAGTGCGACAAGGTGATTTACAAGAAGTCAAACTAGAACTTCCAAATCCTATTCCCAACTCCCGTAACCTTCGGGAAGCTACGCTAACGGCTACGCTCACGGCAAGCCTACTCCCAACTCCCCACTCCCAAATTAATTTAGTTGTTGGTTTACCTGACCGTTGTCATCGCCGTCGTCCAGATTGGGTGAGGGTTGCAATTAATGGACGCATGGTGAAAGTGCCAGAATTAGAGCAAACAATTTTAGCAGCATTTCACAGAACATTACCACGCGATCGCTACCCTGTTTGTTTATTGCATCTTGCCATTTCTCCTGACCAAATTAACTGGAATCGTAATCCCGCCAAAAGCGAAATTTACCTCAATGAAATTGGTTATTGGCAAGAACAAATTACCAAAGCCATTGACCAAGCACTGCGTATTAGTTCCGCTAACCTTAAAGAATCTGTTCACACAACGCGGGTAAGTAAATTACTCAAAGCCGCAGAAGCCAAAGGCAGTTACAACGTTAATCCTGAAAATTCACCTGAAGAAAATAACACTCAGCTATCTCTCAAAGCTATTGCTCAACTTAGTAAAACATATATAGTAGCTGAACATCCTAGTGGTATGTGGTTAGTAGAACAGCACATTGCCCATGAGCGAGTTTTATATGAGCAAATATGTGATAATTGGCAACTTGTGACTATTGAACCGCCCATTATTCTTTATCAGTTATCATCAGCCCAGGTTTCACAATTACAAACAATTGGTTTAGATATAGAACCATTCGGTGAGCAACTTTGGGCAATTCGCACCATACCTGCACCTTTACAGCAGCGAGATGATTGTGCAGACGCGATTTTAGAATTAAGTTGGGGCGGAGATTTACAAGTAGCCCAAGTAGCCGTTGCTTGTCGCAGTGCCATTCGTAATGGTACACCCATGAACCTAGAAGAAATGCAGACACTTTTAGATCAATGGCAACGTACACGTAATCCCCACACTTGTCCCCACGGGCGCCCAATTTATTTATCTTTAGAAGAGACATCCTTAGCGAGATTTTTCCGCCGCAATTGGGTAATTGGTAAAAGTCACGGAATTTGATCAGGACTTACGTAACCAACCACGTATTTTCGTCATTGCGACCGTAGGGAAGCAATCTCAAAGCCTTGATTTTCGTAGCGAGTGCGTAAGTCCTATTGATAAATAATCAAAAATTCCCTGAAATCTCCGCGTGCTTGTGCATTTAAAAAAACCTGAGTTCGATGACCTCTTCCCAACCCCTCTCCGACGCGGAGAGGGGCTTAAATATATTGAAATCCCAACGAAAAATGAAGGTTTTGAAGCCTCTCTCCTTGCTATCCATTACCCGGATCTTTCTCAACAAAACTACAACTTACTTAAAAATAGCTAGAAAGCTTAGTAGGTATAGTTTTGAAATGAGATAGTAATCAGGGTGGTGGATAATGGAAAAATGGGCTGCCTCAGAATTGAAACAAGCCGATTTAGGAGATGCAAGACGAAACAAACGTCTGGTGCGTATAGTAGTAGTAG
>JAKOMP010000115.1 GCA_022241785.1 Cyanocohniella sp. LLY | reverse complement strand
CACCGATTGAAAACTGTTGGTCGAAGGTGAAAGAGTTTTTGCGATCGCAAGCTGCTAGAACATATCAACAGTTAGACGAGGCCATTACAAATGCTCTGAATGCAGTAACTAAAAAAGACATTATTGGATGGTTTACCCACTGCTGTTACTATATTGCACCCAACTGAGAACCGCTATAGGACTTACGCACTCGCTACGAAAATTAAGGCTTTGAGATTGCTTCCCTACGGTCGCAATGACGAAAATAAGTTGGGGTTACCTAAGTCCTGTAATATACATGAGGCAAATTACTCTAGCCTCTAGCCCCTAGCCTCTAGCCTCTTTAAAACGGTGCGATCGCTAAACAAATTACAGCCAACATGGCAGCAATGATATAAAATACTGCGACTACTTGCAGTTCTGACCAGCCTGTTAATTCTAGGTGATGGTGTAGGGGTGCCATTTTAAATAAGCGCTTACCTTTACCGTCTGGCCCTTTGGTGGCTTTGTAATATGTTACCTGGGCCATCACAGAAAGGGTTTCCACAAAGAAGATGCCACTGAGAATAAACAGCGCCACTAAGCTATTGGTTAACAACGCCACAGCAGCTAAAGCGCCTCCCAATGCTAGGGAACCAGTATCACCCATGAATACACGGGCTGGGTTGCGGTTATGGGCTAAGAAACCCAAGCAACCGCCACTTAATGCGGCACAGAAAACCATCAATCCTGGGGATACAGGGGCAATTAAAGCACCTAACGCGAATAGGGCGATCGCCACGGTTCCTGCTGCTAAACCATCAATACCGTCAGTTAAATTAGTTGCATTACTCTCTGCCACTAGGACAAAGCCAGCCAAAGGCCAGAATAAAAATCCTAAAGGTAGCGCAAAGCTCACCCAAGGTAAAGCAATATTTGTAATATTAGAAGGTTGATTAAACATCAGCCACAAACAAAACACAGCTGCAAAACCGATTTGCAAAGCTAGTTTCATCTTAGGAGATATACCTTTATTAGATTTGCGGCGTAAAATTTGCCAATCATCCAGCCAGCCAATAAATCCATAGCTGAGGGTTAAGGCGGAGACAGCAAGCACTTCTGGTGCAAAACTAGACCCTATACAGGCAATTACCACAGCCACGGGGACAAAGAAGATACCCCCCATTGTGGGTGTACCGGCTTTCTTCAAATGGGCTTGGGGCCCGTCTTCACGGATGATTTGCCCGGTTTTGAGTGCTTGCAACAGGGGTATGACTACAAAGCCAATAGCAGCCGCACTCAGCGCACACAATAACAATGGCAGGGTGAGTGACATTCCTTGCCAGGGCATTCTATTGCCCAACCAATCAAATATCAATGCTGCTACACTTAGCGCTGCGGCTAAACCAGAAGCTAGTCCAATACCGGAAATGTTTGATTCTTGGTTCGGAGATAATTTAGCGTCCACAGAGATTCCCTTCACTCCACACATAGAAAAATTGACAATGGGGACGATATATCTTACCAAGTCCCCGACATTAATACACTAATCGTCGTCTACACTGACATCGCTGTCATCATCCAAGTCGTAGTCTCCAATCCCGTCTTCTCCAGTCAAAAAATCTGAAATTTCTGCTTCTTCTTGCGAAACATCAGCTTCTTGAACGTTACGCGCTACAAGACGGCCTTTAGCTTGCAACCAGTCCATCATAGAAGACTCTTGCTTTAAGGGGATAACTGGGGCGCGCTGATTACGGGGTTCTTCACTTAAGGGAGAATGCAACATATCTACGAAGACACAAAAAGGCTTATGTAACTAGACATTAAGAAGTCTATCACTTGACACGCGATAATTTATTTATTCATTCAAGTCTATGGTGAATGAATCCGCACGTTGATAGATATTTTTTATTTAATAGCGGTAAGTCAACCAGGGATAGGTTTTTAGTATTTAGTAAGGCTCTATACATATGACATTAATATCGACTTAAGGTGGATGCATTCTGATAATTTTTGAGGTGATCAACGATGATGGGAAAAGCAAATCTAATTGATGCGATCGCAGGGACAAACCGAGGTTTATTAGCTAGTGAACCTCAAAAGCAGGTTATTCTAGCTGCGATCGCCAACTTGGAAGACTTCAATCCTACACCCCGTCCAGTAGAAGCTAACAGCTTGCTCGATGGCGATTGGCGATTAATATATACAACCAGCAAAGGTCTTTTAAACATAGACCGCGTACCTTTATGTAAACTCGGTCAAATTTATCAGTGTATCCGTGTCAACACTACTAGTGTTTACAACATAGCCGAGATTTATGGCTTACCTTATCTCGAAGGATTAGTGAGCGTAGCTGCCAAATTTGATCCAGTTTCCGAAAGACGCGTTCAAGTAAAATTTCAGCGCTCGATTGTCGGTTTAAAACGTTTGATAGGTTATGAATCTCCCGCCGATTTTATCCAACAAATTGAAGCTGGTAAAAAATTTACGGCAATTGATACTCCTCTCAACAGTGATAAACAACAAGGCTGGTTGGACATCACTTATATAGATAGCGATTTGCGAATTGGCAGGGGTAACGAGGGTAGTGTGTTTGTTTTAAGCAAGACATAAATTTTACCTAATTTGTGTATTTGCGAATGACCTTAAGCGATAGTTGGAACTTTGTCAAGGAGGGTCTGACACCTATTTTAAATTTGAGGTTTGAGCTTTGTAAGTGCTGAAAGGAGTAGATGAGGTAGATGGGCCGATGGGGATCACGTAGAGGCAGGAGATGAGGAATATGGGGAGAGAAAATAAAAGAACGAAAAGAGGTAAACCAAGTTTTTTGATTTTTGACCAAAAAGGAAGTCTGGGGGTGCGCTTGAGGTTCTTGGCTATTGCTGGCAACGAGGTACAAGACATCTTTATTTCCAGCCCCTACGTTTATGTATGGAGTCTGCTCCCCCACCTACCCTTTCTCCCCCATTTCCCCCTACTTTCTTCGTTGACTTCCCCGCCAGGGATGAAGGTCTTGGATAAATAACTTAACAAAGCCTCTAGCAGCAACCTTCACGATGTAGAGTGAAATCAAATAGCCCTATATATTGGCGATTCGTAATTAAAAGGGAAGATACTCATGGTTCAACGTGGTTCTAAAGTACGTATTCTCCGCCCCGAATCCTACTGGTTCCAGGATTTAGGAACTGTGGCTTCTATCGACCAAAGCGGCATCAAATACTCAGTAATTGTCCGATTTGATAAGGTCAACTACGCTGGTATCAACACCAATAACTTTGCCGTGGACGAATTAGTTGAGGTAGAAGCACCAAAGGCTAAAGCGAAAAAATAAGCGGCAGAGCTACAAAGGGGATTATTTGATGGGATGATGGTAGAGAAGCCTTAAGTATGAGGTGTAGAATATTTAGTTCTCTCATACTTCACCCTAAGCTACTCCAATATATAAGGAGCTAACCTGCGGGTATTTACGGTTTTTCTTTGGTAGTAATATAAACTATCTCATATTGTTTATATACTTACTTATCGCCTCTCAAGTGATCCCCGAATACATCCAAGTTGCTTGCTTATCAGCTTAAATGCCCGAACTGCCTGAAGTTGAAACTGTTCGTAGGGGTCTAAATCAATTGACCCTTAATCAAAAAATCACGGGTGGAGATGTTTTGCTCAATCGCACCATCGCCTACCCGTTTTCTGTTGATGAGTTTATTCATGGAATTAAAGGAAGCGCCATTACCACTTGGCATCGTCGCGGTAAATATCTTTTAGCCCAACTCACCCCCTTATCTCCCCCATCCCCCACGTGGCTGGGTGTGCATCTCCGAATGACAGGTCAACTCCTATGGCTGCATCAAGATGAACCATTACACAAGCATACAAGGGTCAGAATCTTCTTTGGGGGCCAGCAAGAATTACGGTTTGTTGACCAGCGCACCTTTGGTCAAATGTGGTGGGTTCCCCCAGAAGTAGCCGTAGAAAGTATCATGACTGGTTTAGCGAAACTGGCAGTAGACCCATTTTCACCTGAATTTACCGTTGAATATCTCGCCGCTAAGTTGCAAAATCGCCGCCGTCCTATTAAAACTGCACTATTAGATCAGTCAGTTGTGGCAGGATTAGGAAATATCTACGCTGATGAAGCACTATTTAAAAGTGGAGTTTTACCAGTCACCCTGTGTCCAGATTTGCAACTAGAACAAATTCAGCGTTTACATACAGAGATTATTCAAGTATTAGAAACCAGTATTGCGGCCGGCGGCACAACTTTTAGTAATTTTCTCAACGTTAAAGGGATCAATGGTAATTATGGCGGTGTTGCTTGGGTTTACAACCGCACCGGTGAACCCTGTCGAGTTTGTGGTACTCCCATACAGCGAATTAAATTAGGTGGGCGTTCTAGTCATTTTTGCCCCCAGTGTCAGAGTTGAGGGGATTGGGGAGTGGGATTAAAATGAAATAGCCTAGCAATGCGTGACATACCTACACTGATGCAAGCATACAGTATAGGCTTCTCAGAGACTCTTCAATGAAGACATTACCTGAGCTTTGTTTTAAGTCCACGTCATGCCCTGCCGCAGACTATCAATTTCCTACCTTGAACCTAACAAGTTTTACTGTCCTAGATGAATGCTGGCTTATTTGGGCTATTGGACAAACCAATTGCTTACTTGTATTACTCAAGATGTGCCTACTTACTTTTGTGCTGTGCAAAGGAGTCGCTTGCTAATGCTCATCATGCCACAAGACAGAGGCTTTTCAGACACCAACGAGGGTGAAGCAAACCACTTGTATTGTAACATATTTGTTCGTTTGCTCCATGTTCTCCGCTCTCGCCTACGGCATTGCTCGGAGAACTGTCGTCAACGGTTCGGCTGACGCTCACCGGAAGCCTCACGCGCATTCATGAGCCAGCGCTGTAGACGGGTTTCCCGTCGCAGGCGACTGGCGTCCCTACGCTCCTAAGAGTGAGACGTAGGATGAATGCTGAAAGCAGTTAAAAAAGAGGGATCATGAGTCAATCAACAATCATTACAGCATCACCAGATGTAATGAGTGGTACATCAGTCTTTGCAGGAACACGAGTGCCTGTGCAAACCCTGTTAGATTATTTGAAGGCAGGGGAGTCCATTGATGATTTTTTAGAGGGATTTCCCACAATTAAACGAGAACAGGTGCATCTAGCATTGCTTTTTTGCTAGGCAAAAACAAATACTAGATGTATGAGGAATCACCAATGATTTGATTTAGGTACTTTAACGCAATATAAATTTGTGGTAGAGTATTTCTACAAAAGAGGTGATGCTGATTGTTACACAAAGCGGTCCTTGTCCGGTTATATCCATCAGAAGAACAAAAAATACAACTAGCACAAACTTTTGGGTGTGCTAGATGGTGGTGGAATCACGCTCTAAATAAATCAATCGAGACTTACAAGGAAACGGGTAAAGGACTTAGCCGTTTAGCACTCAACGCATTTCTCCCAACGCTCAAAAAAGCAGAAGATACTATTTGGTTGGCTGATTGTTATAGCCAAGTTTTACAAGCTACAACACTTAATCTAACCACAGCATACAAAAACTTTTTTGAGAAACGGGCTGGATTTCCTAAGTTCAAATCCAAGCATGGTAAACAGTCGATTCAATATCCTCAAAACGTCAAGATTGTAAATGGTAATGTCAAACTTCCCGGTATTATTGGGATAGTCAAAGCCAAAATACATAGGCTAATTGAGGGAAAAATAAAGACTGTCACCGTTAGTAAAACGCCATCAGGTAAATATTTTGCATCTATCCTGACTGTTAGCGTAGCGGGCGGGCAACGCCCGACAGTAGAAGGGGATAAACCAGAATCCGCAGAAGGAAAGATTTATGGTATTGATTTAGGACTAAAACATTTCGCTGTTGTCACTGATGGCGAAAAAGTTTCTAAATACGACAACCCTAGACATATTGCCAAGCACGAGAAAAACCTCAAGCGCAAGCAAAAAAAGTTAGCCCGTAAACAAAAAGGGAGTAATTCAAGAAATAGATACAGAAAAATTGTTGCCAAAGTGTACGAACGAGTTAGCAATTCGCGGCAGGATTTTCTACATAAACTTAGTTATAAGTTGGTCAGCGATAGCCAAGCGGTCATAGTAGAAAATCTTCATGTCAAAGGCATGGTTCATAATCACAAATTGGCGAAATCAATATCTGATGCAGGATGGGGAAGATTCACCAATTTTTTAGCTTACAAGCTAGAGCGCAAAGGCGGCAAGTTGGTTGAGATTGATAGATGGTTCCCTAGTTCTAAGCTCTGTTCTAATTGTTTTTATCAGATGATTGAGATGCCATTAAATTTGAGGGAGTGGACTTGTCCTCACTGCAATACTCATCATGACCGTGATGGAAACGCAGCGATAAATATTAGAGCAGAGGGTATCAGAATGCTAAAGGCGGAAGGTTCAGCCGTCTCTGTTGTAGGAGGGGAAGTAAGTCCAAAACTTGGGCGAAAGTCCAAGTTGCGGCATTCCCCCGTGATTACAGAAGCCAACACTGTACTTGGTACTCCAAGTCAGTGTGGGTAGTTCACGTGTATTTGCATCTGTCCACAAGCTAAAATCCTCTTAAAACGATCTATAAACTCAAGAGGGCGACTAATGGCAGTCAAAAAAGGAGATGTGGTTCGCGCTGTCCGCGAGAAGTTGGAAAATAGTCTGGAAGCAAAGGCCAGTGATACTCGCTTTCCTGCTTATTTGTTTGACAGCAAGGGCGAAATTGTAGATGTTAAAGGTGATTATGCCCTGGTGAAGTTTGGTAAGGTGCCAACACCGAATATTTGGTTACGCTTGGATCAACTCGAAGAGTTTAACTAAGTCGCTATTGAAGAGGATGGGGAATGGGTTTTGAAAAAATTTACCCACTCCCTACTCCCATACCCTTCGGGAAGCTACGCTAACGGCTACGCTCACGGCAAGCCTACTCCCCACTCCCTAATTTATGATTTATTCCCCTAATTCCCCGATTCTATGTCGTCTACCCCGTGTCACTATTGTTGGTGCTGGTAGGGTTGGTAGTACCTTAGCCCAACGTATTGCTGAGAAAAATTTGGCGGATGTGGTATTGCTGGATATTGTTGCGGGAATGCCTCAAGGACTGGCTTTGGATTTGCTGGAGGCTAGGGGAATTGAGTTACATAATCGTCAGATTGTCGGTACGAATAATTATGCTGATACATCAGGTTCGCAAATTGTGGTGATTACGGCTGGACTTCCCCGGAAACCAGGGATGAGTCGGGATGATTTGCTGAAAACGAATGCCAAGATTGTGGTGGAAGCAGCGAAACAGGCGATCGCCTATTCTCCTAATGCTATTTTTATAGTTGTCACTAATCCTTTGGATGTGATGACTTATTTGGCTTGGCAAGCTACAGGTTTACCACGCGATCGCGTTATGGGTATGGCTGGTGTGTTAGACTCGGCGAGGTTTGAAACTTTCATTGCTTTAGAGTTAGGGGTGCTACCTGCTGATGTGAAGGCGATGGTGTTGGGTAGCCACGGTGATTTGATGGTTCCTTTGTCTCGTTACGCCACAGTTAATGGTGTTCCCATTACAGAATTGTTGGATACAGCCACAATTGACCGCTTGGTAGAGAGAACCCGCAACGGTGGCGCGGAAATTGTGGAATTAATGCAGACTGGTGGGGCATTTTTTGCCCCTGCTTCGGCTACGAGTGTGATGGTGGAATCGATTTTGTTGAATCAGTCGCGGTTGTTGCCTGTGGCGACTTATTTACAAGGTGAATACGGTTTAGATGATATTGTAATTGGTGTTCCTTGTCGTTTGGGTTGCGGTGGAATTGAAGAAGTTTTGGAATTGCATCTCACTGATGGGGAAAGAGAAGCTTTGCAGACTTCGGCACAATCTGTGCGTAATAATATTGACAGGGCGCAAGAAATTTTAAATGGTGGCTGACACGAATTTTAAAAGCCGAAATGCCTATTTTTACTAGATAAAATATTTGAAATATAACAGGAAGTTACGGCTTCTTTCAGTATTTTTACGCCACTTTTTAAGTAACCATAAAACTATACTGGTTCTATTTGATGGAATAATTTTTATGGTATCTAAAAAGTCTGGCTTACAAGGCAGAGAGTCTCAAGCTACAACTCTGACTCTGCTTGCATTGTGGGATTTAGGTGGTTTAAAGGCAGAAGTTAAAAAAAGTGATCTCACTAAGCGAATTATACGGACTCATGAGAAAGCAAAGGATTATCAGGGAATTTTCGAGGGATTACAACAAGCTGGGGCGATCGCGATCGCAATTCATAAAAGAGTAACAAATATTTCTCTTACCGATAAAGGCGTGCAAATGCTGGGTGAGGGATTGCAAAGTCATGATTTTCAATTTGAAGGATATCAAGTTGGTGCCAAAGTGGCTAATGCTTTGGTGCAGTGGATTCGGCAGAAAAAAGGTGCTGCGATCGCTTCAGTGACTCCTGAACAGAAAGCGCAGGAGAATGCGATCGCTTCTTACGACGAGTTTAAGTCAGTGGTGTTGGAAGTCTACGACAAGCTGAACCAGAATCATAGCCTAGATGATTTAGTACCAATTTACAGACTTAGAAGAGAAATAGGCGATCGGGTAAGTCGTACAGATTTCAATACGTGGCTACTGGAAATGCAGAAGAACGACATTATTCAGCTAATAGGCGGAGAGATGACAGATATCACTCCTGATAAAGCTGAAGACTCAATCACAACTAAATTGAGTGGGTTACGCTATTACGCCAAGCGCCTCAGTTCTGCAAATTAATACAAATCCTGTTGTTTCTTCTTGCACACAAACTACTATGACTAGTTCTCCCATTTCCTCTATTGAGGATATTCATGCAGCTTTACAAAATCACAACCCCTTTGCACTACCTCCATATGTAGGCAGTCAAGAAGTTTGGGGCAAAGAATTTCCTGATGTTACAACTCTCAATGCTCATGCTTCAGATGCTGTGTTTCAAGCAATTAACCAAATTCGTACTGGTCAGTACCAAAGAACTTCAATTGCTATCACAGCCGAATCGGGTACTGGGAAAACACATATTATCAGCCGTATTCGCCATCGTCTTCAGGTTGAGGGTGGTGCTTTATTTATTTACGCCACTGAGTTTAGTAATTTAAATAATATTAAACACGGATTCCAGCGTACTTTGGGAGATAGTTTAGGAAAACTTGGTAGCCAAGGAGTAACGCAGTGGCAAGAACTTGCCTCAGCAATCGCTAATCAAGCTGTCAAGTCTATTCATCCTCATGCTCAAACTTTATTATCTAAAGATTTAGTACAAAAATTTAGTCGCAATGAATTAAGTAAAAACCGAATTTTAGTTAATCAGCTAACAGACGCATTTCGTAAAACTAAACAAAATCTGAAAAACCCTGATATTATCCGGGCTATTCTGTGGACACTGGCTGATTCTGAAGCACTTTATGCTGTCAACTGGTTATCTGGCGATGAACTTGCTCAATATAAAGCTAATGAACTTTGTCTACCTAGTATTAATGGTCAAGCCTTTGATGTAATTCAGCAAATATTGGATATTATTAGTGATTATTATCAACTAGTCATTTGTTTTGATGAACTAGAATCCACTGAAATAAACAATGCTGGTTTTACAAAATCACAGGTTGTTGCTGGCTTGGTTAAAGAGTTGTTTGAAAATCTGAGTAAAGGCGTAATTCTAACGGTAATGATGCCTGCTATATGGACTTATAAAATTAAGCAACTACCTGCTGGTGTTCCGAGCAAAGTTTCTGCTTATGGAAATCCTATTGACTTAAAGTACATGAGTGGGGATTCCATTGTTGAGCTAGTTGCTTTATGGTTAAAAGAATTTTATAGCGCCAAAAATTTAGTACCACCTCATAGACTTTATCCATTTACTGAAACTCAACTCAGAGAACTAAGTAGCGAAGAGAAGCCACCAGTTAGAAAAGTTTTACAATGGTGTCGAGATAATTGTAAACTTCCTAAAGGAGATCCACCTATAATTCCAAAAGAAGAACCAGTTGAACAAGCTTTCAAAAAAGAACTAACTCAAGACATTAGCAATTATTTAGATGACAATTATCTATTAGCTGATGCTATTTTATTTGGATTTGAAACATTAATAAATAAAATAGTAGATCACGTAAAAATTGAGCAGGTTACACAAAAAGTAAAACAAAGAGGTGGTAAAGACGACTACCTCAATTTCAAGATTATTGGTAAAGAAGATGAAAAAAATGTAATTATTGGCGTTGCTGTTCTCCAATATGCTGGTGGCAAAGCTTTAGGAGCAGGATTAAGAAGATTAATAGATTACAAAACCTTTGGTCTTACTCGTGGTTGTTTAATTCGCTCTAAATCTAAGGATAAAAAAATTAGTTCTCATTTGCATAAAACTTATATCGAACCACTGATAGCACAAGGAGGTGAGTTTGCCGAACTTAAAGAAGAGGAGATTAGACCTCTATTAGCTATTCGATCTGTCTATAAAAAGCGGGAAATAGACTATGACTTGACCGAGGAGGAAATTTTTAATTTTATTACCAATAAGGGCGCTGTATATCAGTTAGGAGCTAGTAATGCTCTACTAAAAGAAATTCTGAGTGACCCATCATATCAGGTACCTGAAGATATTCTTCAAAGCAATACAGAACTTCCAGATGTAAGCAGCTACTCTGAATCATCTGAACTTACCGAAATTAGTGAATTAGTCAATTAGCTGTCGCAGTAGTTTAAATATGAGTGAATCAGTCTTAATTGACCAAGCTATATGCCTACCTGCTCAAGAAATTGAAGCTTTAATACAAGGAAAAACAATTGCAACAATACCCCGGATGTTTATTGATCCGGGGCGACAATTTGCCCTATATCCAACTAATACCTCAATTATTTCATTACCAATTGAGCGTTATTACAATACAAATCTCCAGCAATTTGCTATACATAAAGTTGCAAATTTTAATTCTGAAAGAATTTTAATCAAAGTATGGGCTAAGTGCGAACTATGTCAAGTCCTGGACGATACCGAACCTTTAGATATCTTGTCAAAAGCTACAATTTGGAGTATTGAAAGATTAAAAGAAATTTTATTACAACATCATTATATTTTTCTCACATACCTACGGGTCTATGAGTTATGTGAACCAATTGAAGTCAGCATAACTGCTGCAAGCCAATTTATCTCTTTATCACAGCCCACAATAGTTATTGAACCTAAGCCAATCTTAAGCGATCGCACCTTCGCCCAGCGCAAGCATCAGCTAATAAATCGCCAACCACCCCTGCATCCTGAATTAGAAGAATTGCAGAGCGCCATATCACAAATAACTAATAAAAATCCAGCAGCGCAGCAATTAAACAATGACATCAAAATATTTTTGGGTTGGAGTAGTGACACGCTAATTCAGTCTATTAATGCAGATTTATCTTGGATAAATACAATTGCTAATTTAGGCGATCGCAGTATAGAAGATGAGAAAAAAAGTAATTATCAAGCTGGTACAGATTTTGAAAACATTGCACGCAAAAGCCTTGATTTTTTAGGCTTTAAAGTTGAAGAAGCCTATAAAGGTGGTGCTGGAGGATTAGATTTATTTTGCTCACAACCTTATCCGCTAGTCTGCGAATGCAAAGCAGGTAAAAGCATTCCTGATCGTGCAGTAGAAGAACTAGACAGGATTGGCAAAAGGCATTTAAAAGAAAATTATCTTCAAGCTGTGCGGTTGATTATTGGCCCAGGTCAACCGACTAAGAATTTAAAAGAATCTGCTGAAATATCTAAAATCAGTATCATAAACGTTATGACTTTACAAAAACTAGTGGAACTCAAAGCCAAATATCCAGGCGCTATAAATTTAGTTAAATTAAAAAAATATTTAGAACCTGGACAAATAGATAATAAAATTGATGAATATATTGATAAAACTGAAGAACAAATTAAATTGCGATCATACATTATTCAGACACTAAAAAATTATCTCGAATTGACTAAATACGAACGTGCCGGAGTAGAAGCACTTCATGCAGCATACATGACTTCTCCTCACCTGCAATCATTAGAATCCAAAGAACTATATGAAATTCTGATAGAACTTTCCTCACCCTTAACAGGCTACCTAGGAAGAATAAAAGGAAGTGATTGGAAGAGCGATCGCTTTTACTTTTTACGCGAATTAGCCGTTAACTCAAAATAATATAATCCTTCACCTCTCTAACCTCTATGTTACGCCACTTGACGCCAGTCCACTCAAGTCGGGAAACCCGCCCACGCTGCTGGCTCCTTTATGCCGGGGAACCCGTCCACCGCAGTGGCTCCTCTGTGCCTCTGTGGTTAGTTTATCTTTTTAGCAAACCCATAACACGCTCAACTTGAACAGCCACATCAGGAAAAGCGAGAGGAAAAATAGCACCAGTATTCAATTTTAATTCGGTCGTATATTGCCCATCTTTCAGGTCACGAAATACGTGCAACTGCCGATTATTTAAATTAACAACCCAATATTAATTAATCCCTGCTTCCGCATAGATTTCTTTTTTCTCACCTAAATCTTTACTCACAGTAGCTTGAGAAATTTCGATAATCCAGAAAATATCTCCAGGGTAAGGATGATGTTCTAAATAAACCTCACCCAAGGGCTTAACAATAGCCACATCAGGCGCAGGCTCTGAATCATTAGGCAAAGTAATAGGTTTAGCATCACGGATTTTTACCCGGTTACCAAGCAGTGTACGCAAATAATCTGCTACTTCAGTATTGTAATAAGCGTGAGGTTCTCGTTCTGGGGGCATAAGAATGAGGTCGCCGCGCAATAATTCAACAGGCTGATCATCAAATATACCTGCTTCTATTGCTCGATGATAACGTTCAAGTGTCCATTTATAAGTAGTTACAGTCATCTCACTGTATCTCTGTGTAATTCATTTTGCAAAATTGCGATCGCACTTACCCGAAATTGAAAATACCAGCTTGGTAATTCACTGCTAACAGTAAAATTTTCAGCCCCTCATTTCCAAATGTACCTTGAATCATATTCTGCCAGTGGTTCCCGTTTCATTCAGACAAAACATACAATGTACAACATTAGGGTACTTCTCACGTGCTTTTTGACTAGCTACTTCTATATCTTGATCAATAAAATAATCCCCGCTATCCGGCTCTACAGCAATATACCAACCATAATGTTCTGGAATCAAATCAGGGTGCACTCGTTCAAATATTGCACGACACCGCCGATGAAATACTTCTTCTTCAGCTTTACGCTTTGTAAGTTCTTCTGGTGATAATGTCCTTTCGGGAAAGATTCGTCCTCGCCGTGCTGGTTGTTTTGGTGTTGATTGAGTCATTTTATTCACCTCTATTAATTTCTCCTATTCCCAGCCTAAAATATATTTGCTGTAGGCGATAACTGAGCCAAAATTTCATCTTCATTACCAGCTGCAAATTTAGCAAAGCGTTCAGCTAATGAAGGAACCATCGCTAGTGGACTACTAAAACCTGTAAATACATGAATGTTTGCAAATCCAGGTATAGCACCAATTAAAGGAAGGCGAGTTTGAGTAAATTCTACTAAGCAATGATGCCATGTTCCTGGTAAGTTACCCAAAGATGGTAATACTTGAGTAATACTATTACGTAACCACCTTTCACTTAATTGTGCGTTAACCTTGGCTTGAGGATCTGTCAGAATGCGGCTAATTTGACCCAAGCGTATACTACCATCGAGAAATTGAATTGCACCCGCATCTAAAACTGCTGATACTGGTTCATTACCTGGTTGATTCCACAATTCATCAACTTGAGTTGCTTGGGCTTCTAATTCTAACCTTTGCAGATTAGCTGGCATAACCAAAGTGCGTAACTTAATATCAGTGGGTAAAGTTTCTATTATTTCTGCATGAGTGAAATACACCTTCATGAAAATACCAGATGATTGGAGTAACTGGCGGCTGAGTCCACCAGCGCAAATGACGACGTTAGCAGCGTGATAAGTTGCGGTTGTTGTTTTGACACCGTGTTTGGTTACTTCCAATACTTGCGTAATCTGCATTTCACCTCCCAGACGCAAAAATGCCTGAATGTAGGCTTGTGTAGTTTTTTCTGGATGAATATGACCATGCTTCACAGTTAAAGCACCTGCGATCGCCTGGGGATTTAACAATGGTTCTAACTCGCAAGCATCCTGTACACTAATTAACTGGGGTGGAATACCAACATGAGCATACGATGCAGCCATTGCATCTGGCTCACCATCAGCAGCAATAGTTAGTAATAAATCTAACTCCCGAAACAGAGTATCGGCTTCTAACTCTTGAGAGAGGATACGGTAACGGGCGATCGCCTCTTCTAATACTTTGCAAGTTAGCGGTGTGCTTCCTGACCAATAAGCCAAGCCACCATAACTATAGCGAGTTGCATTCTGTGGTGTTGTATCTTGCTCTAACAACAGTACAGTAAACCCTGTTTTCGCTAGTTCATAGGCGAGTGCAGCACCTTTAATTCCGCCACCAACAACAATCCAATCATAGGTTTTCATACTTTAAGTTAAGTTACATTACGGCAGAATTGAAACAGGGTATTGGATTTGGCTAGCAGAAGACTGGGGAATTGTGCCAGCGTTCTGTCATCGACATCAGCCAGGTACTGTACTATCTCAATATATGCATAATCCATTTTTACCGAAAAATTGGGTTTAAAGCCCCGTCCCTTCGGCAAGCTCAGGGCATCGCATTCTACGACGGCTTTATATTTGGCAATCGCTTAATATAATCACGCAAAATTTCCGCAGCTTGTAGTAGGGACTTCAGTCCCTAAATTCAGGACTAAAGTCCTGACTACGAACAAACATTTTTGATTCATTTTGATATAGCAAAGCATCCTGAGCATTGAAGCTATATCTTCAAATCAGGATGCTTCACAATAAAAATTGTTGCTCACACAACAATTCTCTAACACCATGTGATTTTTAAGTTCAGGCTATCAACCGAGAGAAACTTTCAAACTACCGGGTTGACCAAGTTCACCTTGAAATACAACGCCTCGCTGATTGGCGTGTAAATGACGCAAAATCTTGTAAATGGCTTCAACTTGCTCAACCACACCTGCTTTCTGGGCGACTTCTTCCAAAGAAAGAGCTGTTTTTTCTTTTTGTAAAACAGCCACTACTCGTGATTGCAGGTCAAGAATGGCGGCGGCAGCTTTTTTACCAGCTTCTACCCCTGGTTGATGGTAGGCGTTGATGTTAACTAAGCTGGCGTATAAACCAACAGCGCGTTCATACAAAGCAATTAACGCCCCTACAGTTCGGGAATTAACTTGCGGAATAGTAACTGTAATAGAATCACGCTGATTTTCGTAAAGCGCTTGGCGAGTTCCTTGGAGGAAACCCGAAAGAAAATCGCCTGATGTCACTCCAGGTTCGATTTCCGGGGATGCGCCTTGACGATCTTCTAAAACTTCGATGAGAGTAGCAAAGAAATTGGGTACACCTTCACGTAACTGCTGGACGTAAGCGTGTTGGTCTGTGGAACCTTTGTTACCGTAAACGGCGATACCTTGATAGACAGTATTACCATCTAAGTCTTTTTCCTTACCCAAGGATTCCATGACTAGCTGTTGCAAATAGCGACTGAACAACAGCAAGCTGTCCTTGTAAGGTAGGACAACCATATCTTTTTCACCTTTGCCATTGCCAGAATAATACCAAGACAAAGCTAATAAAGCCGCTGGGTTATTTTTCAATTCTGGAACGCGGGTAGCATCATCCATTTCTTTAGCGCCATCTAGCATGGCACGCACATCAATGCCTTGTAATGCGGCGGGTACTAGCCCCACAGCCGACATTTCTGAGGTACGTCCTCCCACCCAGTCATACATGGGAAAACTGGCCAGCCACCCTTCATTTTTCGCCACTTTATCGAGGTTGCTATCAACACTAGTAATTGCTACTGCATGTTGGGAAAAGTCCAAATTTTTAGCAACATAGGCTTTTTTGACTTCAATCATCCCATTGCGTGGTTCTGGTGTGCCTCCAGACTTGGAGATGACTAAAACCAAAGTGCTAGCCAGATTATCCTGCAACTGAATCAGAATGCGGTCAATACCCGCGGGGTCAGTGTTGTCGATAAAGTGAATTTTCAGCGGTGGAAAATCCGGAGAGAGGGCTTCAGCGACAAATTCAGGGCCTAGGGCCGAACCACCGATACCAATGGATATGACATCGGTAAAGCGACTGGCTTTAGCAGGATGAATAGCACCTGTGTGAACTTTTTCCGCAAAGGCTTCGATTTGTTCTAGAGTTTGGACAATTTCTTGAGTAAGTTCTGGAGTGGGTGCTAAATCAGGATTTCGCAGCCAGTAATGTCCAACCATGCGGTCTTCGTCGGGATTAGCGATCGCACCCTTTTCTAATTCCGCCATATCCGCAAACGCTTTGTCAAACTTCGGCCGCAACGACTCCACGAAAGCGTCATCAAAACCCATCCGACTTACGTCTAGGTAAAGTTCTAATCCCTCGTGGAAATATAACCAGTTTTGGTATCGTTGCCAAAGTGCCCTTGCATCCATAGGGAAATCTCTAGTAAAGTATTGCTTCACAGACAAGTTTAATGTAAGCCTAGAGCCATCCCTGCCTAGCCTTATACAGTTTTAAGTGTTGGGTATTGGGCATTAGGCACCAGGGATGGCATAAATCTAACACTCACCACTTAATTTAAACATCTGGCATGGGTATGACCCGTAAAAATTTGACAATCTCACCCCTAATTTCGATGCCAATCAGATAATTATCTATAGTAAACCGATGAAAAATGCCCTCAACATCCAGTTGTCGCAGTTCTGGGAGAGAATGTAGCAGACCATTTTCAGCAAATTCAAAAAAAACAAAATCATATACCCGCTGGTAGGCAGCTGGCTCTAAACTCTTAAGGTCTACTAAAAAAGACCTGGCATAGCGCACTTCCAGACTCACTAGGCATCACCTTACCGAAACTTTAGGGCTATTGACATTAGAAAAACATTAACATTCGCATCGCTTCTTCATGGGTTAAAATATCCCACGGTTGCTGTGATTGCTTGACTTGTTGTATTGCGTTCAACATGTAATAGTCACAATGTAAAGCATGAGTAGCCTCCCAAATACTTTGTAGTTCTTCATCGCCTAATTGCTCGATTAAGTGATGAATTCTAATTCTCAGCAAATTCATATAGCAATAATTCTTACCCAAAACACAAAAGTATTGTTCCCAAAAATTGACAACGGTTAACGGCGAGATATGATTATCGTCAAGCTGTGAGAAGGGGATGAGGAAAAGTTTATTCTTAATGACTAATGACTGAATATCTAATTTTTCTAGCAATTTCTACGGCAATTTTTGCCCTGTTTAGCTTAGGTCTTAACTTACAGTGGGGTTTTACAGGGTTAATTAACTTTGGTCATATTGCTTTTATGACTCTGGGGGCTTATACAACTGTGTTGTTAAGTTTACAGGGAATCCCCTTATTTATATCCGCAGTCATGGGGGCAATAGTAGCCGCTTTGTTGGGCTTAATTATTGGTTTTGCTACTCTGCGCTTGCGAGAAGATTATTTGGCAATTGTCACTATCGGCGTGGGCGAACTCATTCGTTTAGTTGTGAATAATCAGGAATTGCCTGTACGTGACACTTGGGTTTCTGGGGCATTTGGTGTTCAAAGTTACCCTATACCTTTAACCACAGCGCCTAATTTATTTTTCAGGCTGGTGATGATTGGATTGCTGACGCTGCTGGCTGCTATCACTTTCTGGGCATTGTGGCGATGGATTCGCGTTGCCCAAAAATCTCTGCGGACTGATACCAGTAAAAAAGTAAGTAGCAAGCAAGAACTCATTTCGCGCTTAAGCGTAGGTTTGATATTTGCTCTTTTGACCGCAGGGATTTATATTTCTGGGGTCATTGGCTTGTATAATTACAGCCCAAAAGCTGGCTTAATGCTGGTGTCGCTGTTGGTCTTGGGATTTGTCTTCTGGCGGTTGGAAATTTTAGTGCGATCGCCTTGGGGTCGGGTGCTAAAAGCCATTCGTGAAGATGAAGAAGTACCTAGGGCGATGGGTAAAAATGTATTTTGGTACAAAGTACAATCATTGATGCTAGGTGGTGCGATCGCAGGCATGGCTGGGGCTTTCTTTGCTTGGCAACTCAGCGCTATTTACCCTGATAATTTCCAACCACAGCTGACCTTTGACGCGTGGATTATGGTAATTCTCGGTGGTTCAGGCAATAATATCGGCACTATTTTAGGCGCGGTGATTTTCTTTACCTACGATGCCCTGACTAGGGAATATTTACCGCGAATTTTTACCAACTTGTCTTCTGACCAATTGGGTGCATTTCGGATCATGATCATTGGTTTAATTTTGATGGTACTGATGATTTGGCGTCCTCAAGGTATCTTAGGGAAAAAAGAAGAACTCACTCTGAATAAGTAACTGGGGACTGGGGAAGACAGATTTTTACTACCCAAAGTTTTCTCTCTTGAGTCTTCTCTAGCCTCTAGCCCCTAACCCCTAATAATGAATTTTTATGGTAAATAATCAATCACCCCAATTTCCCTTATTAGCAGCCACTGGACTTTGTAAAAGCTTTGGTGGCGTTAAAGCAGTAAATGACGCGAGAATTGAAGTTAATAAAGGCAGTATTACTGGCTTGATTGGCCCCAATGGTGCTGGTAAAACTACTTTATTTAACTTACTCTCTAACTTTATTCGCCCAGATAAGGGACGAGTAATTTTTGATGGCGAACCCATTCAGCAGTTGCAATCATATCAAATCGCCCAACAGGGATTAGTCCGCACTTTTCAAGTAGCCCGGACTCTCTCGCGGTTATCGGTGTTAGATAATATGCTGCTGGCGGCGCAAAAACAAACAGGCGAAAACTTTTGGCAGGTGCAGTTAAGACCGCATATCGTCGCTAAAGAAGAAAAGCAACTCCAAGAACACGCAATGTCACTCCTAGAATCTGTAGGTTTAGCCCCAAAAGCCCAAGATTATGCTGGTGGTTTGTCTGGTGGACAACGCAAACTACTGGAAATGGGACGGGCTTTAATGACTAATCCCAAATTAATTTTGTTGGATGAACCAGCAGCCGGGGTAAATCCCAGATTGATTGATGATATATGCGATCGCATTGTCACCTGGAACCGTCAAGAAGGCATGACTTTTCTGATTATTGAACACAATATGGATGTGATCATGTCCTTGTGCGATCGCGTTTGGGTATTGGCTGAAGGTCAGAATTTGGCTGAAGGAACCCCAGCAGAAATTCAAATTAACTCGCAAGTTTTAGAAGCTTATTTAGGTAAATAAATCTCGTTAATTAGAGCCATAAGTCTGAAATTAAGTCATAATATCCAGCTTGTTGGGGTGGGTAGTCACCTGCTTCAATTCTGGCAATAATTCTAGGTAAGGCTTGCATAAAATCTTCTGAATTTCTATCTTTAGGATGTAGCGTCCAAGCATTGGGATTAGTCAAGTTAGCTCGATAATAATCTGTTTGTTTTAGTTTCCTACTTACCAGAACTTCCCAAGATTCTAACTTACCTTTACCTGTCATATTACTTAAAAAGGTTTGTAACTGTCCAGGCAAACTATTAATCAATTTTAAATTATAAGGACGCCAAATAATTGGCAAGGGAAGAAGTTGATCAAATCGTTGACAATTGATTAAATAAGCTCTACTTCCAAAGGCTTTATATATATTAAACTGGTCTATTTTTTTTCCTTCAATACTCATTTGATGACTTTTCATATCTTCTGTTGGTGGGCCAGGAAGAGGTCTTACAAACATCATCTGAGGGTTTTCTTGCATTAATTTTATGCCTTCTTCAATCCAACTATAATTGGATTTTTGATATAGCAGCATATCACTATCGAAGTGCAATATATAGTCACTCTTGCATTCTTCGATCTTGAAAATAGACCCTAAAATTGGATAACCTTTATAGTTATGCGTAAAGCGAATTGGTTGACCAAAATGTTTCAGATACATGCGATCGTGATAACTAGGATCGTAATTAATATCAACTATACGATCAACAATACCCGCTTGTAGTAACTTTTCTGTACACTCCCGCAGTTCTTGCATTGTACCAATGAAAGGACGATTCACTGTATGTCCCATCAGTGGAGCAGTATCTACAACTAAAACTCTTTCCTCAAAAGGAAAGTTATTCATTTTTACTAAATGAGGAATTGTATGTAAGAGAAAAGATGTATCTGTTCGGGCGACAAAAATCCATAAGGAACAGCTTGGAGTTTTCATATAATTTCCCTCATTTTTTGTGATAAAACTTATTATTTATGCATGAATTAAATTTTAATACACTTCAGTTCAGATTATTTTAATTAAATCGAAATAATATATATCCTCAATAATTTTTTGGTAGGTAGAATAAATATCTGTAAATTGTTGTATTAGCAAAAAAAGTAAAAATAGTAATGAGAAGTTGCTTCAATTACTCAGGACTTACGTAACCAACCACGTATTTTCGTCATTGCGACCGTAGGGAAGCAATCTCAAAGCCTTAATTTTCATAGCGAGTGCGTAAGTCCTATTACTATAGCGGTTCTCAGTTGGGTGCAATATAGTAACAGCAGTGGGTAAACCATCCAATAATGTCTTTTTTAGTTACTGCATTCAGAGCATTTGTAATGGCCTCGTCTAACTGTTGATATGTTCTAGCAGCTTGCGATCGCAAAAACTCTTTCACCTTCGACCAACAGTTTTCAATCGGTGAAAAATCAGGAGAATAAGGAGATAAGTACACCAG
>JAKOMP010000114.1 GCA_022241785.1 Cyanocohniella sp. LLY | reverse complement strand
TCTTTCATATCTTCCGAAGAGTATCGGTACCATCGTTAGATGGTTCGGCGAAATAGTCGGCTATTTTGACGGCAGAACTACGAGTGGTACTGTAGAAGGAATTAATAATAAACTTAAGTTAATTAAAAGGCTTGGATATGGCTTTCGTAACTTTAGTAATTTTCGATTACGCAGTTTATTAAACTGGCATTTTACTATTAATTCTCCATAAAAGTAACCGAAGAACCGAAATTGTTAGTAAATAAGCATCAGCAGTGATAAAATCTAAACGTTTTGGGACTAATAATCAACTTGGGTTCACAACCCCTGAAACTGAGAACATCAGCGTCAAGTACAAGTTTTATTGCTGTTTTGCAGATTTTGAAGGTGGAGGCATTTCTACAGGATGTTGACCATAATACGGCAATGCCTCTGTCCAGTGAGGACGGTTGCCTTGTTGCCATTTGAGAACAGCTAGTTCTAAAACATTTGTCACCGTTGCCGCTAACCCCGACTTGGCGGTAATGAGTTGATAAGTTGTATTCCAGTTAGCTAAAGTTTCTTGCCAAGCTTCTGGTGTCATGACTGTATCTGCCAATAAAGCTGTGAGTCCGGTAGCTGCTGATATTGGTTGGTAAATAGCTACAAAAACTTTACCCCGTTGTGCCGGCATTTCCACAGCAATAGCCGGAGTATCCTTATTTTCGTTGTCTTGATCAGAATTACTGGGGGAAGGCAAAATATATTGTGCCCAAGCTACTGCTTCTAAGGTAGATATGCCAAATACAGGAATCTCTAACTGTTGTCCTAAGGTGCGGGCAATAACAACACCGATGCGAGTACCCGTAAAACCACCAGGGCCTTTAGCTACAGCAATAAATGCCAAGTCTGCCCAAGTAAGGGGTGAAATAAATTCAATTAGATATTGATGTACATAACTGGATAAATCCCGCCCTAAATTCCATACTTGAGAGCGAGTTTCGCCAGCAAAATTACTAATTGCTAGTCCTAGTTCGGGAGTAGTAGTGTGCAGCGATAAGGCATATTTTAGGGCTGCAAGGTTTTGTGGTTCCTGGGTCAAGGTTAATTAAGTCAACTAAGTCAACTGGATTTATCTATTCAACCACATAATTGATGTACTCCCCTGACTAATTTCGAGGAGTTTTTCAAGCAGATACTGAATTTGTGTTGATCCACCTTAAATTTAATTACCAATGTGTTGTCATGAATGTGTCAGATATAATCACAAAATGCTTAATTTGTCAAGTAGGGACTAATTCACCGGGACGTAATTTCGACCACTTGCCCGTTTCTTGTTTAAAGCTCAGACAACCGACAACATCCCATTCCATTTCAATCACGTCTTCTTGGGTACGGATGTTGACATTGATCGAGGGTTCGTTAGGGTCAAAATTTGGGTTTTCAGTCAAATGAGGCTGTTGGTGCTGTGCTTCTACGGCATGGTAGGTTTCACAGCGGTCTACATAGTGGCAGTTCACGCAAATACACATAATAGAACCAACTCCAGGAACCTTTATTGTTACTCTAGCTTAAGCCTAACTTTTATTCACTAGTTGTTGGGTTGATTTTTATGACAATGTATGGCTCAATATATCCTACCTTAGTTCCCGAAAATTGGCCCTTTAGTTTGGCATACTTGCCGCAACCTGCTTATATTGTCGGTGGTGCGGTGCGGGATGCATTGCTGGGCAGAACTCGTGAATATTTAGATTTAGATTTTGTGATTCCATTTGATGCTGTCAAGGTGGCCAGAGATATCGCACGTGATTATCAAGCTGGTTTTGTGTTACTCGATCCCCAACGACAAATTGCCCGTGTGGTGTTTCCCCAGGCGACAGCAGACTTTGCCCAGCAAGAAGGAGATAGTTTAACAACTGATTTGCATAGAAGAGATTTTACAATTAATGCGATCGCCTATAATCCCCATACTCAAGAAATCATCGATCCATTACATGGCTATGGTGACTTAGAACAAGGTTTGTTGCGAATGATCTCACCAGCTAACCTTGAAGATGATCCTTTACGATTATTACGAGCTTATCGCCAAGCAGCCCAACTTGGTTTTACCATTGAGTCAACTACTCAAACCACAATTCGCGCTTTGGCATCACACATAACTCAAGTAGCCGCCGAACGAGTACGAGTAGAAATTGGTTATATGTTGGCAAGTCCCCAGGGTACGCCTTGGATAACAACGGCTGGCGAAGATAATTTACTTACACCTTTCTTCAAAAATGCTACACGCCCTAGTTTCCAAAAATTAACAGCCGTTGATACAGCAGCTGCTTTGTTGGCAGAAAATTGGCCGCAACTAGGCCACGAACTGCAACAATATGTCCGCGACACAGTGAAAACCACTTGGCTAGGTATTGCCAAACTTGCTTGTCTGGTTCACCCCAATTCAGAAGTTACAGAAATAGAATTACAAGCACTAACTTATAGTCGTGCAGAAACTCGTGCTGTTACCACTGCTCTCAAACTGTTACCGCAGCTAAAATCAACTACCATGTCTGTGCGAGAACAGTATTTTTTGTTTCAAGAGGCAGGGAATGTATTTGCGGCTACAGTACTTTTAGCCTTAGTAGATGATATTTTGGTAGAGGCGATGCCAGGACACAGGCTGTTACGCGCCTACGCACCGTTGATCAGCCGCTACCTAAACCCTGATGATCTGGTTGCTCATGCCACTCAAATAGTGAGTGGTAAAGGACTAATGATAGCATTAAATATTCCGGCATCGCCAGTGGTGGGGGAACTGCTGACAGAGATTGCCATAGCACGAGCCGAAGGAAAAATTACTACACCAGAACAGGCGATCGCTTTTGCACGGGGTTTACTAAGGTGAATTAGAAACATTTTTTGGGTTAATTGACTCAAAAGAGGCATTTTTGCTAAATATTACCCATTATTTTTAGTCATGCTTCTGATATTGGTAACTTTGTTAATCCTTGTTCTCTCATTCATTGCTCATTTGGCAGAATCGAAACTTTGAGAACGCTAGGTATAAAGTTCACACAAATACAGGAAGCTTCGATAAATTCAGACTTAAGTGTGGGCTAAAATATGAAATATAACAAACAAAAATATCCCCGATTTCTGCAATAGTCTATGATACAAGCCTCTCGCTCTTGGAAAATTAAATAGAATGAATATATAAATTGCCCAATAACAACTGAAAGAATAAATTCATATTACATTTGCTGCAAAAAACTTTATTTAACAAAAATAAATAGTAGATTTCGCAAAAATTACGTTTAAATCGTTGAATTTGACATAATGCAAAATCAAGAAAATCACCAGCCGCCAACTATTTCTGAGTTAGAATTGATACAGGGAATTACTAGTTTAGCACAATTGCAGGCACCTACCAATCCGTGGCAGTCAACAGAAATAAAACTACTAGAAGAAAGCCAAAAACAAGATTTGATCATTAATTCTACTCAAGAAGAGGGGATACTTTTTCAACTAGCTGATACAACTATACAAGCCTGTAATTCTGCTGCCGAGAAAATTTTAGGGTATGAAAAGCACCAAATACTAGGAAAAACCTTTTTTGCACCTCCCTGGCAAATTATTCATGAAGATGGGTCAATTGTCACACCAGAAACTCATCCGGTGATAGTTGCGATCCAAACAAGGCAGCCATGTAAAAATATTGTTATGGGATTTTATAAATCAACTGGAAAATTAATTTGGTTATTGCTCAATTCCCAGCCTTTATTTCAGATTGATCAAGCTGATCCCTATGCTGTTGTTACTACATTTATTGATATTACTGAAATCAAACTCCAGCAAGAAGCAAATAAAAAATTATTAATAACTGGTAATCAAAGTCAAGTTTATAGTGATTTATCACCCAGTGATGTCTTAACACCCACGGCTCATGCCATCTTAGCTGAACGAGAAGTACTTTACCGCACCCTCATGCAGCATATCCCCAATGGTGCTGTTTACTTATTTGACCATGATTTGCGTTATTTGGTATGTGAAGGTACAGAGTTAGCTGTGATGGAAATGACAGCCGATTCCATGATTGGCAAAACTATGAGGGAGGTGTTTCCTGAAGAAACTTGTCAAGTCCTCGAACCTTTGTATCGTCAAGCTTTATCAGGTAAAACTACAGTTCAAGAAATCACTTATCAAAATCAAATTTACGAAACTCATACGGTTCCTGTTCGCAACCAGCAAGGAAAAATTTTTGCGGGCATGATGCTACAGCAGAATATTACTAGTTGTAAGCACAATGAAGCTCTCTTGTCCTTACAAAACCAAATTTTAGAATTTATTGCTACAGGTGCATCTGTTTCTGAGGTTTTGGTAACTTTGTCGCAGTTAATTGAGGACAGGTTACATCAAGTTTTTTGTTCCATTATGTTATTAGATGAATCGAAAACGAAATTATATCTTACTGTCGGTTCTAGCCTCCCGGAAAAGTATATTCAGGCACTAGCAGATGGGGTGTCTGTGGGTGCAGAAATGGGCAGTTGCGGTACAGCTGCTTATACCAAACAAACAGTCATTGTTTCAGATATTGCTAACGATGTGAAATGGGTAAACTACCGTGATGTTGTATTGCCTCACAATCTCAAAGCTTGTTGGTCTGCGCCGATTTTCGATAGCCAAGGCACTGTTTTAGGAACCTTTGCGCTTTACTATTCCACAACGCGCAGTCCGCAAAAATCAGAGCAACAACTAATCGAGAATGCATCTCATTTAGCAGGTGTAGCCATTGAGCGACATCGTTCACAACAGGCATTGCAACAAAGTGAATATCAATTGCGATTGATGACTGAAACTATTCCGCAACAGGTATGGACAGCGTTACCTAATGGTCAGATAGATTACTATAACCAAAGGTGGCGCGACTTTACAGGCAAGACATTGGAACAACTACAAGCTGATGGGTGGGCTGATATTGTTCATCCAGAAGATTTAGCACGGGTGGAACAAGTATGGAATCACTGTGTGCAAACTGGCAGCGAATACGAGGTAGAAGCTCGTTTACTTTCTAAAAGTGGGGAATATCATTGGATTTTAGGACAGGCGCTGCCTTTACGTGACCAACAAGGAAATATAGTTAAATGGTACGGTACTAACACTGACATTACTGATCTGATTCAAGTGAGGGAAGCTTTCAAAGAAAGCGAATTAAATTTCCGAACTTTAGCAGACACCATGCCCCAGATTGTCTGGACTAGTCGGCCTGATGGCTGGTTAGACTACTATAACCAACGCTGGTATGACTATACGGGCATGACTTGGGAGCAAGCTCAAGGTTGGGGCTGGCAATCTGTACTGCACCCCGACGATGTACAAGTGACCGTAGATACTTGGAACGAATGCGTGCGTACAGGCAAACATTATGATGTAGAATACCGCTTTCGTCGTGCTAGTGATGGGCAATATCGCTGGCATTTAGGTCGAGCTTTTCCTTTACGTAATCATCAAGGAGAGATTATGAAGTGGTTTGGTTCATCTACTGATATTGATGATTATAAACGGGCAGAAGCAGCTTTATGGAGTGCTTTGCAACAGCAACAAGCCGCACGTACAGAAGCTGAAAAAGCCAATCGGATTAAAGATGAGTTTCTCGCAGTCCTTTCCCACGAATTGCGGACACCACTTAACCCGATTTTAGGTTGGGCGAAGCTATTGAGAACTGGCAAGCTAGACAAGGCTAAGACTATTCAAGCCATAGAAACTATTGAACGCAATGCCAAATTGCAGGTTGACCTAATTGAAGATTTGCTGGATGTATCCCGCATTCTCCGGGGTAAACTCAGTTTAAATGTTTCCCCGGTGAATTTAGCAACCACCATTGCCGCAGCGTTAGAGACTGTCAGCCTAGCAGCTGCTGCCAAAGAAATTACCATTGACACTATACTGGCGGCAAATATCAGACCAGTTACAGGTGACCCAGCCCGCTTACAACAAATTGTCTGGAATCTAGTATCTAATGCCGTTAAGTTTACCCCTATGGGTGGACGAGTGGAAGTAAAGCTAGACCAATGTGGTTCTATGGCTCAAATCCAAGTCAGCGATACAGGCAAAGGTATTAGCCCCGAATTTTTGTCATACATATTTGACTACTTTCGTCAAGAAGATGGTTCAATTACCAGAAAATTTGGTGGACTAGGGTTGGGATTAGCCATTGTGCGGCAGTTGGTAGAGTTACATGGTGGCACTGTTGCGGCTGATAGTTTAGGAGAAGGTCAAGGAGCAACTTTTACTGTAAAACTCCCTTTGTGTAAACACGTAGCAACTGATCACCAGACATCGCTGCAACCAGAGATAGGCACAGATAATGCATCCCAGGAAGCAACTTTAGATTTAAGTAGCGTGAAAATTTTAGTTGTCGATGATGATGCAGATTCACTCAATTTTATCGCCTTTGCGCTGAAAATTTATGGTGCAGAAGTCACCAAAGTAGCATCAGCGTTAGAAGCATTGCCAATTATAGTCAAGTCCCCGCCAGATATTTTAGTTAGCGATATTGGGATGCCCCATATGGATGGCTATGAATTTTTACGCCAACTTAGGGTTTTGCCGCCAGAAACAGGTGGAAAAGTGCCGGCGATCGCCTTGACAGCATTTGCCGGCGAGTATGATCAAAAACAGGCGATCGCTTCAGGTTTTCAAATGCATATACCCAAACCAGTCGCACCAGAAGCTTTAGCCGCAGCAGTTGTTCAACTAGCTAAATAGTTTTATTGCCTTAGGACTTACGCACTCGCTATGAAAATCAAGACTTTGAGATTGCTTCCCTACGGTCGCAATGACGAAAATACGTGGTTGGTTACGTAAGTCGTGTGGCTAAAGTCTTACGATTTTATGACTATCCATTGGGTAACAGGAGCCATTGCTCGCCAACCTAAAAATTTACCAATGGGTTCTGCCCTTTGAATGGCAATGCGAGTTAAATTACCGCCAACTTTTTCATACCATTGAAATAAGGTTTGCTCGCCTTCTACGGTGACAACATTAGCAACCAATCTTCCACCAGGACGTAATGCTTGCCAACAGATATCAAACAGTCCCTCGGCTGTGACTCCACCACCAATAAATATGGCATCCGGTGGGGGCAAGTCTTTGAGGATTTGGGGTGCTTTCCCCGTAATGATTTGCAGATGGGGCGTTCCTAAAGCAGTGGCATTATCGGCAATGTATTTGATTCTAGAAGCATTTTGTTCAATGGCCATCGCCCGACATCGAGGATGAGTCCGCATCCATTCAATGCCAATGGAACCGCAACCCGCACCGACATCCCACAATAATTCCCCTGGGTTGGGTGCTAAGGTTGATAGGGTAACTGCCCTAACTTCGCGCTTGGTTAACTGTCCATCATGGTGATAGGCGTGATCTGGTAATCCTGGGACTCTAGCTAAAGGTATCACCCCAGGAGCAGCAATACATTCAACTGCGATCGCATTCAAAGGAGCAATTTCTGTTTGATTCCATGACGTTGCTATACCTCCTACTAACCGTTCATCAATGCCACCCATGTGTTCTAATACGGTGATTTTGCTATCACCATAACCGCGATTTGTCAACATCTCAGCCACAATTGCCGGCGTATCTTTACCCTCACTCAAAATTAATAGTTTGGCTCCAGGATAAATATAAGATTGCAGCAGCGAAGTTGGACGACCGCACAAACTTAAGGTTTCTACTTCAGTTAAAGACCATCCCAATCGCCCACAGGCCAGGCTGGAGGTAGAAGGTGCAGGAATAATCGTGATTTCGTCAATGGGAATTTGTCGGGTTAAAGTCACACCGATGCCATAAAACATGGGGTCACCACTGGCTAAGACACAGATTAATTGACCCCGCCGCTGGATGATGTCGGTAATGGAATTACTGAGGGGAGATGTCCAGGCTATTTTTTGGCGTTGGTCATTGGGGGGTAACATAGCTAAATGGCGATCGCCTCCGAAAATCACTTCTGCTTGATCCACAAGAGAACGAGCGATGGCACTTAAACCCTGTAACCCATCTTCACCAACACCCACAATTGATAGCCACTTCCCTGACATAGAATTTTAAGTTAAAAAAAATTGTGCTTGCGAAGTCTCAACGCCTACTCATGTTAAATTACAAAAGCTGAGAGTTGGGAAAGTCCGGTGAGATTCCGGGACTGTGCCGCAGCTGTAATGGTAAGGCAAAAGCAGAAAATTCCCTTTTTTACTTTCCAAGTCAGAATGCCAACTTCAGCAGTGTCCTCAAGACACTAAATAAATATCTAATCCCTGCGTTGCACGGGGAAGGAGTTGCTGTTTTGCTGTCCGGTTTTGCCACTTGTCCTGGCTTGTTTTATGATACACGCGCCCAAGATGGGATATTATCTCGCATCAGAATACCAGGTGGGATTCTGGATAGTAAACAGTGTCATGCCATCGCAGACATAGCAGATCAGTGTGGGGGTGGCTATGTGGATGTAACTAATCGTGCTAACCTACAAGTCAGGGAAATTCGCACCGGGATCGATGCCGCAGTTCTGAAGCATTTACAGGGTATGGGTATAGGTTCTCGCAATTCGGCTGTTGATCATATCCGCAATATTATGACCAGTCCCACCGCTGGTATTGATCCGCAAGAATTAATTGATACTCGTCCCTTTGTGGAAGCTTGGGATAATTACATAGTCGAGCATCCAGAGTTATCAGGACTGTCGGCCAAATTCAGCGTGGGTTTTGATGGTGGTGGTACAGTTTCAGTACGCGATCGCCTCAACGATATCATGTTGGCGGCGGTCTTAGTGGCAGATAGCGTTTACTTTCGTCTTAATCTCAGCATTGGCCCTAAAGGAAAGCCACCCATTGATCTGGGAATTTTGTTACCACCAGAGAAATGTTTACCGGTTTTGGCAGCTTTAGCTGAAGTTTATCTCACTCATAGTGATCCTCATAGTCAGCGGAAACAGCGTCTACGAGAAGTAGTAAATAATTTGGGTTGTGAAAATTATCTCCAGCAAGTTGCACAAAGACTGTCTTTTCCTTTATTGAAGACTAACTTTACTCCTGTGCCAGTAGAAAATAAGTATGGGCATCTTGGTATTCATCCCCAGCGTCAACCAGGTTTATTTTATATTGGTGTAGTTCTGCCTCTGGGTAGACTAGAAACTAAGCAAATCCGGGGTTTGGCTGATTTAGCAGAAAAATACGGTAATGGTATTCTCAGACTGACACCTTGGCAGAATTTGCTGTTAACTGATATTCCCCAGCAATGGCTGATTCATGTCAAAAGTGAATTAGTTAACTTAGGATTAGATTTCTCAGCCAGTAACCTTAAAAGTGCTTTAGTGGCCTGTTCTGGTAACAAAGGTTGTGCGGCTGCGGCTACAGATACCAAAGCTGATGCATTTAAATTAGCAAAATATCTCGAAACTAGAGTTACCCTGAATCACCCAATTAATATTCACTTTAGCGGCTGCGAAAAATCCTGCGCCCAGCATATCAACAGTGATATTACCTTAGTTGGTGTCAGCCTAGAGTCAGATAATAAAACTGTGGAAACTTATGACATTTATATTGGTGATAGCTGGCGTGGCGAAGCCATAGGTGACAGCAACCAAAAATTTGGACGGGAAATTTATCAAAATGTAACCGTTGCCGAACTTCCTAGACTGATCAAGCAGATGCTAGACGTGTATAAAATACAATGCCCAAATCCCGATGAAACCTTTGGGAAATTTGTCAATCGCTATGAAATTGCTCAATTAAAACAGTTATTTTCTTCAAATTACAGCCAGAAAATTTGTTTCTAATCTCCAGTCCCCAATCCCTAATCTCCAATGCCTGACTACATCCGAGACGCTAACGAAATCTACAAAACCTCCTTTGCGATTATTCGAGCCGAAGCTAATCTAGATGTGCTGCCATCCGATGTTGCCAAAGTTGCAGTGCGCCTCATTCATGCCTGTGGAATGACGGATATAGTCACTGACCTAGGATATTCCCCAGAAGCAGTAAAATCTGGACGCACAGCACTAGCAGCAGGAGCGCCAATTTTGTGTGATTGCCGCATGGTTGCCGAAGGTATTACCAGAAGCCGATTACCTGCAAATAACCAAGTTCTCTGCACCCTTTATGATGCGGAAGTACCAGCCATAGCTAAACGTTTGCGGAATACGAGATCGGCAGCGGCCCTAGAATTATGGCGCTTGCATCTCGAAGGGGCAGTGGTAGCCATTGGCAATGCGCCGACAGCACTATTCCGAATGCTAGAAATGTTAGATGGACGAGTGCCTAGGCCTGCCTTAATCTTAGGCTTTCCGGTGGGGTTTGTCGGTGCAGCCGAATCCAAAGCAGCCCTGGCAGCCAATAGCAGAGGTGTACCATTTTTAACATTACATGGTCGGCGTGGTGGGAGTGCGATCGCCGCCGCCGCAGTTAACGCCCTAGCAACAGAGGAAGAATAATCATGCAAACCACAGGCCGTCTCTATGGAATTGGTGTAGGGCCAGGCGATCCAGAACTATTGACATTGAAAGCATTGCGACTGTTACAAGCGGCACCTGTGGTGGCTTATCAATCGGCAGTAGATAGAGAAAGTATAGCGCGGGCGATCGTCTCACAGTATCTCACAGGCAATCAAATCGAGGTCTTATTTCACCTCCCCCGTGCCTTGGAACCAGAAACAGTAAGTGCGATTTATGACAAAGAAGTAGAACCCATTGCTGAACATTTAGCAGCCGGGCGGGATGTCGTGGTGTTATGTGAAGGTGACCCGTTTTTTTACGGTTCTTTTATGTATGTTTTTACACGTTTGTCTGAACAATACAAAACTGAAGTGGTACCGGGAGTTTCCTCACTAATGGCTTGTCCGGTAGCTTTGAGTGTACCTTTCACTTATTACAACGATATTATGACTGTACTACCTGCCCCCATGCCAGCAGAAGAAATGATTACGCACCTACTAGCAACCGATGCCGCAGCGATTATGAAACTGGGTCGCCATTTTACAAAAGTGCGAGATATTTTACATCAATTAGGGTTGGCATCACGAGCATTATATATTGAGCGGGCAACAATGACACAGCAAAGAATTGTCCCCTTAGATGAAGTTGATCCGGCGCAAGTACCTTATTTTTCTATGATTGTTATACCGACTAAGAATCGACTTTAGATTGTCTAATTTCACAAAAAAGCAGAGAAACAAATCCTCTGCGTGACGTATCCGCGAAAAATCTGCTCTCAATCCCTTAGGTTGGTCATGGATGCCCGAATAACTCACTCCCCCTAACTATTGAGCGGATACGTCCAAATCTAGTCCAGAAGAATTTAGCTGAGGCTGAAAAGGTAGTGGGTGACCTGAGACTCGAACTCAGAACCAGCAGATTAAGAGTCTGATGCTCTACCATTGAGCTAGTCACCCAAACATAGAAACTAATGATAGCATATTTCTGGCTGATTAACTAGTAACGCGGCGGCAAATTCATGAACCAGCCATACCTATAGTAAGCTACATTAACGCCTGGGGAAATTGCACGATAAAGGTGGTTTGACCATCTGCACTCTCTACATCAATAGAGCCACCGAGATTTCTCACCATTTTTTGTACTAAAGCCAGTTCCAATCCTGTACCGCTATATTTCCAGGGATCGTTTTTGGAAATGTGATAAAACGGCTCGAAAATCCGTGACAGTCCATTGGGGGGGATTTCTAATCCAGAATTGACAAAAGTCAGTTGTACTGCATCCACTGTCAAGTTAACAGATACAGTAATTGATTGACCAGCACGGGTGTATTTGCAAGTATGATTTAACAGTTCGGTAATTATCTGCTCTAAATCCGTGATGTCTGTTTCTAACAGTGGCATTCCCGACTCTATGATCAGATTTAATTCTTGTCTCTGACAACTGGTAAGTTCCCGAAAAGGCTCCACAATGGGAGGTAGCCAAGTCTGGAGATCGATGGCAATTAAAGTCGGGGGATCAGGTTGGGTTTCTAGATAGGTAAGTTTTCGTAAGTCGTTAATTAACTTACTTTCTCTGCTACACTCGTTATGCAGAATTTGCAATAGTTGCGGTACTATTTCGATATCTAAAATACCTTCTGGTGTCAGTACGCTTTCTAGGGTTTGGACAGCCAAACTGATGCTGGTTATGGGTGTCCGCAATTCTTGCGATAAAATCCGGAGAAATTCGTTTTTGAGGCGTTCTCGTTGTTCTAATTCTTTAATTTGTGCTTCAGTTCTTTGATAAAGTTGTCCTTGACGAATTGCGATCGCACATTCACTAGCTACCTGCTGCACTAAACTGATTTGACTTTCATCAAACATCTCTTGTTTAGGTTTAATCAGCCAAATATTGCCCACAATTCCTTGATCATCGAATATGGGACAAGCTAGCTGTGTGACTAGCTGTAACTGGGGATGCCATCCAGGGACAATTTTCACAGATTGCCAATGCTCTTTTTGCAACAGTGTTGGGTAAACTTCGGGAAAGTCTGCAATCTTTTTGGTCGATCCCTTGTCGGGGGGTAAATTAGCTTTGTACTCGTAAGCTATACTCACCTGGTTGCAGCAATCGCTATACAGTTCAATGTAACAATTCTCAAGTTCTAGTAATTTGGCTAATTCTTGAGTCGCTGTTTGCAAAACCTGTGTTGCTTGGCGATTATCGCGGATTTGTTCGGTAATGCAGCGCAGCAGTGTTTGAAAGTTTTGTGCTTGCTGTAATTGGGCTTGATGCTGCTGGGACTGAGATGCTAGTTGTGATTGGAGATGTTGTATTTGCTGATATAGTTCGGCTTGGTGAACTGCAATGCCGATTTGGGTTGCTAATTGCTTGAGTAAGTAAACTTCAATTTCTGGCCACCCATAGGGTTTATGGCAATGTTGGGCAATTAATAGTCCCCACAAATTTTGCTGTAACAAAATCGGCACAACTAAATTTGCTCTTACTTGCCAAGAACTCCAAAAGTCTATTTGACAAGGATCTAAACCTGCGGCATGAATATCTTCAATAATTTGAATACAACCCAGTCCGTGAGGTTTTTTATATTGGGTTCTGAAGCCGGGATCGCAGAAATTTTTGCCCAGCAATTTCACACCAGGTGCTACAGTAGATTCGGCGATGATTGTGCCACTGTTGTCAGGTTGAATATGATAAATCAGGACGCGATCGCAATGCAAACACTGGCGGATTTCTTTGACTGTCTGCTGAAGAATGATCTCTAACTCCTCAGACTCACTCACTCGTTGGGCGATGGCTTCTAATAATTTCTCTCGTTCTGCCTGCATCCCCCTTGTTTGTTTTACCTGCTTGCTAGGAGTAATATTACTACTGGTACCAATTAGTCGGTAAATTTTCGAGTTAGCATCCCGCATTGGTGTTAAAGTCGTACTCCACCAAGTAGTAACTCCTTGAAATTGCAAGCATTGTTCATAGGAAATAGTTTTACCAAAGCTCACGCAATCAGAGTAATGCTGACGTACTCTAGCAGCATCAACTGGCGAAAGAATATCTTCTGGTTTTTTGCCCCTCAAGTCTTCAGAACTAATGCCTACCCATTGTTCATGAGTCGGATTCAGTGCCACATAACAAAAATCACCATCTTCTAAAACATCTACAACAAATATAGATGCCTGCACAGAATCGTACATACTCAGTAGAAATTGTTCACTACTACTGTGTTCGTTAAATTCTGTAGCGAAGAGAATATGAGGAGATGATTTTTTTTTCAACTCTACGGTGAAGTCAGTTGGATTTATAGTCATGAGAGAGTCCCTATCTACTATTACTGACTATTTTTCTAGACGCTTTCTAGTAACTTAGCTATTAAAAACTGCTGTTTCGCGCCTAAAGCAAAGTATTATTTAGTCTTTTGATATCGATTTTTATGTCTTTATATTTCTTGCCGGAAATATCGGTAGAATAATAACATTAACTTAATCTAGGGTTTAAATATAGAATTATATTATTTTGCTACAGTTTTACTATTATTTTTTATCAGAAATGTTTTTAGATTCTTGCATATACTTACGTACAAGCAAAAGACATATTAATGAATTGTAATATTTATTAACAATAAGCCTACTTTCTCAATGGGAGCAGCCAAAGACAAGTAACCTTTTGTTGAGTATGGATTCAGGCTTTTAATCACCCCCAAGCTAACTAACACGTGGAGGGTTTCACCCCTTCGACGTAGGAGTTCATCTAGTTGTAACGAATTTAGAGATTGCAGAAAATCCGAGCTTAATTGCGGTAGATGATATACATCCCACCCATGTAGAGAGCGATGAGAATTAATCCATCCCAAGTGACATACATGCGGGAGCGACTAACGGCATGATAAATTAACCCGGCGATGGCAACTGAAGTCATAATCATGGCCACAATGGCCGTGAACAAGTGAACTGGATTAATCTGTAACCACAAATTACCTGGCAAGTACACCAAATCATAAATCCCTAGAATTGCCAAATTCCAGAGATTAGAGCCAAAAATATTAGATACGGCCATTTCTACGGCATTCATCCGCATCGATTCCACCGACACCACAACTTCCGGTAGAGATGTCGCCCCAGCCAGCAACAATGCACCGATAAAACTTTGCCCCAAACCAGTCACCGTAGCCACTTGGTCGCCCAAAAACGCCAGCCAGACACCGAGAAGCACCGTAGCCACTGAGAAAAAAGCAAAGCTCAGATATGCTCGTTTTCGCCCGATATGCTGGTATTGAAGAGCTTCTGGTTCTACCTCCAAAATAGCCGCCCGTCGTCTAGTTTCAAACAAAGCAATTGTCCGCGCGCTCACCCAGTAGAGCAAAATTAATAACAAACTGGGAATACCCACCCAAGCCAAAGTCAAATTAATTCCTGAAGAAGTCAACAACATCCCCGCCGCCGTTACCCCCAACATGGCACAGCCGAGACTAGCCGCCAATCCATGACTCACAGGCGCACGCTTGAGTAACGGTTCTGGCCCACTAAAAATATCCAGTAGTCCCAAAATTAGTAAATTGAACATACAACTGCCCAAAATGCCCCCCACAGCTAAATCTGGGGCATTTAATACCACTACCGCACTTACTCCTGTAGCCAGTTCTGGTAAAGACGTAACACCTGCTAATAGTAGCGCCCCAACCCAGCTACGCCCTAAACCGGTTTTCTCTGCGACAACATCAGCACTCCGCGATAGCTGCATTCCTACAGCAATCACTAAGAGGAAACATACGAAAACTTGGAGGAATAGGAGCATGGGGATTGGGGACTGGAGGGAATATAACAATACCTAAAAGCTTAAATACCAAAATAATTACGAATTACGAATTATTTTGACTACTTTTAATGTTTTGAGGCTGCTATCTGCACAACCACTGATAAATCCACCTATTGCTTGAATTTGTTGGAGATATTCTAAAGCTGCTGGAGTAATTAGTTCGCCTGGCATCAAAACGGGAATCCCTGGGGGATAAGGACAGACGATTTCAGTGCAGATGCGATCGCTTGTTTGTTCCAAAGGCAAAGTTTCACTAACAGCAAAAAAAGCTTCGCGGGGCGACAGTCTCAATTTATCATCCCATACAACGCACCATTTTCTTGTTGACAGACTACTAGTATTGCTTCTACTCCCCAATTTAGTAAAACCTTGGACTAATTTCTCTATATCTTCTGGGGTGTTACCTAAAGTAATAATAAAGGTGACATTTTGCCATGATGCAAATTCGGCTGTCACACCCAGGGTTTCATCTAAAATTTCTTCGGCATCAAATCCGGTGAAACCTAAACCAGAAACAGTTACAGTTAACCGTGTTTGATCTAAATTTGGCATTTGCAAAACTGATAATCCTGGAATTTTGCTAATTCTCGTTCTCGCTGTGTCTGCAAGTTGTAAGGTACGAGACATGAGGGCGTTTCCCTGTAGTGCCATTTGTTGGCGTGCTGCATCTAAGGAAGCTAAAAGTATATAACTAGGACTGGTAGATTGAACTAGTTGTAAAGCCTTACTTACTCGGTCAATATTTATTCTCTGGCCTTGAACATGTAACATCGATGCCTGTGTCATAGCACCGAGTACCTTGTGAATAGACTGGACAGTTAAATCTGCGCCTGCGGCTAAAGCCGGGGTGGGTAATTGTGGATGAAAGGCAAAGTGCGCGCCGTGTGCTTCGTCTACCAGTAATGGGATATTGTACTGATGAGTAATGTGAGCGATCGCTTGGATATCTCCACAGACACCATAATATGTGGGATACACTGTCAATACTGCCTTGGCATCAGGATGCTGTTGTAGTGCCGCTTCTACAGCTTCAGGCGTAATACTATGAGCTATATCTAAAACTGGGTCATATTCAGGATTGAGAAAAATCGGTATAGCACCAGAGAGAATTAACCCGGCGATGGCAGAGGAATGTACATTGCGCGGCATAATAATTTTATCGCCTGTGCCACAGGTAGCAATAATTGCCGCTTCAATCCCACAGGTGGAACCATTGACTAGAAACCATGTTTGTGACGCACCAAATGCGGCGGCTGCTAGTTGTTGGGCTTGTTGAATTACGCCTTGGGGTGCAAACAAGTTATCTAAATTTGCTAATTCTGTTAAATCAGCGCGAAAGACTTTTGTACCAAGTAAGTCAGCCAAGGGTTGAGAAATGCCCTCTCCTCCCTTATGTCCTGGTGTGTAAAAAGGAGCGTGAGCATGGGTTATACAAGCTTTTAAGGCATCTAATAAGGGTGTTTGATTTTGATTAAGCATTATGTCAACAAAGAACCGCCAATGATCAAACTTGAAGTCTGTTAGGGCATATTCATAAACGATGAAATTTTTCAATAAAAGCAATTACCTAAGTTTTTGCGGTAAAGGCCATATCTGAATTAAGGTGCGATCGCCTTAAATATTCACCTAAGTTTCCAAAATTTATGAAGAATATGACAGATGCAAACCTGGAAACGTAGATCAACCATAATTTTTCTTAATCTTCCCTTAATTGCTTTTTAATTATGAATTACGGCAAAATGGTATTATTAAGTAATCAAATTTAACACAATTGTCATATTTATTTGATCCGGGGTAAATGAGTTTATTTGATCCGGGGTAAATGAGTTGCCTTTGTTTGCTTGAGCAAGTTGGAAACAAGACAAATCTAGCTAATGAGCAAACATAAGGACGTTTTTTGGTACTGTTCGCAACTACTCCTCGTGAAAGTTTGCCAACTGTATCAATGTCTCGGTGGGGGCGGATGTGGGATTTTTGAATGATGTTAGTGCCTCTGACCACAGGTATAGCCTGTTAGAAAATCGGTGTAGACGGCGTAGTTTTTTGTTGGGTACGGGATTCCTGACAGGATTAACAATTACTAGCCAATGGCAACCAGTATTAGCAAACCTAAGATTTTCTAGCTATCCGTTCAGTCTGGGTGTTGCCTCTGGTGATCCTTTGCCGGATAGTGTGGTGTTATGGACTAGACTAGCGCCTCAGCCCCTTGCTGGAGGTGGAATGCCACCCAGAGACATCTCTGTGCAGTGGCAAGTTGCTCTGGATGAAAACATGAGGCAAGTTGTGCGTCGAGGAAAAACGCTGGCAAAATCAGAGTTAGCGCATTCTGTACATGTTGATGTCCGGGGGCTAGATCCTGATCGTTGGTATTGGTATCAATTTAAAGTGGGCACAGAAGTTAGTCCCATAGGACGAACTCGTACAGCACCGGCAATTAATAGTTCTATTCCCCAACTCAACTTTGCTTTTGTCTCTTGTCAAGACTGGCAAAATGGCTACTATACAGCCTATGGGCATATGGCTGATGAAGACCTCGACTTTGTGGTGCATCTGGGTGACTACATTTATGAATGTGGGCAAAAATCTGGAGGTGTACGTCAACATAACACTCCAGAAGCCTTTTCCCTGGAAGACTACCGCAACCGCCACGCTTTGTACAAGACTGACTCAAATCTCCAAGCTGTTCATGCTGCCTTTCCTTGGATAGTCACTTGGGATGATCACGAAGTTAATAATAATTATGCCAACTTAATATCCCAAGATAACCAAACTCTAGAGGATTTTACAGAACGGCGAGCCAATGCTTACCAAGCCTACTACGAACACATGCCACTACGTTTGTCTTCGCTGCCTAATGGTGTGAATATGCAGTTATATCGGCGGTTCACCTTTGGTGATTTAGCCGAATTTCATGTGTTAGATACTAGGCAATATCGGAGTAATCAACCTTGTAATGATGGATTTCAGCCCCGTTGTCCCCATGCATTTGATTCTTCCGCTACCATGACTGGCGCAAAACAAGAAAAGTGGTTATTAAAAGGATTAGAACAATCGCGATCGCGCTGGAATGTGATTGCTCAACAGACCATGTTTGCCGAGTACAATTTTAAAATTACCCCAGACCTGGGACTGTTTTTAGACGTATTTAATCTGGATCAGTGGGACGGCTATGTAGCTGCACGTCATCGACTCCTTAATTTTCTTCACCAGCGTCAACCCTCTAACCCAGTTATCATTAGTGGAGACATTCATTCTAGTTGGGTGCATGATTTGCAGTTGGATTTTGATAACCCAAATTCAGCAACAGTAGGCACTGAATTTGTCGGTACCTCCATTTCCTCTGACTTTCCTCCCCAATTAATTCCAGTAGTTCGATCTTCCTTGATCAACAATCCCCACACTAAGTTTTTTAACGCTACCTTTCGGGGATACATCCGCTGCAATCTGAATCGAGAACGTTGGCAAAGTGACTACCGAGTTGTTTCCAGCATTGTTGACTTGAACGCCTCTATCAAAACCTTGGCTTCTTTTGTAGTGGAAAATGGACAACCGGGCGCACTGGTAAATTAAATAAAATCCCCACTCTCTTTAGTTAATCGAGAGTAGGGAAAATTTAGTTAATCGAGAGTAGGGAAAATTTAATTTGTATCCTGAATCCTGAATCTATCTAATTATTTGCTTTCTGGTAACTGCTGCGCTTGCATAGGAGCCAATTGAGCAGGATTCGCTGAAAGTGGTTTGAAGGGCTGGAAGGTGTTGATATCTACACAAACAGTACTATCTAACTTGGTTCTTAGTTCAGAACTGAAAGTAACTAACTGTTCTACTAAAGCTTGTCGATCTGTTAAGCATCCTTTGATAGCCATGAGTTCGCCTAAAGTCCATTCATAAAGATGTCTATCAGAGTTGTTAATGATGACAGTTAGTTCGTTTCTGATTCTCAAAATTTGGTTGAGCAGTTCATCTACCTTGATGTTAATCATGTTAGCAACTCGCAGGTTAAATGACTCGCGATCGCCGATGATATTAATCAGTTCATCAACATACTGTCCTACTAAGGTGATAAATGACTGATTCCACTCGTTGCGGAGGTTCTCAACTTTAACATCTATATCTTTGTAGACATTACTAATTTTGTTGTTGATTTCATTACTGTTCACAACGAAGTTGAGAATCTTGTTGTTGATTTCTGCACTGTTGATGACAACGCTTTCAATCTTTTGATGAATTTGGGAATTCTCAACCAAGAGGTTTTGAATCTTCTCAGTCATTTGCTCATTATTAAAGATTTGCTGAATGACAATATTGTTGTTGGTTACATTAGTCTGTAAGCGTTGGTCAACGTAATGATTTAATGTCTCATTGTTGTTGATAATATTTTGAGTTATGAGACTAACATAGCTGTGCAATTTTTGTTCGTAGGTATGATCAATTTGCTGACTTACGTACTCATTAATTGCTGTATTGTTCTCAGTAATTTTCCGCGTAATTAATTGGTTAAATTCCTCTCTTTCACCAAAAATGTTAATCAGTTCATTGACTCGTTCTGACACTAAACCGATGAATGATTGTTTCCATTCGTTACGGATGTGTTCTAGTTTATCGTTAATTTCAGTACTATTGGTAACGATATTCACAATATTGTGGTTAACTTCTGTGTTGTTGTTAACAACCTGTTGTAAGTGTTGTTCAAAGTACTGGTTGAAGACTTCATTATTATTGATGATGTTTTGGGTAATCACTTGAATGTGATTTTGGATGTTTTGATCAAAGCTCTGATCAATCTGCTGGTTAACATACTGACTTAGCTCAGTATTGTTAGTGATGATACTCTGAGTCAGAAGATTAATATTTTTGTGGATATTTTGCTCAAATGTACTATCAATTTGCTGATTGACAATTTGGCTAATTTCCTGACGATTAACAACAACATTACGTATTCTTTGTTCAAAGATTTGGTCTACGTATTGGGTAATTTGCTGGTTGACTCTAGTTGATATTTCAACGTTAATCTTATCTTCAAGCATCCGCTCTAGATAACTAGACCAACCTTGTAGATGCTGGTTTAAGCTAAACTCTATTTGCTGTTGATAAGCATCCATTGAAAATCTAACTTTCGCAACTTCTACAGATAGGCTCTTGAAGTGCTTTTCGTAGTTTTTCAGCAACCATTGTTCCAGCTGATCCCAGTACTTAGCTTCTAGGGCGACATCGGCTTTATCCACTACTGTGATAGAAGCATTAATCTGCTGTAACTGTTCCTCCCACTTTTTCTTAAATTCTTCTTCATTAAGACGGAAGGTGAATTGTGTAGAGCTACCACTATTTTGAAATGCTGCTACACCAGTTTGGGTAGATGCACTACTACTTTGACTACTACTTTGACTACTGCTGACATTCTGAACAGTGACACTGGTGCGGGATTCGTTGATAACAGTTGTTCCTTGCTGTTTATATCTTTGCGTTATTTCGGCTGCCTGTACTGGCTCTATCTCCAAAATAATTTGTCCTTCATTATCTTCTTTGTAGGTGTCAATAAATAGCCCGGTTAATGTAGTTTTTTCTTTGACTTCTAAAACTACTTCATCTTGGAAACCGTTTAACGAAAACCAACTTTCTTCAACTTCAATACCAGTCAGTTTTGTAATAAATTTGCCGCCTTTGACTAAAATAATAGCCCAAGGTTCTACATCAAATTTTTTGTCCTCTGACCAATAACTAGCATTACCTTCACGAATTTTAATTCGATAATTACCAGGGTTCAATTCAATGAGGTTATTTCCTGATTGGCTAATACTAGATAAATAGTTTTCATCTAGTAAATAACAATTATTTTTACTATCTACTGTTAAACTTACAGGACTAAAAAATGGCTTAGTGCTGGTAATTGACAAGTCAATTGAACCGCCATTATCTTCATTGCTAAAATCAAAAAACAAGGCACTGAGGACTACTCTTTCGGGAGCATCCCAGTTTTTTGCAAAGAAGGCGAAAATCAGTCAGGATAAGTAAGACGAGTGTATTTACTTACCGATGACCCCAGAACAAAAGCAAGCTCTTCAAGAACATATTCAGGCGATCTCTAAAATATTGTACGAAGATACGTCAAAAGAAAAGCTCACAAATCTTGCAGGAATTGAAGAAGCAGTGCGGAGTCAAATGCAGAAGCATGTCATGCCAGAAGTAGGGGTTTTTTTATCGAAACGGTTACAGGTACAAGC
>JAKOMP010000113.1 GCA_022241785.1 Cyanocohniella sp. LLY | reverse complement strand
GACGATTACATGATATCGCTGCTACTTGGAAATTAGWCCAGCAAACCCATTAGCCAAATCAACAAAATCCCCAAGGGTATGTCAACAACAATCCATCTCCCCCCACCCTACATATTTTTCTCGCTCTGTCAACCCCAGCTAGGAATTATCAACGTGAAATTACTCCTATAAATGGCTTTCGGCTTTGTTAAGAAAGATGTGACTAATGGATAGGAGGGGTTTCTTAAAATTCGTCGAACTCACGTTAAAATACATGCCTAATAAAACTCACAATTTGCATTTTTCTTTAACTAAAAACTCAAACAAACCTTTAATCCTTTTCTTACACGGCTTCATGGGTAATATTCATGAATTTGATGAAGCCATAGAACTACTCGCTGACGAATTTTCTTTTCTCACCCTTGACCTCCCCGGACACGGAAAAACTCAAGTTTTGGGAGGAGATGAATATTACACAATGGAAAACACTGCTAATGCTGTAATTAACTTATTAGATGAATTAAAAATCACCAAATGCTACTTAATTGGTTATTCAATGGGTGGAAGATTAGCCTTATATCTTACCTTACATTTTCCCGAACGTTTTACTAAAGTTGTTTTAGAATCAGCTTCCCCAGGTTTAGCAACTGAAATAGAAAGATTAGAAAGAATCAAACGTGATACTCAAATAGCAAGAAAGTTGGCAAGAAGTACGACGAAAGAAGATTTTGCCGCGTTTTTACTCAACTGGTATCAGCAGCCAATTTTTGGCTCAATTAAAAATCATCCTAAATTTGAAATTATGCTAGAAAGCCGCTTGCAAAATCATCCCTGTGAATTGGCTAAGTCACTACAATTTATGGGTACTGGTAATCAACCTGCTTTATGGGAAAAACTCAAGGAGAATACCCGTCCTTTGTTATTATTAGCTGGGGAATCCGACGAAAAATTTATAGTGATTAATCAAGAAATAAATAAAATATGTAAGCTAGCCCAGCTAAAAGTAATTAATCATGCTGGGCATAATATTCACTTAGAAAACACTCAAGAATTTGTGCAAGCTGTAAAAGACTTTTTGATTCATTAAGTAGCCATCATCAACTGCTAAGGAACTGGTGCAGCATATGCAGAACCTGGATGACTAGCTGCTTTTAATTCTTCTGCCAACATTTTTTCATAAATCTTTGGCAAAGAACTACTAATCGAATTAGTTTCTATACCGTATCCTAAACTTGTCCAAGTAGGAGACAGTCGCCGTAAAACATCATCTATTTTGCCCTTTTGCAACAGTTGAGAAATATCAGTTCCCCAAACTTTAGAATCACTCAACCAACGGTAAACCACTGCATCTTGATATTGTGCTTCAAAACTATAAGCAGCCCAAAACATCATTGACATGGGGGGATTGGGATGATAGCGGGGTGCTATTTCAAACCAAGTATTATTAATGATTTGATATCTACCAGCGGCTGTAGAACAATTACCCTTGTTTGGCCCTGTGACAATGGTGACGCATATTTCAGGATGACGACTGAGGTCATTTACCTGTTGACCACCATACAACAAAGAGTAGGGACGATTGCCATTAGCCTCACTAGCTGAGATGGTTCGCATCAAAGCACGGATATGAGGATCACCCCCTTGCATCACCAAAGGCGGTTGTTGGACTCTAAATACAGGATCATTAGGCGATCGCAGTGAACCATAAATATACCACTGCAATAAACAGATAAAGCCGATGAGTGCGGCTATGGGGCCAATCAGATTTTCTACGCCCTTGAGTCTAAAGCCTTTCAGAATCAAACTCCTTCAAATTCGCTCTTGACTAACAACAATATTTGACGCACTTATTTCGACAAAGTTCGCAAAAGTCGTATATTCCAACTCCCCACTCCCCACTCCCTACTCCCTCTTCTCCATTTTTAAGCAACGTTAGCAAATAATTCCCCAAAACTTTTAGCAGCAGCTTCTGATTTAGCTACAATTTCCACAATTTTATTACGTGCGGCTGGCTCAAACAGCGATTCTACACAAACTTGAGCAACTTTCTGGCGAGGAATACTACCATCGAATAATGTATCAGCACCCTGCATGACGATAGAATCGGTATTGTCTTCATTCTTTAAACCACCAGGACGCACAATCGTATAAGTTAAACCACTTTTTTGAATGTATTCTTCTGCTTGCTTTTTCCACACTAAAATCAGCCAAAACAAATTCAAAGGATGGAATAACTGAGAAGTACACAAAGAAGACACCAAGACAAAATGCTCAATACCTTTGGACTTAGATGCTTCCACTAAATTTTTAGTACCTTCAAAATCTACCTTATAGGGGCCCGTGGGGTCGAAGCTAGGTTTTGCCCCTGTAGCGCATAAAACGACAGTACTATCCCCTAAAGCAATATTAAGACTTTCTGTTTGTAACACATCGCCCATGACTAACTCAGCTTCAGGAGGTAGAATGGCTCTGGCTTTTTCTACATCCCGCACTAATGCACGCACGGGAATATTCCGCGCTACTAGCTCTTGTACTATGCGGCGACCTGTTTCACCTGTTGCCCCTGCTACAAATGCTTTCATGAAAAACGCTATCCTGGGAAACTAATATGTAATTATTCGGTTCTTTAATTTTAGTGATTTTATGAAGTTCGTGACAGATTTGTGAGGTTTCGGCCAAAATGGCAGTTTATTGCTAAACAACTCCGTCAACCTGGGAATTATTAATTTAATAGACAAACGCCAATTTATAGGGGAATGTGTTGATGCTTTCAACAAACGGCGAATATCAATCTTTGGATATAAAAGAAACAGTTTTGCCCGTAGCGTCAAATGTTACAGAAGCTGAAGACACACAGACAGAAGCAACGGTAGGGTCACCAAATAGGTTTTACGGTCGTTATAGCGACTCAATGGAAATGTATGCTCCAGCCAACTTAGTTGCTGAGTATCTCGATACCCACACTTCATGGTTTTCACGCTGTGCTGAACCGATGAAGGTAGAATCGTTAAATGAAAATGGTTATGCTTTAATAATTGGTCGTTTTGGCTCTTTTGGTTATGATGTGGAACCAAAGATTGGTTTAGAACTTTTACCCCCAGATGAAGGGATTTACCGCATTCAGACTATCCCCATTCCTGATTACCATGCGCCTGGTTATGACGTAGATTATCAGGCATCTCTACAGTTAATCGAAAATGTGGTCAATGAATCTTCCGCCTGTGGGGGTGAGATAACACGAGTTGAGTGGGAATTGGATTTGAGTGTTGATATTCACTTTCCTAAATTTATTCAGCGATTACCCAAGTCTTTAATTCAATCTACAGGCGATCGCTTACTTAACCAAATCGTCCGTCAAGTCTCTCGTCGGTTAACTCGCAAAGTCCAAGAAGATTTTCATCAATCTTTAGGAATATCCTTTCCTGGTAATTCTCAAAGGAAATGGTAAATCAACAGTCATTAGCCATTAACTAGTACAGCATGGCTAATGACCAATGACTAATAACTAAGCATTAGTGAGTATTCTTTGGACAATTTGCACACCAGTAATAGCTTGCCAAGTAAAAAGCCCCAAAACGACGAAATTTACGAGGATGTGAGTGGCACGCGCCCAATTTGCTCCTTTTTGCATGAAAGGAGATAAAGCAGCCGAAAATGCAATCAAACTAGTCATCCCCAGTCCAGCTAGCAGATGTGGCCCCACAAATAATTTACCGTTATTGATGTAAGTGACAGCCATCCCACCAATTGCACCCGTCACCATCAAAGCTAACAGTACAGACCCAATTTGGTAGTGTTTGACGTTATATCTACCTTTAATCAATTCTTTTTTTTCTTCCCCTTGAGCGCCTCTGGTACGCTGTACTTGTAGCCCCAAATAGGCAGCGTAAAGTGAGAGTGCTAACAGTCCCCACATAGTCAGTGGGTGAAAAAAGTTCAGCCAATATTTAACTTCAGGTGACAGTTCCAAACTCATTGTGTTCTCGCCCAATTCTTAAATCTTCATAAAAGGTAGTATAACTTTAAGTTCTGTGCTTAAAGTTGCCAGGGGTGAAAGAGGCAGGGGGGCAGGGAGCAGGGGGCAGGGGGGAAAGATTTTTGTTGAGTGCCAACATCTTGGTTTTTCTTATTTTCCCTATCTCCCCTATCTCCCCTATCTTTCTTCCCAGTTCTCAGTTACCCTCTTGCCAAAGTGGTTAAAGAATTTCAGACTAAATTTTGGGAATAAACGAACAAAACCTGCTGGTGCGGGACTAATTCATGGCTGAAAATAACGATATCTTGCTGCTTAACGCTGCGAAAAATGGGGACATGCAGCGGCTTTGTGGGCTACTGGCTGCTGGTGCTGAGGTAAATTTTGGCGATAGCGATGGTACTACTGCTTTAATGTTTGCGGCTAATTTAGGTTATACCGAAATTGTGCGATCGCTCTTGGATGCTGGGGCAAATCTTAATCTACCGAGAAAGCGCTATGGTTTGACGGCTTTAATGTTGGCTGCTAGCGCTAACCAACTGGATATTGTGCAGCTGTTAGTATCCAGAGGTGCAGATGTGAATGCCATTAATGAAGATGGTAGTACGGCTTTAATGGCAGCTGCACTTAAGGGTTATGTAGAAGTAGTAAAAGTCTTACTGGCTGCTGGCGCTCAAGTAAATATCCAAGATAACGATGATGATACTGCTTTACAGCTGGCTATTAAACAAGGACACGCAGCAATTGTAGAACTAATACTACAAAATAACGCAGATGTCAATGCTCAAGATGACGAAGGTGAGACGCTGTTGATGATTGCAGCTGACTTGGGCAATGTGGATGTTGTACAGACATTACTCACAGCCGGGGCTGATGTGAATCAGAAAAATGATGATGGGAGTACTGCGCTTTCGGCAGCTGTTGCAGCTGGACACAGGGCGATCTCATCTGCTTTACTCGATCACGGTGCGGAAATTAACCTTCAAGACAAAGATGGCGAAACTGCCCTCCACTTGGCTGTTGTCGAAGGTTACATAGATATTGTGCAATTGTTACTAGAGCGGGGTGCAAATCCGCAAATTAGCAATCATCTAGGTGATACACCAATACTTGTAGCTGCATTACAGGGACATAGCGAAATCATTGAAGCACTGCTGCGATGTAGTGACAAGATTCATCAGGGAAGCCTGACTATACCTTTGATATTGGCAATATCCCAGGGATGCATCCAGATAGTTAAGGTATTACTAGACTACGGTGTTGATGCCAATAGTTTAAGCGATGACGGTAAAACAGTTTTAATTAAAGCCGTAGAACGCAATTACACAGGGATTATCCGGTTGTTGCTGGATAAAGGTGCAAATGTGAATTTCCAGGACGTAGCAGGGGCGACAGCGTTAATGTGGGCAGCTTCTGGAGGCTATAACGCAGCTGTACAGCTATTGTTGCAAGCTGGAGCAGATGTCAATGTGAAAAATCGGGGTGGTTATACTGCTTTGATGATTGCAGAATTTAATGGATATAAAGACATAGTGCAAAGACTACAAAAAGCTGGGGCCCAGGAATAAATACTTATGGGCATGGGGCATATTAAAAATTTTCTAAAAACACCTTGACAAGCAATTGAATTAAAGGTATTTACTTAAATACAAAGGAGGTATCCAACACCTAGCCCACAATATGAATAAAACAAAACTCCGTCGCAACTGTTGTTAGCTGGCTGCGCCGGAGCAAGGAGAAATAGAAACACAAAGGTAGAGCAAGCAAAATTTTTTTGCCTCAAGAATACCAAGGAAGCAAAATTCAAGAAGTAAATTTAGCTTTTACTTTTTACCTAGTCTCTACCTCAGCATTTCCTACTGTGCTAGATGCATTAAATATATAGTTTTTAATTTTGGGGAACAGTATTCTAAAGAGCAGTTTCCAGGTATCATCGTGAACGAATAAGGCAAAAGCCTTAACTAAGCTGGAATGGCTAGGGTTTATAGGAAATTTTTACGCTATTTACTAAGTAAAAGACTCAAGGCACGACGAATGTATATCTCCCAAGATTCAGTTTTGGGTGGAAAAATTAGTGCATAAAGCATAATCCCACTAATTGCATCAAAAACTAATCCGGGGTCTAAATCTTTGTGAATTTCGTTTCTCGCTTTTGCCCGTTCTAAGACCACAGCGAAAGCTTGTTTTCGGGGTTGTAGGTATTTTTTCCAGTAAATTTGTGCAAACTGAGAACTGTGTGATGCACTGCTGATAATCATAGCAACAGTCTGTCTTCCCAAGGGATTAAGCGTGATTTGTGCCGCATTCTCAATTAACGTCTCAATATCACTCCAGAGATTACCTGTATCAGCAATGACAACTTCTTGTCTAATACTTTCAATAGCATCAGCAACAAGTTCCTCTTTGCTGCTGTAGCGTCGATATATAGTTGTTTTACCGACTTTAGCACGAACAGCGATCGCCTCAATACTCATCGCCTCAAAACCAACTTCTGCGAGTAGTTCTAAGGTCGCTTCTAGCATAGCTTGGTGAGACTGAGTACTCCGAGGTCTTCCTGGGGACTTTTTATTGCTGTTATTCATGGGTGATATTATATTTTACGAAACAGTATCGTATCGAAATAAAAATCATGAGTCTATATCCGCGCCCTCACTACATTGATAAAAACAGTAGCCAGACTCTCCGACAAGGTTTGGAGGAATACTATACCGTGAATCCACACATCACTGATCCTAGAGAACTGTTACCAGAATTTGCCAAAATTTTACTAGCTCATGATGTGTCACACGTTATTTATGGTTGTGATACAGGCATGTACGACGAACTAAAACTATTACCCCTAAGTTTTTGGACAAGCGACTTTAAATTCAGCGATTACCTACAAACAAACAGAGATCCTAAAATCAAGCCAGCGATAGACATCATGTACAAAGACTTGATTAAGCAGCGTGGAGTTTTGTGGTTATACAGTTCTATTGCTTGGGTATTACCTCAACTGCTACCAGAATTAATTATGATATGGGTGAAAACTCGTAGCTCTCGAAATTATTATCCATTTCTTAACTATGAGCATCTTTTGGACGTTTCTCTCTTAGAACTTCGTCAAAAATTTGACATTTTGCCATTCATCAAATGATTTATGCAGCAACAAAGCTTATGGATAGGAATTGGCTGTCAAAAAGGTAGTTCACGGAAATTAATTGCTACAGCCATTGAGGAAATTTTTCAAGCAAACCAACTCGCAGAAAGTGCGATCGCAGGTATTGCTACTATTGATCAAAAAGCTAGGGAAGTTGCTTTAATCGAACTTTGTCAGTTGCGAAATTGGCCTTTAAAAACCTTTACAGCGCAAATGCTCTCTACAGTTTCTGTAACCAACCCTAGCAAAATCGCTGAACAAGCAGTAGGAACACCGAGTGTGGCTGAGGCTGCGGCTATGCTTGCAGTCTTACAAGTTAACAAGCAAGAGTTAAAAATGAGCCTTTCACAGACCCATTTTGCACTACCACAACCCCTGTCACCTGAATTATTAGTTACTAAACAAATTTTCCGCTTACCTGGAGAACTAAAAGCAGTGACGTTAGCTGTGGCTGGTGTTACAAAATTGTTCTGAGGAAATAGCTAATTAGGCTAGAAACAATTGTTAATACAATCGAACCGATTAAAGCCGGTAAAAAACCTTGAATTTCAAAACCGTAACCAGGAGTAAAGTGACTTGCTAGCCAAAGAGTTAAAGCGTTGATGACAAATGTAAATAAACCAAAGGTAATTAAGGTAATGGGAAACGCTAAAATACTTAAAATTGGTCGAATAAAAGCATTCACTAAACCAATAATTGCTACAGCTACTAATGCTGCAATAAAGTTCTGAACAAAGAACCCTGGTACAATGTTGGCAGTTATCAGCAACGCCACCGCAGTAGCCAGCCAAGTTAATAAAAAGTGTTTCATAGTTACTTGAGAAATTAAAAGTTTAAATTACTTGTGACTAATAACAATTAATCATACATAAGCCTATCGTTGACCAGGCGATCGCCGCAAGAGAGCTTCCCAAGTAGCACCACCAGCTACGCCGTCTGGCTCCAAATTATAGCGCTGTTGAGCAGCTTTCACGGCTGCTTCGGTTGAAGGGCCAAAGTCACCATCTACACCACCAGTTAAAAAGCCTAGTTGTTGTAGTCGTTCTTGCAGTTTCCTCACTTCTGAATTACGCATTCCTAAACGTAAAATTGGCCATCCTTGAGCGGTGTATTGCACACCAGGGATTTGTGTTGCAGGTGCAGCCGCTGGGCGGGGAGTTGGGGATGCTGGTTGTGCTGGCGTTGTCGGTCTGGGCTGGGGGCTAGGACTTGGTGTGGGAGTAGGTCGAGGAGGGCTGGTTTGGGTCGGCACAGGAAAATTAGCTAAGTTAGGTGCTAAATTTGGAGAAGAGACAGTTGGTGTCACTATTGGTTCCTTGGGGAATAGTCTTTGCCAAGTATCAGCATCAACAATGCCATCTGGAGTCAAGCTAACTGCACGTTTAAATACAGAAACAGCGCTAGCTGTATTTTCGTTGTAAATGCCATTTACCTCACCAGTGTAAAAGCCCAAAAGTTTTAAAGCCGCCTGAAGTTCGGAAACCCTTTCTCCTTGACTACCAAGTTGCAAGGTGGGACGGTTAATCACACCTCCAGGAATTGCTTGGACAATTTTTTGGGGTTGTGTAGTAGCAATTACAGCAGATACACCAATCAGCACAGACAAAGAAGAAAGCAGGAGTAACCAATAAAACTTACCTGCTTGCAAGAATTGAAATGCTTTTGGTGACTTGAAGTAGTTCCAAATACTTGGTGTCAGGCTGCCTTTCATGGAAGTTATCCCAGAATCCTCTGATGCTAATATTACAGCTACTTATGTCCAAAAGACAGCTGCTGCGATCGCAATTTTACATAGTTTACACAGTTCACTTTACACAAGGGCATTATTAATTGCGGCTTCTTGTCCCACCAAAGAAATATAAGGTTCCTGTAAATACTTACAAGCAGCAGCCATTGCATCTTTGGCATTTACCGAAGCAATCAATTCTTGAAATACTTGATCAAAATCAATTCCTAAACCCAAAGTTTCATACCAGCCGTATATTTGAGCAATTTGTCCGTTAGTTTGTTTACCTAATGCATACTGTCCCAATATCTTGTTTTTGGCTGCTTGCAGGGCGGTTGCTGATACTTCTGTAGTGCAGAGTAAATCTACTTCTGTACGCAATCCTTCTAGGGCTATGCTGGTGTTTTCTGGTGCAGTACCCATATACACGACAAATGATCCCGGATACTGTCTTGTAGGATAAAATGATGATACTTCGTACGCCAAGCCCCGCTTTTCGCGCAACTCTACAAACAAGCGACTAGATAGGCCATTGCCCAAATAGGTAGACAACAGTTTTAATGGAGCATATTCTGGAGAACTTACCGGTGATCCCAAATAACCCAGCATAACGATAGATTGCTGTGTCTGTATAGGTTTTAGCCGATGCTGTGGTTCCACACAAATCTCTGGCAACTGCAATGATGGCAAGGCTTGCGAGGGCAATTGCCAATGTCCAAATACTTGTTCTACCAGCGCTACTGCATCTGCTTGGGTGACTCGACCGGCAATACTAATGACTATATTATCTGGACGAAAATAAGTCTGGTGATACTGAACTAAGTCCTCACGAGATAAGCCATTCATCGTGGCTTCATCTCCCAACACCGAAGTTGCATAGGGATGATTTTGATAAATCACCTCTCGCATTTGGCTAAAAGCAAGGGTAAACGGTTGCTCTTGTTGAGAGCGAATATCTTGTAGCGCCAAACGCCGTTCTAGTTCTACTTGGAGTTCGGGAAATGTAGGCGATCGCAACATCAGCCCTGCCAATGTTAAAATTTCGGGAAAGTCTGATGTGACTGTCTTCAAGGACATTAAAAAATAATCAGTGGTAGCATCTGTACTCAAACTGGCTCCTACCGATTCGACTTGTTCGGCAATTTCTAAGCTCGAAAGCCCCTCACATCCCTTGGTCATTACCGATGACAGCAAATGGGCTAATCCTGCTTTGTCACGTTGTTCATGACAACTGCCAGCACGGACAAAAATTCGCGCCGCAATAATATCCGCAACTGGATTTTCTGCTACCAACACAACAATGCCATTGTTTAATACAGTGCGATGTATGGAGGAGTGAGATAAGGAAGGTTTTACAGTTTGAGTCATGAGCGCTCTGATATCGGTTATTAGTTATGGAGTGGTCAGTTAATCAACAACCACTTACACTAACAGGGTTTGAGTATCGTCACTGCATAATTCTGCGGTGAAAGATATTGTTTTGCTAATTGTTGCAGTTCTGGGGTTTGAAACGATTGAATCTGCTGCGGATATGCCACTGCTAATTCAGCACGGGCGATAGTGTTGTAGTACCCATACAACCCTGTAAGTTGATTTGGTGTTTCCGTAGAAAATGCATACTCATTACACAACAGTCTTTGTGTCCGAGCTAGTTCCTGTGCGCTAATTTCTTGGTTTTGTAAATCATCCAAATGTTGACGAATCAAATTCTCGACTGTATCCAGGTTTTCTGGCTCCAACCAAGCCGTAATTGTAAATAAACTCGATTCTTGTTGCAGGGAAAAATTACTACAAATTCCCTGTACTAATTGCGATTCTTCTCTTAACTCCCGCACCAAGCGGGAAGTTCGCCCTTCTGCCAATAATACTGATAATAAATCTAAACCATAGGCGGTGCGGAGTTGCTTGACTCCGGGGACAACCCACGCCATGAGTAATCTGGCTTGTTCTACGCGTGGTAAGCATAGTTCTTGGCGATGAATGCCGGCAATGACTGGTTCTACTATTGTTTCCGACTGCGGACAATGCAAGGGTTTAGCAAAATCAACAAATGACTGATTAACAAGTTCCCTGGCTGATTCTTGAGCAATTCCCCCAACAATCACTACTGTCATGTTATCTGGTTGGTAGTGAGCGCGATGAAAACAACGCATGGCTTGGGGTGATTGCTGCATCAGTTCTTGTTCAGTACCTAGCACCGAACGCCCGTAAGGATGGTTTTGATAGATGCTTTGATTGAGGGCTTGAAATCCTATCCAGTCTGGGTCATCGCTGCAAGCGCGGATTTCTTCTAAGACTACATCGCGTTCGCGGATAAATTCATCGTCGGGAATTGACGCCTGAGTTAACAGTTCTCCCAAATGAGGTAACGTATCCCCTAGGTAAGAGGCAGCTGTAGTCAGGGTGTAATGAGCATAATCATGGCTGGTAGCTGCATTACTAACACCGCCCCGGTTTTCAATCTGATGATCAAACATTCCCGGTGCTAGTGTTGCTGTACCCTTAAAAATCATGTGTTCTAAAAAATGAGCCATCCCAAACCAGGGTTTTGGCTCACGGGTTGCTCCAGCACGCACCCAAACATCAGCTACAACTACAGGTGTAGTGGGAATCTCTTGATGGATCAGTGTTAAGCCATTATCTAGTCGGGACACCGAAGCTGGAAATACGGTATGAGGTAGTTGTTGTGACAATTTTTTGTAGCTTGAACCACAATTTAATACAATTTTTGTTATCTTAACTCTGAATGATCACTAAATTAGAATCAACGTATACAGAATTAATTTTCTTGTGTAGATGCAAATAAAGCACCAAATTTACTGAGACTGCATGTATTTAAGGGAAATCAGTAAAATACAGTCTTTGGTTATGGGCAAATTTGTTGTGGATTAATTTCTATAGCCGTTCCCAATCATATGCGTCTTCATCTAAACAGGACTTACGCAAGTGTCACAAAAAATAAAAAATTTTTGCTTATAGTAAAGGGCTACCCTACGGGTTCTGCGAAGCAGTACATCCCTTATCTTGTAAAGCCCTGCGGGCATAGCTGCGCTTACCGCGGAGCGTCTCGCAGAGAGGACTAAAGTCCTCACTACAAACTTAAAAATAATATGCCAGTTGCGTAAGTCCTAATAAAAAAGGTATAACCTGTAACCTCTAGCCTCTATAAAATTAAAGCTCCCAAGTCTTTGCTAACTTTAGGAGCTAATATTTTGAGTTCACCGCGACGCCGTTTTACCTAAGTTTATGACCTGGTTAAACCAGGTGGGTGCCGACTTTCTTCGTTTTAAGTTTCCGGGTACATGCCCGGTCTACTGCCACGAGAATTGTTAGCTTCCCTTTTCTTTAAAGACATAGATCAAAAAACTTGATGGCAGTCACCAACGTCGTAGTGCAACTAACTCATTATAGCTTTCAACAATCGGTTGTGTGTTCAGGAGGGAAATTTTCTGGGAAATTTAATTGCCATACCAGATAGATTCTATGTTTTGAGCAACGGTATTGGTTGCTTCTCGGTTCTGATGATCTAGTAAAACCGTGACATGTCCTAGTTTACGACCTGGACGGGATTCTGTTTTGCCGTACCAGTGAATAAAAGCTTGGGGAATCTCGGCTAATTTTTGGCGCTGGCTGTGGTAGTCGCTACTGGAAGTTTCATACCCCAGGAGGTTGACCATAATTGCACTAGCGCAATGTAATGCCGGATTTCCCAAAGGTAGACCACAAACAGCTCTCAAGTGCTGTTCAAATTGGGATGTTTTGCAAGCATCTAGAGAAAAATGCCCAGAATTATGGGTGCGTGGGGCTATTTCATTGACCAATACTTTGCCTGTGGCGGTGAGAAATAATTCAATGCCAAACACCCCGACTACTTGCAGGCTATTCAATAGAGTATGGGCGATCGCTTCAATTTCTGCTGCTTGATTAGGTGTAATATCAGCTGGTGCAATGACTCGCCGACATACTTGTTGTTCTTGTTGGGTTTCTACCACTGGATAAGTAACCACTTTACCTTCTACAGAACGGGCAGCAATTATTGCTAGTTCTCTTTCAAAGGGGACAAATTCTTCTATTAAAAATAGAGCTTTATTTAAACTTGAATCTAGCTGTTGTTGCAAACTGGCTAAATCCTGAATAATAAAAGTACCTTGTCCGTCATAACCGTGTCGTCGAGATTTTAAAACAACTGGAAAACTCAATTTTTCTATTTTAGATGTAATATTTTCGTGTTTCTCAAGGGCAAAAAATTGGGGAACAGGTAATCCCAAATCTCGTAAATAGCAACGCTGATTATATTTATCTAAAAGTGGAGTTAAAGCTGCTAACCTGGGTCGAAAGCAAACACCTTGATGTTCGATTAAAGATAAAGCATCTAAATTCACAAATTCATTTTCAAAGGTGATAACATCAGTTTTTGCTGCTAAAGCTGCGGTAGCAATAGCATCATCAACGGTCGCCAGAACGATATCTTGGGCAATAGACGCAGCGGGATCATTTTTGCTAGGAGTTTGTATTATCAATTCCACTCCTAACTTCTTCGCTGCATCCCCCATCATCCAGGCTAGTTGCCCACCACCAATTACACCAACACGCTTCATCGACATCCTAGAGAATAACGAGTTTCTACACCAGTTTTAGAATTTACACCACTGGCTTTATTGCAAAGTTCTTTAACTTGTGCGCCATCCAAAATGGCATCTGTAAAGTCGGCACTGTCTATATTCACATCAGTAAAAACAGAACGGAGCAACAGAGCTTCTTTGAAAACGGCATCGCTCAAATCAGCCCCGGTAAACTTTACCTGATCCACCATAGCATTAGTTAAATCCGCCCCATGTAGATTTGCTTGCGTCATTACCGAAGCACTCATAACTGCTCCCCGCAAGTCTGCATCTTCAAAGTTAGCCAATTCCATATTGGCGTTAGAGAACTCAGCGGCTTGTAAACTTTGCCCAGAAAAATCACGTCTGCCTAACTCGGCATTACTAAATGACATCGGATGAGTCCAATCTGCCAAGGCAGGGGAAGCCGGGAAAAATACTATAATCCCCAAAATAAATGCTAATCCTTGCTTCCAAAACATAATACGGTAGCCAATGTAGTGTTCCATCACTATCTCTCAGCTTACCGCATTTAGATTATTAGGTTGGTTGTAATTGATTATACATGCTAATCTTCTAAGGAATCCTGAATTGCTGTGGATTCTTCTACTACCATTTGAGGATTATTCCTAAACATTTGAAGTCTCCCTGTAATATAACCATAACCGCGCCGGGGATAACGCTCATCTTCCATTGGGATGTAACGATTCATTAGCAGATTAATTACTTCTTGACTTTGAGGTTCGTCCATCTTCGGGATAAAGAGGGCGAATGGTTGGTCAAAACTGCCAATTGAGATTAGTCCATGAATACCGCCAATGCGTCTGAGGTTTTGCATATCAGTGAAAATGGTGACTTCTGCATTACTTTTAGCAAGTTCAACCAATTCAAGATAATTTTTGCGTGTATTGTATATGGTTTTTTCTGGGTGGTTTCGTTTGTAGTTGCGGTATTCCTCAATTAACTGGGCGCGTAAGTCCCACCAAGTGGCTAAAACTGCATAATTCCGCATTTGGAAGCCATTAACTTCGGCTTGGTTCCAAACACCTATGTTGGCAGTTTGAGCTACTCGCTCGGCTTGGGTATACTTCTGATGCAGTTCCGGCCATTCAGCATATCCGTACTTGCTAAAGTAAGGACTATAACCTGACTGAATCATAATTTCTTGAAAATCTCTGCCGTCATTCAGATGAAGCCACGCCAGTCCCCGTCCAAAATTGTCTACATATCTTTCCCATACCTCATCTGCACTTTCTTGTCCCTGAAATTCCAAAATGACTTTACTGCCTTCAGGTAACAGAGATTTTGCATATTCTGTTGCTTTTTTACCCCAAGGTGTCACAGGTTTACCACCAGCCGAATACGATTCTTCTGTGTCTAGTGAAAGGATACGAATGCTTTTTTGAAACTCTTCGACGTATACAGTGTCACCATCGACTACACGTTTAACGGTTGCTTCGATTTTTGTACCGCGCATTGCTTCTCCTTGATTTTGCTTTTTTCAGAGTTATGCAAGACAGATGAAAAAATAAATAAAAGTCCAATAAGAATCCTATATATTATTAGAGTAAATTGCTTGTTCACTTATATTTTTTATCTCTTATTCAGTTTATTTATTGGTTATTTTTTGTTTAAATTCAAATTAAGTAATTATCTTTACCTATTTACAAATCTTTATCTTTTTAAATCTATTTTAGGATATGAATAGTTTATTAGTTAACAGGCGATCGCCTGGTTATTTACAATTCTTGACATAAAACTTTCTAAGTAAAGTTTATTGTATTTCAAGTTCAACAGTCATTATGGGCTGTTATTTTGTTAATTATGGTGAGCGATTAAGCAATTATTGTAGATCTGAAATGCTGATAACGCTTTACAAGAGGAGTATTGCCTGTAGGGCATAATGATTGGTTAACTATTCAGGAATCTCCCACAAATTATATTCACCAACTATAAAAATTAAGCAAGCCGAAATTACCAACACCGTTATGACACATTACTCTCTTGATTGGATAGAAGCATGGTGCCAAGAAAATGGCTGGACAGAATTATTTGTCGAGCGGCGTAATAACTACTGGGCTTTTCCACCAGGAGGAGTCATGCCAGAACCAATCCCCAATCATGTCCTCAACTTGATTAAAGCTGAAAAAGGATTCACTGTTGAGGAAAGAGTTTGGTCAGCATCGGCGGTGATTGGCACAATTGTGGCGATCGTTTCGACAGTGATATTTAAGTGTCCTATGCCTTTAGTGTTTGCGTTTGCCTTTAACGCTGTGACGGTAGCGCAATTTGAAATAGAAGATGCCTAAATCATTAAGTTGGGCATTATTTATAGCGACTGCTCTTGATTTAACTTCAGCAAGAGCAGTTTTTAATTGAAGTTCTTTAGTTCTTTTATTCAAACTTTTTCTAAATAGTAATCAAACCGTTCCCTTAGTTGTTCAATAGTTAAATTTTGAGTCCAGTATTCCACTAAAGCATGACCAAAAGCCCAGGCGTTGCGGTCAGGAGAGGCAGAGTTTTCTATTAGCAATGGCCACAGAGATAGTAAATCAAATTTCAGTGGGTTAACATTACCTGTATTCAATAGGGAAAACAAATCATAGGCCATCTGAAGTTTACCAATCACAATTGGCAATTGTTCCACGGGGATTTGTTCCGCCAGCAAATACGCCAGCGTCGGAGAACCCGTTGATAAGGTAGAGATAAACTGAAGTACAGGACTTTTAAGCAGTGCAGTTAGTCCCTGAGTCGTTGCCATTTGGAAAGTATAGTGATCGATGATTTTGGCAGTGGCCACAGTCCGGGCTTCTAAGTTACGCAAAAAGCGCGCTAGCCGCAGTTGCTTGGCAGGAGCGATCGCTTGTAATAATGCTAAAGATAGCCCTTCTACTCCCCAGTCCATTCGCCCTGTTTTCACATCACCCGTAACAATGGGTAAAACCAGATTACAGAATTTATCCAAAAGTTGCGCGCGGTACTGAGTAGCTTCCCGAATGGCAATTTCTTTAGGCTTGTCACCCCATTCCCAATCATAAGGCGGTTGCCACTCGCGGATGGGACGCAGACGATCTACTTGAGTGACAACTGCAATTACAGGTAAGTCTGCAACTTCCGTCTGCATATCTTGGAGAAAATCCACATCCATTTGGAGGGCGGGATCAAGGGCAGGAGTAACTAAAAGTAGTAAATCTGCGTTGGTAGCATAATCAAGCACCAAGTTTCGCAGATCCCCTCCATTTACTTGTTCATAACCTGGAGTATCCCACAGGTTTAAAGTTTCCCCAGTTGCAGAATGCCATTGGTAATTATCAATCTGATCAGTACTGGGCAAAACATCCACGGCTGCCAAATCAGCTTGGAATAAAGTGTTAATCAAACTGCTTTTACCAGAACCAGTCCGCCCTACAAGTAAAATATTGACTGGTTTTTGGGCAACTACCTCTGGTGCTTCTGCTTGGGTGAGTATTTCTCGAAGATTTTGAGTTTTCGCTTTGGGTAGTGTCGGGGTAGAAATGGCGGATGCTGACATTGGCAGTTTACCACCACTATAAAGAGCGATCGCTTGACGGCATAAATTCCTCAGAGCATTTTCCCGCAACATTTGACCCAAATTGACTAATAGCTGCTGAGTTGCCCGGTTAGTATAACCTTGAGTGGCTTGTTTTGCTACTGCTGCCACAGGATTCAATAACCACTGCGCCCAATTCCAGACTCGCCAGAGTTTACGTGCCGATGGTTCGAGTTTGCGGTAAACTTCATAAGCTTGGTAAGCTTGTCCCACTGTTACCTGATTCAAGGCTGGAGATAACTTTTGCATCCACTGATCTAAATCATCCATTGTTCCCCGAATCAACCCGTAAGCTTGGGGTATATAGATATTTAACAAAGGATATTGAACTTGAGGATAATAGATATGAGCGATCGCTGTGACTAAATCCTGGCATCGTGTCCAAAAAGTTTGCCAATCTTCCCAAATCGGGCGATCGTTTTGTGCTGCTTTCAAAATCTCCTGGAGTGCAATTTCGGCTTGCTTTGTGGTGTCACTTTCTGCTGTATCCTCTGCGGCTGATTCTAGTTCCTCCTTAACTTCTGTCATTACCGCTTCTAGCTGTTTGATTGCAGGTTGAGTCCATCTCACCAGTAACCAACGCCAGCCCACAAATATCAGAGTAAATACACCCCAAATCCAATTAATACCCCAAGTATGAATCTGCCTTCCTGCCGCTATTAATAAAAAGGTGATAATTATAGCGACTGGAATTGCTAAGACGATCCATTGCCAAAGTTTTAACCGCACCATTGCTTCATACCTGCTTTTTTTTTTGACTCAGTACAATAGTCTTTTAGAGTTTTAGGGAATATTTAGATTAGATTGGATTACTAATCTTGTGAATTGAACTTTTGTAGGGTTGCCCAATGAATGATGCACTGGTTCATTACCAAACTAATCGTAAATTATTGCTGATTATTGGCGGCATAACAATTGTTGTTGACTTATTGCTTTGTTTAATCTTCTTGATGTTCCTGCCAACTTTAGTACCCTTTTTTTTAATATGTATCATAATTGGATTTTTTATTATCGGAGTTGCAAACATTAAGATTGTGACTTCATTAGAAGGTATTGAGTTGTATCAATTTGGTTTTTATACTAAATCTCATTGGCACAACGTAGCGAGGATAGCACCATATCAATCAGGGAAGGTTTCGGCACAAGCAATTTATTTCCATCAGCCTACAAAACAATTTTTTATATTCTTCCCCTTTAAGCCAAGTAGTTCAATTATAATGATTCCACTATATCAATTTAAATTTGATGATAATAGTGAGTTAAAAAGAGCTTTAAGATTTTATAGACCTGACCTATTTAATGATTAGTTTTTACATAAATTAATCCCGCTAATCATATATTTATTCAACAAAGAAAAAAGGCGATCACATGGATTTTATGAACGTGATCGCCATTAATATAGTTTCCTGGTATAACTGCTGTATTAGCACAAGAGCGAAGCCGATGCTGACAAATATTGACTTGACTTTATTTAAAACCTTTTGCAGATTTTTTCTGTCCTTTACCCTTGGGTTTAGATTTATGAACTTCTGTTATGGCTTCTTGAAATAAATTGTGCAGATGTATCGGTACACTAGCAATTTCTGGTAAATCTGGCTCTATAGGTTTATGGAATTCCTCTAAGAGTGAATCCAAATCACTCGTCAGGCTAAACTCTGGACGTTGCAGGAAATTTTGTAATACCTTTTCTAGTTGAGTTGCATATTTTTTGGCTAAACGATGCCAAATAAAGGCATTAATACTTTTATCTTCTAAGTAATGGCGAATTAGTTTTTCATTACCTTCAACATTTTGCCCATCATCAGTTGATAAAATTTCTTGAAATTTACTATATGTGGGTACAAACATTTGTCCCCAACGCGGATGAGAAAGAGCCGTTACCTGTTCTGCTTTTTTGAGATCGGCAGGTAAATCAACTTTTGGCATTACCATTTTGGTTTTACCATTGTTACTATCACCTTGAAAAAGCTGAGACACTGCTTTTGAGTCTGCACCGACTTCTTTGGCGGCTGTTTGTATTTCTTCTTCACTCACACCAGCTTCTTCTGCCATTTCTGCCAGAGATTTAGAGGAATCAATTCCCGCAGCAGCTAAAGTTTGCTCAGTCAGTATTTCTTGCAATTCAGCTATTTTTTTATTTAGTTGATATCCTGGCAAAGTAATTTCATCACTACCAAAAAAATCCACAAACTGATGATGATATTTTTCTACTGATTTCCAAGCTTCTTCTAATAAATCAGGCGCATCACTATAAAGATTATTTTTATAGTTTTCCTTAAAATTACCAATTGCTACAGCAAGTTTCGGCTTACCCAATTTACCCATTAATGTATGGGGTCCGGAAAACATCCAGTAGTTATCGTTAATAGGAGAAATGCGAGTAAGCAATATTTCTCCCACTTTCAGCCGCGATAATGTCTGTAATGTTTGCGGATTGTTGGGCTTGACAATATAGGATTTATCTGTCAACCAGTTCCTTAACTCAAAACCATCGGGTAGGATATTCGTGATGGCAAATAAGCCAATAAAACTACGATGCCAGTTATTGATTAAATTGCGATCTCTCTCTGATAAATCTTGATGGCTGGCGATAAACAACTCTAGCGGAGAATGGTCATTAACTTGCCCTTCGGTAAGAAACCTGTCAATAATTAAGTCTTGCTGCGTATTATCTCCACTACCACGACGTAACTGTACTGCTGCATAGGTTTCCAGTGCTTGCGCTAGTTCGCCTTCTGCATCCAGGACAAAATCAACTAAAGCTTGTTTAAGTTCGTGCGATCGTTCTAATATGGCATCCACAAGTATATCTTTCGGCTCAACAGTTGTTAAGTTACAACTCTAAATAGGTTTTGAGCATCTGGCAATAGCTAGATTTTTGAATGCCGATTACTTTGGTAGCTGCGATCGTATACTGAGTTAACGTGAGTTCGACGGATTTCAAAGGCTATAATCCTTGTGAGTCAAAGGTTTTGGAAGCCAAGGTTCAAAATTACCTCAATCATTAGTTGAGAACAAAGTCAATAATTGACAGATTCAAGGGTTAATAATTTTATTCTCAATAAGCTCAGAGGTTTTATATCTCAATACGGTTCAGTTAAGGCTCAAAGTGATGTAAATTAGGCATTGTTGCCAAGAATGGAAATTAAGAATCGTGCATCTGAGGTATTTTTCATTGGTGTCTCCTGAGATACAAAATGCTGACTTGCTGAAAGCAATCGAAATGGCTATTCCAGCAACAGCAATTGAACAGGCGATTGCTAACACCCAAACTCAAGAAGAACGCAAACGCTCATTACCAGCACAATTGGTGGTAAGCCTTGTAATTGCAATGAGTCTGTGGTCAAAAGACTCGATGCGAGATGTACTGAAGAATTTGATTGATGGCCTTTCCGAGGCATGGGTAAAGCTTGGGAAATATTGGCGAGTACCTTGTAAATCAGCAATTACTCAAGCTCGGCAACGATTAGGGGCAGGGGTAATGAGCCAATTATTTCACCAGTTAGTACGACCAATGGCGACTGATGAAACGATAGGAGCATTTCTAAAGGGACGGCGAATTGTGGTGATTGATGGTACTTGTTTTGACCTTCCAGATAGCGATGAAAATGCGAGAGTTTTTGGTCGCCCCGGTAGTCGTCCAGGCACACAAGCAGCATTTCCTAAAGTCAGATTAGTCATATTGGTAGAAGCAGGAACTCACATAATATTTGATGCTTTAATGTGTCCACACCGCATCGGAGAACGAGTGCGGGCATTAAAATTATTACGCTCTGAGAAATGTATGGTTGGTTGTTGGGACATTGGTCAGTCCGAGTGTTGATGTTTCAAGCGGCAACTAGCGCTTCTGTTCCTCCGTTGCAGTCTAAGTTTTACAGGAACATTACGAATCATTCGTCCTGCTCTTCCTAAATTTCAACATTTACCACCATACGAATTCCCCCTTTTTTCGATTGGTTAACCGTAGAGATTCTGGATACGTTATTATCCGAACCAATTAACCGTACTAACCCCAGGGTTGTGAAGAAACCTGTATCAAAGTTTCTTTCTAAAAAGCCAAAACACAGAGGTACTGGAAAACGAGTAGAAGCTCCGAAGTTTCACATCACTCATAAGCTTCTTAGCCTTAACTGAACCGTATTGTTTTATAAACTCTTAATTCTCATAAACAATACTGAGCAATGGTTTCAGGCTTGATGATTCATCGAACTCACGTTGAGTTATCGTTTCAATCCCGTTACCGGGTTTCATTTATTTGAAAGTCCGCCAGCCAGAAGCTAATCATAGAGGCAATCCCAACCCAAAAATTGGCGGGAGTCATTTAAAAGTCCGTTTCCGGCATTCATTCATAGGCTCTACATCGTTCTAAAAACGCTATCAAAAAATCAAAACGCAGAAAAAAACAAAAGCCCCAACACTTGTATGTGTTGAGGCTGATGTGATGAAAAATAAACCTGGCACCGAGCTATTTTTGCGGGAGGCTACCCTCCAACTATCGTCGCCGCAGCAGCGTTTCACCTCTGAGTTCGGGAAGGGATCAGTGTGGTTCCACCGCGCAATAGACACCAGGAAAACCTGGTAT
>JAKOMP010000112.1 GCA_022241785.1 Cyanocohniella sp. LLY | reverse complement strand
AAGTTGTAGTTTTGTTGAGAAAGATCCGGGTAATGGATAGCCTACAAGGGAAGGGGTTGGGGTTAGGTTCCGTCGAACCCCAGCTTAAAAAGCGACTGGACATTTATTTATTTGTCAGTCCCTTAGCTAATTCTGCGTCCCTGCGTCTGGGGACACCGTACACCATGAAATCATAAGCCATATCTGTTTTGGGAAAAATTGCCCTGGCTTCTTTCAGTAAATCTTTTAACTCTATGGTGTTTCCAGGAGCATAACGGGGACTGAAATGAGTCATAATTAACCGATGTGCGCCAGACACTAATGCTGTTTGCGCTGCCATTGTTGTTGTAGAATGCAATCGCTGAAAAGCCATGTCTGCATCTTGATGGGCAAAGGTAGCTTCATGAATTAATAAATCAGCATCTTGTGCCAGTTCCACTGCACCTTCGGAATAAACTGTATCTGTACAGTAGGCAATTTTCCGCCCAATTTCTGTTTCTCCACACAATTGCTTACCATCAATTACTCGTCCATCGCTGAGTGTCACCGTTTCACCGCGCTTGAGTTGACCATAAACCCGACCGGGGGGAATTTGCAATGCTTGGGCTTTTTCCACATCAAAGCGTCCTGGACGGTCTTTTTCGGCAACACGATAACCAAAAGCTGTAATTCTATGATGTAAAGCACCACAGCTAACGGTAAATTCATCATCTTCATAAATGACTCCCGGCTGCACAACATGAACTTTTACAGGATAGGAAAAATGTGTGTGGGAGTAACGCGTAGCTGCTTGGATATATTCATTTAATCCAGGTGGGCCATATAAATCAACTCGTTGCACATTACCTGCCAAACCGCAACTAGCCAGCAGTCCCATCAAGCCAAAAATGTGGTCGCCGTGCAAATGGGTGATAAAAATTCGGGATAGTTGGCTCATTTTGAGGTCACTCCGCAAAATTTGATGCTGGGTACCTTCGCCACAGTCGAATAACCACAGTTCTGCCCTTTGGGGTAATCTCAGCGCTACACTGGACACATTGCGCGATCGCGTGGGTACACCAGAACTCGTCCCTAAAAATGTTATCTGCACAGCGTTGTTTAGCCTTCCTTTTGCTGAATTTGATGCTCTATCTATCTTAATCGAGCGAGAGGACTCCCGAAGATCGCAAAGTTTAAGGGGATGATGAATTGCCTCTAATATAAAATTGACCGAAGTGAATCAACGTTGTGGTTGTTTGTTTCTCAACATAATTTTTTAATTGCTGCACTGTGACATCTCCATAACTAGCCACAAAATATGCCCCAGTTTAACAATAAGGTTTGCTCTAGAAGGGTATCCTCCGAGATAGGTGGAAATTGGTACACATGGTAAAGTTTTGTAAAGTTAATTGTCAAAAACCTTAAGAAGTGATTTCTTAGTTTGTACAGGTAGCAATTTTTCAAAAACTTAAATACTGAAGAGAAGGAGGGTCAGTGCTATTTTACCTTGATAAATTTTATAGACGCTCAAAAATAACTATAAAAATATCAAAATCAACTTCACATTTCTCTAATTTGTCTGAGTGTAGCATATAAGCTAAAGGAAGATGACCAGGGGCTGCCGTTTTTAATGAGTCATACAAATCAACATAGTACAGCCAATCATCTTTTTTTCGCCAACCAACTAAATCACCAAATTGCTCAATAACTTGATCTTCAATAAAGTAAAAGTGTCCTGGATTTTGTTTATAAATATTTTCCAAAATTCGTTTTTGAACATTGAAGCCAAAACGTCCATTACTGTGTTTATTCCAGAGTTTATCTATGTTATTTAAATATTTTTTAGGAATAATTTTGATATGTTCTTCTACTATATAATCAGGTAGGTAATCTTTATATTCAGGGTTATGAGACAACTCATTTTGCCCTATTGCATATATGATTTTGGCTGTTTCCCAGTCTGCTTCTTCCCATTTTTTAGACTGAAGTAATTCATTCAGTGTATGAAAATTTCCACCGATAACATCAGTGAAATCTTTAGAGGAGGTATAACTGTAAGATGTGGCAGTTTTAACAACTTCCTGAGCTATTTCATTATCACTTGCAGCATTATTTTTACTACTAAAAGATTTTCTCCACCTGCGAATAGTTCTCTTAAGTTTTGGATTATTTAATGCTTTTTCTTCTAACTCGTTAGCTATTTCTTCTTCTGCATCTTTTTGACTATAGCCTTGATTTTTTAACTGTTCTACTAACTCACGAATTTGTTCAGCTACCTCTGCAAAATCATTATTAATATTGATTTGATTTCCATGTATTTCTACAAAATCGCCATAAATATTTTCGTTGAAATTTCCTTCTGTATAAATAGTCTGAGGTTCATTGGCAGCATTTTCTTCCAAGGAATATGCCTCATTATTTGAATTTTCATCTATTTGGCTTTGTTTCTTTTGCCATTGTTTGAAATATAAAAAACAACCTACTCCAAGTAAAAAAAGACCAATAATAGTAAAAATTATTGTTTGAGAGTTTAGATAAATATAGTCTGTGATATATTTGAAAAATTCATCAATCCAGTTCGTGAAAGCTTTAAAAAGCTGAGAAGTCCACTCTAAAATAGCTTGAATTGTAACTACAAGCAAAGAACTGTATAATAATTTTTCTATGAGTGAACGTCTATTAATCAGACGAAATAACTGACTCAATATTTGCTTGAATCGAATATTCATTATGTAGCTAGGGATAATATTTCTATGGCAAAGGGATACCAGATAATCTCAAAGCCAGTTTTATGACTTCTACTGTAGCTTCTCCAATTACGCTACTGGTTGCAGCGTCACGCACATACTGTCCTAGTTTTACCATCTTACGTTTAGCTTTTGGGTCGGTCTTTGCTTCATTTACCCAATCACTGGCAACCTTTTGTTGAGCGTCCGTTGAACTATATCCTTGAGATTGTAGCTGGTTTAATAATTGTTGTATTTGGGCGGCAGCTTGAGATAAATCTTGGCTTATATTGATTTGATTGCCGTGTATTTGCGTGTAACCGTCTTGTATAGACTGGTTGAAATTACCGCCAATACTGCCAATGTTATATGTATTTTTATTTTCCCCAGCCATATCAAATTTTTATGATAATAATTGCTTTACCGTATGTTTTACCATTTTATACCAAAAGTATATGTGATGAAAATCACCATAATATAGATACCTTACCCAGTAGAAGCAACTAACTGATTATGGATGGTTACAAGAACCTACTGCTGCCGTTATTCAACAATCACTTAAAAATTTGGAATCTGCATTTAAAAACTTTTGGCTCTTCCGTACCTGTTATGCTAAATATGTATGTAAATAAGCTTGAAACCCTTGATGGGCAATAATAGCAGGCTTTATTATTAATGGTTGAGTCTTGGCGCTTAAATTGAGAATGTAACCGCCTGTAAGCCTTAATTTTCAAGGGTAATTCTATGTAGGACTTACGCACTCGCTACGAAAATCAAGGCTTTGAGATTGCTACTCTGCGAGAAGCCGCTCCGCGTCTACCCTACGGTCGCAATGACGAAAATACATTAGAGTTACGTAAGTCCTGCTAGGGTTTAATTAAAATTTCAGCATTACACCTAAAGTTGATTGATTTGAATTTTGTGAACAGTAATTCATCTGCTAGTTATTGGTATGAAGGGCGTTGTCCCCAAAGTGGTGAGTTATTGCGATTACCGCGCACTCCATTGGTAGAAGCGATCGCCTGTGATTTAATGCAATATTTAGCCAGTGATGAGATTTATAATCGTGAAGGCAAAATGTATGGTGTCTTGCTGGTGGAATTATCTACAGGCGAAACACAAATACTCAAAGCATTTTCTGGTCTTCTCAATGGTTGCAGTGTCATTGATGGTTGGGTTCCACCGATTCCTGGGCGAGATGAAGTAGCTGTAGACGAAGCCCAAACCCTAGCTGAACTAGATGCCATCAAGCAAGAACTCATCACCCTCAAGCAATTACCAGAACGGCAGCAATATCAAACTTTAGCAGACAAGTGGCAACAGCAGTTACAACAAATGAGCGATCGCCATCACAATTCCAAGCAGCAACGAGGCGAGAACCGTGACAAATTTTACCAAAGTCTTACGGGAGAAGCACTGAATACTGCCCTAGAAAAACTTGACGAAGAAAGTCGTCAGCAGGGGATTGAACGCAGGCGACTAAAAGCCCAGCAAAATACTGTGTTACAACCTTTACAGCAGATAGTTACCGCAGCAGATGCACGTATCCAGGAACTCAAACAACGGCGCAAAGCACTATCCCGGCAATTACAAGCACAGATGCACGCGGCTTATTCCTTGATGAATTTTTTCGGACAATCGGTATCGTTGCAACAATTAATGCCAGGTGGCTCTATGCCTACGGGGACTGGAGATTGCTGTACTCCCAAGCTATTACATTATGCAGCCACACATCAACTTAAACCCCTAGCAATGGCAGAATTTTGGTGGGGCGACTCTGCAATTAATCAAGATAAAATCCAGGGAGAATTTTATGGAGCCTGTGTTGAGCGCTGTCAGCCGTTGATGGGGTTTTTGCTTTCGGGATTAAAATCCTTCTCTAGTCGAGACGAGCTAAATTTACCCATTATTTATGAAGATGAATGGCTGATTGCTGTGAACAAACCCCCAGGATTACTGTCGGTTCCTGGACGCGATCGCCATAACCAAGATAGTGTTCTCAGTCGCTGGCGTTATTTGTTCCCCGATGATGCAAGTATGATGACGGTGCATCGGCTAGATCAGGAAACATCTGGTATTTTACTGCTAGCGCGCCATCGCCAAACTCATCGGCAACTTAGTCAACAGTTTCAGCAACGCCAAGTCCACAAGGTTTATGAAGCCATACTTGCTGGTTATATAGCAGTTGAACAAGGTGTAATTGAACTACCACTATGGGGAAATCCCGAAAATCGCCCCTATCAACAAGTGAATTGGCAACATGGTAAACCCAGCGTGACTAAATTTCGAGTAATTGCCAGAGAAGGAAATTATACACGGGTTGAGTTTATTCCCCTCACAGGACGCACCCACCAATTGCGAGTTCATGCTACTGATGAGCAAGGACTTGGGGTGTCTATTTTAGGCGATCGCCTGTATGGATGCAGTGCAGTTACTAGCCGGTTACATCTACACGCCAGGGAACTGAGCTTTGAACATCCCCAGTTAGGCAAAACCATCCATTTACAAGCAGAAACACCCTTTTAATCAGTTCGACAACGCCCCTCGGTGTCACACATCCGCTGTTGTCGTTGGGCAATAATAGTCTTTAAGTTCGGTCGTTTTGTGAGAGCGAGCCGCCTATCTGCCCAAATTCCATACAAAAAATCTGCGATCGCCCCGACAACAGGTAATTTTGTGATGGCATAAATCCAACCCATTCCCAGGGTTTCATAAATGCGGCGAAAGACTTCGACATTGTTAACTAGGGTTCCATCTGGTAACACTGCATGAATGCGTCCCATGGCCGTTTCAAAGTCAACCCCACCGTTTTCTTCAGGGTTGTAATTCTCATCTGCAATGTCCACAAATGCTACCAAACCTCGACCAGCATCCCGTTTTTGCAAAAAGTTGACTTCGCGCATACACAAAGGGCATTCACCGTCATACAGGAGCTTAATTTTCCATGCAGGTGCAGCAACTTGATGGGAGTAGTTAAGTTGTTGATTGGCTAAAGACATGATTAAAACAATTAATTTTTAAATTGAGATACAATCGGCACCTGCTCCAGAGTTGGAGTTTTGCATAATAAATATTATGGCGGCTTTTAATCGTCTTTGGTGATGGTATGTTACTTGATGGCTGCTACTTTCTATATTCATTAAATTCTGTCCAAAATTAATGTGTATAAATATGCAAATAAATCAATTAAATTTGCGTACAAACACAGTTACTTCAAACTCAAACAAAACTATGGAAATCTATGATGTTGTAATAGTTGGCGCTGGGCCTATCGGGTTAGCAACTGCTATTGGCTTACACAGACGTGGTATTGAAAATATTCTGGTTATTGATCAAACTCGTGCTTTTCGTCAAGTTGGTCAAGTCTTGGATCTTCTCCCCAATGGATTAAAAGCGCTCAAATATTTAGATGAGCAAGCTTATGAAGCAGTCAAGAAAACTGGTAACGGATTCTTGAATACTCAGCAGTCCCATGACCAGAAACCTGCTAAAACTTCACCAACATGGGTTTATAAAAATTTGCAGGGACAATTGATTCGCTCAATTCCTCTGAGTTTCGATCATTGGTACCAGAATTACGGTGAGGGTCGAGTATCAATTGCTTGGTATGATTTGCAGACTGGACTGAGAAACTTACTTCCCCCAGAGCGAGTGAAAGCGAATCACCGTTGTCTGAATGTTGTAGATGAGCCGGAAAATAACTGTGTGCGGATAGATTGCGTATCTGATCAAAAAATAGAAGCCAACCCCTATGCATATTGGGCGGAAGGCGACCAAAATTTAGATACTACACCCCAAAAATTAACCACAAAATCGTTGCGAGCCAAACTAATTGTGGCAGCAGACGGCATCAACTCTACAGTTCGTCGGGTACTCTACGAAAATAGTCCATACAGCGATTTTGCTAGACCTGAATATTCTGGTTTTACAGCTGTATCTTGTAGAGAAATAACAGACGTACCACCAGAACTACAAACACAACTGGCAGAAAAATTCTTTGAAGATTCACCAATTGTCACCATTAGTAACGACCAAACATCCCCAGATACTGCAAGTATAGATGAGCCAAGGATGATGTTATTTCGCCGTCCAGATGGTTTACTAGGGTACATACTCCATTTGGCTGTACCTTTGGCATCTTTACAGGAGAAATCTGGTAGTGATTTACTTGATTTAGCCATGCAGCAGTTAGAAAAAGCTGGCTTTCCCGATGTAATTCGGGAATTAGTTCGTTTGTCGCCACCGAGCAATATGCAGCAGCGTCCATACTACATTCACCACGCCACAACATCGGATACCAAACCTCAGCCAGCCTGGAGTAAAGGGCGAGTTGTCTTAGTGGGTGATGCAGCTCATGGAATGCCTCCTTTTATGGCCCAAGGAGCGAATCAAGGATTTGAAGATGCATTGGCGGTGACAACTTTAATTACTCAGATTGCCGAGACAAAAAACTGGGATAATCAGGAGGCGATCGCAACAGCCTTCGAGAAATATGAAAATCTGCGTCGCCCCATGATGGCATATATTCAACGGGCAACATTGACCAAGTTTCCCCACTCCTCAGATGCAGAATGGAATAAGTATGGAAAACAGGTATATCACCGCAATTTTGACCAACTTACACCCTAAAGCTCAGACAAAACCAAAAATTAGGATTCTGTAGAATCACCATATTAATGCCTGACACTTTCACAAAGTGATGAGAATACATCGGTTTCGATACAATTCTCACAAGGTAAAGTTAAAGGCCATCTTTTATGATTGATTTTGAACCCTGGGATAGATTACTGCGTCAATATGTTGATCACCAAGGTCGTGTCAACTATCTTGCTTGGAAAACAGAGCAACCCCAAGCACTTACTGATTGGTTGTCCACACAAAAAAATTTGTCTCTTAAATCTCATACTCAGCCTCAAGAGCAATTAGCACTGTGGATTAACCTCTACAATGCGTTTACTATTTCTAGAATCTTAGAACTATACCCACTAGATTCAATTCTGCCAAAAATTTTCGGGATTCCTAACTGGCTGGCATTTTTATGGTTCTTCCAGCGTCGAGTTTATTATATTTTTGGTCAGCGTTACAGTTTAGCTCAAATCGAGAACCAAATTCTTAGAGACGAGTTGCAAGAACCACGAATTCATTTTGCCATTGTTTGTGCTTCAGTTGGTTGTCCTTTACTGCGTTCGGGAGCTTACTTTCCTGAGCAAGTTATTCAGCAGTTAGATGAAGATGCTCATCGCTTTATGAATAATCCTCAAAAAGTTCGTTATGACTCTCATAGTCAAACCCTCTACTGCAATAAAATTTTCCAGTGGTATCGGCAAGATTTCTTAAAAGTTGCGCCTTCCATTCCTGAATATATCTGTTCTTATTTGAAAACAGATGTGCCATTGACTGTCGCAACACCGATATCTTATCTTGACTACGACTGGAGCTTAAATCAGCGAATATCTTGATAAAACTGTTTGAGATAGTTAGCATCAACGCCAATCCCCCATAAAATTCCGATGTAGAGGTAAATTGCCGTAGCTTTCCAACTACCCCAGCGTGCTACTCGGCGATCGGAACTTTGGACGATGCGGTTAACTAAAGCAATTCGTCCTTTTTGCACCAATCTGAGACATAAATCTCCATCCTCCATAATTGGTAATGCCTCATCAAATCCGCCGCAATCCCAAAAGTCACACCGACGACAGAACATAACTTGATCGCCAAACAGTAGACGCAATCCTTTAAAAAACAAGTGCGGTTTAAACACTAGCGGAGCATAGTAAGTTTTTAGGTAGTTGTGCAAGGATATACCCCAACGAGTGGTTTGAGAACCTGCCATTAAACAAATGAATCCCCCACAAGCAACTGTAGGTTCTGCCAAGGTGTTTTGAATCACAGCAGCAGCATCATCAGGAATCCAAGTGTCTGCATGGAGAAAACAAAGTATATCTCCGGTGGCGGCTGAAGCTCCGTAATTCATTTGAATGGAACGCCCACAGCGATCGCAAAATAGAATTTGCCCATCAAATTCTTGATTCAATGATTCCAAAACTCGTTTAGCGATCGCTACTGTCTCATCTTCACTACCACCATCTACTACTATTACTTCTTTTACAGTTGGGTTTAATAAAGTCAGTTGCCACAGGGTGCGTTCTAAACTAGCTGCTTCATTAAAAGTAGGAATAATAATCGAAACTTGAGCCATACACTTACAAGAGTTTTTTTAATTATTTTTGCCTAATATCCATCGGCTTTAACCCCAGTAAAAAACTGGTAATATTTATCACCTCATCCAAAGCATCTGTTGGCAAAATACTTACACTTCAATAAAAATAAAGGAAAAATATTACGCGATTCTAGGCATGGTAACTAGTTTTGAGGAGTTTTCCCCAGATTGCATCATAAGGATGGACTAGTTGTGTTGGCTGTTCTTCATCTTTAAAGATGGGTCGTTCTTCATTTGCCCACTGAAAAAGACCACCACTCAAGTTGGAAATCTGAGAAAATCCTTTCTTCTGAAGTTGTTGGGCAACTTTGGCACTACGATAACCAACTGAACAATATACAACGATTGGTGTATCTTGTGAAACTGTCGAGAGTGCTTTTAGGTCGGGTATAACAGGATCAATATGCACTGCTGTTTTGATGTGACTTACCATATACTCTGTTTGACTTCGTGCATCAAGCAACAACGGCTGTGGCTTTTTACTATCAATTAGCCAGCCATTTAATTCTTCTGTTGTCATCTGACTAACAGTTGGAAAACTAAGCCTGATGAAAAATTTTAGTAAATTTAAAGCTAGTGAACGCAATACGCTTTTTATGCTCAAATATTTTATCATGGCTTTGGTAAATTCGTGAATCGGTAAGAATTTTACGCATCACGACTCGTAAACAAGCCACACAACGGCGAAGTGCGTCTGAGGGCAAACATCTGCAACCTGTTCAATACATTCAGTTTAAAGTAACAAAAAAACCGTGATTTTAGTCGATATAATCTGTTGGTATTTGCTTTTCAACAGCATTATCTGAAATTGGACGGCTACCATCTATTTCTAGAGTATCTTGAACTTGAAAACTATTCTTAGCAATGGGACGTTGACCGTCTATTTCAAGAATTTCTTCTACCTGTAAATCATTAGGGTCAATTGGGCGGTTGCCGTCTACGTTTAGCATCTCATGGTCTTGAAAATTACTCTTAGCAATCGGGCGTTGACCATCTATATCGATTGTTTCGTCACAATAATCTTCAGTCTTTATAATTGGACGCTGACCATCTATCTCAATTATTTCCTCAATTTCAATGTTAGTGGCATCAATTGGACGTTGACCATCTATATTAATTGTTTTATTTGTTTGTATTAGTTCGTTAGATGATAACTCTGAAGGCATATCAGTTTCGGTAACTATTATCTGCTGTTCTAAGTTATTGGTGTTATTATCAAGCTTGCTGATGTTCTCCATGTTTTGTATTGTTATCCTAATAAATATTTATTTGCTAGCAATAGCATATGCAAAGTGGTTAATTTTTCAATAAACGTGAATAGAGCTTAACTAAAGAGTGAAATTATTTTACTGATATAAAATTAAAACGTCTTCTACCACAACTAATATTTTATTTCTAACTAGAGAGTGATTTATTACCTCACAAGTAATGCATTTTTTTAACCCTCACTCAGTCAGGATTTAAGGCTGAAGTGTGAAGTTATATTAAACAGGACTTACGTAACCAACCACGTATTTCCGTTATTGCGACCGTAGGGTATCGCTAAAACGTAAAGCCCTAACGGGCATGGCTGTGCTTACTAATTGGAGACAGCATTATGGTACAAATATACTAAATTATAAAAAAATCGTTCCTGATCAGTACAAAAAGTCTAAGATAGAGTATCTACAACGCATCTGCCATGCCAAAGCGTCTTCTTGTAGTCGAATCCCCCGGTAAAGTCAAAAAACTTAGTCAAATCCTGGGTACAGATTGGATTGTCCGCGCCAGTTGCGGTCACATCCGAGAACTGAGTAACGATGGCGATGATTCACTGGGATTCAGCATAGATGGCAGTCGTGTGAAGTGCAATTATATCCCTCGTGATCAACGGGCAAAAGAAACCATCCAGAAACTCAAAGCAGCAGTTAAGCAGGTTGATGAAGTTGTCTTGGCAACAGACCCAGATCGAGAAGGTGAAACCATCGCTTGGCATCTCAAGGAAGTTTTGGGATTGAAAGAACCAAAGCGAGTGGTGTACACAGAGATTACAGCAGCAGCAGTTAGGAGCGCGATCGCAAATTCCCGAAAACTCGATTTTAACTTAGTGGGTGCGGGACTGTGCCGAGATTGCTTAGATAAGTTGGTAGGGTACAAAGGCAGTCCCCTGGTGTGGGCATTAAATAACGGAGCCAAAAGTGTTGGTAGAGTCCAAAGTGCCACATTACATTTGATTTGCCAGCGAGAAAGAGAAATTCAGAAGTTTGTCCCCCAGGACTACTGGAACGTCTTTGTTGATTACGCTGAAGGATTTCGGGCTTTCTATAAAGGTACGACAGACTCTCGTTCCTCAGCACAACAGGAAGAAACTGATACCAATGATGATGCCAATCCAAATGCTACAAAATCACCTGAATCTAAGCGTGTTTTGTCTGAGGCTGAAGCTACAAGATTAGTTGCACAAGCAAGGCAGCATCCTCATAAAATTATCCAAATCGAAGGGAAAACTGTCAATCGCCAACCACCTCCGCCATTTACCACTTCCACGCTTCAACAAGCWGCCGGTTCCAAGTTGAGATTTTCCCCARATAAAACCATGCAGGTTGCCCAAAAACTTTATGAAGCTGGKTTAATCACGTATATGCGAACAGATTCGGTGATGTTGAGTCCTGAATTTTGTGCSAKCGCTCGTCAATGGTTGGAGCARAATGATCCATCAAATGTACCMCAGCAGTTAGCCAAACACCGTAGCAGCAAGTCTGCACAAGAAGCRCATGAGGCTATCCGTCCTACAGATGTTTTTCGCCCTTCAGCACAGTTGCGGGAGGAAATTCCGCCTGATGAATTCAACCTGTATGTGATGATTTGGAAACGTGCGATCGCTTCCCAGTGCAAAGCTGCTCAACTCCGCAAAACGCTGGTAATTACTCAGTCAGGAAACTTGTTATGGCAAGCCAGGGGGCAGGTGATTGAGTTCTACGGGTACGCTCGTTATTGGAATAATCTCAGCAAAGATTCCGAGTTACCCACTTTAAAACATGGACAGGCACTCACTCTGGCGAATGCAGCCCACGAGAAAAAACAAACCCAGCCGCCGCCACGTTACAGCGAACCTAAACTTGTACAGCTAATGGAACGCAAAGGCATTGGCCGCCCTAGTACATACGCTCCCACCGTCGCCACTCTCAAGAAGCGGGCTTATGTGCAGTTAACAAAAGACCATTTGCAACCCACAGCTTTAGGTTTGGAGGTGGATGAGTTTTTGCAGAAGGCGTTGCCAGATTTACTGGAGGCTGAGTTTACAGCGAAGATGGAAGATGCTCTAGATGCCATAGCAGAAGGTAAACAAGGTTGGCAGCAATATCTCAGTGGTTGGAATCAGGACTACTTTGTACCTGCACTTTCCAAGGCTAAAACCTTAGTTGCGGGTGCATCAAAGGGTACAGCTTCTGCACCACGACAGTTTGAAACTTCCAAAACTTGCTGTCCTCAGTGCAATAGTTTGATGTCCAAAATCCCCAGCACTAAGGTCAAGAAAAAGTATTTCCTTAAGTGTACTAGCGGTTGCGAGAATGTGGTGCTGTTCTGGAGCGAACGTTCTAAGACCTGGGAAGCCCCCCGTAGCAAAGAAAGTCAGCAAAAACCTCCAGCTAAGATAACTTCGCATCCTTGCCCTATATGCCAAAAGCCTTTGGAGGAGTACATTTATACCAAGGATGGACAGCAAAAAACAATGCTCCGGTGTTCAGATCCTCAATCTCGTCAGGATAAAAAACACAAGGATGTGGCTTATTTTAGTACTGCTAAAGGGTGGTGGAGTCCGAAGTTTGGGGAACTGACAGTAAAGGTTAATTAACGGTTTAATGAATTCGTGAAACGGCGGCATGTGGTATCAATGGAATTTTTGACTGATAGTGAAGGTAATCAGGTTGAGAATCCACACTCAGCCCTGGCTCTTCGACGGCTGTAGCCCAGTGGAGCCGATACGAAAATTCGTTGATTGGAAAAAATATTAGTTATAGAATCAGACAAGAGAGCTACAAGCGCATTTTTCATCTTGAGACAACAAAATGATCGCATCACTCCAAATATCTGCCCAAACACCAACATTCATAACACCAAAAGAAATAGAATTATTGCTCTGTTGTGCTAGAACGGACATTTCCATCGAAACAGCAGCAAAAATTAGAGAATTATTAAAAGCAGAAATTGACTGGAATTACCTGCTCAAAATTGCAACTTGGCATAAAGTTCAGCCACTTCTTTACTGGAGTTTGAAAAATACTTGTCCAGATGAAGTTCCTCAGAATATTCTTAATAATTTATATAGCGATTGGCAAAAAAGCACATTTAATAACCTATTTTTGTCTCACAAACTGATTAATATCTTGCATTTACTAGGATCTAACGGCATACCAGTTATACCATTTAAAGGTCCAGTCTTAGCAACTTCAGCTTATGGTAATCTTTCATTGCGTAAATTTGGCGACTTAGACATTTTAGTGAAAAAGCATGATATTCCCAAAGTTACAGAATTACTAATTTTTGAACAATACCAGCAAGAGGAATGTTTAACAGGTACACAAGATGAACTACAACAAGTATTTTGCCAATACAGCTTTTTAAGCAATGATGGTAATGTATGTATAGACTTGCATTGGGAACTAACACCAACTTACTTTCCTTTTAAGCCAGATTTTGATAGTTTGTGGAAACGTCTCCAGCCTGTATCCCTGGCAGATACAAAGATACTTGAACTATCTCCAGAAGATGCCGTCTTGCATTTGTGTGTACATGGATGCAAGGATTTATGGCAAAGATTATCTTGGATTTGTGATATTGCTCAATTGATTCAAGCTAATCCACAAATACAATGGCTAACAATTTTAGAACGGGCTAAAAAGCAAGATTGTGAGCGAATGTTATTACTTGGGTTATTTTTGGCACAAGATATACAAGCATTCAATCTGCCAGAAGAAATTGAGCAAGCAATTCACAAAACACCAATTATCAACTCACTCGCCACAGAAGTTAGAGAAAGGCTTTTTAGTCAAATTGACGAACCCCCAGATGTTTTTGAAAGGTCTTTTTGGTCTTGGCGTTTAACCTTTCATTTCCGAATTATGGAAAATTTCCGGCAGAGAGTTTTATTGTGTCTGTTTATTTTCCGATTTGCGCTGACACCAAAAGATAAAGACTATGTATTTTTGCCACTACCAAGTTGGCTTTCTGGTTTATATTATTTAGTCCGCCCAGTTCGATTACTGGGTATATTTGGGTTAACACCCTTAAAACGCTTTCTGGAATGGGGGTATGAGTATCATCAGAACAGAAAATCGGGTTAAGCTTAAAAGCCTTATTCGCTAAGGATTTTCCTCATAACGAAGGTCATTAACTTAGAGGATGTTTGAAAAGTTTTGGGCGAATATAATTCGCTACTACACAAACAAAGTCCGCCTGCGCGGACTAACACAAAATCAAGGTTTTTTAACCCACGTAGGTGGGTTTTGTCTGTGTAGCTGCGATTTCTAATCGCCTGGACTGGTATTAAATTAGACTTTTCAAACACGCTCTTAAACTTATTATCGAGTCACTACTCAACGAGAAAATAAGAGTTTCAGCCTTTAAATACTAGTGTGGCAAAACTTACTAGTAAAATCGTTAGTAAATAAGCTTATATATACTGATTAGACAGTCAGGGGTTGAGACCCAATAGTGTCGCCAGTGCTGCGCCATCTTAATACTTATACTGAGCGATTTCGGCATTGTTCTGCCCCAACGCGGCTTTTAGCATAATCTGGGCACGTTGTGCGATTTGCTGCGGCGTACTGGGTCGATTCATTATCATATTATTCTCTCGCGAGAGTGATAAAAGATGATGGATGATGGAGTGTTGAGTATCATTTTAGACAATAGAGCCTAAAAAAAATCACGCTATTTACTTCTTTAGATATATCTATAAATCAGTATCGTAATGCATGATATCAACATCATCTTTTGGCATAGTTTTAGAAAACCTATTGAACAAAATCGGCAGATTTGTTTACATGCATAATGTCTGAACGCTTGTAAATACCCGTGCTTGCATCTTGCATCCGCTCAATCTCCCGCCAAGAAATTAATTTATTGGCGAATAACCCAAGTCCACTAAAGTGGACTGAAATTTATGCCATCAAGAGAGTTTATTCCTCTTGAGAAGACTTTTGTCATTAACCATGACGTGAGTTTGACAAGTTGAAAAAACCTTTCTCCAAATCTCTACCCTGCAAAGAGAGAGGCTGCAAAAGCTTAATTTATCGTTGAGCTTTCAAGATATTTAAGCCCCTCTCCGACACGGATACTGTTGGGGACTGTTGGGGAGAGGTCATCAAAAATAACGATTTTGATACTCACACCAGCCAAAATCAAATAGACATGAGCATATGAACTCCAACAAACTAAAACACAAAATCTTAGAATCCTCAATAGTAGTAGCTGTTCCTGAACAAATCTCTTCAGATATTGGCGATGAAGTAGTGATTCTCAACTTCAAGTCTGGAGTCTATCAAGGTCTGAATGAAGTAGGAGCAAGGATATGGACTTTGATTAAGGAACCAAAAACTGTAAAAGATATCAAGCAGATTCTTTTACAAGAGTATAAGGTGACACCTGAAGAATGCGATCACGATTTAATTGAATTGCTATTACAGCTACAAGCCGCACAGTTAATTGAAATAACTACGTAAGTTACTGTGCTTGACAAGTAATGTTCTAGACAGGTATCAGCTTGTGAGTGCAATTTTTGGAGTTTACTATCTAGACGGACAGCAAATAGACTCAGCCACTTTGGCAAAGATGGCTCAAGTTTTAGCTCATCGTGGTTCTGATGGTGCAGACATATGGATGCAGGAGTCTGTGGGGATGGGACACAGGATGCTGTGGACAACGCCCGAATCTTTGTTAGAAAAATTACCTTTAGTTCATCGCCCAGGAAATTTAGTTATTACAGCCGATGCTCGCATTGATAATCGAGATGAACTCATTTCTGCATTGCAGTTGAACGATCAGCCATCGGCAAAAATCACCGATAGTCAACTCATTTTATCTGCCTATGAAAAATGGGGAGAACATTGCCCGCAGAAGCTATTAGGCGATTTTGCTTTTGTCATTTGGGATCAGCGCCAGCAGATACTTTTCTGCGCCAGAGATCCAATGGGTATCAGACCTTTTTACTACTATTGTTCGAGCCAGATTTTTGCCTTTGCTTCCGAAATTAAAGCTCTACTGTGCTTACCAGAAGTGCCTCGCCGACTCAATGAACTCAGAGTAGGACAATACTTATCCAGAGTTTTTGAAGATCGGGAGATTACTTTTTATAAAGATATTCTTCGACTTCCAGCAGCCCACAGCCTGATTGTTGGTCGTGAAACTAAGCAAACCCGGCGTTATTGGTCGTTAAATCCATCGCAAGAACTACGATTAAGTTCAAATCAAGAGTATGCCGAAGCCTATCGAGAAATTTTCACTGAAGCAGTAAGTTGCCGATTACGCAGTGCCTTTCCTGTAGGCTCAATGTTGAGCGGCGGCATAGATTCTTCTTCTATTACCTGTGTTGCTCGTGATATTCTGACGCAACACAGGTATGAAAAATTACACTCTTTTTCTGCTATTTTTCCCAACTTACAAGCAGAATACTTACGGCTGATTGATGAACGATTTTATGTTGACTTAGTTGTAGCTCAGGAGGGGATTATACCTCACTATATTGAGGCGGATGGGATTAGTCCTTTAATAGACCATGACAAAATTTTTTGGTATATGGATGAAGGTTTCTGTGCCCCTAATCTATACCTCAATTGGATAATTTATCAAAAAGTCCGAGAAAATAATGTTCGTATTGTCTTAGATGGTATAGATGGTGATACGACTATTTCTCATGGTCAGTACTACATAACAGATTTAATCCGCACATTCAAGTTTAAGAGGTTTTTGAAAGAAACTAAAGCTTACGCATCCAGATTTCACCAGCCTTGGATGCAAGTAATTTGGCAATGGGGATTGCAACCTTTAATACCTGAATTTATTGGGCGAATGGTTGATAAACCTATCTGGGCTGACAAAGCAATTAATCCTGCATTTGCCAAACAAATAAATTTATCAGCATATTTTGAGGAACAGCAAAAAAGTATTGATATACCTGTGACAGCTAGAGAAATACATTGGCATAGTATTAACTCTGGCTTAATTCAATATGGGCTAGAAATAGCTGATAAATTATCTAGTGCTTTTGCTGTTTCTTTGGCGTTTCCCTTCTGCGATCGCAGGTTAATGAAATTTTGTTTAGCTATCCCTCCTGAACAAAAATGTTCCTCTGGATGGACTCGGCTAATTGCTCGTCGTGCTATGGCAGGAATTTTACCGCCTGAACTACAAACAAGAATTTCTAAAGCTAATTTAGGTGCGAGCTTTAAACCTAAATTTCTTGAATTTGAACAAAAAGTTTTAGAGGGAGTAATTATTAAACATCCTGAAATTATTGAAAAATATGTTGATATCTCAGCATTACAAGCTACCTATTCTCGATATTTATCTAATCCTATGCAAGAACAAGATGCTATGACAATTTATGCAGCAACAAACTTATCATTGTGGTTGCAGAAATCAGGTATTATTTAACTATAAAATTAGTTAAAGTTTGGATAAAAATGTTTGTTATATTTGGCTAAAATCAAATTTTAAGATAAACTATAAATGTAGGTTTTCCTACTAATTAAATCACCAAAAAATCTCTAAGGAGAAACAAAAATGCAAACACAAAAAGCCTGGTATAAACCCGAATTAAATGTATACGGTTCCGTAGAAGATCTTACTCAACAAACATTTAGTAAGGAGGCCGGAACTGGCGATTCCATTGTTTTTATTATTGGTGGAGTTCCCACTACTATTACTGATGGTAAACCAGGAACACTGGTTCAAATTAGTTAATGTTTTTGGTAAGTAGGAAATGTCTTGCATGGTGAGTCATTTTTAGTATTTAGAATAGTTCAATAAATACGGAATTTGACTAAAAATGCGGATAAATATAACGAGCTTTAGTTGCATAAAGGACATTAGAAAAAGCTAATCTCCTGCCCATTGCCCCCATAAATATATAGTCTATATTTATGGGGATACCAAGTTCTCTATTAATGAAGAGGTAGCAAGCATTCACTTAAGCTTGTCACAGAGGCATGGTTAAAAGCTTGAAATGTTTATCCATCCAACTAAAATCGCTATAGCTAAGGGTTGAGGTCAAAAAATAAGTTTATTTATCAATATAGACTTAATAATTTTGTTTACTCAACCCTAGCTATTTTTTCAATAGTTGATAAAAGTGAACTTTACAATTAACAAATATTAGACTCATGGACTAAATTATGTTTTCATACTTTGCTTATGGTCTGGCAATAAAATCTGAAATAGAGTTATTTGAATTTGTTCCTGCACAATTACCTGGTGACATCACAATTCGATGGAATAGAAATGCTACCATCCCCGATGAAGTAAACGGTAATCATACTTGCTTCATCAAAGTGACACTAGAAGAAGCGATTCTTTTTGATAAAAATGCTGCTTTGTTTATCATTCGTAATGGATGCGAAATTATTGTTACTCCTTTAAATGATGATGAAAGATTAATTAGCCTCTACATCGTTGGCACTATCATGTCAATTTTGCTTTATCAACGAGGCTTGTTTGTATTACATGGGAGTGCAGTAGAGTTTGATGGTAGTGCTATTGCTTTTGTCGGTAAGTCAGGCTGGGGTAAGTCTACCATTGCCGCAGCACTCCATACCAAAGGACATCGCATTATTACAGATGATGTTGTCGCAATCAGTACAGAAACAGACACCATCACTGTATTTCCTGGTTATCCGCAGTTTAAACTGTTTCCTGAAGTAGCAGAAATTTTGGGTCACGACCAGTCTGAACTACTACTGTTGCACTCTCAATTAAAAAAAGGTGGTTTCCGGGTGGCGAAAAACTTCTCTCAAACGGCCTTACCACTCAAGCGGATTTATATGCTGAGTAAAGACTCAACTGTGGGGATAAAACAACTGCAATCGCCTGAAAGCTTAATAGAATTAATGCGTAACTCACTGCCTACCCGATGGTATCAAATTCACAACACAGCTCAATTCCTGCAATGCACCCATATTGCCAAAAACATACCTAGCTACCGTCTGATTCGGTCTAGTGATTTGCGATCGCTACCTACTCTAGCTGAAATGGTAGAAGCACACCTGATTGGTAACCTCCAGCCATCCATAGCTTGAGAAAGTCATTGCTGAATACGAGTATGAAATGCCAAAATTCAAAAATTCAAACTCTCACTCTCCGCGTCTGTGCGTAGCCCGACTAATTCATATTTTTATTCTGCAACGTCACAAATTTAATGAGCAAGTTACGTAATTCTCTAGCACAGTCATCCCATATCATGCAAACTTTGCATTTGATTTGGGCAACAGCTCCTATCTGGACTGTGGCTTGGTCATTCTTGCTGTTACTTCAAGGGTTACTACCAGGGGCAAATGTATATCTATCTAAACTGCTAGTAGATAGTTTAGTAGTTGCCATGAGGGCTGGTACCAGCGAAGAAAGTTTTAAAATAGTGCTGTTACCAGCAGGGTTGATGGCGACCGTTTTGTTACTGACACAACTATCAAATGCTGCCCTAATTTTCATCCGCAAGGTTCAGTCTGAACTCGTACTAGATAGTATTACAGCCTTAGTACACAAAAAATCTATTGCGGCTGATTTATCCTTCTACGAATTACCGGAGTACCACGACCGCTTACATCAAGCACGAAGTAATGCTAGTAGCCATTCTCTTGGTCTTTTGGAAAGTACTGGCAGTTTATTGCAGAATAGCATCACTTTACTAACAATGGTAGCTATTTTGCTGCCCTATGGAGTATGGTTACCTCTAGTGCTGGTTGCTACTTCAATCCCTGCACTCTACATGGTAGTTCGCTTCAATAAATATTATCATAGCTGGTGGGAAAAAACGACACCACAACGTCGAAGGGCTGAATACTATGATTTTTTGCTCACTCAGGTGTATACTGCTGCGGAACTGCGGTTATTTGAGTTGGGCGATTATTTTCAACTATCTTATCAGGCTATACGCGATCGCCTGCGTACCGAAACCATCAAGTTAACTGGTGAACAAAGTTACACTCAGTTGGCTGGAGGTATCTCGGCTTTGTTGATTGCTGGTGGTGCGATGGTGTGGATGCTGTGGCGAGCATTACAAGGATTTTTGACCTTAGGAGACCTGGCTTTATTTTACCAGGCTTTTAATAGTGGCCAAAGTTTAATGCGTTCTGTACTGGCAAACATTGGTCAAATCTACAGCAATAGCTTGTTTTTGGGTAATCTCTTTGAATTTCTCCAATTAAAACCACAAATTCAAGATCCTCCCCATCCCTTACCCATTTCCTTACCCTTGAAACAAGGAATTTGCTTACGCCAAGTTACCTTTCGCTATCCTGGCAGCGATCGGGCGATTCTGCAAGATTTTAATCTCACCATCCCTGCTGGAAAGATTGTGGCTATTGTTGGAGAAAACGGTACTGGCAAAAGTACGTTGATTAAACTTTTGTGCCGTTTTTATGACCCTGAATCCGGCAGTATTGAATTAGATGGAATTGATATTAAAAAGTTTTCCCTTAGCGAACTCCGCCGTCTACTCACAGTTATGTTTCAGTTTCCCGCTACTTATCAAAAAACGGTAGCAGAAAACATTGCCATTAGTGATGTGTATTCAAAACCTAGCTTTGAGGAAATTCAGGCGGCTATTCAAGATGCTGGTGCTGAAGAAATTGTTGCTAGGCTACCGCAGGGTTACAATACACAACTAGGAAAAATGTTTTCTGGCGGTACTGATTTGAGTGGAGGTGAATGGCAGCGTATTGCCTTAGCTAGAGCTTTTTTACGGCAAGCACCGATTCTGATTCTAGATGAACCAACCAGCTTCATGGATTCTTGGGCTGAACATGACTGGCTAGATAGATTTCGCCGGATGGCAAAAAATCGTTCTGCTGTGGTCATCACTCACCGTTTTACCTTAGCAATGCGTGCTGATGTCATTCATGTCATGCAGGCTGGACAAATTGTAGAGTCAGGAAGTCATCACGAATTACTAACTTTGGGTGGACTTTATGCCCAGTCTTGGCAAGCACAAACACAAGCTAATGTCAGTCTAACTATTAACGGCAGTATTGCTTAGTAGTGGTATTAAAGTTATTTTGGCGTTGCATAGATGCGGGTTGATATTCTCCAGTAACAGTTAATATGAGAGTTTGGTAAATTGTGGCTTTTTGAACTTCCTGAAAGTGAGCAACAAATAATCTCTAATGACACCATAAAAACTAGATTAAAGCCTTAATTGTTTTTTTTAAAAGACAATCTCAAACGACTTTTCTACGATTCCAAGACACCTCTAGCAAGTTTTACTACGCTAGATATAATCAAACCCGCTATGCGGGGGCAATCTTCAGGTTTCCAATATTTCAGTCCAAGAACTTAAGCTTGGCGGTGGCATGATCAAGAGTGCGCTCAAAATTCTTGACCAAACTTTTACACCTTTCCATCCAAGAGTTGGTTCTTTCTATCACCCATCTAGCTTTGACTGGGACAAAGCCTGTTTTTCCTTCCTTTGTTTTCTGAGTTCCTGATGGTTTAGGTGACAGTTGAAACTTAATCTTGGTCATAATAGCCGGATACAGCACTTTCCAGTAACGTGAAGTACAATAATGTAAAATAGATAAACTATTATTATGAAACCATATTCCGTCGATCTCAGAGAAAAAGTAGTCAATGCTTATCATTCAGGAAATATTTCAGTTAGAAAGTTAGCTGTAAACTTTGGTGTTGGTAAAGCTTTTGTGCAAAAAATGT
>JAKOMP010000236.1 GCA_022241785.1 Cyanocohniella sp. LLY | reverse complement strand
TCCAGTACTCAAAATACAATTTGACAAATCCGATTGTGATCTTTGTCCAAGTCGCTCAAAATGCACTCGCTCAAAAAAACTACCGCGTCTTTTGACCCTCAAACCACAGGAGCTACATCTTGCATTACATGATGCTCGTATTCGCCAAGAAACTGAATCGTTTCAACAAATTTATCACCAACGTGCTGGCGTTGAAGGCTTGATTTCCCAAGCTACTGGTCGCTACCAATTACGCCGTTGTCGCTMCATTGGTCTTGCCAAAACTCTCTTGCAGCATGTCATTACTGCTGCTGCTATCAACTTAAGTCGGATGTGGGATTGGTGGCAASATGTCCCACGCAGTCAGACTCGCGTTTCTCACTTTGCTCGAATTGCTCCCACTGCTTCATAGTATTCCTGATTTTCTATTTTGTGATGACTGGTTTTGCCCTCTATCAATTCGCCAACAGTATCCTCGCAGGAGAGAGACTTTGACTTCTCCCCATTCCCTCGTAGGGAAGGGGGGTGGGGGGTTAGGGACTAGCAGGAAAATAAAGTACCAACTAAACCGGGACGATAGTAATATCCCATTTGGGTAATGTTTCAGAACGTTGCCATTGGGGTTGGTACTGTTCTAACTCTTGTGATAGAACCTTAATTCCTTTTTCATAGGTGGTTTCAACCAGATGTACAATGGGCGCAATTCCTTTCCAGGTCATATTGGCAG
>JAKOMP010000235.1 GCA_022241785.1 Cyanocohniella sp. LLY | reverse complement strand
CTTCTGCATTTGACTCCGCACTGCTTCTTCAATTCCTGCAAGATTTGTGAGCTTTTCTTTTGACGTATCTTCGTACAATATTTTAGAGATCGCCTGAATATGTTCTTGAAGAGCTTGCTTTTGTTCTGGGGTCATCGGTAAGTAAATACACTCGTCTTACTTATCCTGACTGATTTTCGCCTTCTTTGCAAAAAACTGGGATGCTCCCTTATGGAAAAGGCTAGTACCGCTGCGCGGAAAATGCCAACTCTGCTACAACAAATGCAAAAGCAGTAGAGTAAGTTATAAGTACCCTCCGATTACTTAACTAAACCGCCATAATTTAATTGGCGGTTTTTTCAATGGTTATTTTTTGCTAATATTTATTTTTTAATTTTTTTAATTTAACGTGAGTCTCCAACGGAGGCGCACCTGCGGGAAGGACGAAAGAAAATTGCGTTTTCTTAGGAGTTCGACGAATTTTAAAAAACCCCTCTCCAAACCTCTCCCCTGCAAGGCTATCCATTACCCGGATCTTTCTCAACATTTACGAGAGTATTCACTCACGCTTTTTCTAACCCTGATTACTTCGTCCTTAATTCTCAATAAAAAGCCAATTTTAGCGAGAATACAAAGAGCGAATTTGTCARGTATGCTTGACCCCTCAGTGTTTAAGAAGATTACAAAACAAGCGTTTTAGGATTGTTAAGAAAGATGTGACTAATGGAT
>JAKOMP010000111.1 GCA_022241785.1 Cyanocohniella sp. LLY | reverse complement strand
CCCAGGGATACTTTTGTATATAATCAAAGATACTAATCATTTAATTAGATGTTGGTAGAGGGTCAATTTTACTTTCTACCATTTTTTTGTACCCAAATCATATTCCGGACGTGTCTATTGCACCAGTGCGAGGAAATCAGATTGTTCACGTATCGCATCGAGATTACCAGTTACAAAAGCCGCCGATGCAAACCTAGCACCTGGTTTTTGGGTTGTTTGCCATTTCTTCTCGATGAAACTGGGTGTAAGTTTAGCGTCATCGGTAAAAACATGACGGCGATACATCCAACTTAAAAATGATGGAGTGGTGTTGAGTTTATAAAGTGCTTGACCTACTATAGGCGATCGCACTAATCCTTTCACCATATCGGCTATTTGGGGATTGGCCCCCATTGTTGGTAAAGGGCCGCGCCAAGTGGGTGCTAACAAAGCAATCCGCGAAAACATATCAGGTTGCTTTACAGCTAGTTGTAAGACGTAACTAGAAGCATGACCAGCCGCTACTACAGTAAGAGGAGTAGGAAAAACAGTTGTGACAAAATCTTCCAGAAATTGCTGATATATTTCCGGTCGATAATTTAAACTGGGACGAGAAGATTGTCCAAATCCCGGCCAGTCTACTGCTGTAACTTGAAAGTGGGAAGCTAGTAACTTGGCCAGTTCTCCCATCTCTGCACGCGTGGAAACACTGCTGAAGGCTGGTAACAGCAAAATGGGTGAACCTGTACCAATGGTTTCATAAATAACGCGTAAGGGTTGGTTTTCCCAACTCCAGGTATATTCTTTAACTTCTCCACCAAATCCTATAGGATCGAGGGTTGATACCAAGTTAGTTGTCATTGGACTAGGGGTTAGGGGCTAGAGGCTAGAGGCTAGTACAGCACGGCGTAAATAGGCATACCATTTGAAATCGTCAAACAGCCTGTTTGATAAGCTTTTTGACTTTTGACTTTTGACTTCCGCGCAGCGGTACTAGGGGCTAGAGTGATGTACTTTATTTTGATGAAAAGTGCTGTTATATTTAGCAACTCTTAACTTAGGCACTTTGTCACCACACATTTTTTAGCTAGGCAAATCTAACTTACATCCCAGTGCTTTTTTTTGCATGGTTTTAAAAATGTTGTAAAAGCCATTGGCGCGGGAAGGCGTAAGGCTGACATTCAAACCAGTTTCTTGAATAAAATCTGGAGTTAGTTGCACAATTTCGCTGGGAGTGAGTCCATTTAACCCCTCAATCAAAAGTCCTACCAACCCTTTGGTCAACTGGGAATCAGAATCACCCTGATATACAACCTTACCGTCATCCAGGGCTGCGGTGATATAAACCTGCGAAACACAACCAGGAACTTTATTTTCTGGTACTTTGCCAGTTTCTGGGAAATCCTTGAGCTTCTGAGCATACCAGATTAGTTGTTCATAGCGTCGCTTCGGTTCACTAGCACGTTGAAAGCGCTGGACGATTTTAGCGAGAGCAGGTGGCAAAGAATCTATAATTGAGGACATAACAGAAGCTGCAAATACAATCGGTCTCACTTTGAGTGTAGATTATCTTGAGAGCGATCGCGTCTGTCATGAGTGGATCTATAGGCTAGCCATAACATTGATTAAGATAGCCGATAGACATTGACTTCCTTGATACTAACCACACCATTTTTATATTAAGGATTGAGAATAACTGTTAAATATTGATGCAAAATGGAGATTTTTCTTGAATTTAGTTCGGAAATATTCAGATTATACTTTCAACCACTAAAAATTTTCAGGAGCAAAATCAGGTGTTACCTTCAACCTTAATCGCTGCTGCAACTGCACCTCTGAATTGGAGTCCTACTGTAGGTGTAATCATGATTTTGGCTAACATCATTGCTATTACTTTTGGCAAATTCACCATGAAATACCCCAGTTCTGAGCCAGCATTACCTTCAGCTAATTTCTTTGGTGGTTTTGGTTTACCTGCGGTACTAGCAACTACAGCCTTTGGTCATATCTTAGGTGCAGGTATTATTTTAGGGTTGCATAACCTCGGTAGAATTTAGTATGGCTGTGCGGAATTTATAATTCCTATTCCGTAAGGATTTTAGGTATTTCCAATTAGTAATTTTTTGTTTGTGTTTTATGAGCTAGAGAGTCACTTCTCTAGCTTTTTTATATGCAGCTACCACCGCAAAAAATCCTGGTGCAACTAACTGGAGTGAGTACAAGAACTCTAAATAAAGATAAACAATATTAAACTTTACTACATATTGTCAATCTACCTGATTCGCACCTCACATGAGGAAGATATAGAAAATATGGCAGTTGTGATGCTATTTTCTCCTCATTTTTATTTCTAATGGTATAAGACAAATCAATAACAATAGTGCGAAGATTTAAGAGTAGAGCAATGTAAATTCTAAATTTTGTTAAACTCATTGCTACTTTTAAGTGCAAAGTGCATTGGCTCTATTTTTCAATTTAATATTTAAAACAGGAAATAGCATATTATGACACAGCAAAAAACTGCTCAACTTTTGCAGGCTGTTAAAGAAGATCAAGCATTAAAAGCCAGACTCAAAGCAACAAATAATGCAGAAGCCTTCATCGAGATTGCCAAAGAATGCGGCTATGACTTTACAGTGGAAGAACTAGAAGATGAAATCAGTAAATTATCGGATGAAGATTTGGCAGCTATTGTCAATCCAGGGTGGGGGAATAGACGCCACATTTATCCTAGATAATGTTTAATTTTCATGTAGAGAATCAAGCAACGGTAGAGTTAAATTTTTACCTGGCGTGATTCTCTGCTTGGATGTTTATTAAACGGGTATCGGCTCATATTTCTTGAAAGTTTACAGAAACCAGAAACATAAAGGTATTCCCCATTTAAAGTCGCAATATTGTCAATTACTTAAGCCCGTGTTGGCTTCAAAAATAACCATGCTACAAAAAATGTCGCTGCTGTAAATAATTGCGTCAAGTCCAAAGCCGATAGATAGCCATCTGCAAAGGAAGCAATACTGCGGTCAGTGATGCCAAATAGCCAAGATGAAAGGCCAAACAGCCAAATTCCATTCTTGAGATTGCCGACAAATCCCTTAGAGTCTGATGATTGCTGGTCTTTCATAATCCTTTGCTCCATCGGTGAACAGTTTTGATGCTTGATTATGCAAAACTTGTCTGGACTCCTGACACTTAACTATTCTTATATTAATAAATATTTCTTAATCTTGACTTAACTACCCAAAGATACATCTACTTAAATTTGTAGCGTCTGTCACCTTTTCTTTCTTTTTCAGCAAGCCACTAATACTGCTGCGCGGACGACTTGTAGCAACTGGCGTTCAAAAGGCTTATAGAATAAGCATATTAGTAAGTTTATTCAAATCAATAAATTATGTACGTGTTAATAGGTGGAGCTGGCTTATTAGGAATAAGTTTGGCGCAAAAACTTGTAGAACTTGGGCATACTGTTGCCATGATTGACAACAATCCTACAGCTTGCCACTATGCCCGTGAACAAGTAGGAGCGATGGCTTTCGAGGGTAGTGCTGTAAGTACAGAAACATTATTAGAAGCGGGAATTCGCAAAGCTGATGCTCTAGCAGCTGTCCTCAGAAGCGACGCTTTGAACTTAGCAATGGTAACTCTTGCCAAACACTACGGTGTGTCCCATATTCTGTCACGAATGCGTCATCGTGATTTTACTGAGCCTCTGCGTCTATCGGGAGCCAGTCATATCATCAGTACTGTGGAATTAGCGGTTTCCACAATGGTGAATGCCATTGAGTATCCCCAGGTAGAATCAATGATGCATTTTGAACAAGGGCAGATTGAGGTGTTGAAAATGGCTATTCCCGACAATTGTTATGTTGTTGGTCGGAGTCTGGCTGAAATCGCGCAAAATCCTAATTTCCCCAGTGGTTCTTTAATTATTGGTTATCAATCCCATCCCCATACAGATTTAATTATTCCTAACGGCAGCACTATTGTCGAGCCTACTTCTACGGTTTTGATTGCCACTAAACCGGGATTTTTACATCAAGTTATTGATTTTATTGAAGGGTGTCAGTAACTTTAATATGAAATTCGGATGATTACTTATCAGGACTTACGTAACTCTAATGTATTTTCGTCATTGCGACCGTAGGGAAGCAATCTCAAAGCCTTGATTTTCGTAGCGAGTGCGTAATATCATGTCCGGCAAATTACTTGTCATTACGAACGTAGCGATAGCGAAGTGTAAAGCCCTAAAGGGCATGGCTTCGCTTACCGCGGTAGCGTGCCGGAGGCTCTAGTAATCGCAGAGTCCAGGCGATTGCTTCGTTTCACTATGGCTAACGCCACGCTCCGCGAACGTTGCATAAAGCCCTTCGGGCATGGCTTCGCTTAGCGCAATGACATATCGTAAGTGATTAAGCGGACTTGATATAAGTCCTACTTAATATTGACACGCCCCTAGCTTTTAGAAAAAATAAATGCCGTGAAATTTGTTTAGCTAAGGGCGTGTCAAACAAGGATTTCTTTTTCTTTTAGCCTGTTCAAACTGTTAACAATTTGCTTGTAACTACCAACGTCTAGTAACCACTGACATCAACTAGTCTATAACCTTGCTTAACTAATTGGTCAAAAGTAGATTGATACTGGGCTGAAGTTAACCCATGTCTGGCTACCCAAGTCCGACTGTTGGATTTATCCCATATAGCAGCATAGCGGGCTTGTCCATTCACATTGTAGCCACTGACTTTTACTAATCGATAGCCTTGACCAACAAACTGGTCAAAAGCAGCTTGATATTGGGCTGAAGTTAACCCATGTCTGGCTACCCAAGCAGAACTGTTGGATTTATCCCAAATAGCAGCATAGCGGGCTTGTCCGTTGACTTCATAACCACTAACATCAACTAATCGATAACCTTGACCAACGAACTGGTTAAAAGCAGCTTGATACTGGGCTGAAGTTAATCCATGTCTGGCTACCCAAGCAGAACTGTTGGATTTATCCCAAATAGCAGCATAGCGGTCTTGACTGACTGCAACAGGAACTCTCTGTGCGAGGATTTCTGTTTGGGCAATTGCTTGAGTATTGGCAATAGTATGATTTATATTGCTAGCAGAGTTAACAGGAGTAGCAAAAGCAGAATTGGCAAAGTTTGCTAGTAAAACTGCACTGAAAGTTGTAAAAGCTAAAGAACGAATAAACATATTAGTAAAATACCTCTGTCAGGGTTGGGATTTTGGGTTTTTTAGACCACACTGACTAGATATATTTACCTTGATTTTTTTATGCATTCCCCAGTTAGAGCAATCATAAAATATTAGTGAAAATCAAGATTCCCTTTAGCAATAGTGATTCTGGAGGTTTAATCATCATCTAGTTGTAGTAATTGTTCATCTATAGTTTTAATGCGTCCTCGGACAATTTCTTCTGAAAGAATGCGCTTTCGCATAGCCTCATTCAGCGCACCTTTTTCTGCTAACAGTAAACGGCGACGAATGGCATCAAGTTTACTACTATCACTTCTTTTATTACCAAACTCCTCAGGGCGACGATTATGAAAATCTCGTAGTGTTTTTTCGGCACCAGCAATTCTTACTTGATAAGCTGAACGCATCTCTTCATAAATAGCTTTTGGTAATACTCCAGATTTCAACAGGCTATCTAATTCATCTTGTGCTGCTTTACCTGTGATTAATTGGGCTTGCATTTCTTCTATCTGCTGACGAGATTTGGAAAATTGAGATAAATTCAAACGTTTTACTAACCACGGTAAACTTACACCTTGTCCCAATAAAGACAGTAGAACTGTGCCAAAAACTATAGAAATTATTGTTCCTCGCCCTACAATTTCTATGGGTAAAGTTAACGCTAACGCCATTGATAGCGAACCTTTAATATTGCCGAGAAATAACACGTGTTGCCAACGCCACGGTATGGAACGGTCAAATAAACCTACCATTGCTAATAGTGGATAAACAGAAACCATCCGTCCCATTTGGTAAGCAAAAATTGCTAATATTACTGCTGGCAGAGTATTCCAGAGTGTGGTGAGGTTGACTTCTAAACCAATCAATAAAAAAATCAGGCTATTAACACCAAAACCGAGGGATTCCCAAAAAGTTAATAATGTTAGGCGAGTAGAAGCCGATACATTCCCCGAAAGCCCTTGAGTCCCTACAATTAAACCAGCCACAACTACTGCAACTACACCAGATACACCCAGCAATTGCCCAGCTTGAAAAGCACCAAGAGCCACTGCCATTGTGAGTAAAATACTACTGAGTGGCTCATCTGCTCGAATAAATAAACCTGTACTTAAATAGCCAATAATTAGCCCTACCAAAGTACCGCCCGCAATCACCACAAAAAATTCTTGAAAGCCATCTAGAATGGTTAGTGAACCAGCCGCATTAAATTGTAAAAGCAGGCTAAATAAAACCAGCGCTACACCATCATTAAATAAACTTTCTCCTTCAACAATGGTGGAAAGTCGTGCAGGAACTGGCACTTCTTTAAACACGGCAATCACGGAAACAGTATCAGTAATTGCTAAAATTACCCCAGCTAAAAGTGCCTGTATCCAATCGAAGTCTAGTACCCATTTCAATAATAATGCCGTTACTCCAGAAGAAATTATTACTCCTGGTCCCGATAGTAAGGCGATGGGTTTAACTGTGCTGCGGAGACGACTGATATCAGTGTTAATAGCTGCTTCAAATACTAGAATCGGTAAAAACAAATTCAAAATTAAAGAATCATTCAAACCAATAGGAAGTGGAAGCAATTCAGTAATTACTAATCCCGCCAACACTAAACCCGCGACATAAGGCACTTTCAGCCTGCGCGATAGAAGCGCTACGGCTGTAGCAACTAACAGAAGAATAATTGAAACCTTGACTAATTCGGTAACATCCACTGAGATTTTGTTAATTATTTGAGTTTGCTGCTAAATTTTATCTGAAATTGTCTGTCAGTTTAAATTTTTTCTATAATTTTACTTACCAAAAGTATTGAAAATGGTAATATTCGATGATTGGAAAATCTAGCAGAAGTATTATTCGATTTGACAGATGTATCTGATTCAGCAAATTGGTTGGAGCAACAAGCAAGTAATTAGAATATTTGGTAATTACTTGAGCGGAGATCATAACTCCGACTTTTTATAGCGATCTGCTTTGCAGCAGCGCTGAGTGCAAAGCACACGCTCCGCGAACGCGATCGCACCACGCAAGCCGTTAATCTAATTAACAATTGGATGAATCTCTTTAGCTCCCAATCAGTCGCAATCAGGACGGCAAATTTCTCGAAATGTGCCACATTAAATTGGTACCATCTGATTCTTATCAGGTGAAAATAAGCAAAGCAACATACCAGGTATTTCCTTATGGTGATGGAATCAGCAATTGGTGAGGAAATTATCACCACTAATCTCAAGCAGTTTCTTTTAGTACTTTCGGTTTCCTTAGGGGTGGCAACTTTACCTCAGATATTTAGTTGGTTTCGCCACATACCTTATACCTTACTTTTGGTAATTGTTGGCTCAGGGTTGGCATTTGTGGATGTCCGCCTTGTTACCCTTTCTCCGGAACTAATTTTGTTCATTTTTTTACCACCACTGTTGTTTGAAGCTGCGTGGAATTTGAGGTGGGCAGACTTAAAGCGTAACTTTGTCACCATTTGTCTATATGCGGTGTTGGGGGTAGTCATTTCCATTGCAGGTATAGCAATTGGTCTTAATCAACTAGCCGGACTTTCTCTTTCTACTGCTTTACTTATTGGCGCTAGTTTATCTGCGACTGACCCGGTTTCTGTCACGGCTTTATTTCGTGAATTGGGCGTGGGCAAAGGTCTGACCACCATGATGGAAGGCGAAAGCTTATTTAATGATGGTATGGCTGTAGTTGCCTTTAGTTTTTTGGTGGCGCTGTCTTTGGGCAATGCAGAATTTGCTTTCCAGCCAGTGGTAGTGCAGTTATTTACCGTTGTCGGTATTGGCGTAGCGGTGGGAGGATTAATTGGCTTTGGTATTTCTTACCTCACCCAACGCTTCGATTTGCCGATGGTGGAACAGTCTTTAACTCTGGTTTGTGCTTACGGTACTTACCTGATTATTGAAGAATTGGGTGGTTCTGGGGTAATTGGGGTTGTCACCACAGGTTTGATTTTGGGGAACTTTGGCTCTCGTATAGGCATGAATCCCCGTACTAGAGTGATTGTTTCCGAGTTTTGGGACTTTTTGGCGTTTTTTGTCAACTCGATAGTATTTTTGTTGATTGGTGACCAAATTCACTTTGCTATTTTGGGAGAAAACCTGCAAATCATTGCCGTGACAGTAGCAGCCATGATTTTGATGCGGGCAGTTGCTATTTATCTTCTCAGCAACTTGAGTGCTGTCATTACCAAATATACAATCCCTTTAGCTGAACAAACTGTACTTTGGTGGGGTGGGGTACGCGGTTCCGTTTCTATTGCCCTAGCATTGAGTGTACCTATAGGATTACCAGAGCGAGAAAAAATTATCGCTACGGTGTTTGGTGTAGTTTTATTTACCCTACTTGTTCAAGGTCTATCTATTAAACCCTTGTTGCAGAAACTGAATCTTTTGGGTGATGCACCCTTACGTCAACGATATTCAGAACTGGCTACCCGTCATGTCGCCCTAGAACGTGTTTTGCAACACCTCCAAGCAGATACACGTCCAGGTATTGAACCAGAATTTTACCGTTACCAGGAGACTTTAATTAAAGGCGAGATTGAAAATCTACAAATTAAAATTGATAAATTACAGGATGAGTATCCCAATCTTCGCAGCTTTACATCTGAACAATTCCGGGAAGAACTGCTGGCAATTGAGGCAGATACTTATGCGGAATTTGTCCGGTCTGGTAGGTTAAATACCGAACTCGCACCTATGCTTGAGGATGTTTTGCAGAAAAGCCCTGGCGATTAGAAATCGCGGCTACACAGACAAAACCCACCTCCGTGGGTTTAAAAGACCTAATTTTTGGTTAGTCCGTGCAGGCGGTGAGGGAGTCGAAGGCGGAACACGTTCCCGTCATCCTTTAGGAAGAGGGTTGCTTCCACCTATCTAAAACATCTTTGAAGACAAGTTCTTCTATCCAAGTTTTCGCAACTACTGCCAACGGTAGCGCCATAACTAACCCCAAAGCACCAAAAAAGCTGGCGAAGAATATTTGGGCTACCAGGGTAAAAGCAGGTAATAGTGATACTTGTTTAGCCATAACTGTGGGAGTTAGCCAGTAACTTTCTACATTTTGAATGACGAGGTATAAAATTAGAACTGCGATCGCCTTCCAAGGTGCATCGAGAAAGGCGATCGCCATAGGGAAAAATGCACTCAAGGTCGGGCCAATGTTGGGAATAAAGTTTAACAGTCCTGCTAATACAGCGTGAGCTAATGCTAAGGGTACTCGTAAAATTAATAACCCCAAACCGCTGAGGAAGGCAATAAATAGCATTTCAATTAAAGCGCCAACTGTCCAGTTTCCTAAACCTTCGCCACACAGAGTGATAATTTCTTCAACTCGCTGGCGGTAAAATGAAGGGAAACAGCGCACAAAGACTTGACGGTAGGGTTGGGGATTAACTAGTAGCATCAAAGTTAAAACTATGACTAGTAAAAATTCCAATGCCGCAGTAAATCCCGTAGAGAAAAAAGCGATCGCTTGTCCCAACAGAATTTCACCTAAAGGTTGCAGTTGGCGAATTAAATTATCAATATCTGGTATATTCGGTAAATATGGCCCGACAATGCTTTGCTCTAACCAACTTATCACCTGCTGAACCCGAGACAGTCCGGCGGGAAACAGCTTGACTAATTCCTCAAATTGGGTAATGAAAGGTGGCACAATCAGCACGAAACAAATAATTAATAGCCCAACCACAATCACTAAACTCAGCCACACAGCCAAAGCTCGCCCCATTCTCGACCGTTGAAATCGCTGCACCAGTTTACCAATAGCCGTTGCTAGCACTACAGCTGTAAATATGAGCAATAATAACTGGCGAATTTGCCAAAGAATATAAAGTGAAACAATCAGGACGACAAATCCTAACCATTGCCCAATTCTCATTTTTTTTGTCTCCTTTTATGTCTGCTGTTATAAATCATTCTCATAACACCAATAACAGATGCGATGGCTAACAGGATACCAGGGTTAAAGGTAATCGCAAAACTAGCCTCCGGACTATATTGCCAACGTAACAACCAGATCGTGTCATTACCCAACACAAAAGAAGGCACACGCAAAAATGTGAATACTGGTAACAATATTAAACCGCTCATCATCAGTATAAATAACACTAATAAAGTAACTTTCAACCAGGACAAAAAAGTAGAAATAACTCGTGATTTTCGGGATAGCATGGGCAAAACATACACCTAAAAACTTTATGTTTTTCAGCCTTATATCTCAATGTGACACTAATATGACAACACCTGCATGAATGGGAAATATAAATATATTTGGAACTTAGATTATTATTTATTGGTCACATTTTTATGACAAAGCTTTAATCAAAAATCTCTCATAGGGTAGCGCTGATGAAATGGCAAATGAATACTCAGCACAAACGCTGGTTAGCATGGATAGCGATGGCGTTTGTTTTAACTGGATGTGAACAGGCCATTGAGTATTTGCCACCGTTGCCTACAGTCCAGATGCCATCGGACAGGCCGAAACAGTCCCCACTGCCACCCCAATCCGCCACAGCTACCCAAATAGAGGCAGCCATTAGAGAAAGCATTAACGAGGTGCGTCAAGAAAATGAGCTACAAACCTTACAGAACAATGAACAACTAGCAGCAGTAGCCCGGAACTACAGCCGGCAAATGGCAGAACAAAACTTTTTTAGCCACACTGGTGCCGATGGTAGTAGTTTGCAAGACAGAGTAGGTGCAGGCGGTATCATCTATTGGGTGGTAGGTGAAAATTTGTTCAAAGGAACAAACGTTCCGCAACCTGTAAATGTGGCGGTTGATGGTTGGATGAAAAGTCCCGGACATCGTGCCAATATTCTCCGTCCAGTTTTTACAGAAACAGGTGTAGGCGTTTGGCGAGTAAATAACACCTATTACATCACGCAGTTATTTTTGCGCCGATGACAGAGCAAGGCGCTAGTACCGCTACGCAAAAGTCAAAAATCAAAAGTCAAAAGTCAAAAATCTTATTAAATAGGCTGTTTGACGATTTTAAATGGTATCCCTATTTACGCCGTGCTGTACTAGAGGGTAGCCCTTTTTAAAGTCAATAATTAAAAAAATAAATCATATTTAGATATTTCTCTTGTAAAAGACATTTTTAGGGGGAATATTTCTGTCTTTTTACTTAGAAGAAATCAACTATTAGATAGATAAATCTTACTATTATTTTAGAGGTATTAGTTATTTATTCGATTAGTAATTGTTTCTTTATTCAATTGACTTGTCCTGGGACTTTTAAAAGGAGATTGAAGGCAAAATCATGACAATATTTGGCTATCACGCCTCTCATGAGCAGTTTAAACCGAGTACGCTTTTAGAATATGTCCAAGCAGCTGAACAAGCTGGATTTAATCGCATATCTTGTTCCGATCATTTTCATCCGTGGAGCGATCGCCAGGGAGAAAGCGGCTATGCTTGGTCTTGGTTGGGTGCAGCAATGCAGGCTACACCCCTGACCTTTGGTGTAGTTTGCGCCCCTGGACAGCGTTATCACCCGGCAATTATCGCTCAAGCTGCGGCTACCCTATCGGAAATGTTTCCCCAGCGCTTTTGGGTCGCTTTGGGTAGTGGTCAAGCGCTGAATGAGCAAATTACAGGGGATTTCTGGCCAGAAAAAAAAGTTCGCAATCTGCGTCTTAAGGAATGTGCAGACGTTATGCGCGCCCTCTGGACAGGTGAAACTGTGACTCACTACGGTTTAGTAAGTGTGGAAGCAGCTAAGTTATATACCAGACCAGCAGTAGCACCGTTAATTATTGGCGCCGCCATTACACCGCCTACTGCCGAATGGCTGGGAAGTTGGGCGGATGGATTAATCACGGTTTCTCAACCCTACGAAAAACTCAAACAAGTTGTAGAAGCGTTCCGTCGGGGGGGCGGTGGAGGTAAACCCATGTATCTTAAAGCACAGCTTTCCTATGCCGCAGATGAGGAAACAGCTTTGCAAGGAGCCTTTGATCAATGGCGGACAAATATCTTTCAAAGTCCTGTGTTGACAGACTTACGGTATCCCCAGCAATTTGAGGCGATCGCAGAGTTTGTGCAACCAGAAGATATGTATAAATATGTACGTATTTCGGCTGATCCTCAGCAACATATCGCATGGCTAAAGCAAGATATAGAACTCGGCTTTAATGAAATTTATCTCCACAACGTCAACCGTGAACAGCAGGCTTTCATTGAAGTTTTTGGCAAACAGGTAATTCCCCAACTCAGCAGGATTAAGGCAGGAGCAACAATTTAATTATGCGAGTAACTGTTGGCCCACCTATTTTGATGATTAATCATGGCAGTACCTTTATGGCAACTGACCTGAGTGGACAAATTAATTCTGATGGTCATATGGGTATTTTCTCTGATGATACCCGCTTTTTAAGTCGCTATGCCTGCTATGTGGACGGTAAATCTTGGGTTCGTTTAACTTCGTCTACGACACAATATTATGCAGCCAGAGTTTACTTAACAAATCCTCCATTCACATCGAAAAAAGGCAAAGTTGCTCAAGGTGATTTGTCCTTAATCATCAGCCGGACGGTAGAACAAGGGATTCATGAAGATATTGACATTACCAATCATGGTTTAGCGGCTGTCAGTTTTAATCTGGAAATTGCCCTGGGTTCAGATTTTGCAGACATATTTGAGGTGGCGTCACAGCAATGTATCCATCGGGGACAGATTGAGACAAGATGGCATGAAGAAAAACATCAACTAGAAACTAGCTATGAAAATGACAACTTTTACCGTTGTTTAATTTACCAACCTTGTAATTATTCGTCTCGTCCTCACTATGCTAATGGTTGCGTTACTTTTGACGTGGCATTAGAACCTGGTGCAACTTGGCACGCTTGCGGCAAATTTAATTTGATTGATCATCAGCATATTCGGGAGGCCGTTGATTTATGTTATGAAGCAATGGCAGATCCCAATATCATCAATACAGAAATTGAACAGCTACATTGTCAATGGCGGGATTCTGTAACTGATATTGTCTGCGCTAACGAAGATGTGGTACGACTATATCGCCAGTCAATTGAAGATTTAGGTTCACTGCGATTATACGATTACGATTTTGGCCCTGATATTTGGCTACCAGCAGCAGGTGTACCCAAGTTTGTCACATTATTCGGACGTGACAGCTTAATTATCAGTTTGCAAAATATGATTGTCCATCCCGGTTTTGCCCGTGGCGCGCTACAAAAACTAGGACAGTTACAAGCTACTGATTTAGACGATTGGCGGGATGCTCAACCCGGTAAGATTCTGCATGAAATTCGCCAAGGTGAATTAGCGCATTTTGCCAAAATACCCCATACACCTTATTACGGTACTGCTGATGCCACACCATTGTTTTTGATTACCTTGCATGAAACCTGGAAGTGGTTGGGAGATGATTCACTTTTACGGGATAACCGGGATATAGCATTACGTTGTTTGGAGTGGATTGATAAGTATGGGGATTTAGACGGCGATGGCTTGCAAGAATACCAAACAAAATCCTCAGCCGGAATTGAAAATCAAGGTTGGAAGGATTCGGGAAATGCCATTGTTTATCCAGATGGTAGTCAGGTAAAAGCACCAAAGGCATTATGTGAATTACAAGGGTATGTTTTTGATGCGTGGATGCGGATGGCAGAAGTATTTGATGCGTTGGGGGACAAAAAATTTGCTCAAGAATTACGCCATAAAGCCGCTAAACTGCAAGTTAGCTTTGAAGAAAAATTTTGGAGTGACGAATTAGATTGTTATGTCTTAAGTTTAGATGCAGATAAACACCCAGTGCGATCGCTTACTTCTAATCCGGGTCATTGTCTGTGGAGTGGTATTGCTAGTCCCGAACGTGCAGCGCGGGTAGTTAAGCGATTAATGCAACCAGATATGTGGAGTGGTTGGGGTATTCGCACCTTAAGCACTGATAATCCTGCCTACAATCCTTTTTCTTATCATCTAGGTTCTGTTTGGCCCCATGACAATGGCATCATAGCCTTGGGATTTAAACGCTATGGTTTTGCTAGTGAAACTGCCCAAGTTGCTCATGGTATTTTTGATGCAGCCAAATATTTTGCCAGTTATCGTCTACCAGAACTGTTTGCTGGTATTAAACGCGAACCAGGTGCTTTCCCAGTTCCCTATATAGAAGCTAATGTTCCTCAAGGTTGGGCTGCTGCGTCGGTTTTTCAGTTGCTTCAAGCCATAGTGGGATTACAAGCTGATGCGCCTAATCAGTTGCTTTATGTTGACCCACATTTACCAGAATGGTTACCTGAACTAGAACTTCAGCATGTAGAAGTTGGTAATGCGCGTGTGGATTTGCAATTTTGGCGGGAAGGTGAAAAAACTCATTGGGATGCAGTGGTTAAGTCCGGTGATATGGAAGTGAATCAGCAAGTTTGGCAACCTTGGGGTGTGGCTTCGGTTTGTTGTTAGTTGGCTTGGATGAGGAATTAAGAAAACTAACCGTAAAGAAGAGGCAGCGCGGTCTTGGGCGTTCTCCCCCAATCCCCACTTCGTGGGGGCCCCGAGTCTCCCATAAGCGACTGCCATCACAAAGTTCACAAAGTTCACAAAGGAAGAACGAAAAAAAGATAAATCTATACTCTTTATCAAGATAGATCCGGCGATAGCAATCTGAGTTCTAGACTAAAAGTGTAATCCTACTATGGCAGGAACTTGTGAAAGCTAGATGGATAATTACGGCTGTTTCGGCGGCACTGTTTTTTGGCGGTGGCTTGTTTACATCGCTACAAGACCCTTGGTTTCAAAACTTACAGCGTCCTGGTTGGTTGACTTTTGAAGCCCTAATTCCATTCATTTGGACTTTTATTTGGGCCTGTCTGACGATTTCCGCTATTATTGTCTGGGAAAAAATATCTAGACAAGGTTCTCGTCCTTGGTATTTGATGGCTTGTTATGCTGCGATCGCAATTCTCACTTCAGCATACAGTCCTGTTGTCGTAGAACTTCGCAGCCTCACGGGTGGATTAGTTCTGGGTGGCTTGGCTACACTTCTAGTTTACATTCTGGCTTTTATAGTCAGACCTATTTCTCGCACTGCTTCTTGGTTATTTTTACCTTATGCCCTTTGGGGGCCTATCGGGACTTATGTAACTTGGGTATTAATTCAACTGAACAGCCCTTAACTAGTACAACTTCAAAATAGTCTTTGAGTAAATCAAACAGCAAAACTTGTAACAAACTCTACTAAATTACAAGTCAAAATCCGTTAACTTAGTGAAGGCCATAAGTGTAATTCAGGCTACATAAACATGCGGCTAGAGCAGTTGCAAGCTTTTTTAGCGATCGCAGAAACTGGCAGCTTTCAAAAAGCAGCCCGCCAATGTGGTGTCACTCAATCTACCATCAGTCGTCAAATTCAGTCACTAGAAGCAGATTTGGGAGTAGAACTATTTCACAGAACCAGTTATGCTAAGTTGACTCTCGGTGGTGAATCTTTGCTACCGCGTGTCCGCAAAATTTGCCAAGAGTGGCAAACTGCTACACAAGAATTAACCGATTTAATCGCCGGTAAGCAGCCAGAATTGTGTATTGCGGCAATTCACTCACTGTGCGCTTCTTACTTACCCCCAGTGTTACAAAAATTTTGTCATGATTATCCAGAAGTACAGTTGCGAGTCACATCCTTAGGTAGCGATCGCGCTTTAAAAGTCCTCAAGGATGGATTGGTAGATTTGGCAATTGTGATGAATAATCGCTTTTTAATCACCGGTAAGGAAATGGTGGTAGAAGCATTATATGAAGAACCCATAGAAGTATTAACATCTGTCCATCATCCCCTAGCCCAATATGAACATATTCCTTGGTCGGAGTTAGTGCGTTATCCCCAAGTAGTGTTTAAAGATGGTTATGGGATGCAACGCTTAGTACAAGATAAATTTGAACGATTGGAAGCTAAACTGCAAGCAGCTTTAGAAGTAAATACTTTAGATGCTTTTCGGGGAGTCGTGCGTCAAGGCGATTTGGTGGCTTTGTTACCGCACTCAGCACTGATGGAAGCACGAAATGACTCTACATTGGCGGTGCGTCCCTTAGCTGATAATTCTGGTTTCACTCGTCGGGTAGTTATGGTGACAACTCAAGATCGCCTCCAAATACCTCCCATCCAGAACTTTTGGCAACTTGTAATAGAAAATATTCCCCCCCAATTTCAGCAGCAGCGATCAGCTTCCTAAAGTATGATTAGTCAAAATGTTGACCGTTGACTAATTGCTGCCATGAGCAATGTATTTAGAGATTTACTGAAAAAGGTAGGTAGCGGAAACCATACAGCAGAGAATTTAACTCGGGCTGAAGCAGCCACCGCTACTAAAATGATGCTGTTGGGTGAAGCCAAACCAGCGCAAATTGGGGCATTTTTAATTGCCCACCGCATCAGACGTCCTACGGGGGAAGAGTTAGCGGGGATGTTGGATGCTTTTGATGAATTGGGGCCAAAATTACACCCAATTGCTGCTGCACCTCCAGCGATGATTTTGGGAGTCCCTTATGATGGCAGAACCCGCACCGCACCCATTAGTCCAGTGACAGCTTTACTACTGGCCGCCGCTGGACAACCTGTAGTCATGCACGGAGGCGATCGCTTACCGACAAAATACGGCTTACCTTTAGTAGATATTTGGCAAGGGTTAGGTGTCAATTGGACTGTCCTACCATTAGCCAAAACTCAGCAAGTATTTGAGCAAACAGGTATTGGTTTTATCTATACTCCTGTGCATTTTCCCTTAAATAATACCCTGTGGGAGTACCGTGACCAACTCGGCAAGCGTCCGCCGTTGGCAACAATGGAATTGATTTGGTGTCCTTATGCTGGGAATGCCCATATAGTGGCCGGATTTGTCCATCCTCCCACAGAAGGGATGTTCCAGGTAGCTTTAAAATTGCGGGGTGTGACAAAGTTTACTTTAGTTAAGGGCTTGGAAGGTAGTTGTGATTTACCACGCGATCGCACTGCCATTATTGCTTTATCTCAAGCACCCCAGCAGATAGAAAGATTGTTTCTCTCACCCCATGATTACGGTTTTACTACCAAAAATGTACCCCTGGGAAGTACTGAGGAACTACTGGCTGAAATTCAGGGAGTTTTAGCTGGTGAACCTAGTGAACTTATGCAAACAGCCTTATGGAATGGCGGATTTTATCTCTGGCGCAGTGGCATTTGTTCAGATATGTCATCAGGTATAGCCCTAGCGACAGAATTATTTACTAATGGTACAGTAGCTGCCAAACTCCAAGAACTTAAACAGATGGTAAATTCGGCTGCCGAGACAGTTGTTAAGCAAGTTTGAGTTGTAAAATTAATATAGTGTGAGGTGAGAAAGTGTATCTCAATTAATTATGGGATCGGATTAATTCACATGAGCAAAATAGAAGTACGGCGATTAGACTTTGATTTTTCTCAACATATTGAAAGATACTGGTTTGAGCAAAGTGCTTTCAAGACACACTTGTTTAATAGCTTTACAATTATCGTTTATGATATAGAAAAATATCTGATTCAAAATGTCAACAATAGAATAAACTTCATTGACGATCCCCAACTAAAGCAAGATGCTCAAGGGTTTATAGGTCAAGAAGCACAACACTCGCTACAACATCAAAAGTTTTGGGATAATTTGAGCTTTTTAGGCTATAAATTTGATACTTATCTCATCTGTCTGCGTTTTATTCACTTTCAGATTTTGGCACGCTGCATGAGTCCTAATTTTAATTTAGCCGTTAGTGTGGGAATTGAACATCTAACAACTTTAATAGCTGAATTTGTTTTAGAAAATAACTTTTTAGCCACAGCAAAACCGCCGTTAAAGCAACTTTTTGAATGGCACGCAGTAGAAGAACTGGAACACAAAGCAGTTGTATTTGATGTTTTACAAAGTACAACTAATAATTACCTACTGCGTTTATTAGGTATGTTGATAGGCCATATTTTAGTTTTCTGCTTTCTTAATTGGGGTATGGTTATACTCTTGTATCAAGACAAAAAACTTTTGGATAAAAATGTTTGGCAGGAATTTTTAGAGTTTTGGATTACCAAAGATAAATTACTGTACAAAATATTATTAAACGCCATAGATTTTTGCAGACTAGATTTTCATCCCGCCCAAAAAGATCATCTATTTTTGATCGAGAATGTCAATCTCTGATGTACAGTCCACACCAACGCACTGTTAGCCTGTACCGATGCTACTGCACTACAGCAAAATCTGTATACTGTCTCATCTGAGGCTCATGGAACGCCAGCACGATGTCCTGTTTAGGGACACCTGCACAAACCAAATCATTTGTATACTCAGTCAAAATTCGCTTAATTAACTTAGGATAATCAGTTAATTTATCCATCGCATTAATCTCCAAGGCTGAACTCCTTACTACAAGAGACTTATCCTGGAAGAATGAATAAAGATTGGCTTATCTTGACTACCCAACAGATAATACTAAGCCTTCACAGGCTAATAATGCTTTGGGAAAAACAGACTGAATTTCTAGTTGTACTTGATCTAGAAAATCATCGGTATCATCTGGATGATGTTGAGAGATGACTAACCGTTGCACATCGGCGCTATTTGCCAAGTCTACAGCAGTTTGCCAGTGGACATCGGCTGATTCATGGTTATAAGCCCCAGGAGGAGTGTAGGTGGCATTAGCAATGAGCAAATCGGCATGTTTAATCATCTGTAAGATTCGTTCGCGTTCTCCGTCATCAATTTTTTTGTGTAAATCTGTGACGTAAGCAACGCTATATTTTTCTCCTGTGATGCGATAACCCACCGACCTCTGAGTTTGATTGATCAATTCCGTGGTAATCGTCACATCATCTAATTTCACTTCACTACCTGGAGTTAAATTGTAAAACTGCAAATCAGATTGCATTACATGTAAAGGGTAGGGAAAGTTTGGCTGGAGCATCTGATCACATAGGCATTGCTTGATGGAAGCGCCATTTGAGGCGGCTGTTCCATAAATATGAAAGCTATTTGCTGCCACAAATGCTGGGGCAAAGAAGGGAAAGCCTTGAATATGATTGGATTGGCAGTTAGTAAAAAATAAATGAGCTTCTAATGGCTCTTGTATTTGCTGCCAAGTTTTCCCAAGGCTACGTAAGCCAGTTCCACCATCAAAAATTAGGTGTTTGCCGGCGACCTCTATTTCTATACAAGCAGTGTTACCACCATAACGGTGTGTGTTGCTGCTGGGAGTGGGAATTAAACCTCTTACGCCCCAGAATTTCACGAGAAATTCACCCGTAGGACTGTTTAAGGGGATAATTGGCTCTTCAGATACATAACTTTGGGAACCCGACRGCTCAAAATTTGACATTTTCCTTGCCAGTTAGACCTTAGTGAGCAGGTCATCGTAGTACCGCACTTCTAAAAGGCGGTTTTTTTCATCCACAATGACTACCGTAGGAGAGTAATTTTTTAACTCTTCAGAAGTGAACTGCCCGTAAGCCATTATAATCAAGCGATCGCCCATAATGCCTAGACGTGCTGCCGCTCCATTTAGCTCAATAATTCCGGAATTAGCGTCGGCCGGTATGGCGTAAGTAATAAAACGCTTACCATTGGCATTATTCACTACTTGCACTTGCTCGTAGGGTAAAATGCCAGCTTTATCTAACAAAACTTGATCAATGCTGATACTACCCACATAGTTGATATTTGCTCCTGTGAGGGTGCAGTTGTGAATTTTTGCCAAAAGGAGAGTACGCTGCATTTTATTTAATGATTCTGTGGCAATTTTGGCCATCGCAACTAGCGAAAGCTTTGTGTTTCCCGATTCTCTGACTATGGTAAACCCGATTTAGGGGAGGCTGTACCAATTTAGTCAACAGTTAGGAGTTAGAAGTTACAAGTTAAAAATAAAAACTCATAACTCACAACTTATAACTCATAACTTTTCTATTATGCTTTAGCCGCCTTAATGAACCTATCTACTAAGGGTGCCACCTTATCAACATCTTGCCAGCCAAGAATTTCTGTGACTTTCTTCTCCAAATTTTTATAACTGCGGAAAAATTCGGCAATTTCTTCCAAGCGGTGCGGTGCTAAGTCTTTGAGAGATTTTACTTGAGCGTAGCGTGGATCTTTGTCAGGAACACAAAGAATTTTTTCATCGCGATCGCCACCGTCAATCATCTCTAGCATACCAATTGGTCGGGCAGCAATGACGCATCCAGGAAAGGTTGGTTCATCCATAATCACCATACCATCTAGGGGATCGCCATCATCAGCCAAGGTATTGGGTACAAAGCCGTAGTCATAAGGATACTGTACCGAAGAAGAAAGCACTCGGTCTAAAGAAAAAGCTTGTAAGTCCTTGTCAAACTCGTATTTATTTTTGCTCCCGCCAGGAATTTCAATTAAAACGTTGATAATACCTGGTTTTGGTTGAGCGGGAATACGGGATAAGTCCACAAAAAATCTCCTCTGATAACTGTAAATTTAGGTAGCACTCAATTTGGCGCCCCGTGTAGAATTTTAGGGCCAAGATGGACTTCTGTGTAACCAGGCATCATTAGTCATTCAGAGAATCACTTCCCCTTTCCCACTGCTCTCCTGCTCCCCTGACTTTTCACGTCATGTGGAAAAGGTAACGCAAAACCTAACCCCCCACCCCCCTTCCCTACGAGGGAATTGGGAGAAGTCAAAGTCTCTAACGCCACTTCGTACAACGCGGCGGCACTTCCTTCAAGTCGGGAAACCCGCCCAACGGAGTGCCTTGGGAACCCGCGCAACGCAGTGGCTCCTCCTCGCAGGAGAGAGATTTAGAGAGAGGTTTTCCAGATACCGTGAAAAGTTAGCCTGCTCCCCTGCCCCCTGCCTCTTTTTCCCCATTCCCCACCTGAATTTAAAAAGCAAAAAGCGCTGTGAGAACTCCCCACAACGCCTTTTACTATTCAGACATCTCCGTCTGGTTGGAAATCACAAAACACAAAGTCCATATCTGAATCAGTCAGAAGACATTTCAGATTCAAATTATTTATGGTTAACTACACATCCAAAATATTAGCTCACCATTTGTATTCTCCTTTGACGAGCCAACTTGCTGCGAAACATGACTTGCAAGGGTTGTTTAGTTTTCACTGCTTGGTAATGTATAGGTTCTGGGAGGCCGATTATTTGGAACATCGCTTGAATAATGGGCAATCACAAACACTGGTAGTGTTAGAGTTACTAGAGCGATCGCAGTTCCCACAATGTCTGCCAAACGATGGGAATATGTGTCGGTAGGGCTGGCAGACTGGCTATTTGCATTCATACAAAATTGAAATTCGTCTCTGTTTTTTGTTAGGTTTACTCTCTAGAAGAGAGTCTTGATATTATTTTAACTATGTTTTTGACTGTCAACAATGTAGCAGCCAAAAAGTTAACCCAGTTTAGCAAGCGTCATAATAGCAGTTTTGTAACTGACAAGATTGATACAAAGTTCCAACAAAACATTGCTTTCTTGATTTGGTAACGAATAAACTACTCTTCCTCGCTGTAATTGGTCAGCGATAGGTTAATCAAAGGTTAAGAAAAAGTATTATAAGTTACGTTTTTCCTTTTATTACATATTAATTATCCACATTTAATGTGGAGTTCTGCAACTATTGTAACATCTTGAAATAGCTTTTGTAGGCTAGTTTGAGCGATTTGTATTGTCTGGGTTATAGTAAAAGTGACCGCAAAATTACTGAAATTTGGTAGTATTTTTTCACATCCAGACTCTAGTTACATCAAAAATATCGAAAACTGGGAACTACGGGGAATCTATGATTATTCAAATCAACAATCTGCACCGAATAAATACAGTCATATTACCCATAATTGCTAGTATTTATTCAGTGTTAGCACCAAAAAAATATTTCAGTATTCAAAATCTTCTCTCTGAGTGATACCATTTTTGTTTTGTCAATCTATATATAGGTAGAGTATAAATGCCTTGACTGTAAATAAAAAAATAAAAACTCTTATTGGCTGGCCATCGCTTGTTAACCACCAAGAGCAAATTCTCTATCTAAAGATGTATATCTATGAGATAGAGTGTGGGAAAAAATATTAAAATAACGTGAATTTGATGAACCTCTCCCCAACCCCTCTCCGACGCGGAGAGGGGCCTAAATATATTGAAATATCAATGAAAAATGAAGGTTTTGAAGCCTCTCTCCTTGCAGGCTATCCATTAGTCACATCTTTCTTAACAATCCTAAAACGCTTGTTTTGTAATCTTCTTAAACACTGAGGGGTCAAGCATACTTGACAAATTCGCTCTTTGTATTCTCGCTAAAATTGGCTTTTTATTGAGAATTAAGGACGAAGTAATCAGGGTTAGAAAAAGCGTGAGTGAATACTCTCGTAAATGTTGAGAAAGATCCGGGTAATGGATAGCCTTGCAGGGGA
>JAKOMP010000110.1 GCA_022241785.1 Cyanocohniella sp. LLY | reverse complement strand
CCTTAAACCACAGGAGCTACATCTTGCATTACATGATGCTCGCATTCGCCAAGAAACTGAATCGTTTCAACAAATTTATCACCAACGTGCTGGCGTTGAAGGCTTGATTTCCCAAGCTACTGGTCGCTACCAATTACGCCGTTGTCGCTMCATTGGTCTTGCCAAAACTCTCTTGCAGCATGTCATTACTGCTGCTGCTATCAACTTAAGTCGGATGTGGGATTGGTGGCAACATGTCCCACGCAGTCAAACTCGYGTTTCTCACTTTGCTCGAATTGCTCCCACTGCTTCATAGTATTCCTKATTTTCTATTTTGTGATGACTGGTTTTGCCCTCTATCAATTCGCCAACAGTATCCTGCAAGGAGAGAGGCTTTGAAATGGCTATTCTTTCGTTAAAAATGCGAAATATATCTGCCCCTCTCCGCGTCGGAGAGGGGTTGGGGAGAGGTTCATCGAATTCACGTTAATCCACTGTTTTAGGCTTGCCAATCTACTACAATACTTAATTTTTTCAAAAATCAAACCGGATTCCTATAGGTAATTAACCATTTTATATTTCTCTAGAGATATATCCTAAAAAAGTGTTTAAAAGTAAGTTGATTACAGGTTAGCATTTGAAAGCTTGTAGGAATGGTATCTTTTTTTGTCTATGTACATTACTAAGATAAAATAGGCTATAAATTTAAAATATTTTTTGTATTTGACATCACAAATAAATATTTTAAGCTTGTTAACTCCTGCACATTCAATATTGTTTATCTATGCAATATATGAGAAATAGCAAGATAAGTTACACTACTAAAATATTTATTTGATTAATAAAAGCTTTTTTGAAAGTTTATCTTAATTTTTTTGACAATTAGTAAAAAAATCTTTAAGCTAAAAGATAGGTTTCACAAATCAAACGACAGCAATTTTGTGAGATAAATTGAAAATCGCTGTTGTAAATTATCAGTATGAACAAATGCATTGAACTGAATCATTCAATATAAGTAGTAACTTCACCCCATTGAATTACAATCAAACCAACACTTGAGTAACCAGATTTCGCCGCGCGTAACTGAAATATTCGGTCAAGTGTCAATAATTGTAGCGGTGTGAGTGGCTATTCATATTGACCAATGAGGTGCATATAAATATGTCCAGGAGAACACAATGCTTGAGTATCTGACATCTTTAAACGATCACAATTTGCCGTATCCAGATACAATGCATCCCATCGTTGTCCACTTCGTAATCGCGATGGTTTTGTTTGCATTTTTCTGCGATATATTAGGCTATTTCACTGGTAGAACTCATCTTTATGAAGTGAGTTGGTGGAATATGTTTGTAGCCACGATCGCCATCTTCGTTGCCATTATTTTTGGTCAGTTTGAAGCTGGCTTGGCACAACCTTACGACTTAGCTAAATCTGTACTAAATGTACATACATTAGTAGGCTGGTCGTTGTCTGGAATTATCGCGGCAATTACAGCTTGGCGCTATGTAATTCGTACCCGCAACCCTTACAAATTGTCGATTCACTATATGTTAGCCGGGTTATTTTTGACTGTGATTGTGGGTGTGCAAGTATATCTCGGAGATCAACTCGTTTGGGTCTATGGACTGCACACAGTACCAGTTGTTGAAGCAGTCAAGGAAGGTCTCTTGCCATGAATAGTGAACTAATTGACCAATTAAGTAACCAACTAGGCGCCAACGGATTACCTTATTCGATTCCCATTCATCCCAACTTAGTCCATTTGACTTTGGGTTTGTTCATTATTGGCATCACCTTTGATATTGTCGGGATGCTAGTTCCCTTGCAAACGTGGGTCTTCAAATTTTTTGCAATTTCTGTAGAACGTACCAACTTCTTTGATGTGGGTTGGTACAACATGGTGGGTTCCACCATCATTACTATTTTTACAGTCGCCGCAGGCTTCTATGAAATGCTGCTGGCTACACCACCAACTGATGTCAAGAGTGCCTGGGGAATGCAGGCAATGGAAACCATGCTTTGGCATGGCATCGGTGGCGTATTCTTGCTAGGGCTAATTGTTGGCATGACCGTTTGGAGAGGATGGCAGCGCTTCATTTTGAGTCAAGACGGCGATGAAAAAGTCCAGTGGAGTTATCTGGCCACAGGAATGGCAATCATGTTCATCATGTACATCCACGGCACACTAGGCGCACAAATGGCCGCCGAATTTGGCGTACATAATACCGCCGATACCTTACTGAGATTGGGCGCAGACCTCAACACAACGCTCAAGTAACCAATGTTGGTCATTTTTGACTAATGACTAATGACTAACAATTAATCAACAACTATGAACGTCCGCAAGATTGGCAATATTTTCACCGTGTTTGTGGGTGGAATCATCGTGACTGTCATCAGTCTTTGGATAGGTCAGCAAGCTTATTCTTGGCTTCCCCCACAAGCAGCCGCAGAATCTCAGCTAATAGATGATTTGATTAGCTTCTTAGTAACGCTGGGTGCATTTATCTTTTTGGGTGTGACTAGCACACTGATGTATTCGGTGATTTTTCATCGTGCTAAAACAGGCGACGTCAGTGATGGCCCCCACATTGAAGGTAATGTCACCTTAGAAGTTGTCTGGACAGCCATTCCCATTATGTTAGTGCTGTGGATTGCTAGCTACAGCTACCAAGTGTACGAGCAAATGGGTATTCAAGGGCCAATGGAACTTGTGCATTTGCATAATCCTGTGGGTATGGAATCTGCTTATGCAGCCCCCAAAGATGAACCAGGCAACACCTTAGCTGAACCTGTAGAAAACATCGACGTACTGGCTAAACAATGGGCCTGGGTATTCCATTATCCAGAAAAAAATGTTACCAGTACCGAGCTACATTTACCAAGCGATCGCCGGGTACATTTAGCATTGCAATCAGAAGATGTGTTGCATGGCTTTTATATTCCTGCATTTCGTCTCAAGCAAGATATTATTCCTAACCACACAATTGACTTTGAATTCACTCCCATTCGTGCCGGTCAGTATCGACTCACCGATTCTCAATATAGCGGCACCTACTTTGCGACAATGCAAGCCAATGTCGTCGTGGAATCACCCGCAGATTACCAACAATGGCTAGCTCAAGCTGCAACCCAAAAACCCACTCCCGCACATAATCAAGCAGCTTCTGAATATGCCCAAGCCGCTAGTCAGTCAGTGAAAACTGGTTGGACTACCGTAGCACCTGCGGCATCTCCTCTAGTCAATTATCCTGGTTAATACTAACTCACCATGACACATATCCCTGTTGCAGGCATCAGTCACCCTGGTGAGAAGCCAGGTGCCTGGAAAGAATACTTTAGCTTTAGCACCGACCACAAGGTAATTGGTATTCAGTACCTTGTCACCTCATTTCTGTTCTTTCTCATCGGCGGTATCTTTGCAATGGTCATTCGGGGAGAACTCATTACCCCCGAATCTGACGTAGTTGACCGTACCGTCTATAACGGTATGTTCACCATGCACGGCACCATTATGCTGTTTTTGTGGACATTCCCCTCTTTAGTGGGTTTTGCCAATTATCTTGTGCCTTTAATGATTGGGGCGCGAGACATGGCCTTTCCCCGACTTAACGCCGTCGCCTTTTGGATGGTACCGGTAGTCGGGATGCTCTTAATGGGCAGCTTTTTAGTTCCTGGTGGCCCAGCCCAAGCCGGTTGGTGGTCTTATCCCCCAGTCAGTTTACAAAACCCCACGGGTAACTTAATTAATGGTCAAGTGCTGTGGTTACTAGCAGTAGCCATATCCGGCGTATCTTCAATTATGGGGGCAGTTAACTTTGTCACCACCATTGTCAAGATGCGCGCCCCAGGTATGGGCTTCTTTCGGATGCCTTTATTTGTCTGGGCAGTATTCAGCGCCCAAATTATCCAATTGTTTGGATTACCTGCACTGACAGCAGGTGCAGTTATGCTGCTACTTGACCTCACAGTCGGCACCGCTTTTTTCAATCCCAGTCATGGGGGTAATCCAGTTCTCTTCCAGCATTACTTCTGGTTTTACTCCCACCCTGCCGTTTACGTGATTATTTTGCCCATCTTTGGCATTTTCTCGGAAATATTCCCTGTCTACGCCCGTAAACCGTTGTTTGGCTACAAAGTAGTTGCCATTTCATCGATGTTAATTGCCTTAGTTAGCGGCATTGTCTGGGTACACCACATGTACGTTAGTGGTACACCAGGCTGGATGCGGTTGATTTTCATGCTGACAACCATGTTCGTATCTATACCCACAGGAATTAAAGTATTTGCTTGGGTAGCCACCATTTGGGGCGGTAAACTGCGGCTAGATACAGCCATGCTGTTTTCCTTGGGTGCTTTAATCATGTTTGTGTTTGCAGGTATCACAGGCATTATGCTTTCCTCCGTACCTGTAGATGTTCACGTAAATAATACCTACTTTGTCGTCGGTCACTTTCACTACGTTCTCTTTGGCACAGTGACGATGGGCTTATATTCTGCCATTTACCACTGGTTCCCCAAAATGACCGGCAGAATGTATAACGAAGGCTGGGGCAAATTACACTTTTGGTTAACATTCATTGGTACTAACCTCAACTTTTTACCGATGCACCCCTTAGGGTTACAAGGTATGTTACGCCGCGTCTCCTCCTACGCCCCAGAGTACGAATTTTGGAACATTATTGCTAGTTTGGGCGGCTTCATGTTGGGAATGTCCACCTTACCCTTCATCTTCAACATGATAATTTCTTGGCTGCAAGGCGAGAAAGCCCCTGATAATCCTTGGCGCGCCATTGGACTAGAGTGGATGGTTTCTTCACCACCCCCAGTAGAAAACTTTGAAGAAATCCCCATTATCATCTCTGAACCTTACGGCTACGGTAAATCAGATCCCTTAACAGCCAATAACCCCGCATTGAAAAACGCAGAATAGTTACCCCTTCGCGTTCCTCTGCGTTTACAAAAGGAGAATTCCCCACAATGGACAGTTCTATCAACTCCAACGAGTTGCAATTGCCTTCACATCACACAAACGCTGAACACGGACACGACGAAGAAGGCAACAAAATGTTCGGCTTCATTGTCTTCCTCCTGTCCGAAAGCGTTATTTTTCTCAGTTTTTTCGCAGGATATATTGTCTACAAAACCACAACTCCTAACTGGCTACCAGCCGGAGTTTCGGGACTAGAAATCAAAGACCCTGCAATCAATACAGTTATTCTTGTTTCTAGTAGTTTTGTCATCTACCTAGCAGAACGCGCCCTACAACGCCACAACTTGAAGCAATTTCGTCTGTATCTCGCGGCCACAATGGCTATGGGCAGCTACTTCTTAGTAGGGCAGGGTATTGAATGGAGTCACCTAGAATTTGGCTTCACCTCCGGGGTATACGGTGGCATGTTCTACCTGCTAACTGGTTTCCACGGTTTGCACGTTCTCACAGGCATTCTGTTGCAGTCAATTATTTTTGTCCGTTCTTTCCTTCCTGGCAACTACGAATCAGGTCACTTTGGTGTGAATGCCACCTCGTTATTCTGGCACTTCGTAGATGTAATCTGGATTGTTTTGTTTATCCTGATTTATCTTTGGCAATAATCTGGGATCAGGTTGCTAATATAAGCTTTACTAATAGCTCTCAGTGGTGTTTTATGCCCTGAGAGCTTTTTTTACCTGTTCTCAAAGACTGAGCGCTGCTACATATGTACAAAAGTTTTGGTTTGATCTGAACTGTCTTGCTCTATCATCATCTTGAAAAAGCTAAATACTTTTGAAATCACTCTGTTAATCTGATTAAACTTCCCTAAAATCTATCCAGTGAGAGCGCGAGGCTACGAAGATTGGACGACAACTATCAAACTTACCTGAATCGGGTAGCAAGAATGACGCTGCCAGAAGCTTACAGATCCCAAATTCAGCACATCCAGGAATCTGCTAAGTTTCAATTGCAATCTGGATCTAGACAAGCTGCACCTTTTCCGGGGTATTCACTCATTACCCCACCTGCGGGAGAAGAAGCAAAAAACGCTACTTTTCATACCCAATTACAAGCTTACCAGCAGGAACTTTTGCAGCTGCCGGTGAACAGTGATTTGATTGTTCCTGTACCCCCTGCTAGCTTTCATCTGACTTTGGCAGACCTAATTTGGGACAGTGCCTATCGTCACGCTTGTGAAAAAAATCCCGAATTTGAACAAGAATTACGCCTTTGTTGTGCTGAAATCTTGCAGCAGTATCAACAATCCATGACAAACGGGACGAATCCAATTCAATGGCAAATGTTGGGTTTGATTGTCATGCCCAGGGCTGTTGGTATTTGTTTAGTACCCAAAGATGAGCGCTGTTATGAGCAGATTATTCAATTTCGCCGCACAATTTATCAAAATCCGAAGTTAATGGCTTTGGGTATTGAGCAGCATTATCACTTTACAGCCCACGTGACCTTAGGCTATTTCGGGGAGGTGTCCTCAGATTTAGACCGGACAAACCTTAGCACCATGCTGTCCCAATTGAATCAGCAATGGTTGTTAAATTTTCCGGAATTTTTGATTCACCGCGTCGAACTACGGAAATTTGACGATATGACGCACTATTATCGTGAACCGGACTGGCCGAGTTTTGCGTTTTAGTAAGTGACTGGGGATTGGGGACTGGGATGAGGGGACAAGGCAATAAGGGGACAAGGGGACAAGGCAATAAGGGGATAAGGGAACAAGGGGACAAGGCAATAAGGCAATAAGGAAAATGTWGGTCATAGCTAGAAGTTTTTCCCCCCTGCTCCCTGCCCCCTGCCCCCCTGCTTCTACTCCCTACTCCCTACTCCCTACTCCCTACTCCCTACTCCCTACTCCCTACTCCCTACTCCCTACTCCCTCATTAAGCACCGACAGCTTCCTTGGCTGCGTAAAGTACTTCAGCGTTAATCTCTTTCATACCTCGTTCACGAGCAAATTTCTCGGTGTTGCGTTTGACTTTACCACGGACAAAACCAGGAATTTTGTTTAATTCGGCTTGACCGTCTTTTGTCCAGTTCAGGTCAGAGTCGGCAGAAATGCCTTTGGTAATGACTTCCTTGGTGTCGTGACCACCGAAGATTTCTAAGAGGTGATCTTCCATTCCTAAGGTGAAGGAGTTGTAGATCAAATCGGTAATCTGGTTGGTACCTTCATAACCTAAGAATGGTTTGTAACCAATGGGGAAGTTTTGCACGTGGATGGGTGAAGCAATGACACCACAAGGTATGTCTAAGCGTTTACCAACGTGACGTTCCATTTGAGTACCGAATATAGCAGAGGGTTCGACACGAGCGATTGCATCCCCAATTTCTCCATGATCGTCGGTAATCAGAACTTCATCACAGTATTCACTCACTTGTTCGCGGAACCAATCGGCATCATATTTACAGTAGGTTCCCGCCCAAACTACATGAATCCCCATTTCTCTGGACAAAATTTTGGTGATGGCGGCGGCGTGGGTATTGTCACCAAACACTACAGCTTTTTTGCCAGTCAAGTTTTGACAGTCAATGGAACGAGAGAACCAAGCAGCTTGAGATACATGTAAAGTTTGCTCGTTGATGAAGTCTTCGTAGTCAGCATCAGCCCCTTGGGCGTTAATTACTTGCTGAATTTTGCGGATACACCGAGCTGTTTCTACTACACCCATTGGGGTAATGTCTATGTAAGGTGTGCCAAATTGTTCTTCTAAGTAATGAGCAGTCATTAAACCCAGTTCACGGTAAGGAACTAAGTTAAACCAGGCTTTGGGCATTTTTTTCAAATCATGCACCGCCGCACCTTCGGGAATGATTGTATTTATTTCAATTCCCAAATCAGCCATTAACCGCTTGAGTTCGGTGCAATCGTGGTTATTATGAAAACCAAGGGTGGAATTACCAATGATGTTAACTGAGGGTTTTTCAGTTTTGCCTTCTGGGAGTTCGCCCTTTTTACGAGCCTTCTCGATGTAGTAGTGGACGATTTGATGTAGAGTGCGATCGGCTGCTTGCAGTTCGTTGAAGCGGTAGTGGTTGACATCCGCTAGCATTACGTCTCCTTTCGCCTCCAACTGCGCCCGTTCGACAAAGTTGTGCAGGTCTTCTTGCAAAATGCTAGAGGTGCAGGTGGGAGTTAACACAATCAAATCTGGGTGTTCTTCGGCATCTTTGCGGATGATGTTATCTACCACCTTTTCTTGAGAACCCCGTGCTAAAACGTTGCGGTCAACAACACTGGTGGTTACTGGGGTGAAGTTTCTCTCCCGCGATAGCATAGAGCGCATGACGTTAAAGTAGTCATCACCTAGTGGGGCGTGCATGATCGCATGAACGTTTTTAAATGAACTCGCAATCCGCAAAGTGCCGATGTGGGCTGGCCCTGCATACATCCAGTAAGCCAATTTCATGACTGGTTCTCCCTTTTCAACTCAAATAACTATGAGTGCATGATTATTAAATCGCTTTTGATTGTCTCAAAAGTTGGAGTGAGGAAGAAATAGGACTTTTCGCCGATTTGGTTGGTAATTAATAGCTCAAACCTAGTTACTGATTGGGGTCTAGCCTCTGTATTTAACAATATTCTTGTTGTTTAAATAAATAACTCTTAACGATTGGACAAATATTTTTATGAGTCGTGATGCGTAAAACCCCCGATTTCTATTCGGGGGATATAAGCGAATGTGCCAAATTCATGTGGCTGTATTATGCAAATCATGGTAGCATAAGATTGTGGTTAATTGGTCGTATCACTTTGTAAAAGCAAGCTACGTAGCGTCTTTGCCAGGGAAAACCCATGATTGTTTACGAGTTTAAAGTCAAAGGAAAAGTCAAGCAATATCAGGCAATAGACGAAGCAATCCGTACTAGTCAATTCATCCAAAACAAGTGCTTGCGCTACTGGATGGATAACAAAGAATCAAAAGTAGACAAGTACGCATTGAATAAATATTGCGCTGTATTAGCTAGTGAATTCCCCTTTGCTGATGAACTCAACTCAATGGCGAGACAGTCTGCTGCTGAACGTTCTTGGTCTGCTATCGCTCGGTTTTACGACAACTGTAAGAAGAAGGTTAAAGGTAAAAAAGCGGAAAGTTGCGTGGGCGGCTCTGCCGACTTGAGCAAACTTTCCCAGACAGGTTTTCCAAGGTTTAAGAAAAACTGCCGTTCAGTTGAATACAAATCAACTGGGTGGAAGCTTTCAGAGACTAGGAAGTCTGTCACTTTCTCGGATAAAAAAGGTATTGGTACTCTGAAATTAAAGGGAACTTACGACCTTAATTACTATGACATCAAGCAAATTAAGCGAGTGCGGTTAGTACGTCGTGCTGATGGGTACTATGCTCAATTTGCGATTGACGTTAATGTTAGAGTTGAGACTCAACCCACAAATCAAGTAGTGGGTATTGATTTGGGATTGAAGTATTTCATTGCTGATAATAAAGGCAATGTAGAGCCTTCACCCCAGTTTTACCGCAAATCAGAAAAACAGTTAAATCGAGCTAACCGCAAAAAGTCCAAGAAGTTCAGTCAAGACAAGAAAAAAGCCAAACAACGACAATCTCATAATTACCACAAAGCTAGAAATCGATATGCCCGTAAACATTTAAGGGTAAGTAGGCAACGAAAAGAGTATTGCAAGAGATTAGCGTACTCCGTCATCCAATCTAACGATTTGGTAGCCTATGAAGATTTAAATGTGAAAGGGCTGGTACGTAATCGACATCTAGCTAAATCAATTTCTGACGCTGGTTGGTACACTTTCCGCGCTTGGTTGGAATATTTTGGTCACAAATACGGGAAGGTAACTATTGCAGTTCCTCCCCATAACACAAGCCAAAATTGCGCTAACTGTGGTGAGAAAGTGAAAAAATCTCTGTCTACCAGGACTCATATTTGTCCGCATTGTGGGTACGTAGAAGACAGAGATGTCAATGCAGCAATCAACATTTTGAGATTAGGACTCAGTACGGTAGGGCATACCGGAACTTACGCTACAGGAGATTTGCCCTCTTGGGCGGTTGGCGCAAGCCTGCTGTCTAACGGCGGGTCTGTGAATGTAGAATCCTTGTACCTTTAGGTCGAGGAGTGTCAATTAACCACAAAGATGCAGAGTACATATGTGAGTTTTTTAGCTTTGACTATTTACGCAGAAACCAAGCGGCGCAAAGATTCAGCACGGCGTTTTGCAGTTTTATTGTTGGGAGCAAACTTGAGTGCATCTTCATACATTTGTAAGGCCTGTGCAGTTAATTTTTTTCGTTCGTAGGCGTGACCGAGATTATTCAGTGCTGTCACATAATCTGGTTTCAGTTTCAAAGCTTCTTTGTATTGACGAATCGCTAAGTCATATTGCTCTTGGCCAAAGTAAACATAACCTAATCCGTTGTAAATAGGCGCACTATTTTCTTCTCCTTCTTCTTCAGCAGCTTTAAGAGCTTTTTGAAACAGCGCCACGGCTTGAGAAAATAGTTTTTTTTCTGAATAAATACTAGCCAACTCGTAATATTCTTGAGCCGTACCTTTTTCCTTTTCTAGCTTTTTGCGTAACCGTGATAAGGCGGTTTCACGTTTGCGAGTTTTGAAAATTTGCTGAAATACATTCACCACTGCAAATAAAAGCAAACCCACAAAAATTGAGAGATAAATAATAGCTAAGTTTTTATCCATTGCCTGCAAATACAAATATTATTTCTTTATCTATTATCGGATACTGGGGGACGTGGAGAGATGAGGAAGTATTTACATTCTTGTTCCTAGTCCCCAATGTTGGACTCGTTCTTTGAGCCAACCTTCTGCTGTGTATTGAGCGATCGCTTCGTTGACTTGTCTTCTTAATTGATCGTACTGTAATCCTTTGGGCATGACTACAGATAAGGGTTCTGTTGATAGTTTGGTAGGTAAAATCCTGTATTGGGGATATTGTTGCACCCAACCGCTGAGAACGCTGGCATCGGCGGCAAAGGCATCTACGGTATTATTTTCTGTGAGCGATCGCCCTTCTTGATATGATTTAACTCCCACTAACTCGGCTTCGGGCATATAATACCGCACTTGGGCGACTGTGCTGGAGTTGTTAATGACGGCTATTTTCCGGTTATTTAAATCACTTATCCGCCGCACAGCAGTATCTTTTGTCACTATGACAGCCCCATCATAGTAGTAAGGAACACTGAAGCTAACTAACCGAGCGCGGGATTCTGTGGCTGTGACTCTGGCGATAGCTAAATCAACTTTATTGTTTAAGACTACAGACAGGCGATGGCGGTTGGCTACTGGTTGCAACTTGATAGCATCTGCTTTCCCTAACAAGTCCAATGCCAAACGCTTTGCTAAGTCGATTTCTAAGCCTTGTAAGTTACCATTATCGTCTCTAAATCCTAAGGGACGCAAGTTATCTTTAACGGCAATAGTTAAGTAACCTCGTCGTTGAATTTCTGGCATTGGGGCGGCTGATGCGATCGCTCCTGTTCCCAAAATTGTCCACCAGAAAATAAAAAAAATGATAGCGGATAATACCAGATGTAACGGATTCATCATGCGCCATCTGTTACATCGGTTATTCATCCGTTACCACCTTTATTGTTTAGCTTGAAGTGCTAATTCCGCAACTTTGCCAAAGCTAGCAGGATCGAGAACTGCCAATTGTGCCAACATCTTACGGTTGAGTTGAATATCGGCTTTTTTCAAATTACCAATCAATTGGCTGTAGCTCAAACCATGTTGTCTAGCCGCAGCATTAATTCTGGTGATCCACAGGCGACGAAAATCACGCTTTTTCTTTTTGCGATCGCGGTAAGCACTCCGCAATGCTTTCATTACCTGTTGGTTGGCGGTTCTAAATAGAGTTGAGTGGGAACCGCGAAAACCTTTAGCTAGTTTGAGAATTTTATTGCGGCGTTTACGAGCTACGTTACCGCGTTTTACCCGAGTCATAGTTTATTTCCTGTATTTCCTGAAAAAGTTACAAATAAGGAAGCATCAAGCGCACGTTTTCTTCATCGCGTTCGTTGACAACTGCCATTTTAGAAAAGCTACGCTTTTTGTTAGCAGACTTGTGTTCTAAAAGGTGGTTTTTAAAAGCTTTGCGACGGACGATTTTACCGCTACCGGTGGCACGGAATCGCTTGGACGCTGCTTTACGGGTCTTTAGTTTAGGCATTGTCTGGCTTCAATTCGACACAATCCATAATTATATACTATTTTCTGGTATTTCCAGAGTCCACTTTAAATTGAGGATCTAAAACAATTTGGGAGCCGGATTGATTGACGTGGTAAGTCCAAGATTGATTTTGGACTTTGACAATCACTTCCCAAGCTGCCACAGGGTTGTATTCTTGGGTACAGATTTCGCCAAAGTTGAATCTACAGGGATTGCTAAAAGTTTGGGATTTAACTTGAGTGATTTTTAAGTCAGCAATTGCCACCCCAGAACCTTGGGAAGCATCGGTTAAAATTTTATCTGCGATCGCCTTGGGCAATTTCGGAGCATCATTCTGGCTGATTTGAGTTGGTGTACCCAATCCATCGGCCACAGCATTGTTATTATTAGTGATGCCACATCCTAAATTTAACAGGCTCGTTAATATCAAGGCGAATATACTAGCACGGATAAATAATTTCATTGTTCCTCGTTTTAGCGGCTAGAGGCTAGATGGGGGCTGGGAAATTACGAATTACGAATTGAGAAAAGTGATTTTTTAAAGCCGGAAACACTGGACATGGCGCTTGTTCTTGTAAATTTTCCGGTTTACTCCAAGTAAAAGGCGCTTTTTGTGATGCAGACATCCACAGCAGGCGTTTAGCTCTGGTCATGGCAACATAAAGTAATCGATATTCCTCAGCCGTTTTCAGATGTTTTGCTTGTTCCCATGCTTGGGTGACATCGGGGATGTCAGATTCACCGTGGAGAGCCGCCCGAATTTGGGCGCGAGCTACTTCTGATAAAGTAAAATCCCCTAAAAACTGGCTTTGGGGAGGAACCCAAAATCTGCCAGGAATCAAGTTTTCGTGAAGAAAGGGCATAAATACATAATCCCAATCTAACCCTTTAGCTTTGTGCATGGTGATAACTGTCAATTGACCACAACGGGTATAACGCGCTTCTAAATCATCTGTTTCCACTGGTTCAAACCGTTCAGAACTGACAATTTCACTTAAAGTTGATAACATCGCCCCCATTGAACTATTGCCGGCTATTTGCTGATTTACTCGTTCTGCAAGTTTGTCAGCCGTTGCCAATTCTGCTTGGTCATAATTTAAAGTTAAGGCGAGAAAGGAAATAAGCTGATATAAAGGCAATTCCAAACGAGCGCGGAGTAACTTTCGACACAAACTAGCGGCTTTTTGTATCGGCTCTGACTGGGGTGGCGCTAAGGGGCCGGGATACAAAAATTCTTCAGGGAGACTAGCGAGGGCGTTGAGGTCTTGGGTAGGAATCAATTGACGCTGTACCAATACCTCTAAAGAAGCTTTCAGGTAGTCCGGGGAATGAGGGCGATGGCAAAATTGCAGTAATGCCAAAATTTCTTGGGGAATATGCGAACGGCGATCGCGTTCACCCACATCATAAAGTGTAATATTATGCTCTTTGCATACAGGTGTTAAGGCTTCTGCTAGCCATCTTCCTTGGCGATTTTCCCGCACCAAAATTGCCGCACTCACTTCTGTAGGGTTTTCAGCAAATAATTCAATGACTCTTTGGGAAATTAACTCAACTGTATGATGAATATCACGCGGTGTATACAGTTCTAATCCTCTACCTATGGGTGCTGGGTTGGCATTAAGTTGAGGATCATTACTTTCAACAGGGCGGATTTTTTGCGAACGAAAGGGGGATGGGGACGTTGGGGGAGATGATTGATTTTTGTTTTGATAAAACTTGTTTACCCATTCCAGGGTAAAGTTTGCCGCTTCAATGATAACTCTAGTACTGCGACCGGCTTGATCCATCGTTGCTAGTTTGCCAGAGCGATCGCAATGTTGGCAAAATTCCCGAAAATAAATCGGATCAGCTGGCGTAAAAGTTGAGTTAATCGCCTGATTAGGATCACCAACTCGGACTAAGTTCAGTAGGGAGTTGGGAGTGGGGAGTGGGGAGTGGGGAAGTAAAGAATTATTTCTCTCATCTTCCTGATCTCTTGCCAAAATCTCTAACAGCTGTGTCTGCAAGGGGCTGGAATCTTGGGCTTCGTCTTCAAAAACGGCGTAGACTTCCTTTTGTTCTCGGCGACGGGCGCTGTCGTTTTCTAAAACACGCAGGGCGGCTAAAATCATGTCGTCGTAGTCGATGAAGTCACGCGATCGCATTAAGTTTTGATATTGTTCATACAATCCTGCGGCTACCTGCAAAATTGCATATTCCTCTGTGGTTTGTTGACTCCAATTGCGTAGTTGTTCGGGCGATATCCCAGAACTTTTGGCTTCATGAATAACTGTAGTTGCTAAATCTGGTAAAACTTCTGTTCGCAGCACAGATTGACGGCGTAATCTTTCTGTTTCCTCTCCGTCAAATTGATGCCCTTCTAGTAACCGTAAATATCGCCCTGGATGGTCAGCAATCCATTGTTCTACGGCTGTGCGGATAAAACGGTGGCTTTGACTAGGCGTGATTAATGTGACATTCTCTAACTCTAAACCTGCTAAATTAGGATGGCGACTGGCAATGTTCAACGCTAGCCCGTGCAAAGTATACACAGCAAAGCCTGTCTGCGGTAAAGATAAATCCTCTCGTAAGTATTTGCGAATTTTGGCTTTAATATTAGCAGCCGCTGAACGCGTAAAGGTCACAACAACAATTTGACGACGGTACAACGGGCGAGATTCGGGGGGAATTGCGTACTGACGCGCAATGGCGATGGCTGCTGCTGCGGCCATCCCTGTAGATTTACCAGCACCAGGAACGGCGGAAATAGCTAACGGCCCAGATTGCCAATCAGCCATTTGCTGTTGTCCAGGACGCAGACTATTACGAATTTTTAAAGTTTTTTCCCAAAGAAGTTGAGATAATTGTGGCTGGCGAGATTCTGGAGGCACTGTAGCTGTAAAATTAGCGTCTGACATATATAAAATTTTAGTTTTTGAATAAAATTACAGCATTTTGCTATTAAGTAAGGCATATAAAAAAATTTACTCAAATTAGCATCGCCATATTAAACTGCAAAGATAAATAATTATCTCAGGACTTACGCAAGTGTCACAAAAAATAAAAATTTTTTGCTTGTAGTAAGGGCTTAAGCCCTTATCTTGTAAAGCCCTGCGGGCATAGCTGCGCTTACCGCGGAGCGTCTCGCAGAGAGGACTAAAGTCCTCACTACAAACTTAAAATAATATGCCAGTTGCGTAAGTCCTAATAGATATAGGACTTACGCACTCGCTACGAAAATCAAGGCTTTGAGATTGCTTCCCTACGGTCGCAATGACGGAATACATTAGGGTTACTTAAGTCCTGTCTACATATAGCAATTTTCAGTGAGTTATGAATATGTCCTCCTTATATTTTTTCTGTAGATATCCCATAGGATTGCGAATAACTAAATAATGACAAATATTAAACGGTATCTACATTATCTGGGTTTAGCTGGGGCGATGGCCCTTGGTGCTGTTTTACGATTTTGGCATTTAGACTTAAAACCACTGTGGATGGATGAGGTAATTACAGCTATTTTTAGTCTAGGCAAAAGTTATTACGATTTGCCCTTAGATGCAGCTTTACCACTTGCTAGCGTACCAAAAATTTTTACTTACCAGTCGGGGGTTAGCTGTTCTCAAATTGCGGCAAATCTGGCTAATCAGTCTACCCATCCGCCGCTATTTTTTTGTGGGATGTACCGTTGGTTAGGGTGGATGCTCCCTTTGGGTGCAGAGTGGGTGGAAAAATTGCGATCGCTACCAGTTTTATTTGGTATTGGGGCCATCGCCGCAATTTATGGTGTCAATCGCCTAGCCTTCTCTCGCGCTTCTGGAATCATGGCAGCATTAATCATGGCTGTTTCTCCTTTTGCTGTTTACCTTTCCCAAGAAGCACGGCACTATACAATGCCTATGTTTCTCATAACTTTAGCATTATTGGGACTCATCCAAATTCAAAGGGATATTTTCGAGCGGCAACACTTGAGAGTTTGGGTTTGGGTTTTATGGACTATTATTAATTGTATTAGTATTTATGTACATTACTTTTTTATTCTGCCTTTGATTGCTGAAGTCACTACAATTTTGGCATTAATTTATTGGTATAACACTAAAGTAAACAAACACCAAGTTATCCTGGCTCTCATTTTATCTATCAGTGGAGTTGGGATTAGTTTTGTTCCCTGGACAATAGTACTTTTTCGCCACTTTCAAAGTTCTGAAACCAATTGGTTACCTGCTACTATGCACATAGCACCCATATATCAAACTTTGATTAGTTGGGTGTTAATGTTAATTGCTTTACCCGTAGAAAATCAGCCTTTAGTAATTACCGTTATCTGTGGTTTGCTGATGATAATTTTTGCTATTTGGGTGGGATGGCACGGTTGCAAAAAAATAAAAATTTTATGGTTAAATAATCAGACTCATTTAGCAACGTTCACACTTGTAAGTTTTACAACTTTGATATTAATCCAATTTTTTACTATTGCTTATTTATTAGGTAAAGATATTACTGTTGTTCCCCGCTATAACTTTGTTTACTATCCCAGTTTTTGTGCTTTGCTAGCAGCCAGTTTTAGCAACAGTAAAAAGTCAAAGTTCATTATTTTACTTGTGGGTGTTCTCAGTTGTGTTTTTGTAGTTTCTAATTTAGTGTTTCAAAAACCCTTCCAGCCTGAACAAGTTGCCCACAATATGAATTTAGAACCTTCTGTTCCTCTGATGCTAGTAGTGGGATACAGCAATTATCAGGATGTAGCATTAGGGTTAAGTTTTGCTTTAGCCGTAGAAAAGCTGAGAAGTCAGACAAACACAGTAGCACCAGATAGCTTGGCTATTTTAAATCAACGTCCTGATTTATCCCTTTTTTGGCAAAATTTAGCCGAAATGCCTACACCAGAAGCATCTCAGCTAAATTTATGGATAGTTGCACCAGGACTGAGAAGACGAGATTATCCACAGCAAGTAGCTATTTCCGGGGAAGGAACTTGTAACATAGACACTGCCCAGCACTATCGCATAGGTGTTCCCTATCAGCTTTATCGGTGCAACAAGATTAAAGCTTAGTTTTTTAATTTCTCAGTCCCCACTCAACTATTCATCAATTTGCCAAGCATCCTTACTAATTTCTTCATCAAAGATTTTCTTAGGACGCACAATAACCGCAATTCGTCCTAGTAGGGGAATTTCTGGATCAGTTTCAAACCACTGAAATTCTAATTCACCACCTTGATCAACTACAAAGTAGCTAGAGTCACTCCATTGTCTATCGGCACGATCTACAACTACTAGGACTGGTGTAGATGTAGTGTTTGTTTGATTGGGGAGGCGATCGCTATTACACAAAATCGCTACGGGATCTTCTGCATTCAATAATACTTGCCATCCTGGTAATGGTATCCATGCTTGCTCACCAGCAAACTTAACCATAGCAAATGGCTGAATCGTTTCTACCAATGGTACTCCTTGCAAGTCTTGTGGTGTTAATGGTAACTCCCCTGCCACTGGCACGATGCGTGGTACTTCGTCTTCCGACTCAAATCGATAAAAAGGCAAGATAGGAGCTGGACGCTGGGATACTACCGTAAAATCTATTAATAATTGTTCAATTTGTTTTCTAGCTGTGGGTGTATGGGCAAATTTTAACCCTTTGGCAATCAGGCGCGATCGCTCTTGTAAATCTGTATATTGCCGTGCTAATTTCCACGCTTGGTAAGCCACAGCATCTCCCGGGTGGGCAGAAAATCCGGATGGTAAATTTCGCAACCGAGAAAAATCTTTAATGGCTTTGGCTACTTCCCGTGCTTCATCAACATCAAGTTTGTGGACAAAAGTCAATTCAGCCGCCGCTGCACGTTCTTCTTGGGTGAGCAAACGCAGTTCATACAAAACATCACTACCGCGTGTAGTAAAGTGCGATCGCGCGGCTTCTGATGCCCCACCTTTTTCCAAAGAATTATAAACTTGGGAACCAACAATTACCTGATTTTGTTGAATTGGCTCAAATCCAGTTTCCTCAAAAATCTCCTGGGGATTGTAACCGGCTTTTTGTAGGGAAGCGATGGACATGCCCCATTCTACCCAGGTGCCTTGTTTTTGCCTCAGTTTTTTGAGTAACTCGGGGATGACATCGTTAGTAGCATTTTCAGGATTTTGAGCATTAGGAGGTAGATTAGTCATAATTCTGGGGTGGGAGCTTCAACTTGAGAGGGTGATTTCCTCGTCAGCAAATTTTATTGTAATCTTTAACCGTTGACTATCCCCATACTCTACCGCCGAACAAAAATATGAGTTATGAATAATACTTACACGTAAGGGATAAAAACTGAGAAGATAGGGCAAAAAAGCTAAACATCTATTAAAGTCAAGCAATTTAAAATTACATTCGTACATTTACGCAAGGCTTCACGGCTATTCTCAAATAACCTGGGTATGGAATATAACCAAATTAATCAATATTGATAGGAATTATCTCATGGATAATCCCATTGCGGAAACTCATACAAGTCATCGTCAATTATCTAATTTAGAAAGACCAAAAAAACTCAAAATTTTGGTAGTTGATGATGAGCCAGATAATCTTGATTTGCTATATCGCACTTTTCGGCGGGACTTTAATGTCCTCAAAGCCGATAGTGGCGTTAATGCTCTGGAAGTATTGGCAGCAGAAGGCGAAGTGGCGGTAATCATTTCTGATCAACGAATGCCAGAAATGAAAGGAACTGAGTTTCTCAGCAAAACTGTGCCTCAGTTTCCCGATACTGTCAGAATCATCCTCACCGGGTTTACTGATATTGAGGACTTGGTAGAGGCAATTAACGCCGGACAAGTCTACAAATATATCACTAAGCCTTGGGACCCTGGTGAACTCAAAGCAGTAGTGCAGAGGGCCGCAGAAACTTACGACTTACTCAAGCAACGAACAGAAGAATTACGCCGGGCTAATGCTCAAATGGCGTTGTTAACTGTTTTGGTGCAGGTAACACAAGCAGCTCATAGTTTAGAGGAAATTCTCACACCAATTGCTACGGTATTTAGTGAAAGTTTTGCCGTAGATAGCTGTATTTTGCAGCTAGTTCAGGGAAATAAGCTAGCGTCAACCCAAGGTGGTTATTGTCGTGCGGGTGCTATCAAAAACTGGCTAAATCAAGATCCACTGACAAGTGAAGCGATCGCCACTGGGCAAATGCAAGTTTCCTTAAATGTAGCCAAAGATGCCAAACTGGCTGATGTAGCTCATTATCAAGAGACTAGTACACAAGCACATTTAGTTATTCCTATCATCTACCGCCATCATATGTTAGGCGTGTTATCGCTTCAGTGGCAACAATCTTGCTCGTTGCGAGAAGATGAATTGAATTTAATTCGCTTATCTACAGAACTAGTAGCGATCGCTCTTACTAGTAATCGCTGGGAACCAGCAACAGTTTAACTGCTTATGGGATTGCCATGAACTATGGGGGAGAGACTGAGGTGAGAGGTTAGAGGTGAGAGGTTAGAGGTGAGAGGCTAGAGGTGAGAGGCACTTAGGCTAGGGTACTCTATTGATCTGAAAACTGCTGTAGTTTCCAAAATTTAGGGACATCCAAAAATTAAATTACTCAATTCCTGCATCTAATACGACTATCAGATTTATTCTCCCCCTGTTTCCCCTGCTCCCAAAGCCATTAATACTTTGATTATTGGCAAGTCCCCCCTCACTTCAGTGTCTTTTTAACGTCAGTTTGGGTTAAGAACTAAATATCATATCCAGGAGAAAAATTGTCATTGCGACCGCAGGGTAAAGCCCTAACGGGCATGGCTGCGCTTACCGCGTAGCGTGCCGGAGGCTCTAGGAATCACAAAACCCCTGTGTTTGCGTCGTTACACTTTGTTTCCCTCGCGGCGGCATATCGTAAGTATTCAGCCAGAAGCACGACAAAATCGGGTTTGAGATTATCCCGAACTCAGGTTCTTTTTATTTGGTACAGATTTGGCTATGCTGGACTGGGTGAGCAACTTCTTAAAATGCGAATCAGCCACACTTGACATACTCCTTGACCTAAAAGCACAAGGATTCTCTAAGCCTCACGACTTAGATTTCTGCTTCCTAGCAACTGCCTCCACCCCGAAGGTTTTTCGGTCTTATGTTTGCTTCACAGACTTAAATTCCCGGATGTCCCTCGGTACATAGTTTTCACTTTACCACGTAAAGCCGTACTAAAAGCACGGGGTTTCAGACCCAGGAGTTTCGATGAATCAAGAAATTCGTGATATTTTCAACCGGATTGCTCCAGTTTATGACCAATTAAATAATTTCTTGAGTCTGGGACAGCATCGTATATGGAAGGAAATGACAGTCAAATGGAGCGCAGCCAAACCGGGAGATCATTGCATAGATTTATGTTGTGGGAGTGGTGATTTAGCTTTGCGTTTGGCACGCCGTGTTGGAGCAAAAGGACATGTACATGGTGTGGATTTCTCCCCAAACCTTTTAGCCGCAGCTCAAGAACGCTCCCAAAAGCAATATCCTCACCCTCCTATTTCTTGGATAGAAGCTGACGTACTCAATTTACCCGGCGATGACAACCAATTTGATGCAGCTACGATGGGCTATGGGTTAAGAAACGTTACAGATATTCCCCGTAGCCTTCAAGAATTACATCGCGTCCTCAAGCCTGGTGCTAAAGCGGCAATTTTAGACTTTCATCGTCCCGAAAATCAGCAAATTCGCACTTTTCAGCAATGGTATTTGGATCATATAGTCGTACCAATTGCCCAGAATATGGGTGTAAAAGAAGAATACGCTTACATCAGTCCCAGCCTAGATCGTTTCCCCACAGGGAAAGAGCAAGTAGAGTTAGCCCGCCAAGTTGGTTTTGCGTCAGTCACACACTATCCCATTGCGAACGGTATGATGGGAGTGCTGGTACTATCTAAATTTTAGATTTGAGATGGAAAATGTGAGTTTGAAGACTGGAAATGGGCAAATGCTCCAATCCCCAATTCAAAATCCAATATCCATCCGAAAAAGGCTCCTAGGAGTGGCTTGCCTTCCTAAGAACTTTTGACAAAATCCCAAATCCAAAATCCAAAATCCTGTGGATTCGTCTTCACTCTGGTTTTATGTATTACCCCCAGTGCTGGGTGCGGTTATCGGCTATTTCACAAATGATATAGCCATCAAAATGTTATTTCGTCCCTACCGAGCAATTTATATTAGTGGACGAAGAATACCATTCACTCCTGGATTGATTCCTCGCAATCAGGAACGTCTGGCTAAGAATATTTCCAACACCATTATGGGGTCATTATTGACTCCAGGGGAATTGCAAAAACTGGCGCGGCGCTTGTTAGAAACAGAACGCGTACAGTCAGCAATTCTGTGGTTGTTGCGAATGGCTGTGGAACAAATTAAGGCAGATAAAAACCAAAAAAGCGCCAAAATTGTGGCGGGAATTTTGCGTGATTTATTAGGCGAATCATTGCCACGCCTGCTAAAAGTTTTAGCCCGGGGGGAAGATTTTCTCGAAGCACAGATCAATCAAATTTTTGACCAAGTGTTGCTGGAATTGCAACTAACTGACGAACAAGCGACACGTTTGGCTGATTGGCTATTGCAGGTGGTTTTACCACCAGATGTGTTACGGCAGATAATTATAGATTTTTTAACCGATCGCACGATTCAAACTATTGATGAAAGCTTTCGGGAAAAAACCAGTGGTACCTATTGGGTAGTAGCAAATTTATTTGGCTTACGGAATACTCTGACGCGACTGCGAACTTTTTGCTTGGACGAAAAAGATGCTACCAATGGGCGTTTAAAGGAATTAGTCGAAGTCTTACAGATGCGCGATCGCCTGAAGCGAGTATTGGTAAATTTATCACTCCAAAATTTGCCCGTGGGTACAGTCAGGCAACTCCGCAAAACTACACGCGAAAGTGTCCGTCATTATATCCAAACGAGTGGTGGTGATTTACTCCAAGGATTAACAGATTCCGTGAACTGGGACAATATTGCTACACTCTTACTGAATCGTTTGAGTTCTTCACCTGTAGTTAGTTCTTCCTTGGAAGTGGTGAGTCAAGAATTAGCCCAAATTTTAGAGCGGTATCTAGAAAAAGATTTAGAAAATATTGTTGCCCAGGTAATCCCGATTTTATCCATAGATCAAGTGATTATTGACCGTGTGAAATCTACTTCACCTGCTGATTTAGAAAACGCCATTGAGGGAATTGTCAAAAATGAATTGCAGGCAATTGTCACTTTGGGTGGTGTGTTAGGTTTTATTGTCGGCTTATTCCAGGTAGCATTTTTTGTCTTGAGTCAATCTACATTAGCCTTTTGACACTCCCCGCGATAAATCGACGGGGATTCTTGAATCAATGAGATCACTTAACAATGATTCAGCAAAAGTACCTGTGAGTTGCCATACAGCCTTTCCGGCTGTTATGAGGTACAGTAACAGCAATTAGCAAACCAGTTTCTTAAATGTTGAGGATTTATTAAGTCAAGTGCAACAGAAATAATTCGATCTACCATTTTTGTTGTAGTCGGTGAAAACATCCGCAAGAATGACTTAAGTTGTGACCACCATAACTC
>JAKOMP010000109.1 GCA_022241785.1 Cyanocohniella sp. LLY | reverse complement strand
CGCAGCTCATTGGGCTGCCAATATGACCTGGAAAGGAATTGCGCCCATTGTACATCTGGTTGAAACCACCTATGAAAAAGGAATTAAGGTTCTATCACAAGAGTTAGAACAGTACCAACCCCAATGGCAACGTTCTGAAACATTACCCAAATGGGATATTACTATCGTCCCGGTTTAGTTGGTACTTTATTTTCCTGCTAGTCCCTTATGATGCGGCACTCAAGCAACGAGGCAGTATAACCTTCTGGGTGAACGAAGAAGTAATCGAGCAGTGGCTCAACCAGCAAAAAACGGAGCATCGAATTATTACTCAGATACGGCAATCGCTACGATGGGTACAATTCAAGCAGTGTTTCATCTACCAGGGCGGCAAGCAGAGGGGTTTTTGGAGTCGCTGTTCATGCTCATGGGCATTGAGCTAGCAGTGCCGGATCACTCTACCCTATCGAGGCGTTTAAGCAAGTTATCGGTGAAATTGCCTGTTGGCTCAAAACCTTCTTTGGTGGTAAGTTAGGAAGACGCTTTTTTGACAATCAAGCTGTTGAGCTATTTCTACAATGTGCTGCCCTTAACCGTATGATCCAATTGGGCAAACCAGACAGTTATAAAGTGGAAGATTAATTACCAATTCTTGGCAGAGTTGGTGTGTTTTTTTTTGTTTCATGCAACAAAGCCAGGTAAAAGTGGTTCAATGATTTCCCGCTCTTTATCAGTTAAGCTGTTGGAGTACGGCATTTACTTTTATTTTACTTTTTCTCCCAATATCCCAAATGGGTTCTATAGAAGATTAACCGTCCTAAGCACTTCTCAAAGCAACGATGGGGTCAAGTTTAGCGGCGCGACGTGCAGGAACAACGCCAAAAAATAAACCAATTCCACCAGAAACACCAACTGCTGTAGCGATGGCTGCGGTAGAGATCCCGGCTTCTAGAGGTGTGAAAGCTGCTACGAACAAAATCCCACTGACACCAATACCAGTTCCTATTAACCCACCAGCCGCGGAAACGATGACTGCTTCAATCATGAACTGAAGTAAAATATCTTGTTCGGTAGCACCTATAGCTTTGCGTAATCCAATTTCTTGGGTGCGTTCGGTGACAGAAACTAGCATAATATTCATGATGCCAATGCCACCCACAAATAATGATATGCCGGCGATCGCAGCTAGCATAATGGTTAATGCACCTGTGATTTGACCAACGGTTTGCAACGCATCTTTTTGGGTGTTGATTGTGAAATCGTCTTCGCCAGTAATTTTGTGCCGTAAGCGTAGTAAGTTAGTGATTTGAAATTGGGCTGCGTCCACACTCTCAGCATCTACGGCTGAAGCAACAATATAAGTTAACTCTAATCCAAAAGGAGAAGTCCGCCCGACAATCCGGTTAGCCATAGTAATTAAGGGGATTAAAGCGGCTTCATCGTAATTAACACCTAAGTTTGAGCCTTTACTTTCTAATACGCCAATTACTTGAAAGCTAGCATTTCTAATTCTTAACTGCTCACCCACAGGGTTGCTACTACCAAAGAGTCTTTCTGCTAAGTCTGCACCAAGTACCACAACTTGGTTACTGCGCCGCATGTCTACTTCGGTGAAAAATCGCCCTGTGGCGGTTTCAAAGTCACGCACATTTAAGAAACTGGGTGTTGTACCTATAATATTAACGTTAGTATTTCTGTTACGGTAGGTTACTACTTGCCGACTATTCAATTCAGCCGTGACTGATGCTACAGTGGGTACTTGATTGGCGATCGCCTGAGCATCTTCATACACTAAAGTTTTCGGTAAATCAAAAGAAATCTGCTGTGTGGCGCGATTACCGGGAATGACAAATAATACGTTTGGCCCTAAAGATTCTAGTTCTTGGGTAACAAACTTTTGTCCGCCTTCTCCAATACCAATCATGGCAATTACTGAAGCATTACCAATGACAATTCCCAACATCGTCAAGGCGCTACGCAATTTATTGGATAGCAGAGTTTTGCCTGCCATTTGCACACTTTCGAGGAAATTCATGATAATTCGTAATTCGGGGAACAGGTATAAGAGATGGATGAAAAATTTTATTGGTTGTTCTGTTGTCTGGTTCTTTCGGTAATGTATTCTTTTGGTGGGTTGGTAAAGACGCGATCGTCTTCTTGGAGTCCTTGTAAAATCTGAGTTTGGTCTTGAATTTGGGCACCGATGGTTACTTCCCGAAATAGAGGTTGATTTTTTTCATTAACTACTAATACGCCTGTTCTGCCTTGTTCGGTGACAATTGCGACTGTTGGTACTACCAAAGCATCACTAACGCGATCGCCTAAGAAGGTCAAGTCTACATTTAAGCCTGAATGCAGTTTATCTGCACCTGTCTCTAATACTACTCGTACCTGAAAGGATGTCACACCTTGTTCTACTACGGCTTCCGGGGCAATTAAACGCACATTACCCTGAAATACTTGGTCAGGATAAGCATCAGCAATAATTTCTACTTGTTGTCCTTGTTGAATTCTACCAATATCAACTTCTGGGACTTGCGCTAGCACTTCTAATCCTTTGGCAACGGCGACAATAGAACTTGAAGTTGCAGAAGCACTAGTAGAAGCCGAAGTGGTGGGAGTAACAAATGCACCGACGTTGGCGTATTTTTGGGTGACAATTCCTGATAAAGGCGCACGAATAACTGTATCTTGGAGCCTGACTTCTGCCGCTTGGATTTGAGCTTCCGCCCCTTTCACTGCTGCTTGACGTTGAGCAATTTCTTCTGGACGGCTGCCATTTTGCAACAGAACTAATGCGGCGCGGGCTTCAGTAACAGCAGCTTCCCTAGCTGTGATTTCCTCATTGCGGCTACCACTTTCTAATAGTGACAGTCGTTTTTGGGCTTCATCTAAACTAGCTTTTGCTCTTTGGTCTTCACTAATATACTGTTCCAATTGGTCTTGAGAAGTTGCCCCTTGCTGGGTTAATTCTCGATAGCGGTTCACCCGTGATTGGGTGAGAGTCACCTGTGCTTGGGCTGAATTTACTTGTGCTTGTGCTTGGGCAATTTCCTGGGCGCGATTGCCGGCACGGGCTTGAGCTAATTGTGCCTCTGCTTGGGCTAATCTGGCTCTAGCTTGCTCAATTTCTTGGGGACGACTCCCTGCACGCGCTTGATCTAACTGTGCTTGTGCTTGGGCTAAATTGGCGCGGTTTTGCTGGATTTGCGCTTGAATTTCACCTACATCCATGCGGGCGATGACTTGTCCTTGTTCCACGCGATCGCCTTGTTCCACATATAACTGTGCAATAACGCCAGGGTTTTTGGGACTGATATTGACACTTTGAATAGGTACAACCTTACCACTCGCAGTGATCCGCAGAGTGACATTTTGTGTTTGTACAGGAACAGTTAATTGGCTGATATCTTGTTCACGTGTTCCTCGGTTCACTAGATAATAAGTAGTAGTTGTACCAACAACTAAAGAACCTGCTACTATTAACCCCACCGCCCAACGAAGCGGATGCTTGATTTTGCCAATAAGGGGAACTTCTATCTGCGTCATCATTATAGTAGCCTACATATATCACTCGGCTTGCATAAAGCAAGCAAGTGCAGGAACTGAAAAAAAACCTGTGGTCTCAATACTTATCCATCAATTAAACAACTATACGGCAAGATTAGTTTTATAGTTGCTTAATCTTTTTTATACTAATTTTTAGTTTTTTTCTGCGCCTTCACCTGATGGAGTGAATTCCACACCCCACCTGACATTGATGAGCAATTATTCCCTCTTTTAATCCTTATAGGCATGTACAGTAAAGCGGGTGAGGTTGTTTTTCTCGCGTTACATAATTGCGGGATAAAATCATTAATTTCATCTTTTAAAACTTTTCCTAGTGGGATAAGTTCATAAATTGGCAATAGTATTGGTATATGAATAATATTTTTTACAAATACGTAAGCCCTATTACTTGGTTTTTGCATTTTCATTCTGTATTAATGCCTCTTGTTGATGTGTTGTAAAAAGCTTAATTACTTCTTCTATTTTTTCAAGTCTATCTAATAAACCACTAATAACGCCTGTCCCTGTATCCGGTAGTTTTTGATGATCTAAGAAACCAACGTACTCATTGTTTCGGCGAACAATGCGACCTGGAATTCCTACTATAGTGCAGTCTGAGGGAACATCTTGCAAGACCACAGAATTTGCACCTATGCGGACTTGATCGCCTATTTGAATATTACCTAAAACTTTGGCCCCTGTTCCAACCATAACATTCTTACCTAAGGTAGGATGACGCTTTCCTGTTTGTTTGCCAGTACCACCAAGGGTCACTCCTTGATAAATTAAAGTATAATCTCCTACAATTGCGGTTTCTCCAATTACAACACCCATACCATGATTTATAAAAACTCCCTTACCAATTTTGGCTCCAGGATGAATTTCTATGCCAGTGAATAATCGAGATAGATGAGATATTAAGCGTGGCAATAATGGGAATTTATAGCTATATAACCAATGTGCTATTCTATAGCAAATGATTGCATATAAACCAGGATAAAATAATAATATTTCAATGTAATTACGAGCAGCAGGATCTCGCTGAAGAATAATTTTCAAGTCATCTTTTAAAGAATTTAACATTATTATATTCAATCCAATTAATTATTGTTTATTAACTAAAAATTTAATCTTGTTCAACTAAATTTTGCAAAATTTTGCTTAACAAAGCTAATAAAAGATGTTGATGTGATCGAATGAAAAAATGATTACCAGGAAACATCTGAATTGTAAATGCAGATTTGGTATGTTGTTGCCAAGATTTAAGATGAGTATAGTTAATGGATATATCTTGCAACCCACTAAAAATTGTCATGGGGCAATCCAGTGGTAGCTCAGGAACATAAGTATAAGATGCTATCAGATTAAAATCTGCTCTTAATGTAGGTAATATTAGCTCCATAAATTCTGAATTTTGCAATACCTCGTCCGGCAACCCGCCGTATTTGCTTACCTGCTCAATAAAACCGACATCGCACAAAGTATCAATAGGGCTAATCTCACAGAAAGTTTGAGGAGCGCGACAACCCGATACAAATAGATGAATTGGTTTTTTACAGTAGAGTTTTCGTAGTTGAATCGCCAATTCAAAACTGATCAATGCACCCATACTATGCCCAAAGAAAGCAAATGGAGTTTCTAAAAGACAAGGCATAAGAACAGATGAGATTGCTTCTACTAGAGGTTGCAAGCGATCATAAGCTACTTCTTTCAATCGAGAACCATGTCCTGGCAACTCAATTAGACAAACCTCAACATTCTTTGGTAAATACTTAGCCCATGAAGAATATATACCACTGTTTCCTCCAGCATGAGGAAAGCAAAAAAGGCGCAAATCTGCTTGAGGGTTAGGTTTGGGATAGCTTATCCATTTAGAACTATATTGATTAATGAACATAATACTACCTTTCTTCTGTTACTTTCTGAATTAAATAAGTAATAGCTAGTGAAATTATTCAGAAGAAAAAAAGGTTTAAATTAATTCATGGCACAAATTAGGTGATTGAATCCCAGCAATAAATCAGAATTAGGAAAGATATTTAACCAGCGAGAAATAAAACAAAACAAAAATAGTGGTTAAACAATTAAACACAAGATGTTTCAGGATTTGTAATTCTACATTTATTGCTCTACTTACTTTATAGAATTTTCTCTTTTGTTTGTTCTATTCATCATAACCGGAAAGTCACAGAAGAGGGTTATAATGTATTTACATCATCAATTTTGATGAGTCATTGCAGCGTGAGCAGTAATAAATCCAATTAAGCACCATACACCAAGAATAAAAAAGGCAATTGGACGCGCTTCAAAATCTCTGGTTGCAAGAGTACCACGCACAACCTCAGCCATATATTGAACAGGTAAAATTTGATGAACTAGTGCGAGCCAGTGAGGGAGGCGGGAGACGGGGAAAGTAATCGGAGAGAACAAAAGTACGAAAAAGACTACTATTTGAGTAATTAAACTGGTTATCATCGGTGATAAGAGGTAGGCTATGGCATAACCCACTCCTATTGACGTTAGAAAAACTAGCAAAAATGTTGGTATCACTAACCAACTTATGTTTAAACTAATACCAAAATAAAGAACAGCTGTCAGGAGACCTAAAGCAATACCTGGTAATGCAACCATTAACCACATTGTAGCGTCAGCAGCAAGATAAATCATTCTTGGCACAGGCCAAGATTTCATGTAGTCTACAATGCCCGCTAACTTAGCCTGGGAAATTGTATTAGGAGCAATAACAATTCCTAAAGTAATGAGGATAATAGTAGGTGCTGCTGTACCTAAATAAAGAGCAGTCTGCTTGTCAATATTGGGATATAGAAAGGCAAAGCCAATCACGATTCCCGTTGCCATTAATGCTTCTACTAATACAAAAAACGGTAGCTCAAATCTAATACGTAAAATTTGCCAACGTAGAACTAAACAGTAGTTAGTGAACCAATTCGCCATGATACTCTATTCCTCTGTAATTACTGAATCACCTGCGCTTCCAAGCATATGAAGATAAACATCTTCAAGTGTTGATATGCCTAAAGAAAATTCTTCTGTAATATTTTGCTTCGAGAGACTTTCAGCCCAAGTGATCGCTTCTCCAATAGAACTAGATGACACTGTCATTACTAAACGGCGTCCTGCTATGACAGTTGCTCTCACGAACGAAGGAGACTCAGGCATTGGTACTCCAGGTTCAAGTACTATTTCCAATCGGAAATCACCAGATAAATGAGCTTTTAATGAAGACGGTGTACCACTAGCAACAATCCTTGCTCTATCCATAATTGCTAGACGATCAACAACACGTTCAGCCTCTATGACATTGTGTGTTACAAGCATTACAGCACAACCAGTATTTGCTAAATTTCGCACCTGTTGCCATAAAAGCCGTCGGCGCACAGGATCTACATCATTACTTGGTTCATCAAGAATCACTAATTTACCTGGTTTTACTGCCGCCATACAAAAAGCTACCAACCTACGAATCCCTCCAGAAAGCTTTTCACCTCTTCTATTAATCCAAGGATCAAGTTCTAACGCCTCAAACAAATCTTGAGCACGTCGGCGAATATGCTTACGATCACCACCTCGAATACAGCCAACTAGCTCGACAGCTTCACGTGGCGTGATTCCTGTAATGGGAACATGACCTTGTGGTTGCACAGAACAAACTCGTCGTGCAAAATCTGGAGATAGTACTACATCTTTACCTGCAAGAAAGATACGCCCTGCTGTAGGTTTAACTAACCCTATAATCTGATTGACCAGTGTCGTTTTTCCTGCCCCATTATGCCCTAATATCCCAAATACTTCGCCTGCTTCTACAGAGAGCGAAATGTTATCGTTACTGCGAACGCCCCGCCGATATTCTTTGATTAATCCTTCTATTTGAAGCATTATCTTATGCTTGATTCTTTATATAGTTGTTTGGTTTTTCTCTTGTATTCGCTCAATACAGGCTTTGAGTCTTTCTGCCAAATTTTGAACATGAGGTTCAGTCATCATTGAAATATGATTACCTGGAATAGAGTACACATCTACTGGCCCATCTGAAAACAGATCCCAATCATAAGCTGGTTCATTCAAGACAGCAGTGCTGTCTTGATGAATTTCTTGTGCTCGAAAAAGCGCTATTTTAGTTCGATAAACATCTTTAGGTGCTACATAGCGAACTTGAAGCTGAGCTTTGAATACTTCCACTAGACCCATAATCTGCTCAGTTCTTACTTCTAAAGGTAATAAGCCTAATGTTTGTAATTGCTCTTTCAGACAATTTATTTGCTCATCTGGCGTCATTGATTGCAAAAGGTCGTATGTGAGATCGAATTTCTTTCCATAAAAATTTTCCCAGACACCAACTAAATGGATAAGAAACATAGGATCATCCCAGTTAGCTCCAACAGGCTCAATATCTAAATAGGGAGCATTAGTATCAAAAATAACAAGTAAACTTACTTGATGCCCTTGTTTTTGTAACTGCTGCGCCATTTCAAATGCTATTTTACCACCTAAAGAATGACCCCCTAAAACATATGGTCCATGAGGTTGTAGCTTTTGTATTGATTCAATATAGTAAGCGGCTATCTCTTGTATTTGGCGGTGAGGTTGTAATTCTCCATCTAGTCCTCGTGCTTGTAGTCCATAAAAAGGTTGGTCAAAACCTAGATGGCGGGCCAAACTATAGAGGTAAATTATATTTCCACCAGCTCCGGGAACACAAAAAAACGGTGGTTTTGAGCCACGGGGTTGAATAGCGACTAGAGGAGAAAAATAGGAAGAATCTGTTGATTCCCGAAGAAGATGAGCGAGTTGTTCAATCGTCGGGTTTTGAAAAATGGCAGTAAGAGACAACTTCTTGCTAAATTTCTGTTGAATTTGAGAAATTAAGCGAATCGTTAATAGTGAATGTCCCCCAAGATCAAAGAAATTATCTTGAACACCAATTAAGCTAAGCCCTAATAGTTCTTCCCAAATCTGAACAAGCTGCTGTTCCAATGCATCACGGGGAGGAATAAAACCTTTTTTTGACTGAGAAATATCAGGCATCGGTAGGGCACGACGATCTACTTTACCATTAGGTGTCAAAGGAAATTCCGGCAACAACACAAAAGCTGCTGGTATCATATAATCTGGCAATTTTATTTTAAGAAACTGACGAAGTTGTTCTGAAGAAATTTTTGTTTGAGAAGTTGTACAATAAGCTACTAAACAATGCTCATTAGGTACATTTTTTCTAGCAATAACAATTGCATCATTTATACTCGGATGTTGGGTAAGAACAGTCTCAATTTCTCCCAACTCAATCCGGAAGCCACGCAATTTTACTTGATGATCAATCCGTCCCAAAAATTTAATCGACCCATCTGGTAAATAACAACCCAAGTCTCCAGTTCTATACAAGCGTGCTCCAGGCTGCTGGCTAAAGATGTTGGGAATAAATCTTTCCGCTGTTAGATCAGGACGATTGAAGTAACCACGAGCTAAGCCATCACCAGCAATATATATTTCTCCAGGAACACCAATCATCACAAGCTGAAGATGGCGATCAAGAATGTAAATTTGTGTATTGGCAATAGGATAACCAATTGGAAGGTTTTGGTCTGTATTTGCCATGTCACGTACTAAGTAATTTGAGGAAAACGTTGTACTCTCTGTTGGTCCATAAACATGGAGTAATCGCTGAGGAGAACTCTCACAAAAGAGCGTGTTGATCTTGCTCACATCAGCTACTTCACCGCCAAACAAGAGATGACGTAAACCATTAAAGGCATGAGGTGCTTCGCTAGCAAACTTATGAATCAAAGCAGTTGTCAAGAAACAAATGCTGATTTGTTGCTGATGAATATACTCTGCAAAGTCCAACGGTGAGAGAGCAACCTCCTTCTCTACGCCAACCAGGCGAGCACCTTGCAAAAGAGTTCCCCAAATCTCAAAAGTTGCAGCATCAAAGGAGTGGTTAGAGACTTGAGCTACCACGTCTGAGTTAGTTATGCTAATGTACTCATTGTTAAACACCAGCCGACTGACAGCTTGATGAGAAATCGCCACTCCTTTAGGTTGTCCAGTAGAACCAGATGTATAAATCACATAAGCTAGATTACGTGGCATTGTAAAATTAACCAGATTCTCTTTTTGATAGCAGTTAAGCGTTTTCCAATCTGAATCTAGGCAAACTATTTTAACTGGTATTTCTAGCAATTTTTCTGCTAAAGATTGTTTCGTAATTACCGCTGAAACTTGGGCATCAGATAGCATGAAATTTATACGTTCTTTGGGATATGTAGGATCTAAGGGAACGTAAGCTCCTCCCGCTTTGAGAATTCCTAACATCCCAATTACTAATTCAGAACAATGCTCTAAACAGATTAAATGTGTAGGAGATACGATTTGCTGCAATACAGTTTGTTGTACCAGTCCCAGCATAAGCATCAAGGGAAAGCGGATTTGCAATACGAAGCTTGTCATAGTCAAAAGTAGAAATTCCTACAAAAACGCCAGTACTTGTGCCTGCCAAATACTCTGGAATTTTTCCTGCATCCTCTAATGCCTCCCAAGCAACTTCCAATAAAAGCCTCTGCTGAGGATCTATACTGACCGCTTCTCGTGGAGAAATATTGAAAAATTGAGGGTCAAATTGGTCAACTTGTTCTAAGAAGCCACCCCAACGGGTATTCATTTTATCCGGTTTTGTTAAATCGGGATCATAAAATTCCTCTATATTCCACCTTGTTGCTGGTACTTCAGTAATTGCATGTCTACCTTCACAAAGTAAATGCCAGTATTCCTCTAAATTTTTTGCTCCAGGAAAACGGCACCCCATTCCAATAATTGCAATAGAATCCCTATCCATGTTAATACTCACTGATTTCGTTAATTATTGAGACGAATGTGATATTTCCGCTGTGGATGCACTATAAATTAAAACTGACTGGAAGAGACTTAAGCCCCCGTAAAGCAATATTCTTTCGCCACTCAAGTTTGTCTGTTGTAAGTGATAAATTTGGCAATCGTTGCAATAGTGTATTAATAGCAGTTTGTGTATTTAATCGAGCTAATGATGCACCTAAACAAGCATGAATACCCTCTATGAATGCAAGATGAGGATTATCCCGCCGAGTTATATCCAGCTGATCAGGATTAGAAAATTGAGATGGATCTCTGTTTGCAGCACCCAAGCAAGCAATTACTTTATCTCCTGTACGAATTAATTGTCCACCGATGTTTACATCTTCAGTTGCAATCCTTTGAGCATGCTGTACCGGGCTATCGTATCGCAATAATTCCTCAACCGCACTTACGATCATCTTCGGCTCCTTCCTTAGTTTTTCCATCTGCTCAGGATGATGCAACAAGGCTAATATACCGTTACCAATTGTGTTAATTGTGGTTTCTTCACCTGCTGCAAATAATAATATGCAAGTAGATAATAATTCTTCCCTACTAAGTTTGTCATTTTGTTCTTGAACTACAAGTAGATGACTAATCAAATCATCTTGAGGATTTTTTTGCTTTGTTATAAATAAATTATAGAAATAATCTGTAAAATTAGATACTACTTGATTTAAATTCTCGTAAGTTTTTACAGAAAGTAATGGATCGATAATATGAGAAAGCTCATCTGACCACTTATGGAGCAGTAAACAATCTTCATCAGGCACGCCCATTAACTTGGCAATTATAGTTACAGGCAAGGGAGTAGCTAGATCAGATATGACATCCATTACTCCTTTATCTATAACTTGATCAATTAACTCATCCACTATCATCTGAACATATGGACGTAATTGCTCCACAGTGATGGGAGAAAAAGCTTTACCTACTAATTTTCGTAGTCGAGTATGTTCAGGTGCTTCTACAAAGATTAGCCATTTACTTGTAACCTGCGTTAACATATCAAGGTCTTTTTGCTGCCCAAGATAATATCTTTTATCCTTCATTTTGTTCGCTAAATTAATCACGCAAAAACGAGGATCACGTAAAACCGACTTTACGTCAACATAGCGTGTAAGTATCCAAGCATTTAATGTACTCCGGTAAACGGGATTTAAAATTCGGAGATTATGATATGTCGGATACGGATTAATGTGGAATGCAATATCAAAAGGATTAAACTTAATAGATTGAGATAACCTATGCTTTAAGGTTTGATTTGAGCTATCTATCTTTAAATTTATTTCGGGTAGAGAAGTCATAATTATACTCCTGTGTAAATACTTATAGTGTTTCTCATTCTGGTGAATTACAGTATCAGCAATGGGTAAACCACTTAGAAATATCATTCAATGAAACTTGATTAAAAGCAGTTTCAATCGCTTTTGCTAAATCTGGATAACTTCTAACACCAAGAAAACAATTATATAAACATTATAAGTTATAAACGTACTCCACTAGATTGAGAAACGCTATACTTAAAATGCTATTTGTGGGATGAGACAATATTATCTGTTAAGTATTGAGCAAGAATTTCAAGAGTGGGAGCTTCCCAAAAAAGCGTGGGTGAAAGTTCACAACTTAACCATTCTGATAATTCCGCTGTAATACTGACTGAAATTGAAGAGTCTAAACCGTAGTCAGCTAAAGGTACATGCATATTTATTTCATCTGGTGAAATATTCAAGTGCATTGCCAAGTGCGTTTTTAACCAAGTTATGATTGTGTTCTGAATGAGTTCTACTCCAAAAGATTGGATATCTAAAGCAAATTTATCTTCATTTGGAATCATAACTTTTTGAGTTAAGCTACATAAATGTTCATACAAATTGCTTTTCAAAAATTGTGATTGCAAGTTAGATTTTTTAGAACTTAACTTCCACTCTGCCACTATATCTAATTTTGCAGACAAAAAATCAGTTCGGCAAGCATAACGCTGTATTTTACCACTTGATGTCTTTGGTATGCTTCCTGTTTTAATGAGTAAAATTGCATGGACTTGAATTTCATGCTGCTGTGCTACTGCACGGCAAATTGCATTAAATATTTCATCGACATCTAACTTTTTGAGGTATGCTCGTTCTATTTCTTGGATAACAACAAGCTGTTCTTCTACAGCTATATCAACTGAAAATGCTGCTCCACAACCTGGACGTAAAGCTGGATGACTCTGTTCTACAGTTAGTTCAATATCTTGAGGATAATGATTCCGACCTCTAATAATAATCAAATCCTTCATTCGTCCAGTAATGAATAATTCACCATCATACAAAAATCCAAGGTCTCCTGTACGAAGAAATGGTCCTGCTCCCGTATCTGCTAAGTATGCTTGGAAAATTTGTTTAGTTGCTTCAGTATTGTTCCAGTACCCCTGGGCAACATTAGAACCTGCTACCCATATCTCGCCTATTTCATTGGATAAACAACGAGTTGCAGTTTTAGGATTAACAATCAAAACTTCTTCATCTAACAGAGGTTTACCACAACCAATGAATGCTTGAATTTGCTCATCACCACAGTCTTGATTTGCTGATAGTACTCGAGTTTGTGTCAGTGCTTCTTTTTGAACCTTTTGTAATACTGGTTGATTTTTTTTATAACCACCAGAAACAATTAAAGTTGTTTCTGCCATGCCATAGCAAGGGTAAAATGCTTCTCGACGAAAACCACAAGGCTTAAAGACTTCCGCAAATTTTTCAATAGTTTCGGAACGAATAGGTTCAGCACCAGTAAATGCAACATCCCAACTACCTAAATTAAGCTTCATTCGTTGTTCAGGAGTAATCTTACGAATGCATAGATCGTAAATAAAATTAGGGCCACCACTAGTTGTTCCTTTGTAACGTGAAATAGCCTGAAGCCATTTAAAAGGATTCTGAAGCACATCTACTGGAGACATAAGGGTACATGGAAAACCAACATACAGTGGTTGAAAAATGTTTCCAATTAAACCCATGTCATGAAATAGAGGTAACCAACCTACGCCAATAGATTGCTCTGTATGCTCAAACGCTAGTTGAAGCATTTTTTCGTTGTAGAGAATATTTTGATGGCTGATCATTACCCCTTTAGGTGAGCCTGTAGAACCAGACGTATATTGAATAAACGCTAAAGTATCACTATCAATTACAGGTTCATGCCAGGCTGCTGCCAAACTATTAGGAAGATCATCAGTAGCCACCCAATGTACATTTAATTGCAAACTCCCTGCCAATAGATGTTTAACTTTCTCCAAGTGAGATTTAATAGTGAGAATTACTGCTGGCTGAACATCTGCAATAATACTTTGGAGCCTAAACATTGATCGATTTAAGCGAGGTGGATAAGCAGGAACTGCCACAACGCCAGCATATAAACAACCGAAAAATGCGGAAATATATTCTAAACCAGGTGGATAGAGGAGAAGTGCTCGTTCTCCACAGAAGCCATAAAATTGTAATTCAGATGCAATTGCTTGTGCACGAATATCTAAGGCTTGATAGGTTAAAACACTGGGTTCAATACCTCTATCTTCTAAGTAAATATGGCTTTGCCTATTAGGCTGATTTTGTCCTCGATAGCGGAGAATGCTAACTATATTGGACGGATTTTCCAAAATGCTATTTAATCCTTTGGTACTCACAAACATTCCATTCTCCTCAAATTTATTAAAATTTTTCTGCTCAACTATGTAGCCAAATCATAAAAGTAGATACAGTAAATTTCATCTTGACGAAGTACATTGCTCTAGCCGCGATTCCCTTGAAAAGGGTACTGCATCCAACTGAGAAACACTATAATTCCAAACAAAATTTGAAATGTTGACTAACTACGTTTGTAAGTTTGTACCTGATCCGAAAGTATCATCAATACAACTATTAATCCCAAAAACCAGCCCAATAATTGAATTTGATGACCAACTAACAGCAATACATTTATATTCTCTTCATTAACTTCTGGATGACTTTGGTGCCAAAACCAATCTACAACAATACCAATCAGCACAGTGGAAATTCCTAATGATAGAAGAGATGTCCACAAATGATGATTACGTTGTAATTGAATCCAAGTAAATTTGATGGGAATAGCAAGAAGTATGATACCTCCAATAGAAGGAATAAAAATAATTAATGCTAATCCTACTAAAGGTAAAATATACTTCCACCAACTGTTGTTTAACTGCGTTGAGAATACAAATACTGTTAAAAGAGCACTAACATCCATTAGTAAGTGAGCTGGCGTTGTACCCAAACCAAATTGCAGCATTTTTATGTGTTCTGAGCAATCCCAAAACCAACCTATCAAGCCTAAAAAATGGGTCGTGAGCAAAATTCTAAGAACGATTACAGGAATTTCAAATCTTAGCTTAACTTCATTAGACATATCTTTGCATGATTGTTTTTCAAACTATGTTAGAGAACAAAACTGGTAATTCATTTGATTTTCTACATCAGTTATTTAACAATTTATTTTTTGATTCTACGGATGCTTAGTGGCCTCATGTCAGTCCAGACTTTCTTAATATATTCTAAGCATTCTGCCTTAGAACCACTCTTTCCTACATCTTGCCAACCTGCAGGGTTCTTGCTATACGTCATCCAAATAGAATATTGCCCTTCATGATTAACTACTACTTTGTAGAGTGTAATATCTTCACAATTATCTCTTACCATTTTCAAATTTTCTCCTATTACCCATTATTTTTTTACTAGTAATTACATCAGTTATTTTGAAAGATATTAATTCATATGAATTCAAGTTTTGGCAGAAATCAAATCATCAATATCAAACTCATTATTTGATAAATTTATCAATTGCTTCACTATTAGACTTTGCGGGATTATTCTCACCACTGCATTCGTCAAAATGTAGGAAAAGTAATTAGTAGCTGTAATTAGCTTGGAGACTTTCACACCCTGCTGTTGTAAATAAATAATTTTATCTCTTAAAACCTGCTCATATTCCTTAAATGCTAATTGATATCCAGAGGAATTATATTGATATTCTGCAAGCTTTTTAGCTAAAATATAAGCCCCAGCCATTGCCATCGAAGCACCTTTCCCAGACATTAATGTCATACAATATGCTGCATCACCAATTAAAGCTACTCTACCTTTTGACCATGTTGGCATTTCAATTTGTGTCAATTCATTATGATAAATAAAATCATGTGCTTGAATACTATCAAATACTTGACGGTAATAAGAAGAATATTGCCCAAATTTATTAATTAAATGCTCCTTTCTCTGATCTGGAGGAATAGGTTGAAACTTATCAACTTTATACGTAAAGAATCCACCAATTTCTCTAAGAGAAAGTGATTGATTTACTAAATATGTACCACAACTGGCATAGCAATTTAACCCTCTCAATTCTACTTCTTGTTGTTTATCAAATAAATTTTGATTCACTTGATTTTCAATTATAAAAGCAAAATAAGCCAAACCTAAAAATTTTTTAAAGCTATCCCCAAAAACCAAATGACGGGTAATAGATTCAAATCCATCAGCACCAATCAACAAATCACAAGTATCACTAGTACCATCATTTAATTTGATATTAACTTTTGATACATCCTGATTGACTTTTTTAAGACTTTTATTAAATTTAATCTCCACTTTATCCTTTACATTTTCAAACAAAATTTTGTGTAAATCAGAACGATTAATAATTAAGGATTCAGATAACTCATTGACTTTTTCATAATTTAACTTTTTAAGTAATTCACCATGTTGACCAATGATTTGGCTTTTACCAAACAATATCCTGTATTCATCACAATCTTGTTTTACTCCCATTTTTTCAAGAATTTGAAGTCCTGTTTTCTTCAAATTCAAAATATAACCCTGTCTTTTAAATACAGTTGCTTTTTCTAAAATGACAACATCAAAACCATATTTATTAAGCCAATATGCAAGAGTTAGTCCACCAATGCCAGCACCAGATATGATAATTCTCATCTGCACGTCCTCTATTTTTAATTCAAGACAATTAATTAGTATTGCACTCAATCAAACATTAAAAACTGTAGTATCTATTTATATTCAAAAAATACAATTTTTACGTTCTTTTATCTACTTATCACCTTCGTAAGTATCAATTATTTTGTTCTGCTATATCTATTGACTAATTATTCATTATAGAGATAGCTAGATCCTCATTTTTCTATAAAATTGAAACAATAATCTGGAAATTAGAAAACAGAAAACAAAAAGTTCACCTTTTGGTAATAACCTAAAAATTTTAGCAACCAAAAGGAAGTAACCATCTCATTACACCAGGATATTGTGTGATTTTCTAATCTACAATTGATGGCGGGTTAGTTTTTATTAATCAACCATGCTCTTAATAAGTAAAAAATCTCATAGTAAATTCCTTGAATTCACTTTATCCGAACATCAAGTGCATATATCTCAATCCTCTGCCGAAAATTTGGTATCTCAGGTTACTAGAGTATCCTTATATCAAGAGAAGTAAATAAAGTGTGATTTTTTACTTAAATTTACCCCTAATTTACACTGAATTGTTTATTAATCATTGTTCCAAATTTCCTTATCATGATAGTACATTAGTGAAATAATTCTAGTCAATTAGTATAAGTTAAATTAATAATTAATATATTTTTGATAAATTAAATTAATAATTATAAATATGAATTTGACAAGTAAGAATGAGACTTCCAGAAAATAAACTATTCCATCAACAATAATGATAATCATTTTAGAGAAAACCTCTCTCTTGTTTTTCTCTAGAATGGTAAAACTAACTAAGTAGCTAGGTGTAATTAAATATAAAACGCTCCAGTGTGTATTCACCTGCTTCGCTACGAGTTTTCATCCCATCCATTACAGCAATCACCAAATCGTACTCATTATCAAACATCTGTCTGGCAATTTCATGACTTTTGAGTTGATGCCACTGGGTTTCAATCGGATTCATCTGGGAACAATAAGGAGGTAAAAAGAAAACGAATAGGCCTTGCTCCTGCCAACGTGTCCACTGTTGACGCACCAAAAGACTGGTATGAAGGGAGCCATTATCCTGCACGACCACGGTGAGACGACCCGTTTGCTCCAAGGTTTGTGAGGCAATGCGAGCCATCCAATCCATCACCTTAATGTAGCTCTCACCTTTGAATCCGCCTTGAGCCAGGGCATACTCGAACCGTTCGCCCGGTTGCCACAAGCCTAAAATGGCGTTGTTGCGTGAATAGGCAAAATGGTAAATTTTACTTATCGCCTATGAACGCTTCGCCGCAAGCGCCCAACAATGAAGACGAAAGCCCAGTACAAAGTTAAGAATTGGAACGCCTATGATGCAGCACTAAAGCAACGAGGCAGTATAACTTTCTGGGTGAATGAACAAGTCATCGAGCAGTGGCACAATCAGCAAAAAACGGGGAGAAAGGGAGCATCCAATTACTATTGCGATGTGGCAATCGCGACAATGGGTACGATTCAAGCGGTGTTTCATTTACCAGGACGGCAAGCAGAAGGATTTTTAGAATCGCTGTTCATGCTCATGGGGGTTGAGCTAGCAGTGCCAGATCACTCTACCCTATGCCGTCGTTTAAGTAAGTTGTCGGTAGAACTGCCAGTCATTCCCAAAGAGAAAGCCATTCATGTAGTAGTGGATTCAACCGGGGTGAAAGTCTATGGTGAAGGGGAATGGAAAGTTCTTACACATGGGGTTGGTAAACGGCGGACATGGCGCAAATTACATTTAGGTGTTGATGAGAACAGTGGTGAAATTCTAGGTGCAGTGGTCACTACTAATGATGTGGCTGATTGTGAAGTGCTACCAGACATATTAGAGCAGATTAATCAACCGATAGAGCAAGTATCTGGTGATGGTGGCTATGATACAAAAGGTTGTTACGACACTATTTCTGAACGTGGGGCAAAAGCGATAATCCCACCGCGCAGCAACGCCAAAATTCAACAGCACTCAAGCACTCAAGCACAGCCTTATCCCAGGGATGAGAATCTGCGTCAAATACATCAAGTTGGACGCAAGCAATGGAAACTTGATAGCAGGTATCATCGCCGTTCTTTGTCTGAGACTGCTATGTTTCGGCTCAAGATCATCTTTGGTGGCAAATTAAGACGACGTTTTTTTGATAATCAAGCTGTTGAGTTATTTCTCCAATGTGCTGCCCTTAACCGCATGATTCACTTGGGCAAGCCAGATAGCTACAGGCTTGAAGATTAATTACTTCTCCAACCCAGGAAAAGTATATCTTTTTCCCTTTCATGCAACAAAGCCATTCGCCAATGGTATCAGAGAGGGGGAAATGGCAATATTCCCCTTGATTCTACCTCTCGGCAGCCACCCAATTACAGCTTAAACGGTTGGTCATAGGGATGCTTTTGGGCAAACATCAACATCTCATTCATTGCCTCTGTGAAATCTGCAAAAACTTTTTCTACCAGCGTAAAAGCTTTTTTCATCTGTGACTCTGTAAGTTCTATACTTTCAACGAAATACTCTACATCATCCATGTCAGCCTGAATATGACCTGTCTCTTTAGCAAAATGAGACTCACCAAAATAAGGATGATGCTGCTTAGTTATTTGTTGGAGTTCCTTGGCAACTTGTGCAATCTCATATAAAGCAACATTTCCCGTCGCTTCTATTGATTCAACCACAACCAACTTCATTACAATATCTTCTTCAAAGGTGCATATGGCAAATAAGTTGTAAGCCATTTGACGCACTTTAATTGTTTCTTCAGCCCAGAGGAATTTTAATGTATCAGTGAAATTTATGGATTGGTCATATCCCATTACCTTCATGTCTTGCAGAAACCACACCCAGTGGCGACCATCTTCGTAGGTGTGCTGGTTAATCATCTCTTGGAGCTTGCTAGTAGCAGGCTCTTTACGAAGTACGTTTCTGTTAAAATCTTTGAAACTCATTGCAAAAGGAGCAAAAGCTGGCGCCCAAGCTAGCCTTTGTCTTGGATCTATACTCTTGTCTTGCAGGAACTTCATGAACGGTGTTTGAGCAAATTCTTGCTTCTTTTTTTTAATAAATGCTGTGACTTCTTTCATTTTTAGCACTCTGATGTTTCCATAATTTGATTTTGGACAGAATGAATTTTCATCAGAAATTATAATTGTCTGGTAGTCAGACAATTAATGAAATTATTAAGATTAGATTAAATGTGCGTGCCAATTAACTAATTTTATGTCTAGTTAATTTACACAGGATAAAGGAAAAGCAGTAAACGTTAGTTTCAATTATTTATTATTACACTGAAATAGTAAATAAAAGATATTTAATTAGTATAAGTTTTTTTTATAAAAATTATTACAATTAGAAAAAATACTAATCTTATTGAGAAATAAAGGCAGATACCCCTACCAAACTAAAAATTTGGTAGCTCTGGCTCAGGTGGGGTTAGACTCCCTATCTGAACGAAACCTTCTGCTTTCTTAAAGGAATCGGGGGTACTTAAGTAATAGGGATATTTTAAATTCAATTGTATTAGACTGTATAAGGACATTTACTGAAAAATGGCTGTACGTAATGATGATAAATTATGTAAATCAAACGATAAGCCAAGCTAATGCCACAGGAATTCTTGTAGTTGATAACAATAGAAAGATGGTAAGCCTGAATAGAAAATTTATAGAACTGTGGAGTTTACCTTCATCAATAGTGATGTCGCAAGATGAAAATCTAGCATTAGAGTTTGCTTACTTTCAGGTAAAAAAACCTCATGCTTTTATTAAAGAGATTCAAGGAATTTATATATGTATAGAATCAGAAATTTATGACATTATTAAGCTCAAAGATGGTCGAGTATTTAACCGCACTTCGCAGCCTCAATACTTAAAAGACAAAATTGTGGGGAGAATTTGGACTTTTCGTGAAATAAACTATCCCCCTTCTGTAACTTTCCGAGATAAGCAAGTAGTAAATGAGCTAAATCATCCAGAATCATAAGAGGGTTTAAATTGATTCATTGCAGCAATTAAATGATTGAATCCCAATAATAAATGTAAATTAGAGAAAAGACTTAACCAGGGATAAATTAACCAAAATAAGTAGGTAGGCATCAAAAAAGTCCAGTATGTTAAGATATACAAATACAGAAAACGCATCTACAAAGTGATTTGTGTATGGGGGTACGTTTAAGGGTATTTCTGACGCATGAGCAAGACAAAACTTTGCTAAACCTGAGAAAACAGGATGTGCCACAGAAAGTCAAAGACAGAGCGGAAGTAATCAGGCTAAACGCACATGGCTGGTATGTGGAGAAGATAGCAGCGCACTTTGACTGGAAGAAAAAACAGTCAGAAAAGTGTTGAATACATGGGGAAAGCTGGGTTTATAGGGACTGTGGGAATCTCCAGGTCGAGGCGGAAAACCAAAATGGAAGGAGGATGACATTGCATTTTTAGAAGAATGCCTCAAACAAGAATCACGCACATACAATAGTTTATAATTAGCCAGGAAATTAGAAAATGAACGCTCCATTAAACTGAGTCCTGACAGATTAAGACGGGTACTCAAAAAAAGGGGGTCTATTGGAAGCGAGCAAGAAAGAGCCACAGAGGAAAACAAGACCCGATAGTCCGAGCGCAGAACAGGGCGGCCGCATCTAAATTACTCTTGATCACAACGAAAGTTAATAACCAACGAAAAAGTTGGGATTTCGCGTTTAATTATTTTTTAAGACCCAAAGCGAACACCTAAAATTTTCGCAATAACTAACGGGACTTAGACAAAAATCAAGCCCAAATGTAACCCAAACTAGCTTTGTAAGCAGCAAACACGTCACGATTTAAGTTCAACCAATCAATAAATCGAAAAGACATGGCTGTTATGAACGCTTCTAAAGCTTCAGTAAAAGTGTTTAAAGGTTTGTTTGCCCAGCGTCGTCTTAATCCTCCAGTTAACTGATGCCAAAGAATAAAAGTATAGGCACAGAAAACCAAAATAAAATGGCCCAGTAAACTCCTTTTATTGCGAACTTGATATTCTTTAAGTCCTAACCATCCTTTAGCTTCCCTGTAAAAAACTTCTACCCAATTCCTTTGAGAATATGTATCAACTATCCATTGTGGTGTAACAATTGATGAAGATATATTAGTGATGAAGTAGTCAATATCGGTGGCTTCTGGGAAGGTAGAAGCATTCATGACGATAGCAATATTTCGCTTTCCAGTTAAACTTGATATTTCCACTTCACAAGTTACTACCCATAAGGTTTTGGGTTTATATAACTCTATTTGAATTTCCGTGAAAGCCTCTTTCGGTATGCTCTGGGCTAATTCATCTAACCGAATTGTTTGTTGAATATCATCTGTTTGATTAACTGTTACTTTTCGATTTTTAGCTAACCCTCCTAAATATTTTAATTGCCGTTTTTCCAACTCTAATAAAAATGATGTGTTGTTGCCGTATCCAGCATCTACAATTACTATCCCCGGTTGAGATTTTCTCTTAAGTGTTTTATCTATTAACTTGACTGCCAGTTCTGGTTTTTTCTCAAATAGAGGGTCTTGTTTCCCTTGAGCTAAAGAATCAGCGTGTTGATATAACTCTATATCTAACGGTAAACTTTTTCTGCCATCATATAAATGCGTTGTTACTACTACGATTCCATTATCTGTTTTGCCAATTTCTCCAATATACTGTCTCCCCACGCCAGCAGTAAAATTACCACTCTTTCTGTGACCAGAATCATCAATTATTAAGCTAAAACCTCTACTAATTCTCGTTTGACTGCACTTATTCATGATTTCTAATCGGCGCTCATTCACCTGCCCACTAGACCAAGGTGCTTCGGTTAAAAAATGATGTAATCGGTGGTACGTTACACCTACAGCATTATCCGCCATTTGAAACAGGTTTTTTCTCTCACTTTCCCCCAGTAATCCCCCTATATAGTGTCTAAACTCTCTTTTTTGAGCTTTATGAGTAAACACATCATCAAATCTTTGACACCATCTTTCAAAGCACGGGGGCATCGCTGTGGGAGTGGTTTCTTTCATGAGCTTTTTCTAACGTGAAAGCTATGTTAGTTAAGCATTATACTTTTTTTTGGCTTAATTTTTGTTTAAGTACCGCTAAGAGTTAATGACATTATTTTTAAGTCTATTGAGAATAGACTTTGCTTATTGACATGATGCGGCTACCCTGGAGCGCAGAAACAAGTAGACTTAGATATGCTAGAATTAGCTAGCTGCAACTGGCAAAATCGATTTAAAGTATCTGGATAAATCAGGGTTTTGTTTATGAAGTGAGCCTGGTTACACCCAGAAATGTTGAATGTCGTTATAAAACTTTACATATTCAAGTATAGTAGTCTTATTAAGGACAAAATATCAACATTTCATAATATCTTCCATCCAGTGAACATAACTGATTTGTTGACACATGCAAGCTTGTTCGCGTAGCGTCTCGAAGAGAAGATAGCGGAATTTATCTAATATCTTTTCACCCCATTGTTTCGGAACAGATACAAGTTGTAAAATCAGATAAGCGATGAGACTAGAATAGATTTGAATGGCAATACCATTAACATTTTTGGTAATTAATCTATCCAGTTTTAGATGCATCTTTAAAAATTTCCATAACAATTCAACTCCCCACCGTAAACGATAAA
>JAKOMP010000108.1 GCA_022241785.1 Cyanocohniella sp. LLY | reverse complement strand
CGCTGCTGTTGTTGCTGCTACACTTCCGCACGCTTGAGGTACGCTACTTGTGGGTTGGCAAGCCAAGTCTTCTACTATACGCACCAGACGTTTGTTTCGTCTTGCATCTCCTAAATCGGCTTGTTTCAATTCTGAGGCAGCCCATTTTTCCATTATCCACCACCCTGATTACTATCTCATTTCAAAACTATACCTACTAAGCTTTCTAGCTATTTTTAAGTAAGTTGTAGTTTTGTTGAGAAAGATCCGGGTAATGGATAGCCTTGTAGGGAAGGGGAGCAAGAATCAAAGCCTGTATCCGTTTCGGGGAGAGGAATGGAAGCGGGGTTTCAAGAATAAGTCGCACAACGCGTTAAATTGGCAAATTAAAGACTATTAATTAGCAATTACTGGAAGATTGGGGAACGAATGTGGGAAAGAAAATAAGACTCATCGATAGACTGCGACTCGCTTTCGCGGTGTTAGTGGCAAAAAGTGTGACGTTTATAGTAAGGTCGCTCCGTCTGGGTGCTGCTAGTGTATTACCAGGCTCTATTGCTCGTCGCATTGAACCCCGAATTTTAGAATTACTGAGTCAGCAAGTGAAAAATGGGGTGATTCTCATTGCTGGTACTAATGGTAAGACTACTACAGCGCTACTTTTATGCACGATTTTAGAACGCAATGGTTACCGTATCGCCCATAACTCTACAGGTGCAAACCTGGAAAATGGCTTGATGACGGCTTTAATAGAAAACACCAACTTAGTGGGTGCGCTGAACGTTGATTACGCCATTTTGGAAGTAGATGAGAATATTGTACCGAAAGTTTTACAACCTCTCCAGCCGAGAATTATCCTCTGTTTAAACTTATTCCGCGACCAACTTGATAGGTATGGGGAAGTAGACAGCATTAGTAAGCGTTGGACAAAGGTCATCTCTACCCTCCCACTAGAAACGGTAGTGATTCCCAATGCTGACGACCCGACTTTATCGTATCTCGGTCAACAGCTACCCCAAAAGGTTTTATTCTTTGGGATGAATGAACCAGAACACTATCTAGAAGCCATTCCTCACGCCGTTGATTCTATTTATTGTCCTAGTTGTGGACACTCTCTAGATTATCAAGGTGTGTATTTGTCCCATTTGGGAGATTTTACTTGTCCCAAGTGTGGTTTTAGTAAAAGTAAGCCCACACTAGAAAGCAGCCAATGGTCACAAATTTTGGTGGGTTTGTATAACAAATATAATACTTTAGCGGCTGTGACTGCGGCGCAAGAGTTAGGCGTTGATCAAGCAATAATTCAAGATACAATTAACAACTTTCAAGCTGCTTTTGGTCGTGCTGAAGATTTGGTCATTAACGGTAAACGAGTGCGAATTTTGTTATCCAAAAATCCTGTGGGGACAAATGAAACTATTCGCGTGGTGACTCAAAGCACTGATAAAACTACACTTTTGGTATTAAACGATCGCACACCAGATGGTACAGATGTATCATGGATTTGGGACGTAGATACAGAAAAATTAGTAGAACGTGGCGGGACTTTAGTAGTCAGTGGCGATCGCGTCTATGATATGGCCCTACGTCTACGCTATAGTGAAAAGTCGGCGCAGAGTCACCTAAATTTGATTGTAGAATCAGATTTGCGTCAGGCCATCGCCACGGCATTAAAACATACACCCGACAATGAAACTCTCCACATTTTACCCACCTATTCAGCCATGTTAGAAGTGCGAGAAGTTCTCACTGGGCGTAAAATTCTTTAATCGGTGAGAGTCAATAAGAGGCAGGGGGCAGGGGGAAAAGGAGCAGGGGGGAAACCCCATAAATAAATTTAGGGGCTGGAAACAAGGACGCATTATTTCTCGTGCTATGCATCTCGTTCGCGCAGCGTGCCGTAGGCATAATAAATATTTTTGCTTTTGTGCATAAATAAATTTAGGGGCTTGAAACCCTTTTTGCAGGCGAATTTCAGTATTTTTCTCCCCTGCCCCCGTCCACTGAGCGTAGCCGAAGTGCTGCCCCCTGCTCCCCTGCCTCTTCGGTAATTACGGGGACAATAATCGCCTCTGGGTCAACTGATAGTTGACTTTGAGCTTGGTTACGAGCGTTGATGGCTTCTCGATAATTAGGCTTGTATTTCAACGCTTGATCATAAGATGCCATCGCCTCTTTATATCGTTGTAAATTTACTAAAGCATTCCCTCTGCTGTACCAACTTTCGGCATGGTTTGCTTGATAACGTACCGCCCGATCATAAGCTGCGATCGCTTCTTGATATTTCTGTAAAATATATTGGGAATTTCCCAAGTTATACCAAACTTGATAATCTTTTGGTTTAATGGCTGCGGCTTTATTATAAGATGCTACAGCTTCTTCATAGCGTTGGCTTTGATGTAGCGCCCATCCCCGACTATACCATGCTTGATAATCTTGAGAATTATATTTAATTACTTGATTAAATGATTCAATTGCCTGGGGATAACGCCGTAATGTCATCAGGACATTACTTCTAGAAAACCAAGCAGGGGGATAATTTTGTCTATATTGTACTGCTTTATCATAAGCTGTTAATGCATATTCATAACGGTTTAAATTCACTAGCGCATTACCCAAGGCATACCAAGCTTGACTATAATCTGTTTTCAAGTCAACAGCTTTTTCGTAGGCGGTAATGGCATCTTCATACTGCTTTAAACTATGAAAAGCTAACCCTTTACTATATAAAGCTTCGTAATAATCGGGTTTTAATTCTATGGCTTGGTCGTATGCTTGAATTGCATTATTATATTGCTGTAATTTACTAAAAATTTCCCCTTTAGCACTCCAAACCTCAGCGTATTCATTATCTAATTGTAAGGCTTTATCAAAAGAGGCGATCGCTTCTTGGTAGCGCTGTAAATTTTGTAAGGCAAAACCCCTACCACTCCAAGCTTCTACATAATCTGGTTGAATTTGAATGGCATTGTCGTATGCGGCTAAGGCTTCTGGATATTTTTTCAATTTAAATAATGCTTTTCCTTGACCGTTCCACCCTTGGGCATAATCTGGTCTAATATTTACTGCTTCTTCATAGGCTGCCAAAGCATCTTGATAGCGTTGGAGGTCAAATAGGGTACTGCCTTGTTTAGATAATGCTGTGGCGTTATTAGCATTAATAAAATTAATCACAAATATAGAAGCAACACCACTTATTCCTACGAAAAATATTCCTAAAAATAACTTAATTAATATGCCTTTTTTGATTTGCGGAATTTTTAACTTGCTAATCTTCTTAATAGGCAAGGCCACATTAGTTGGTAAAGCCGGACTCAAAACTAAAGTCCCAGAAGCAGGTTGCTTTAACTCTTGTAAGCTTTGCAATGCCACAGTTGCTGAAGTATAACGTTGCCGAAAATCGTAACACACCATTTTGTCGATAAATTGGGCAAATTCTGGTGAGACTGTGGCTTGATTTTGCCAAACAATTTCATTACTATCAACATCAATTTCTAACTGATTTGGTGATAATCCTGTGAGGGCTTGAATAGCGATGATTCCCACCGCATAGATATCACTGCTAAATTTGGGTGTACCCTGGGCTTGTTCGCCTGGTAGATATCCAGGAGTACCGATAGCAACAGTAGCTTTTGTCTGCCCTTCAGGGGTAACTATTTGAGTGGTAATTTGCTTAACCGCCCCAAAGTCGATTAAAACTAACTTGTTATCTGCTTGTCGTCTGAGTAAATTGTGGGGGTTGATATCGCGGTGAATTACCTGCTGTTGGTGGACAAATTCTAAAATTTCTAAGATTTCTTGAATTAGGTCAATCACCTGTTCTTGACTTAAGGTGGTTCCTGGCGTTAACTCCTGACTCAAGCCATGGCCAGTAATCAATTCTTGTACTAGATAAAATTCCGCGTTTTCCTCAAAGAACGCTAAAAGCTGCGGAATCCGGTCATGAATCCCTAATTTATACAAAACTTGCGCTTCAGTATCAAATAAGCGCCTAGCTGTCTCTAAATTTGCTGGGTCAGTGGCTTGAGGTTTCAATCTCTTGACAACACACTGAGGTAATCCAGGCAAGTGAGTATCACAAGCAACAAAAGTTTCACCAAATCCCCCACCCCCTAAGTGGCTAATAATTTGGTATCTTCCAACAAGTGTCTTTCCTAGCATCTCGTTTGCCTAGTTGAGTGCATTGTGTCTGATTCCAATCTTGCCACAAATTATCTGGAACAGGGAGGAACGAGGGGATGGAGGATGGGGAGACGGGGAGAAGATTCATCTAAAATTGAAAATTCATATGATTCCTGTTGGTGATAATATTCGTAGTCGTCATCAGCCAATAATCACTTATTGGTTAATTGGTATTAACATTGTCATATTTTTATGGCAATTAAAACTAGAATTTGCTGGGGAATTAGGCTCTTTTATCAATACCTGGGGTGTGATTCCTGCTCAAATGAGTGGGGCTATTACCCATGCAATCCACGTCACTCCGGCTGCTTGGATAGTGGTTTTTTGGCGTTCGGCTTCACTATTTGCCCGGCTGTTTCTCCACGGTAGCTTTAGTCAAATTTTGGGCAACCTACTATTTTTGTGGGTTTTTGGCAAAACTTTAGAAAACTTTATTGGACATGGGCGTTTTCTGGGGTTATATCTGGTTGCAGGGATATTGACAGGAATAGCGCAAATTTTGCTGGAACCGAATTTGACAGTTCCCTTGATTGGAGCGAATGGAGCGATCGCAGCTATCTTAGGAGCATATGTAATGCAGTTTCCTCAAGCTAAAGTAGACACAGTTGTGCCATTATTAATAATATACATTCCTATAGAACTACCAGCTTATTTCTATCTTTTTTGGTGGTTTATACAACAGCTATTTTATGGTATAGGGAGCTTACACATGGCGCCATTTGGCGTTAATCCCCTTGCTTCTACTTACTGGGCGCAGTTTGTTGGGTTGTTTATTGGTGGGGTTTATATGAAGTGGAAGAAATAATTTGAGGCCTATTGGGTATTATACATAAAAAGTTATTTGTGTATATATCTTTTGGCTGAAATTCTTATATATCTTATGACAGATTGTCTTTTTGATTTTGAGAATCCATACTCAATCAGAGCTATAGGGTGGAGACAATTGGGAGTAAAGTTATTTAGTGTAATTTGTATTGAAGATGCCAGACGTTAATAGAAATAACAGCGAATTTACTAACGAATTAGCATCTCTAAGACAGCGGATTGCTGAGTTGGAAGCATCAGAAATTGAGCATCAGCAAAAGTACACAGCACTAGAACAAAAACTAAAAATACTAGAAGCAAAATCGGCAGCAGCAGAACAGCCTTATATTCAAGTTGCTGGGTGTGACATTCAATGGAATCTTGATGAAGGCACTTGTAAAGCTCTCAACTTACCAGTTGTCTTGATGTGGAGAGATACAACTCTGGCAGGATTCATGACAGGATTACAAACTATGGTGGGTAGTGAGCGTTTTGCTTTAGCTCTCCAAAGTGAAGGCCGTCGGAGTGTGGAAGCTGATTGGCAAATAATTGCTCAATTTCCAGATTTTGCCGCAGGTTTCGCCATGCTGGCCCAAAATGCTAAGGGAGCAGGTTGGGGACATTGGCAATTGATGGAATTGAACTGGGAAGAGCAAAAGTGTCGTTTTAGAGTCAAAAATAGTTGGGAAGGCGCTTATCAGAAAGCCTTGGGTGTCTGTTGGGGTAGCGGCTTAATGGCAGGTAAGTTGGCAGGTTATTGCTCAAAGTTATTTGCTACTAATTGCTGGAGTCAACAAACAAGCTTTATTGCTAACGGAGACGAATTTGACGAGTTTATAGTTAGTCCTTCCACCGAGTCCATTGAAACAGAGATTGCCCAGTTGCTATTGACAGATCAAGCCACAAGAGCAGATATGGCAGTGGCTTTACAGCAACTCCAACGAGAAATTCAGGAGCGCCAGCAGGTAGAAATAGCCCTTAGAGAAAGTGAAGAACGACTGAGACTAGCCTTAGATGCTGCCCGCATGGGTTTTTGGGACTGGAATATGATTAATAATCAATTAATTTGGTCAGAAAATCATCAACTGTTGTTTGGTCTAGTTCCAGGCAGTTTTGCAGACACTTATGAGGCATTCATCAATTGTATTCACCCAGAAGATCGGCAATCTGTCCAACAAGCGCTCACTAATGCTTTGGCGCAAAAGAGTGATTACATAGATGAATTTCGGGTGGTTTGGCCAGACCAAAGTGTACATTGGATTTTTGGCAAGGGACAATTTATTTATGATGACCAAGGAGAAGCAGTACGCATGATTGGGGTGTGTACTGACTTTACTGAACACAAGCAGTCAGAAGAAAGTAATCGCCAATTAACCAATCAGGTTCAAGAACAGGCAAATGTTTTAAATGCGATTCTCGCTACTTCTGTTGATCACATTTATATTACTGATCACAGGGGTCGCTATCAATATGTCAGTGATGGTGCGGCTACTACATTAAGTTTCAACCATCAGGATATTCTGGGTAAGACTATAAGAGAATTAGGTGTAGACCCAGATTTGGCTCATCGAGTAGAGAATCAATGCCAAATTGTCATGGCGACTGGACAACCAATTAAGGATGAATGCGAATTTAATTCCGCAGATGGATCGAATTTTTATGAATACATCATTACGCCATTACGCAATACCGAGCAAATTATTGAAGGTGTAATCATTGTTTCACGAGATATTACCATTCACAAACAGATAGAAAAGTCATTGCGTGACAGCGAAGCTAGATTTCGGCGGTTGTTTGAGTCTAATTTGCTGGGTGTGGCTTTTTGGCACGTGGATGGCTACATTACTGAAGCCAATGATGCTTATTTACAGCTAGTTGGTTACACTCGTGAAGAATTTAGCCACTTAGGTAGAATTAATTGGCGACAACTCACCCCTCCAGAGTATCAAGATATAGACGATCGCGCTATCGCTGAGGTAAAAACCACTGGAGTTTCCCAAATTTACGAAAAAGAGTATGTCCAGCGCCACGGTAAGCGAGTATCAGTTGTTTTGGGGCTGGCTCTACTCAATGACTCCCAAGACAACGGCGTAGCTTTCGTATTAGATATTAGCGATCGCAAACAAGCAGAAAAAGAACGCGATCTCCTCCTGCAAAGAGAACAGTCAGCACGTCAAGAAGCCGAAATTGCTAACCGAGTTAAAGATCAGTTTTTAGGGGTTCTCTCCCATGAACTCAGAACCCCACTTAATCCCATATTAGGGTGGTCAAGATTGCTGCGCTGTCGTCAGTTTGATCCAAAAACTGTGGAAATAGCCTTGGAAACTATCGAACGTAATGCCAAATTACAAACTCAATTAATTGAAGATTTATTAGATGTTTCTCGCATTCTCCAAGGCAAATTGAGCCTCAATATTTGTCCAGTCAATTTAGTCATGGTGGTAGAAGCTGCCATAGAAACAGTACAGCTAGCAGCCGCAGCGAGGTCAATTGAAATTGATAGCATACTCAATCCCGGATTGCGACAAGTCATGGGTGATTCCAGTCGCCTGCAACAAGTTGTTTGGAACTTGCTATCTAATGCCGTAAAGTTTACACCCATTGGTGGACGGGTAGAAGTTCGCCTAGAGGAAGTTGATTCCCAAGCGCAAATTAAAGTTATTGATACAGGTAAAGGAATCACGCCGGAATTTCTGGCTTATGTGTTCGATTATTTTCGTCAGTCTGACGGTTCCACTACCCGCAAATTTGGTGGGTTAGGCTTAGGTTTGGCAATTGTGCGTCAGGTTGTGGAACTACATGGGGGAACCGTTACCGCAGTCAGTCAAGGAGAAGGCTTAGGGGCCACATTTACCGTCAGGCTACCATTTTTGCTGAGGAGCGTAGAGGTGATGTATCCAGATAATAACGCTGAACTTTTGATGGCTGATGCTTCCTTGGTGGCGGGGACACAAGTCTTAGTGGTAGACGATGAGCCGGATATCCGAGATTTAATTACTTTTATTTTGCAAGAATATGATGTCAAAGTCACCACCGTCACATCAGCAAAAGAGGCACTAAAATCTTTGTCTCAATCAATACCAGATGTTTTAATCAGTGATATTGGTATGCCAGAAACAGACGGTTATATGCTGATGCGTGAGTTGAGAAAGCTATCGCCCGAACAAGGCGGAAATTTACCTGCGATCGCTCTCACGGCTTATGCTGGGGAAATGAATCAACAGCAAGCATTCGCAGCAGGATTTCAATTGCATATCCCCAAACCAGTTGATCCCGAGGAATTGATCAGGGCGATCTGCTTTGCCGCAGCACTACGTTATCGCTAGTTTAATTCATCGGGGCTAATTATGAGTGACAGCCGCAATTCCCCGCTCAAAAATATCCACACAAGTCTCAATATAATCCTCACCGCTGGAGTCGTTTTGTTGATGATTGACACTGCGGCACAGCATTCCAGCTAGTAGCATCCCTGTAAACATATCCACTACCTGAGATAAATCAATTTCAGATCTGACAATGCCACGTTGCTGACTAGATTTGAGATAAGCTAACAGTTTGTCTTTTAAAGGCTTGGCGGCTTCTTTAATCACTTGCTTCGCCGCCTCAGGATGACGTTTAGCTTCACCAATGAAGGTGCGAATTAAGTCTTCATATTCTTCCAGCATAGCGTTGTAAAGCTGGGCATAATTCCTCAAGTCAACACCAAGATCCTGTGTCCAAGCTTCAGGATGCGCCAGGGCTTCTGTTTGGAGGGCTGAAGCATTTTCAATTACTGCTTTCAACAACTGTTCTTTGCTGGCAAAGTGACGAAATAATGTCACCTCATTCACATCAGCAACACGGGCTATTTCACGAGTTGTGGCTCCTTGAATACCTAAACGAGCAAATACCTGCGAGGCAGCTTCTATCAAACGTGTACGGGTTAAGGCGGCGGATGAGCGGATAGTTTTATTCATTAATTGTTTGCAAGTACTTACTTACAACTTATGACATGCTGTAAAGGGTTTTGGCATCTAAGTAAAACAAGTTTACACATTTTGCTCTATTGTGGACAAATCTGAAGATGAGCTTTAATACGTAGGAATAGATAGCTTTTTACTCATTTTGGTAACTGGAACAAATATCCCAGTGCTTAACTGATGAGGCACTCTTTTGATACCAGTAAAACCCATTCGCACATAAAATCCTTCAGCATATAAGCTAGCATTTGTAATTACCTGATCCACACCTTGCTCAGATGCTTCATGACAAAAATGTTTAACTAAAGTTCGCCCTATGCCTTGACCTTGATAATAAGGATGTACGTATAAACTAATAAGTTCCTCAACTATAAAACTAGCAAATCCAGCAATCATATCATTATCAATAGCAACCCAAAAAGTTTCGATTTGCATACTGTTTAAAATTCTTTTCCCATTGGGCTTATGAAGATAATTCCGCCAAGCTAAAAGCTGTTTTTTACTGTAAAAATTTGGAGGTAGAGCTTTAATAGCAGCAATATGAATTGCACTCAACACCCAAGCATCTGTTTCTTGGGCCAGTCGCAGAGATATTTCGTTAACAGTCATAGAAGAGGAAAAGGGGCAGGGGGCGCGGGGCAGGGGAAAACCGCATAAATAAATTTAGGATCTGAAAATAAGGACAAATTATTTCTCATGCTTCGCATATAGAACTAAATCTTTTTTCTAATGTTCATAAATTAATTTAGTTGCTCATATCCCTGTTGGCTTTGAAAATCCTTCCCCCYTGCCCCCTGCTCCCTGCCCCCCTGCCTCTTTTGGTCATATGGGACTCATGCCACAATTTTCATAGGCAGAGTAACGATGAATGTTGCCCCTTGTCCAATACCTGGACTTTCGGCACGGACTATGCCTCCATGTAATTCTACCAAGTGACGCACGATCGCTAGTCCTAATCCTAAACCGCCATGCGATCGCGTGGTTGAACTATTAGCTTGACGGAAGCGCTCAAAGACATAAGGTAGAAATTCCGGCGCGATTCCCCCTCCGGTGTCGCTCACCCAAATTTGGATCTGGGAATCAATGCGTTTGAGTTGCACCGTGACTATTCCCTGGCTGGGCGTAAATTTAACGGCGTTGGAGAGCAAATTCCACACAATTTGTTGTATACGGTTGGCATCACCCATGACTATCCCCGCGCCAGGATCAAATATACACTCAATGCGAATTTCTTTAGCGTCAGCTGCGGGGCGTACAGTCTCAACCGCTGCTTCTACCACTGGTATTAGTTCTACAGGCTGGGTATTCAGGCGGAGAGTTCCCCGAATAATCCGCGAGACATCTAAAACATCTTCAATTAATTGTGCCAATGATCTAGTATTGCGCTCAATTGTCTCTAGGGCCGTGGCTGTGGTAATTTCATCAAATTTACGACTCCTGAGTAATTGTGTCCAACCCAGGATGGCATTCAGGGGAGTCCGGAGTTCGTGAGACAGTGTAGCTAAAAACTCATCTTTCATGCGGTTTGCTGTTTCCGCTTCAGCACGTGCTGCTTGTTCGCTGGCTAGTAATTGTTCCCGCTCTTGTTCTACTCGCTTGCGATCGCTAATATCAATCATGAACCCATGTAGCAGATGGGGTTTATCTCCACTCCGCACAACATTCACAATTTGGTACAGCCACACTACTCTGCCATCAGCGGCTAACATTCTGTATTCAAATTCGTAATTATCGCGTGACAGCGACAATTCATGGCCATACTTAACTGTCCACTCACAATCCTCTGAATGGATGTGTTTTATCCAAAAATTATCGGTATACCATTCTTGCACTGAATAACCGAGAATTTCCACAGTTTGTGGCCCCACATAAGTAAACTTACCTGTGGTAAAGTCTGCTTCCCAAGGAATTACGCGTGCCTTTTCCGTCAGTGTCCGTAACCTTTCCTCACTTTCTTTGAGAGCCTTTTCTGCTAACTTCTGTTCTGTAATATCTGTTACTAGCGCCACAAAGCCTTCTACTTGCCCTTGTGTCCCAAACTGCGGCACATAAGTTGTACTCACAATATGGGATGAACCATCTTTGCGGGATATTTGATTTTCAAAGGTTACTTGTTGCCCAGAAAATACTGCTTCTATATAAGGAATAAGTGCCTGATAAACCGATTCTCCTAAAACTTCCTGAATATGTTTACCATAAATGTCTGCGGCGGAAAAGCCAAACCAATCTTCGTATCCTTTATTATTAAAACGATAGCATTGCTGGGCATCAACATAAGAAATCAAAACAGGTACAGCATTGGTAATGAGCCGCATTTCATCTTCCCGTCGCCTTAGTGCCTGTTCTGTGCGCTTGTGATTGGTTAAATCTAAAACAAAACTAATAACTTGCTGTTGATTATTTTCTAATAAGGTAGACCCTACCAAAGCCGGAACACGACTACCATCTTTACAAATATATTCTTTTTCAAAAGGCTGACACACACCTTTAGTTCTCAAGTCTGTGATGCAGGATTCACTGATTTCTAGATATTCTGCTGGTGTCATATCGCGCCATCGGACTCGCCCGGCTAGCACATCCTCTTGTGAATAACCCACCATGCTTAAAAAGGCATCGTTAGCTTCAATAATTGCCCCGTTGATATCGGCTACAATTACTCCCAGGATGTTGGATTGTACCAACTTTGTAAACCTTGTTTCACTTGCCTGTAGCTTTTGCATACTTGTTTCGAGGTGCTGTTTAGCACGACGTAGCTCGGCATTGAGCAAACTTATAAGTATAGTTACCAACAAAAATACGCTTAATCGGATAATGTCGTCGGTAGTAGCAAAAGAATAGGAAAACACAGGCTCCATGAAAAAGTAACTGATGGCTAAAGTTGAAATAAATGTAGCCAGCAACCCTGATTCGATACCACCATACCAAGCACTAATAGCTACGGCAGCAAAAAACAGTGGAAAAATTGTAGGGAACATCTGTGTGTATAGTAAAAATGTCAGTAGTGATGCACTACCAACAGCTAACAATGCCACAGCATAGGGTGCGAGCCGGGGGCGTATTCCTTTCAACGTGGCGTCTCCTTTGGTGCAGCTAGCTAAAGCGAGCTTTTAGAAATTAGCTAAACTATGCGTTCTCTCATCACCTATTTTGCACCGAGACAATCCACAGCTAACAATTATTGGCTGTTAATCTATCTAAAGAGGTAAAGAAGGGAGTGGGGAATAGGGAGTGGGATAGGGAGTGGGATAGGGCAATGGGGAAAGCTCACGACAAAAGTAGAACTAAAGCCATTTGGGAAAATAGACACTTTTTGTTATTAGTTATTAATCAAGCAAATAATACAGTTTAAGAAATCAATTGCTCAGAAAACCCAAATACTAAAGGAATGTGGATTTAATAAAATACAGAACCTCACCCCCAACCCCTCTCCTTACCAAGGAGAGGGGAGACTTTGACGCAAGTCAAAGGCGGGGTGAGGTCAAAAACTAGACTTGCATGTTATTTAATTCATGTTCCTAAGACACTTTCAACCCTATTCCCCACTCCCCACTCCCTACTCCCTATTATCAACAATGGCTCGTACACCCACATTAACTTTTGATCGCGGTACATTAATTTTGCATCCACCACCACGGGGTAAGGGTTGGATGGATTACGCTACATGGGACGATCGCGTGGAAAAGTTTCGGATTCCGGCGCTGCGATATCGGGCTGTAGTGGAAGCTTTACAGGCTGAAGATGTTTATTTTGTGGATGAAGCGAAGGAATTTTATCCGGTGGATTTGATTCCCAGTGTGGAAATGGAGCCGTATCCCCATCAAAGTGAAGCGTTAACGGCTTGGAAGTTGGCAGGAAGGCAGGGGGTTGTGGTGCTACCTACGGCGGCGGGAAAGACTTATTTGGCGCAAATGGCCATGCAAGCTACGCCACGGACGACGTTAATTGTGGTGCCGACTTTGGATTTAATGCACCAGTGGTATGCTCATTTGGTGGCGGCGTTTCCTGATGCGGAGGTGGGTTTGTTGGGGGGTGGTTCGCGCGATCGCACGGCGATTTTGGTGGCGACTTATGATAGTGCGGCGATTCATGCGGAAAGTTTGGGTAATCTCTACGGGTTGATTGTGTTTGATGAGTGTCATCATTTACCAACGGATTTTGGACGGGTAATTGCTGAGTATGCGATCGCCCCTTATCGTTTGGGTTTATCAGCGACACCGGAACGCACTGATGGGAAACACGCTGATTTAAATATTTTGATTGGCCCGGAGGTATATCGCAAACGGGCGGAAGATTTGGCGGGAAATGCGTTAGCTAACCACGAAATTGTGCAAATTAAGGTGAAGTTATCGCAGTTGGAGCGAGAAAGATACAATCAGTTAATTCAAACGCGGAATGATTTTTTACGTCAATCGAAGATATCTTTGGGGAGTATTCAAGGTTGGCAAATGTTTGTGAAAATGAGTGCGCGATCGCCTGCTGGAAGAAGGGCGATGTTGGCGCATCGGGAGGCGAAGTCTATTGCTTTGGGTACTGATGGTAAGTTAAGGGTTTTGGCTGATTTGTTGGCGACACATTTTCCGGAGAGGATTTTGATTTTTACGGCTGATAATGCGACGGTTTACAGTATTTCGCAGCAGTTATTGATTCCGTCCATTACTCATCAAACTCCGGTGAAGGAACGCCATGAGATTTTAACTAAGTTTCGGGAGGGGGAATACAATACTTTGGTTGCTTCTCATGTGTTAAATGAGGGTGTTGATGTCCCGGCGGCTTCGGTGGCGATTATTCTTTCGGGGACTGGTTCGACTAGGGAGTATATTCAGCGTTTGGGTAGGGTTTTAAGAAAGGGGAATGTGGCTAATAAGCAGGCGATTTTGTATGAGGTGGTGGCGGAGGATACTAGTGAGGAGGGGACTTCGGCGCGGCGTAGGGGTGTGAAAGACGAACCGCAGAGGCGCGGAGGGCGCGGAGAGAAGAGGGGGGATTTGCAGGTTGTGTATGGGGGTGGAAAGGGTAGAAGTCCGAAGGCGGCGGAACAGTTAGAGATTAATTATTCGAGCGAGAGGAAGGATGTTACCAACGGAGTTACTAAGTCATCGTCTGAATGGGGAGGAGATAATTCCCAAGAGGTTGAAGATTGATCAGAAGAATTTGGATTTGGGGAATGAGTTGATTGCTTGTTTTCAGGAGGCTGTGGGGAAGAGTCAGGGGGTGCTGGAACGTCAGCTTCTGGATTTGGAGGGTGATGCAACTGATTATCGGGTGAAGCGGGGGTTGGCTTATATTCTCAAGAGTAGTTTTTGCACTTTTGAGGTGGTGAGTCCTCTAGAACCACCTATGTTAAGGGAACGGGTGTTTGCTTTGGCGGCGCAGTCGGTTCCCAGTGGGGAATCTACCCAAGTTACTTTAAATAAGATTGCTGCTGAGTTAAGTCAGGAACTAGAACGTGAGGTGTTGCTGGAACAGGTGCGTGATGGTTTATATGCTGATTTGGCGGAAAATAAGATTTTGACTAATTTTGATGCGCCTTCTGGGGTGGATTTGTTAAATAGATATAACTTGTCTCAGGTGCAGGGAATTTTTTATAAGGCGAGTCAATTAATTTTAAATGCCCATCGGAATGTTCCGGGGGAATATAAGCTGTTATTTCGTTATTTAAAGTTGTTTCAATTAATGGCTTATATTGAAGGCGATGCTGACCACGGGTTTACAATTACGGTGGATGGCCCGACAAGTTTATTTCATCCGAGTACCCGATATGGCCTGGCGATCGCTAAGTTAATTCCGGCTCTATTACACGTGACTAAATGGAGTTTGGCGGCAACTCTGCAAACCCGCGATGCTTATACTAATACTTGGAAAACTGGACGATTTACCCTCAATTCTGAATGTGGTTTAGTATCTCACTATTCTAAGGGGAAGCCTTACGATAGTATGCTTGAGTCATCTTTTGCTGATAAGTGGGATGCACTAAAAACAGATTGGGTGTTAGAGCGAGAAGTTGATTTAGTACCAATTCCTGGTAGTGTGATGATTCCCGATTTTCGATTAATACATCCTGATGGTCGTGATTTCTTATTAGAAATTGTCGGTTATTGGCGACCAGAATATTTACAAAAAAAGTTTTATCAGGTGCGGCGTTCTGGATGTGACAATTTAATTTTGGCTATTTCTGAAAGATTGAATTTAGAAAAAGCTGGAGTAAAATTAGATAATGTCCCCGCAAAAATTGTTTGGTTTAAAGATAAGCTATTACCAAAAGCTGTATTAGCAGTAATTGAGGAAAATGTATGAAAACTATTGAAACAATTGCCACAGTAACTAAAGATGGAAAAATTACAGTCCAGTTACCGCCTGATATTCCAGCAGGTGAGCATCAAGTGGTAATAGTAATTGCAGACAAACCTGTGGCTGAGAAAGTAGCGATGAAGGAAAAGCGTCCTCCTTTCAATTTTCCAGTAGATCATTACGGTTCTTGGCCTGAAAACCTTTCTTTAAGACGTGAGGATATGTATGATGATTGGGGCCGCTAACTCTGTATTTCTGGATACGAATATCTTGGTGTATGCAAATGTATCCGAGTCTTCTTTTCATCAAGCAGCACTACAAAAGATTCAGAATCTTTATGATACAGAAATTGAGTTATGGGTTAGTCGCCAAGTTTTGCGGGAATTTATTGTGACTCTCACCCGTCCACAAGCATTCACAAATCCTCGACCTATTACCACAGTAATTGAGCGTGTTAGATTTTTTCAAACTCAATTTCGAGTAGCTGAAGATAGTCCCGAAGTAACAGAAAAACTTTTATCGTTGATAGAAGAAATTCCTATAGGTGGGAAGCAAATGCATGATGCAAATATCGTTGCTACAATGCTAGTTTATGAGATTCCGCAGTTACTCACTCACAACACAGGTGACTTTACCAGATTTTCTAATTTGATTACTGTTTCGCCTTTACAAGCATAAGAAATTGTGTATTGAAAATAATTGGTGAAAACTGTTTTATTTAAATAAAGGTGCGTTAAACAAACTGTAACGCACCCAATAATTATTCCACAAATTTTGGTCGTGCCTGTCCTGTTGATTTTAATTTGGACTCTAAATTCACCCAATCTTCCTGCTCAATTAAATTAATAAATTCGTCAAGATTGTGACGATATGCTTGTAATGCACTCAGCAAGGATTGGCGATTATACTGTGCCATCATCAATCCTAATTCTGAATTGCCACCTCCCACACGACTGGTATCACGAAAACCTGAACTAGCTAGATTTTGGGCTAATTGCAAAACTGCGGGGTCAGTTTCACCCATGCAAGCCGCAATCAAGGATGCACTCACCATCACGGGTAAATGGGAAATCCAACTCACAGCTTGGTCATGTTGTTCTGGCTGACAATAATATAGATTAGCCCCAAGCGATCGCACAATTTCTTCTACAACCGCTATCGCTGTCTGTGGTGTTGTCTCATCTGGTGTTAGTACGTAAGGTCTACCCACAAATAAGTTATGTTGTGCGGCTTCTATCCCACTATCTGATGTCCCAGCCATCGGGTGACCACCAATAAAATTTTTCCATAAGGGAACAATTTCCTTGACTATGGGGGCTTTGACTGAACCGACATCAGTTACCACCGTAGTAGCAGGTAAATGATCAATCAGCTGCTGCAATTGGGGAACAATAAGGGCGATAGGTGTACAAATAAATACAACTTCTGCGGCTGCTAACAAATTCATGTCCACAGATGCTACATCGACGCTACCTAAAGCCATAGCTCTTTCACAGGTAGATTCCCGGCGACTGACTCCTAAAACATGATGACCTTGCGATCGCAAATCATAACCCAAAGAACCACCTATCAGTCCCAGTCCTAAAATACCAATCTTCATTTTCGATTTTGACAGTTTATTTATTACTTATTTTCTACATACTTTGCCAACTATTCATGTTGGTATTTGAGGGGTAGCATTCATGACTGTAGAGGAATTGCTAGAAAAATACGCCACAGGAATCATTGACTTTAGTGGTGTGGAGCTTGTGGAAGCCAACTTGAGTGGTGTCAAACTCAGTGGTGTAAATTTCAGTTCGGCAGATTTAAGTATAGTTAACTTGAGTGGCGCGAACCTCAGTGCTGCTAACTTGAGTCATGTCAAGCTCAATGTGGCCAGATTGAGTGGCGCAAATTTGGACAGCGCTAATCTGAATAATTCTAGTCTCAATGTCGCTAATTTAATTCGTGCCGATCTCAGTCGCGCTCAATTACGGGGAGCATCCCTAGTCCGGGCCGAGTTAATTCGGGCTGATCTCAGTCGAGCTGACTTGTTTGAAGCTAACTTGAATAGTGCTGATTTACGAGAAGCTACACTGCGACAAGCTAATCTGCGTCACGCCAACTTTAGTGAAGCTAGTTTAAAAGGCTGTTCTTTGGTGGGCGCTAACTTGGAAATGGCTAATTTAAACGCCGCCGATTTAAGTCGTGCTGACTTGAGTGGAGCCAATGTGCGCGATGCTGAACTCAAACAAGCCGACCTGCGCCATGCTAACCTCAGCGGTGCAGATTTAAGTGGTGCAAATCTCCGGTGGGCTGATTTACAAGGTGCGAATCTTCGTTGGGCTGATTTAAGTGGCGCTAAACTGAGTGGCGCTAACTTAGTTGGTGCAGACTTGAGTAATGCCAATTTAACCAATGCAAGTTTAATACATACTAATTTAACTCAAGCTACTTTAATTAAAGCCGAATGGATAGGTGCAGACTTATCTGGTGCTACTCTAACTGGAGCAAAACTGTATTCCACATCCCGATTTAATTTAAAAACCGAAGGTATTATCTGTGAATGGGTTGATCTTAGTCCCAATGGCGATCGCTCAATTATCCAAAAATTTGATGCGATAGATCCACGGGAATTTTTCAATGAAACTGCACCGACAATCCAGATTATGGTTGATGCAGCCCTAGAACATGAAGCTAATTTTGCCTTAGCTGCGGCTTATTACCAAATTGCTCAGGAATATCGGGGATTGAAACAACCCCCCAGCATGGAAATTGGCCGTCGTCGCACTGTCTTAACTTTCCGATTAGACAGCGATGAGGCCTTATTACCGACAGCTTGTATGGCAATTCTGCCATTTCTAGATGCTATTAATACCCACAAAAATATTTATACAGTAATGGAAATGATTGCGGCAGAGGATGTATTTTCTCTGGGATTAAAAACACCTGATAGAGTAATGGAATTAACTATGATCATCCAGCAAGCTATGAGTCAGGTTGAGAAAATTCGACAAATGAAACGAAATTTGGAATTAGCCGGAAAATTAAATTTCTGTAGAACACCAACCCAGACTATATTAACTAATTCCAGCGCTCAGACTTTAATTATCTATGATCACCCTAATTTTGGCAAAAAATTTATTCATCCTGCCGATGGCAATGTCACATTTTCAACTAGCATGAGCAGTGAAATTGCTATATCTACACCACCAGCGTTAAATATGGTGGTGGATTTCCTCAAAAGCTTCCACTATATCAGTCAATATTAGAGACAGGTAATGGTATTAGTAATGAGCAACAAAATTTGGGAGAAAGCAAATGCGCGATCGCTTTAATAAAATGATGGGACGGACTCGCTATGTGGTCTGTCGCTTGTTTTTGCACTTAGCCGGGTCTGATGTCGCACCAATTCTCGGAGTATTAAATAGTAGCGCCCGCGAAGCCATTGATGCGGACGGTGACTTGAAGGTTTTGGGAGAAGGATTAGTAGAAATTTGCGAAACTCTGTTGCGATATGATGAGTCTTGGCTTTCTGCTGCCAATGAAGGCGAAGTCTTTTGGGATGAAGGGGATGCGGGGGATTTTGTCAATGACTTATTTAGCGACTCTGCCGAACGCTACGGTGCTGAATATGATTTAAATGCGCCTGCTGGTGGAGCTCAGTCTTTTTCTCTACCTGTAACCCGTAACGTCATTGTCATGATTACTGTAGCCTATGAAGGAGAAGTTCCCGATTTGGAAACCGATTTGTCCAACATTCCCGCACTCAAGGATGCTTTGAAAGCCTTAATCAATTTGCATTACAAAGACCAATTCCGCGCCATTCAGTTTCATTTTTCACCAGCACAGCTAGGTGATGAACTGACTAACGATCAGCTATTGCAATACTACCCAGAGTTGATTCCTCTATAACTTGTTGGGTAGTCTCTACATTACTACCTTGATTGAGACTTGTTAAGCTCGAAGGAAGGACATAATCAAATGCTCATGAAAGTATTACGAAAATTTACAGTTGTTTTTTTAGCTTTGAGTTTGTGCTTAACAACTGTTGCTTGTGGTGGTTCTAACCAAACTACCGCGCCTAGTAGGAATGTTAACTCTACTTCTACGGCCACAAAATTAAGTGATGGTCAGTATCAAGTACAACAAGCCACCTTTGATGATGGTACTGGGGAATATACACTGTTTTTACTCAACAGTACTCCCCCTACATTTCAAACCGATAACTTGCAAATGGCACGGTTAACCGACGAAGAAATCAAGGAAGGAAAGAAAACTTCTTTGAAGGTCGAGAACGGACAGCCTGCTTTATACATGACAGAAGACTTTAAAATCGAGTACATCCACAACGTCACCGAAACACAAACCAATCCCCAAACGGGACAACAACAAACGGTGGTAGTCCGACGAGAAAGTAACTTTTGGGCGCCTTTTGCTGGGGCTGTGGCTGGGAACATCGCAGGTCAAGCCATCGGTAATATGTTATTTAGACCCCAATACTATGTACCACCCGCCTATCAGCGGGGAGGAGTGCTAACTGGTTATGGCGGCTATGGTAGTACCTATAATCAAGCAGTTAGTAGCTATCGCACTCGTTACAATGCGCCACCAGCCGTTGAGCGCAATCGTACAACTTTCCGTACTACAGGTAACGTGAGAAGGTCAACACCTAATACATCAACTGTCAGGACTACACCTCGTCCCACTACAGGTAATCGCTCATCTGGTTCCGGTGTTGGTGCCAGTAATCTCAGAAATAATAACAGATCCGGTTCCACTAGACCTAGATCTGGTAGTGGCAGTTTTGGTACTAGACGTTCTACAGGTGGTAGTCGTTCGTTTGGTTCCGGTGGCGGCAGACGGCGTTAATCAGAGGCGGAGGGGCAGAGGGGCAGAGGGGCAGGGGTACAAAGCCCCATTCCTTCGGCAAGTGATACAGTGAGCCTGTCGAACTGCTCAGGGCATCGCTTTCTAGGGCGCTTAAACTAGGGCGGAATAAATCGGTCGCTCAGTCTTCTCCCTTTCTCCCTTTCTCCCTTTCTCCCTTTCTCCCTTTCTCCCTTTCTCCCTGCTCCCTGCTCCCCTGCTCCCTGCTCCCTGCTCTCCTGCTCCCCTGCTTCTTTTGACGCAATATTCAGTTAAGTGAGAGCTACTACTGGTTGTGGCCAACGTCCCACCGCTTTACCAATCACGGCTAATTCTTGCATTAAGTAATCAAAACGCTCTGGTGTTAGGGATTGTGGCCCATCAGATAAGGCTTTAGTGGGGTTGGGGTGAACCTCAATCATCAGAGAATCAGTTCCAGCTGCGATCGCCGCCATTGCCATTGAGGGTACAAATTCTGACCAACCTGTGCCATGACTAGGATCAATCATGATGGGTAGGTGAGTTAACTTACGCAATACTGGCACTACTGATAAATCCAGGGTATTACGGGTGTGTTGGCGGTCAAAGGTACGAATACCCCGTTCACACAAAATCACATTGGAATTACCCGCTGCCAAAATATACTCGGCTGCCATTAACCAATCTTCAATGGTGGCAGCCATTCCCCGCTTTAATAGTACTGGTTTGGGCTGTGCGCCTACTTTTTTCAGCAGGGAGAAGTTTTGCATATTTCTCGCCCCCACCTGAATCACATCGGCCACTTCAGCGATGATGTCCAGTTCGGCTGCATCCATAACTTCGGTAATAATGCCTAATCCGCTAGCTTCTCTGGCCTTTGCTAATAAATCTAAAGCACTCTCACCATGTCCTTGAAAGGCATAAGGAGAAGTCCGGGGTTTGTACGCGCCACCACGTAAAAACTTAGCGCCTGCTGCCTTGACACGCTGCGCCGTTTCAATGATCATTTCTTCATTTTCTACGGAGCAAGGGCCTGCTACAACTACCAAGGGGTGATTTTCCCCAATGGTGACATTGCCATCAGGAGTGTTAATTACTACCTCTGAAGCTTCTCCATGACGGAACTGACGGCTAGCCCGTTTGTAGGGCAACTCTACTCGTAAAACTTGCTCAATCCAAGGGCTGACTTCCTGGACTTGTAAGGGGTCTAAGCTAGCTGTTTCACCTACTAAACCAATGACAACTTTGTGTTGACCAATAATTTTTTCTGGTGTCAGTCCCCAAGTAATTAGTTCCTCATTAATGCGGTTAATTTCCGCTTCTGGGGAACCACTTTTCATGACTATAATCATATTTAAGTTTCCTTATTATTTCGGCAATTAAGTCAATTTATTTAATTAAGTTGAAAATTTTGCTGATTTTCCCAGATATAGCGCTCAGTGATTTGGCAACTGCATATAGGGTTTAATCAAATTTATAATTTTTTATTTAGCAATGTTGAAGTTATCAAATGTCAACTTCAACATTTACTTGAAAATTTACCCAATAACACAGTTGTCTGATATCTGAGCGCCGAACATCATACGTTCTTTTGCCGAGTTTCGCGCCACACTTCCACCATGCGACCCCAATTTGTGCCAAATTCACCCAAACCAATGAAACTTCCAGGTCTTTCTTCATCCCAAGAGGCAGAGAGAACCCCATAAGTGATTCCCAAAACTCCTATACCAAATAATCCCATATTTACCAGTAACACGGCAATGGGAGGCAGTTTGATATCAGAATAGGTGGCTAGTAAATAGCTGACCACTAAGCTAGCAATACCCAAAGCTGTGGGTATACCACAAAATCCAGCCACCCGCCGAATCATCCGTTGGCTGACTACTTCGGGAATTGCCATCTCTTCTTTTTTGAAAGGTGGCTGCTTACTAGCTGGTTTTTCAGTTACTTTTGGCTGTACTGGTGGATTATTGGTAGCTTTGGCAGGTTTTTGGCGCTTTTTTTTCGGTTCAAAGGGTAAGCGACTGCGTTCAGATTCTTCAGCAGACATAAGCAGTTGTTCCTATCCACGAATACCAAGACGAGCAATCAAAGCTTGGTACTTTTCTCGGCTACCTGCTTGAATGTAGGCGAGAAGACGCTTGCGCTGACCAATCATCTTCAACAATCCACGCCGAGAAGAATGGTCTTTTTTGTTGGACTGGAGGTGTAAGCTGAGGCGACTAATGCGCTCGGTCAGCATAGCAACTTGGACTTCGGCAGATCCAGTATCAGTTTCGTGAACTTGGTAGTTCGACATTATTTCTTGTTTGCGCTGTTGCGTCAGAGCCATGATCGATTCACTTTCTAGTTTTTATAAATGTATGCAGCAGTCTCCCATGATATCACAGGGATGGGGAGTAGAGAGTGGGGAGTAGGGAGTAGGGAGTAGGGAGTAGGGAGTAGGGAGTAGGGAGTGGGGGTTTAGTTTTCGATAAAGCCAATGCGATCGGGGGGCCAAAAACGAAACGTTGCTCGACCGATGATATTTTGTCTTGGTAAAAAGCCCCAGTAGCGAGAATCGTTACTATCGTTACGGTTGTCTCCCATGACAAAAAACTTGTCTTCTGGGACTTGTACTGGTGGGAATGGCTGATTAGGTGGTTCAGCGATGTAGTCTTCTGATAAGGGTTCACCGTCGAGGTAAACTTTACCGTTAGTCACCTTGAGTATTTTTCCAGGGACACCAATCACCCGCTTAATAAAAGCTTGGTCTGAGGGATATCCCCGTTTTTGTAATTCTTCAGGTGGCTGAAAAACGATAATATCTCCAGATATAGGAGGGTGAAAACGGTAAGAGACTTTTTCTACGACCAGGCGATCGCCTGTGTGTAATGTAGGTAGCATGGAGTCTGATGGGATGTACCGGGGTTCAGCAATAAAAGTCCTAATCAGGAGTGCCAAACATAAGGCGATCGCAATAAGAGTGAGATTTTCTTGCCAACTACTCCATGCTTTCGATGACGTAGCCGCTTGTTTTGCATCACTTTCGTGAGGATTCATATAAATTTTCAGCCAGTTTAACAAGTGGGACGAATACCTTGATTATCACTTTACGCGATAGACGCAAAACTCTATTAGGACTTACGCACTCGCTACGAAAATCAAGGCTTTGAGATTGCTACCCTACGGTCGCAATGACGAAAATACGTGGTTGCTTACGGAAGTCCTGACGGGAGCATCCCACTTTTTTGAATGTCATTGCGAACGCAACGAAGTGGAGTGTTCGCGTAGCGTGCCGGAGGCTCTAGCAATCGCATGGTTTTATTCTTAGTGCGAGACTTTGCGATTGCTGAGTCGCAAAGCGACACGCTACGCGAACGTCGTTCCTCCTCGCAATGACATTTATTCTCTAGGTGCTAAATAAAAACT
>JAKOMP010000107.1 GCA_022241785.1 Cyanocohniella sp. LLY | reverse complement strand
GGCTGGTGTACTTATCTCCTTATTCTCCTGATTTTTCACCGATTGAAAACTGTTGGTCGAAGGTGAAAGAGTTTTTGCGATCGCAAGCTGCTAGAACATATCAACAGTTAGACGAGGCCATTACAAATGCTCTGAATGCAGTAACTAAAAAAGACATTATTGGATGGTTTACCCACTGCTGTTACTATATTGCACCCAACTGAGAACCGCTATAGTTATTCGTGGAAAAATTGCCATGACACAGTTTGAGAACTTTGTACCACAGCTAACAGCAGATGGTTCATTCACCTTTGTCTCTCAAGAGTTTGGTGAATCTTTTCACAGCCATTTTGGGGCTAAACAGGAAAGTTTTTGCAAATTTGTAGTTCCTACTCAACTAGCTCAATCTGCCATCAGACCTGTTTTGCGGCTATTAGATATTTGTTATGGTCTAGGATACAACACAGCCGCCGCTTTGGAGACAATTTGGGCAGTCAATCCTCATTGTTATGTGGAATTAATTGGTTTGGAACTCAATCCATCTGTACCCCAAGCGGCCATCGCCCATCATTTATTGGACAACTGGAACTACGAATACACAGCCATTGTGAGCGAATTGGCGTTTCAGCATCATGTGCAAACAGATCACCTCCAGGCGAAACTACTAATTGGCGATGCGAGAAGTTCCATTGCACAGGTACATCAATCAGGCTTTCAAGCTGATGCAATTTTTTTAGATCCCTTTTCACCACCTCAGTGTCCTCACTTATGGACTACTGAGTTCATCCAAAAAGTTGCTCAGTGTTTACACGCTGAGGGCTTACTGGCAACTTATTCTTGTGCGGTTGCTGTACGTACAGCCCTTTTAGCTGCTGGATTAGAAATAGCTTCCACTCCCCCTGTTGTCGGTAAGCGATCGCCTGGTACAGTTGCAGGCTACCAAAAATATCATCTTTTCCCTCCCCTCTCTCAAGAAGAACAAGAACATTTGTTAACTCGTGCGGCTATTCCCTATCGAGATCCCCAATTAAACGATCCTGCACATGTCATAGTCATGCGGCGACAGCAAGAACAACAAGCCTGTTCGCTAGAACCTACATCTCGTTGGCGCAAACGATGGTTATTAGCAAAGGGTCATAACCGTTCGTCTTCATAATCAGTCAAGAGTTATTTTTCTGATCTCCCTCAACCCTCAAGTCGGCAGATTGTGTCAAGTTAAGATAAGTTTTGGTAATTCCAATTACTATATGTAAATTTTGTATTTTAAGTTACAGAACTTACAGTATTTTTTTATATTGGGGTGAGTCCTGAAATTGCTGGCAGAAAATACGTATCTTTATCTGAATTAAATCAAAACTTTAAATTCTGACTACACTAGTTTGATCTAAATTGAACGATGACAACATTTTTTGGCGCTTCTATGTTAATAAATCTCCGTAAAAAACCTGATTGAACATTTGCATGAATTTATCATACTGGAATGGGAAACAAAAAAATTAGAGAACAAAATTCTCTTATTAATATTTATAGTGTTCTCGCAACCGATATAGGAATACGCTACATATATTCAGACAAGTAGACTTAGACAGGGCCTAAAACTTGGCGAATATAGAGTGTAATATAGTCAAAGACTATATTTGTTTTTGCAGTCAAACACTGTTAACTTATTCAAAAAATTGGGGTGTTTTTGTGATTTCATGGAGTTCCAACTGTACAGACTCTACTGAAGAACAATTTGGTGGGTCAAACCCCTTAAACAAAGTAAATCATATAGATTCTAATCAGGTATTAGAATTACAAAATTTAGATGCTTGTCCCTTAGGCTTGGCTCACCAAGAACTTTTAGTTGAACAGACACGAGTAGCACCGGCTTGGATGAAACCTGATATTCATTATAGTTATGATTCATCAATCTCTAGAACTCCACAAACCAAAGCTTCTAAAGTAGTGAACGGTGTTGATTCAGAATCGCCAAAAGTATTAGTAGTTGACGATCATACTGCTAGTCGGATGACTGCGGCTGCTCTCTTGTCGATGGAAGGGTACGAAATTATTGAGGCGGATAGTGGTGCTGTGGCTTTGGTGCTGGTGCAACAAAAACAACCAGATTTAATTTTGCTGGATGTGATGATGCCGGGAATGGATGGGTTTGAAGTTTGCCAGAGGCTAAAGCAGAACGAACATACTAGACTAATACCTGTAATATTTATTACGGCATTAAACGATAGGCGATCGCGGATTCGGGGAATTGAAGTCGGGGCGGATGATTTCCTCAGCAAACCCTTTGACAGTGTAGAACTATCAGCACGGGTCAAGTCTTTAGTGCAGCAGAAGCGTTTGAATGAAGACTTAGACCATGCTGAAAAAGTACTATTTTCTATTGCCAGGGCCATAGAAAGTCGTGACCCCAATACAGGCGACCACTGTGAACGGTTAGTCAAACTAGGACAAGCATTTGGTGAATATCTCAATCTTTCACGTTATCAAATTCGGGATTTGATGTGGGGTGGTTATCTTCACGATATTGGCAAGGTGGGTATTCCTGACGCAGTGCTACTGAAAAAAGGCACACTCACCCCCGAAGATTGGGTAATTATGAAACAGCATGTTTTGATTGGGGAACAAATCTGCCAGCCACTACGCAGTATGCAAGGTGTAATTCCCATTATTCGCCATCACCACGAGCGCTGGGATGGCTCAGGCTACCCCGATGGACTCAAAGGCGATGACATTCCTTACATAGCGCAAATATTTCAAATTATCGATATTTACGATGCTTTAACTAGCGAACGACCTTATAAAAAAGCATTCACTTGTGAGGAAGCACTAGTTGTCATGCAAGAAGAAACCGCATTAGGTTGGCGCAATCCTCAACTAGTAAAAGAATTTGCCGCATTTATTCACTCTCTGATGCTGTCTCAAACCAAGATTTATGGATGAGGGACTGACCAATTAAAAAATAATTAATCCCTTTGGTAAGCACTAAATTTTGGTGTTGGCGCTGATTAGCTGGTATGATTTGGGCCTAAATCTATCTCAAATTATCAAGCGCAAAAGCGCAATTAACTGATAGCTGATAGCTAAATTATGGTAGTTATAGCAATTCTAGCGGCGGGACGCGGCACAAGGATGAAATCACATCTACCCAAGGTTTTACATTCTTTGGGTGGGCGATCGCTAGTTGAGAGAGTTCTCGACAGTGTGGAACCGCTTGGGCCTTCACGGCGGATGGTGATTGTCGGATATCAGGCTGAAGAAGTCAAAACAGCCATGCAGTCGCCTCATGTGGAGTTTGTGGAACAGACTGTACAGCTGGGTACAGGTCACGCCATCCAGCAATTATTACCCCACTTAGAGGGGTACTCTGGGGATTTATTGGTGCTAAATGGTGATGTGCCCTTGTTACGCACCCAAACCCTGAAACAGCTATTACAAACTCACCAAGAAAATCAAAACGCCGCCACTATTCTCACCTCCCACCTACCTGAACCCAAGGGCTATGGGCGGGTTTTTTGCAACGATGAACATCTGGTGCAGCAAATTGTGGAAGAAAAAGATTGTACTGCTGCTCAAAGAGAAAATCAGCGGATTAATGCCGGAGTTTATTGTTTTCGGTGGCAGGATTTAGCCCAGGTTTTGCCGCATTTACAGGCAAACAATGCTCAAAAAGAATATTACCTCACCGATGCTGTCACCCAAGTAGGCAAAGTGATGGCTGTGGATGTAGAAGATTCTCAAGAAATTCTCGGCATCAACGATCGCCTACAATTAGCAACGGCTGATGAAATTTTACAAAGACGCGTCAAAGAAAAATGGATGACGGCTGGTGTTACCCTCATCGACCCTAGCAGTATCACCATTGATGACACTGTAGAATTGCAATCAGATGTAATTATTGAACCTCAAACCCACCTGCGGGGAAAGACCACAATTCAGACAGGAAGCCGCATTGGGCCTGGGAGTTTAATTGAAAATAGTCAATTGGGTGAAAACGTTACAGTCCTATATTCAGTAGTCGCAGATAGCATTGTCCAGACAGGAACGAAGATTGGGCCTTATGCTCATTTGCGGGGCCATGCACAAGTAGGTGCTAATTGCCGCGTGGGTAATTTTGTCGAATTGAAAAATACTCAGTTAGGCGATCGCACTAACGCCGCTCATTTATCATACTTAGGTGATAGTACTGTCGGTAATCAAGTGAATATCGGTGCCGGTACAATTACTGCCAACTATGACGGCGTGAAAAAACATCATACTAAGATAGGCGATCGCACTAAAACCGGTTCTAATAGCGTTTTAGTAGCACCACTCACCTTAGGGGATGATGTCTACGTGGCCGCAGGTTCCACTGTGACAGAAGATGTTCCTGATAATTCTTTAGTTATTGCTCGTAGTCGTCAGGTAGTGAAACCAGATTGGCAGCATAAAAGTGGGGAAAATAAAACCACAAATGAACACAAATGAATTATCTGGGATTTTTGCAAAATGTTTAATCTATTAAATTTAGTAGTAAAGCCAAAATTTCCTTTTGCAATATGGAAGAACTACTAGAACTGAGGCAACTTCTAGAACAAGGCAAAATTCCAGAGGCTTTGTTATTGGTGGATGAGTTAGAAGAAATGAGCCTAAGTGACAAAATTAACAAAATTGACAGTTATGGCGTAATTCTGCTCATCCATTTAATTAAACAACAAGCTGAAAAACGTTCGACTCGCTCATGGGAGATTTCCATAGAAAATGCAGTACGGGAAATCAACAAAATTAATCAGCGCCGTAAATCTGGTGGTTACTATTTAAATTCAACAGAACTCAGAGATATTCTCCAACAAGGATATGTCATAGCACTCAAAAGAGCATCCCTAGAAGCATTTGAAGGACGTTACGAAGCCGAAGAACTAGCCGCAATGCTTAATGAACAAGAAATTCTCACTCAAGCATTACAACTAATTCAGGCTTGCTGAAAAGGTCTTATTTTTGGGTAGGGAACAGTTTTATCCAGTATTGATGTTAACAACAGCCCACTAATTGGCCATCATTCCATTCCAAAGTATCACCAATACTAGTGCCATCATGATAGGCCGCAAGTAAAACCTCACTAGTTTTACCCCATGATATGACCCCATTGGCATCAAGGGCGATCGCGCCTAAATCTCGCTTATTTTGGTGTGCTTCGTTAAAAGATCGTTGCATTGCATCCTTCAAGGAAGTGCCATCTGTCACCCGCACCACTATCTTGGCTGCTAAACACTCGTCAATGATATCTTCCCCAATGCCAGTGCAACTAACTGCTGCATGATTGTTAGCATAATTACCTGCGGGCATGGCCGAATCACTGACTCGGCCAATGCGTTCAAAGCCCTTACCCCCCGTGGAAGTACCTACAGATAAACTACCATAGGAATCTAAAACTACCACACCAATGGTACCGCGTCCAGCATTACTGGTTTCAACTAGTTCAGGTTCTGCTACCACACCAGCCATTGTGCTTTTAAAATTATCTTGACGTTCTTGCATCCATTCATGCAATCTCAAATCAGTTAAAGCATTGTAGCTGGGAACTTGTAACTCCCGTGCCAGTTCCGCCGCACCGTAATCTGACAATACCCGATCTGGCGAATTTTGCAAAAAATGTACCAATTCAATGGGATTCTTCACCCGTGAGATATTAATCACACCACTAAAGCGCCCTGACTTGCCATCCATTAATGAAGCACTCATGCGAATTTGACCATCAGATTGCAGTACCGAACCAGTACCAGCATTAAAGCGGGGGTCATCTTCTAACATTTGGCAACCCTGTACTACTGCCTCCGAAGCAGTTGCTCCTGACAATAAAAGAGAATAAACTGCCTCTACTACTGTATAGAGTGAGCGGCGTACTATTTCTACTCCTCCTTTGCCGTGGAGAGAACTACCCGCTCCTCCATGAATAATTACTTTAGGTTGCACCTGTAACTTCATTTATTTTATAACCCCTGCACTACTTGCATCTCAGTTGCCATTGGTTTGACGAAGGATTGGGTATTTAAGTATTGGTTATTCAGAAAACTTTTCCCCAGTCCCTAATCCCCTTTAACTTTGTGCATCAGAACGCCGACGACGACAACGTTCTGAGCAATATTTCACCTCATCCCAGCAATCTTGCCATTTCTTACGCCAAGTGAAGGGACGTTGACATACCGGACAGATTTTTGTGGGTAGGTCAGATTTAGAGCGAACGCGTCCCATAGCAATACCGTAAAGATTTGAGTTAGATTTTTGAGAGTAATGGAAAATTATTATAACGAGTTCGTTACACAGGAAGGATACCTGGAATTAACATATTGATTGATAATCCTGCCAGTCAAATAGTACCATGAGCTATTCATTAGAAAATTAAGTAGTTATGACATCCTCCTTGAGAGATATTTTGCATGGTTTAATAAAAATTAAAGATAAGGGACTAGCAGGAAAATAAAGTACCAACTAAACCGGGACGATAGTAATATCCCATTTGGGTAATGTTTCAGAACGTTGCCATTGGGGTTGGTACTGTTCTAACTCTTGTGATAGAACCTTAATTCCTTTTTCATAGGTGGTTTCAACCAGATGTACAATGGGCGCAATTCCTTTCCAGGTCATATTGGCAGCCCAATGAGCTGCGGCTTCAACAGAATCTAAAATTGCGCCATGCCAATAATTCTCCAGGGCAGCCCAACATCGCTCTATAGGATTGTACTTGCTATGGTAAGGGGGATAGTAAATCAGTCGGATTTTGAGATTAATTGCTTGAGATAACTCAACCATGCGTTTAATAAATTGTGTGCGGTCACTGCGAGTCGCTGCACCGCCATCGAGATCAATCACCCATTCATCGAGAGCAAGGTAATTGTGTTGATTCTCATGCCACCAAGCGGTTAAACAATCGACGATAAAATCACTGGTTTCCGCCGACTGGCCCAAATAAATTGATAACTGGTCACTGTGCGTATTGAGAATTCCAAACGGAACTAAGACTGTTTGCCACTGAGTATCATGATCATCCGCCGTTTTTGCCTCCAGTGTCCGGGCTTTACCACCTCTAGACAGGTTGCCAATCTTCACTTTGGCTTTAGTGTCAATAGATACTCTCAACGATTTGGGATTTTCATCTGATGCCTGATTCTCTCGGAAGACATTCTCGAATATGGCATCAGTTTGCGGGATTTTTTTCAATGGTTTGGTTTTTTGTGTTTTTTTAGGCGATACCCCAAGCGATTGAGAATCTCTCCCAGGGTTTGACGAGATGGCAATTCGCTCTGGTCGTATCCCTTTTCACTCACTAATGCTTCTCTTACTGCTCTGGCACTAATGCGGGCATATAGAAAGGTTGATTGAAATTTTGGGTCGGCTTGGGCTTGAGCATCTACTAGTGAACGAATATCCGCTTCTAAATTGGGCAGCATCTTCACACTATTGTGTCGTCCTCTTGCCTGATAGTTATCTACACAGACTATCCCCGTCCGCCTTTCATGCAAGCCGAGTTGCACACAGGAGCGATTCCATCCCAACACTGTTTCTGCTTTGCGGGCTGAACTATTGAAGTAATCTTCGGTTACTTTTGCCATGAAGTCTCGTTTGCGATTGCCCGTCAGTTTCTGCGCTGCATCTTTAAAGGTAGATTTGATGGTGTCGGTCAACATGAAAAGCGGCATTCCCATTCTAGATATTTAGTGCAGGCGCTGGTAGATCCGCGCTTCCTATCTTCTAGAATGGCTGGTACTTTATTTTTTCGCAAGTCCCTTAGTACCACTGCTCCCAGAACTGCCGTCATAACATCTGTAACGCCTCTTGGTACATTTATAATTGGGTTGACCAGGAGTTCCTGTACAGGTTTCCACTTCCCAACTCCGTCTATGACACCTACAACCTAACGCACCACTACCACCCCGGCCACCACGTCCGCCTTCTCCTGGGGTTGTACGGATAAAAATATTTCGCACGTCTGCTAAATCAGTGTAATGAACGGTGAGGAAACCCCCATTTCCACCATCTCCGCCTCTACCGCCATTTCCACCTGTACCACCATTTGGTGCGTGAATGTCATAGTGTACGTTGCCCAGTTGCCTATTGCAAGTAGGTCGATAACCACGACTGCCATCTTCACCATCCTCTCCATCTTGTCCCGACAAGTCGAGGTTTACCGATGAACCATCGACAAAAATAGTCTGATTTTGACCATCTCTACCATCTCTACCAGAGCGCCCATCACTACCTCTACTTCCATGTCTATCATAATTTCTGCTGATGCTATCAAAGTTTTCGGAGGCAACAGCTGAACATAAAACGGAGCCAGAAGCAGGCAAAAAGCTAGTAAATAAACTGAATGTTAGCAATAGTGGCAGCTTACTACTAAAATTTTTGTGCATCAGGGTAAACTCAAAATGTATCAACTATTGTTGACGCTCAGTTAAGGAAATTTTCTCCCTATTGTTTGAGTTAAGTAAGCAATAAAATTAAAGTTTGTAGTTAGAGGCTCTAGCCCTTTAAAACTTTACAAGAAAGCGATAAATCGCTGACTACAAACAAAAATTTATCTGATCTTGAATAAGCCTAACTCTCTAAGATTAAAGGATCTGTGGCTAAAGTTGGCGCTGCTATATTTTTGTGGCAATATTAAATGTTTTGCATAAAAAAAGTGGCTCTGTTTAACAGAACCACCAAATCTTGTATAAAAGGTTTACAACCTAGCGAACTGCTCCGTGAGTAGAAACAGTATCAATGGGTTTCATCAAGTACAACTTCAGTAACTGCCAGCCATGAGAAACGTAAATGGGCAGCTTCTGGAAGAATTGCAGGAATTTGGGAGTATTGGAGTTAGCGATCGCAGATAACTTTTCGTTATTCTTGACACATACATCCAATCGCTGATAAAACTCTGGGTTTTCTACATCCAGCATTAATGGGAAGACTCTACCTGCATTTTCATTGGTCTTTTTAATTACATGGATGTCGTATTCCCGTGCATCTAACCCAATGGAAGCATAAAAGTCTTTGCGCTGGATGTCATTGAGATACATTGTCGCAAACACTGACAACAAGAAGAAGCGACTCCACAGCTTTGCTTTCCAGTCATTCAACATTTGTGGCTGGGATCTCATGATGGCATCAAAGAAATCTCCATGACGGTTTTCATCTTGACACCAGTTTTCAAAGAAGCGGAAAATCGGATAAATTCTATCTTCAGGATTTGCTTCTAGGTGACGATAAATGGTGATATATCGCCAATAACCAATTTTTTCGGAAAGATAAGTGGCGTAGAAGATAAATTTGGGCTTAAAGAAGGTGTAAGCGCGGCTCTTGGTCAAAAAGCCTAAATCTAGTGACAGATTAAAATCTGACATCGCTTTGTTCAAAAAGCCTGCATGACGAGCTTCATCTCTTGACATGAGGTTGAAGCATTCAGCTAATACAGGGCTTTTCCCCTTCAAACGGCGCCCGAGTTCTTTATACAGTAAAAATCCCGAAAATTCCGCTGTACAAGACCGTTCTAGGAATTCCACAAACAATTGGCGAGTTTCCCCGTCAATATGATCCCAGGATTGTTCAAATTCGGCATCCCGAACGAAGTGATGGCGGTTGTAGTCTACACGGAACTCTTCGAGGATGGCTTTTAGCTCGTCTTCATTGACGGATATATCCATCCGCGCCATTTCATCAAAATCGGTGGTATAAAACCGGGGTGTTAACAGGGTTTCTTTTGCCGGGGTTTTAACCCCTGGGCGCATTTCTTCAAAGCCTGGTTTTTGGAGGGAATCTACCATGTCTTGATTGCTCTTTTCTCTTTATTATCTTGAGTACACCAGTCAGCCAAGGATAATGCTCTCACAAGGCGCAGGAGACGACAATAATTTATTTGTATAAATTTCAGTCTACCAAGGTGAAGCCGTTAAAAAGGTATATAAAAGGTTAAGAGTTGCAACAATATTTCAACATTTACGGAACTAAAAATCAAGAATGGGTAGTCATATCAAGGGTATTCACACTTGTGCCGTGCTGTACTAGAGGATAGAAAAAAAAGATTTTCAGGCCCTGATTGTCGGCTTTTGTCCGTGAAGGAATAGCTTGACAGCAGATTGGCGCACTATCATGGTCATGCACAAAGAACTTCTATAGGCAATAAAGTTTTGTGTTTTTTATTACAATTTCACTAAGAAACTTCACCATAAATTATACATTTAAAGTTAACAAATATACCGTGAATTATCATGATTACTGAATAAACAATCCATCTGAGATCACAAGAAAAAATCCAAAGGGTTGAAAACAAGATGAATTTGGAAAAGAATCAGCATAAAGACCGTCTTCTTGTCTCTTATATTTTGAGTGCAGCGTTGTTTTTTGGACTAGGAGGGCTGCATCGTTTATACAATGGCAAAATAGGTACGGGTCTTTTGTGGCTGTTTACTGGGGGAATTTTTGGGATAGGACAATTCGTGGATCTGTTGATTATTCCTAATATGGTTGAAGAGTACGAAGAGAACCTCAGAGCCAAAGCAGGTTTATCATCTTTGGGTGTACCTGTGAATCAACCTGCGATCGCCTCTCAAGTTTACCATCCCACGGGCAATCAACTGATGGTAGCACTGATTCAAGCCGCAGAAAAAAAAGGCGGTGCTATAACTGTGACTCAAGGTGTTAGTGCCACAGGAGCCAGCTTCGCGGAAGTAGAATCTACTCTCAAAGAAATGTTGAAATCAGGTTATGTGAGAATAGACAACGACCCCATTACTGGAGCCGTCACCTACAATTTTGATGAACTTAACTAATTTCTACCTAGCCACTTTTGACCGTTTAAACGTTGCACTAAGCCAAATACTAAAAGGTCAAGTGTAATTCTCCGCTCATCAATTAAGAATGACTCAAGGGTGCTAGGTTTTTTCCCTTCATTACAAGAAAATCCCTTTTTCCCGCTAATATCTTCGTCAGGGAAATACAAGTTAAACTGGCGCTGACCATTTTGCCAACTACCAATAACTTGCCAGCATTCTTCAGCTGATTGAAAGCCAGAGATGGGGAGCTTCTGTTTGGCAAAAGACAGCTGCAAATCTTGTACACCTTGTTCGGCGATCGCTTTCTGTAAAGATGGTAAGTAGTGTTGCTCCATGAACTCTACAAACGGCTTATCTTCTACAGCAGGAGGTTTTTCCTTTTTCACGGCTTTGGCTGCTGCGGGGGTTTTATCTTCCTTGGGGGGTGCAGCTTTTGGCTTGGCGGCGTTGGGGTTAGTTTCCGGGTTCGCTGCTTTGGGATCTGGCGTGTTGGCAGTAGGGATATCTGTTGCTGCTGGTTCGTCAGTGCTGGGAGCATTTTTTTCAGCGACAGTGGGAGCCTGTTTGTCAACAGTGCTGGGAGCCACCTCTCCCGCTTGATTGTGATTTTTTTCTTCTGCCATTGCTCAGGTCAATCCTTTGTCTTGCTTTGGGAGCATTCACCAAGGGCGGGGCGTAGCCCTTCGCTTCAGTTATTCTCATTTTGACATAGGAGAGCTGGGCTAATTAACTTTTCACCATATCTGGAAAACCTCTCTCTAAATCTCTCTCCTGCCAGGTGAGAGACTTTGAAGTCCTGAGAGCGGAAGTTATTTGTCCGTGGACTTTTCCACATGACGTGAAAAGTCAGGAATAATGTTGAGGCGGAAAACCTTTTAACTGGAACAGCAGAAGTCCTACATCTCACTTTTAGGAGTGTGGGATGCCAGTCGCCTGCGACGGGAAACCCGTCTACAGCGCTGGCTCATGAATGCGAGTGAGTGACGAATTGACCAACGAAGGAAATTGAGCATAGCGAAATCAGCAATGGTGGTCGGTGAGGAATGAACACTTTCTTGGTTTTTTTCCAAATATTTGATAGAATTTTCACCAGTAGGTGTAATCCAATTAAATGCTGAAAAGCAGCCTATTAAAATAAAACCTCATTGTTTGGCTTAACCAAAGAACCGTGGGGCGCACGGTCTTAAAGCTCAGTCAACGTCTTCATAGAAGAGTCGCTGAGAAGCCCACACTCACCTGAAAGGGAGTGTGTGGAGTACGTCACTAATGGCTACCCGATTTGCGCTGCTGGATGGCGGTAATACCGATAGGTGCCAATACTTCCCCGTTGTCCACAGTTGCATAAATTAACCAGCGATCGCCACATGCCATTTGCTGTTGGACAGTACATTCTAGATAAGCGAGGGCTTTGTTGAGAATTAAGCAACCGTTGTTAGCTGTTTTCACCGCTAATTCAGCAAACAAGTTTTCTGTGCTGCTGCGAGAAGAGAAGTAGCGCCGCAGATTACGTCCTTCTTGGAGAATATTCAGCACAAATTGATTACCTGGATGAATCAGCAGATCGGCATTTTGATCTTCTGCGATCGCAATCATCAAACCAGGGGGATTAAAAGTAGCCTGGGATACCCAAGATGTCAATATACCACTATGGCTATTGTCTTGTTGGTGTGTTATTACGCATAGAGAGCCAGCGATCCGCCCCACAGCTTGTTCTGTGCGATCAATATGTGTTTCTGTTACTACTTGCCAAGGAACACGAAATTTTTTATTTTGTTTCAAAACTTGGGCGAATTCTGCTCCTGCATCTTGACACTGCTGCAACGTAAATTCAGTGGGACTAAAACGAACACGGATAGTTTCAAAACCCAAACGGAAACTAGCATCTAGTAATTTACTTTCTATTAAATCGACAGCCTCACCACTCCAACCATAAGAACCAAAAACTCCCGCTAATTTAGTTTTAGTTGCTGTAGATAAGATAATTCCCAAAGCAGTTTGAATTTGAGTAGGTGCATGACCACCCAAGGTAGGAGAACCCATGATAAAACCGTCGCAAGCTTCCACAGCACTGGTGATTTCGGTGGAATCTGTGAGTTCACAGTTGATTGATTCTACAGAAACTCCATTTTCAATTAAACCTTGAGCGATCGCCTGGGTCAATATCGCCGTGTTACCGTAAGCAGAAGCATAAAGCAAGGCTACTCGTAATTCTTGGGTTTTTTGTTGCTGACACCATTGACGGTAATCATAAGTAAAGCGGCTGAGGCTATAGCGCACAATGGGGCCATGACCGGGAGCGTAGAATTTAGTTTTGAAAGGGACTAATTTTTCTAAAGCTGCTTCCACTTGTTTGGACTGGTTAGCGTGGAGACAGTCAAAATAGTAGCGGCGATCCTCATCTAGTTGTTTCCAGTTTTCGTCAAATAGGATATCGCTACAAACATGAACCCCGAAGAACTTATCTGTATATAGAATTTGGGTAGCAGCATCATAAGTAATGAGTCCATCAGGCCAACGGGGAGTGGGTACAGTAATGAATTGCAGTTGATGTTCTCCTCCCAAGTCCAGAGTGTCTTCAAAACGAACAAGTTGAATTTTCGACACCCATTCAGGGAAAGCTGTTTTTAAGGCATTAGCACCGGGTTTAGAACAAACGATTTTGGCTTGGGGTGCTTGTTCTAGAAGAACTTTGAGAGTTGCCATCCGATTAGGATTGACGTGATTGAGAATAATGTAATTTAAATTAGTTAAATCCAGATTTTTGGCTAATTCTTGCAGAAAAATTTCGGTAAAAGATTCGCCGGGAGGGTCAATTAAAGCAGTGCGTTCAGCTTGGATGAGATAAGAATTAGCTGTTGTGCCTTTTTGGCGGGCGTATTCAACTTCAAATTTTAGGCGTTCCCAAGTACGCGATCGCAAAACTAAGGTATTAGTACTAATCTCAGCAACTTGAACGTCACGAGGGCGTGTGTTTGTAGGGATAGAAGATAGAAGAGACATAAATTAGTTGGTGGGTAAGGGTTATATTAAATTCACAATTCAGAAATTAGCAATCAACTATTAGCCAGAACTTACGCAAAATCATGAAGGAATGAACCACAGAGGGCGCAGAGGACGCGGAGAAATAAGAGTTTCAGAGAGTTCTTGCGTAAGTCCTATTAGCTATTAATCGGCATGATTATTGACATCAGCCATTTCTTGAACAAAACGCTTTTTGTACCGCTTAGAGACTTGATGTTCTGGATCGATACCTTCAAAGGTGGGAGGTAGCCAAACTCTAATAACCATCAACACGCCTAAAACCAGTAAAAAAGCACAAGCAGCTAAAACTTGCATAAATGTGGTTTCTAGTACTCCACGCACAATCATTTCTCGCAATACAGAAACAATGGAAACTTCAACAGCAACACCAATAGAGACTCGTTGCTCTTGTAGGTAAATGATTAACAAGCGGAATAACTCTACTAAAATCAGCAATGACAGAATATCTGCCATGACAACATGGAACTGAACTGGGGGAATAAGAGAGAGAAACATAGTACGGATTTGCAGCATCATAAAGCTAAATAGCCCGATGCACAGCGAAATCACAATCAAGTCTTGAATCAGTTCCAGTGCTTGCACAATTCGTCCCAGATTTAACCAACTTTCCCGCTTTACGGGTTTGACTGGCACATTTTTAAGTAGTTGCATTGTTTTAATACCCTGAGGAGTGAGGAGATGGGGAGTGGGGAGTGGGGAGTGGGGAGATGGGGGGATGGAGGAGTAAGTTTTTGTGACTATTCCCAGCTTTTTCTCCTTGTCCCCTTGTCCCCCTACCCCCTGCTTCTTCTGTTCCCTTCTGTTAATAATGATTTCCGACCTTGCGATGGTGGATGGCGGTGAGTGCATCCAATTTGGAGACTCTGCCGGTTTGGACGTTGCTGTAAATAATCCAGTGATCACTACATTCCATGCGACTTGTGACTTCGCATTCCATATATGCGAGTGTATCTACCAGAATCGGACAGCCGTTGCTAGCGGCATAGGTTTTGATCCCTGCAAAGCGATCTGCACCAGGGGGAAAACGCTTGAGGAAGTGTTTCATCAAACTTTGGTAATTATTTTCTTCTAAGACGTTGAGGACAAAGCGATCGCCTACGTGGAGTAATGATTCAATGGCTCTGTCTTTGGCAACTGCAATGGCAACTCCTAAAGGGTTTATGCTGGCTTGTGTCACCCAAGAGGCTAACATCGCACTCTTGATGTCTCCTTTACGGACAGTAATTATATAAAGTCCACTACTCAATCTTCCCAATGCTCGCTCTAAATTATTATCTAGGGCTTTCATTTGTTTGATGGTGCGATCGCGTGTTAACCACTGTCCGATATCTGTTCCCGCTTCATCACATATCTGTTCGGTAGTCTGCGTTGGTGGTTCTTTAATCAGAATCGGCGGGAAAGCTTCAGTTAGTCCAATTTCTTGAAATTTATTACGTAAAGGATAAATTGGTTCATCTTCACCACCGCCAGTTTCAAACAATCCTATGGCTTGTTTAGTGTGTGCAGCTGCCAGAATCGTACTTAAAACTGCATGGGCATTTTGATCAGATTGGGATGGCATTCCCATCACTAAACCTGCTGCTTGATTCACTAATTCCCGTACTTCATGAGTTTCAGCAGCACTTAAATCTACCAATTCCACCGCTACCCCATTTCTCTGGATACCGTGGGCGATCGCTCTGGCTAATTGATCGCTCCAACCGTAATCTTCTGAGTAAAATAGGGCCACGAAAGTCTCTATTTTTGTTTGTTCCTGACTCCACTGTTGATAGTGATTTACCCAGTCTGATAAGTAATTGTGCAATAAAGGCCCGTGTCCTGTAGCGATCATGCCCACATCTAATTTTTCCATCCGCTTAATGGCAGACAATACAGAACGGGCATTGGGAGCCATCAGACAGTCATAGTAATATTTAAAATCTGCTGCAATTAGTTCTGCATCTTCATCAAATGTGTGGTCGTCACAGTAGTGCATCCCAAAGGCATCGCAGGTAAAGAGGATGCGAGTTTTCATATCGTAGGTGAAAATAGTATCCGGCCAGTGGAGATTCGGAGCAGAAACGAACTCTAACTCATGCTCATTACCTAAATTTAAGCGATCGCCATTTTTGACAATCAAAGATGAAAATGGCTGATGCACCATATTTTGCAGAAACTGGATGGCAACTTTCGCGCCAACCACCGTTACTTGGGGAGCTAACTGCAATACCTCTTTCACCAAACCGCTGTGATCTGGTTCGGTATGGCTAATAATTAAATAATCAAGCGTTGAGAAGTCAATTAACCCTGTCAATATCTCCAAATACAACTGCTCGAACTTGCGATGAGAAGTATCAATCAGGGCTATCTTTTCACCTTGAATGAGAAACGAGTTATAGGTTGTGCCGTTGTGTAACTCAAATTCAATATCAAAGCGATCGCGATCCCAGTCAAGAGAGCGAATAGCTGTAGTTTGAGCGCCAATCTCGACTGTTTGCATGGTCAGGCGAGCTTGCTTTTTGGTATTTTCTGACTGAGTAGTAACTGCAACCATACGCTGCTGCCTCCAAACCTTGAGTGTGAGTATTCGTACTCTTATGGTTATCCATTTGCACTAGATTTGTAAAATGTCAATTCTTGAAGAGACTCATTAAATATTTAAAACTCAGGTTTTATAAGCTTTGCCTATTCTTATCATTGAGACTTGCCTTAAATTTCTGACACAAGCCCAAAAAATTTATAAATAACCGTTGTATATGTGTTCTTTCATGTCCGGTTAAACACTTGTCATTGCGAGCGCAGCGACGCAATCCCAAAAAAAGTTTTAGTCAAAAATTTAACTCTACTGGGCTAACAAAATCCATCTTCCCCATCTCCCTACTCCCCACTCCCTACTCCCTACTCCCTACTTTCAAGGATTGCAGTACATACATTGTGCGGGGTCAGCATATTTACTCTCATGGGGGGATGGATGTTCTTGCCTAAAACCACATTTTTGACATTGATAAATCACACTCAGCGTTAAAAGAGTTGGGGAGTGGCATATTGCACAAGGTAATCCCGGAATTTTTTGGGTAATTGCAAAACCTGGTGTAGAACATTTTGGGCAAAGACTTTGAATTTTTCTGACTAAATCTTCAGTAGCTTTGGCAATATTATTCATGCGTGTAGGGTTATACATTGCCCGCATATCTGTCTCTAGATGTGCTTTCCCTGTTGGTGAATTTTCGAGAACGAATTTTACCGCTTCTACAAGTTTTTTTTCAGTCATAATCCCTTTAATAACTTGCTGGCTAGATTGAGGAGATTCACTAAACATAACTACCAAACCATGTGCTGGAAAGCCTATTTTTTCGGCAAATTGAAGTGCCTGTTCCACACTTTCCACAACTACATGATTATGATTAGTTTCTAAAGAAAATTCCTCTCCGATAATTTCTAAATTATGTTTTTTATCTAAAAGAATGACAATTTCTCTATTACTAGAAATCAAAGGTAGGCTAGGGTGAGGTGCAAAACTACCTTCACTAGCTATTACTAAATTTTCACTAGTCAATTCTAATGCTTTTTCAGCTTTCAATTTAGCAGATGCAATTTGAGTACCTGGGCGTTTAATTTCTCGAGTAAATGTACCGAAAGCATCAGTATTAAAATTTTGCGGGACGATAACTTGAATGCCTAATTCTGTTTCTAAAATCGGAGCGATCGCTCTTTCTTTTTGGTGCATCGTTGCCAGCACTGCTATACGGTGGTTAGTAAATAATGAATTGTGTTTCATTGTTTACCTACTCAAATTCGTATAAATAAGTTATCCAATTAGTGAATGTAACATATACAGCTATGAGGCCTATTATATTTTAGGACTTACGCAATAACTTTCTGAAACTCTTATTTCTCCGCGTCCTCTGCGCCTCTGTGGTTCATTTCTTCATGATTTGGCGTAAGTCCTGTATTTGTATACTATCAGAGCAAAAATACTGTAACATCGGATGATCGAGCGATTGGTCTTCACAATTGCCCGTGCGATCGCTTAGTATGCAAAAAATTATTTAATCAGAGTCTAAACTTTTGATGAAAAAAACATCATCGCCACTAAATGCCATTTGGCTGTTCCTGATTGTTTCCGCCACTGTAGTGGCAGCTTATAACGGCAATATGGCAGCGTTAACCGAAGCGTCGTTTACAGCAGCTGAAAGTGCAGTCACGCTAGCCATTGGACTGATTGGGGCGATGGCGTTGTGGCTGGGAATTATGAAGGTTGCCGAAACCGCAGGTATGATGCGATTCATTGCCCGTTTGATTCGTCCGGTGATGAGCCGACTGTTTCCCGAAATCCCCGCCAATCACCCTGCCATGTCAGCTATGGTGATGAATATGGCAGCCAATGCCCTGGGATTGGGAAATGCCGCCACCCCAATGGGTTTGAAAGCTATGGCAGAACTAAATAAGCTCAATCCTCATCCGGGAACGGCTACACCTGCGATGTGTTTGTTTTTAGCCATTAATACCTCATCGGTGACACTGTTACCCTTAGGCGTAATTACTGTCAGAGCCAGTGCTGGGGCTACCAATCCGGCGGCAATTATCTTACCTTCAATTATTGCTACTATTGTCTCTACATCTGTTGCCATTATTGCTAGTAAACTTCTCGCCCGTAAACAATCATCTGAGCTGACACCGTTGGCGTATGAGTCAGAGACTGCCAACATAGATAGCAAAACTGCATCTGATGAAATGCCTGAGTCTGAATTAATTCCTCCTGGGATGATGGGCAATATTGTTTTCGGCGGACTAATTGTGGCATTTTTCGCCGCTGTCTTTTACCGCATCTCAATCCGAGGATTTCCTTATCTCTTCAGTATGGCTTTTGTCAGTAACCTTTCCAACTGGCTACTACCGATTCTCATTTGTCTGTTCCTATTGTTTGGTTATTTCCGAGGTGTGAAAGTTTACGAAATCCTCACCGAAGGAGCAAAAGAAGGCTTTGAAATTGCCATTCGGATTATTCCTTTTTTAGTCGCAATTTTTGTAGCTATTGGCATGTTTCGTGCTAGTGGCGCTCTCGATATTCTGACAGCGATAGTTTCTCCCATTACCTCTCTCATTACCCTGCCACCAGAAGCCCTACCAATGGCGTTAATTCGTCCCCTGTCAGGTAGTGGCTCATTTGGGTTGATGTCAGAAATTGTCAAAAATGACCCCAATAGTTTTCTGTCTTTTCTCGTTTCCACCATGCAAGGGTCAACAGAAACGACTTTTTACGTGATGGCAGTTTATTTTGGTAGCATTGGCATTATTCGCACAAGTTACACACTTCCAGCGGCTCTCTGTGCTGATGCTGCGGGAATTTTGGCATCTTTAGCTGTTTGTCGGCTGATGTTTTAAGGACTTCCAGAGAATAAATTACTCAATTTATTCAGGTGATATTTTTCTTTTCCCCCTGCTCCCTGCTCCCTGCTCCCTGCTCCCCTGCTCCCCTGCCTCTTATTGACTGTAGCCAGAGCAAAATAACTTTTTCATTATTTTTTCTGTGTTTTAATATACAATAATCATTAGGTTTAAGATTAAGATTTTATTGACTAAGCTCATGTACATTTAACTCTTCATTTATTTTATTATTCAACAATTCGAGAGTTGAGAATTTGAGGCGAATGGGCATAGTTAGAGTCAAGCCATTCAAACAGTTGGTAAAAATCTAGTTTATTTTATCAGTAGCTTAAAGCCTATGTAAGTTAAATAAATCACTAGTAATGGCAATTTGTCTCGAAAAATCATGCGGATATGAGCATGAAAACAAAAATTCCGGGACATGAGCCGAAAATTTGATTAAAAAATCTTAATGTTTTGGCAAACTAGTATTTATATGCCCAATCAACTTTATACACAAGCTTTGTCTACTCAAACATCTAGCTCGATATTGACACTGACTGTTGCCCCAGGCAAAATAATTCGTGGGTCTGGCGTGTTGCAGGCAGCAGCAGAAGAGATTGCCCGGTTGGGAAGTCGTCTTTTAATTGTGGCAGGCAATTCTACGCTGGCCATGTGCGAAAAGATTTTGCAGCCAATTTTAGCTAAACAAAAGTTACCAACTGCCTCAGCTTCCTATGGTGCAGATTGCTGTGAAGCAAGCTTAAAAGCTTTAAGAAAGGCAGCGAAAGAACATCAAGCTGATGTGATTATTGGTGTTGGTGGCGGTAAAGCATTAGATACAGCTAAATTAGTAGCTCATCAGTTGCAGTTGCCGGTGGTGACAATTCCCACATCGGCAGCTACCTGTGCGGCTTGGACTGCCCTTTCCAATGTCTATTCTGAGACAGGGGCTTTTCTCTACGATGTAGCGCTGTCTCACTGTCCTGATTTATTGATACTTGATTATGATTTAATTCAAACTGCACCACCACATACATTAGTAGCCGGAATTGGGGATGCGATCGCTAAATGGTATGAAGCTTCTGTTAGTAGTGGTAATTCCCAACAAACTTTAATTATTTCCGCCGTGCAACAAGCGCGAGTTTTGCGAGATATTTTATTGCAAAAGGCAGCTATGGCCCTGCAAGAACCAGGTAGTGAGGCTTGGCGAGAAGTCGTCGATGCCACTGTATTACTAGCTGGGGTAATTGGTGGACTAGGGGGGGCGCAATGTCGTACCGTAGCTGCCCATGCCGTACATAACGGGTTAACTCACATCGCTGGACATAGTAGTATACACGGTGAAAAGGTTGCCTACGGTATTTTAGTACAACTGCGTCTAGAAGAAATGATTCAGGGTAATCAACTAGCAACCTCCGCACGACAACAGCTATTAAAGTTTTACGCAGAGATTGGACTGCCGCAAAAATTAGAGCATTTGGGATTAGGCAACATTACACTAGGCGAGTTGCAAACAGCCGCCGAAATCGCCTTAGATCCTAATTCAGATATCCATCGACTACCTTTTAAAGTGGCATTAGAACAGTTGATGGCAGCGATGATTTCTACAACTGCACCAACAGATAGTAGAGAGGTGACAAATCGTGTCTCCACTAGGGGAATGAGTGAAGAGGTTTCAGAATGAGCTTGAATTGGATTACCCCCGCAGAACGTGTACAACAATTGCCTCCTTATGTGTTTGCCCGTCTGGACGAACTCAAGGCTAAAGCGCGAGAACAAGGGCTAGATTTAATTGATTTGGGCATGGGTAACCCCGATGGTGCCACACCACAGCCAGTGGTAGAAGCAGCGATGGCTGCCTTGCAAAATCCCGCCAATCACGGTTATCCGCCTTTTGAAGGTACTGCCAGTTTCCGCCGTGCCATTACTAATTGGTACAAGCGCCGCTATGGTGTGGTACTTGATCCTGACAGTGAGGCTTTACCTTTGTTGGGTTCTAAAGAAGGATTAACCCATCTAGCGATCGCCTACATTAATCCTGGTGATTTAGTACTAGTTCCTTCTCCCGCCTATCCGGCCCATTTTCGCGGCCCCTTAATTGCTGGGGGGAAAATTCATAGCTTAATTCTCAAACCAGAAAACAACTGGTTAATAGATTTAGCAGCCATTCCCGATGCAGTGGCCGAACAAGCCAAAATTCTCTATTTCAACTATCCCAGTAATCCTACAGCCGCCACAGCACCCCGCGAATTTTTTGAAGAAATCGTAGCTTTTGCACGTAAATATGAAATTCTGCTGGTGCATGATTTATGTTACGCCGAGTTAGCTTTCGATGGATATCAACCGACGAGCTTATTAGAAATTCCCGGTGCTAAAGAAATTGGCGTAGAATTTCACACCTTATCCAAAACCTATAATATGGCTGGTTGGCGCGTGGGTTTTGTGGTGGGTAATCGCCATGTAATTCAAGGTTTACGGACTTTAAAAACCAACTTGGATTATGGAATTTTTGCCGCCTTGCAAACCGCAGCCGAAACAGCCTTGCAATTACCAGATGTATACTTGCATGAAGTCCAGCAACGTTACCGTACCCGGCGCGATTTCTTAATTCAAGGTTTAGGAAAGTTAGGTTGGGATATTCCCACAACCAAAGCCACCATGTATCTGTGGGTAAAATGTCCTGTGGGTATGGGTTCCACTGATTTTGCTTTGGATGTATTACAGCAAACTGGTGTTGTAGTCACCCCCGGTAACGCCTTTGGGGTTGCAGGTGAAGGCTATGTGCGGATAAGTTTAATTGCAGACTGCGATCGCTTAGGCGAAGTTTTGCACAGATTTAAACAAGCTGGCATCCGCTATCAAAGCGAAGCCGTAGTCTCTAGTTCACAATAGAAATAGAACATATTCTGAAAAAATGTCACTGATACCAACCCCCTTTGCAACCAACCCTCAGTTAATTGCTGCCGGCTTTCACGCACTTTCTGATCCTATTAGGATTAATGTGTTGGAACTGCTAAAACAGCAAGAACAGTGTGTGTGTGACTTATGCGATGCTTTGGGGGTGAGTCAGTCTAAATTATCTTTTCACCTCAAAACCCTCAAAGAAGCCAGATTAGTTAACGCCCGTCAAGAAGGACGCTGGATTTATTACAGTCTGCATGTGTCTCAGTTCGCCGTTTTAGAACAATATTTAGCTGATTATCGCTGCATTAGCCAAATATTTCCTGCCCGTTGTTGTGATATGAAAGCGAACAGGGAAGCAGAGTAGGGATAATTCATTTTCGTTAGACATCGCACTTCTCCACAAATTCAAAACGCGTAGACGCAACGCGGCTGGTCGTTAGACATCGCATTTATAATTTAATTACTGTCTTAGTTATAAACTCTGTTTAGAACAAGAAAGACAAATTATGAAAAATGAACAGGAACGCGAACAATTAATTAAAGAGATTAATGTACTATTAAATCAAGCTTATGATATTACTTTAGATGAAATTTACGCACTACTTCAAAAAATCGAAGAAGAAGAGGAAGAAGAAGATTTAAAAGCCTACGACAAAGCAAAAAAAGAAGCTAACCTTAATGATTCAGTTTCATGGGAAGAAGCTAAAAAAGAACTAAAAACAGGAATAAGCAAGGAAGTTGCGTGAGTTATAATTTATAAAGATGAAAGTTGAGAAGCAAGAAACACTAGAGCGATCGCACCTCTCTATAATCCCAAATCCTTAGACACAAAGCACCTTTTCGTGAGACATCGCACTTCTCCACAAATCCAAACACGATTCCTACTGTAAGCTTTACAAAGTATGCGTTTCCCCGACTCGTGAGTTGAGCCTACAATATAAACAAGTAAGTTATCTGTAATCTCTATGGAAAAGCTCAATATTAAAGAAGAAGCTCGAAAGCTAATTGATAAATTACCTGCTAACTCAACATGGGATGACCTCATGTATGAGATTTATGTTAGGCAAGTTGTGGAAGCTGGACTTGCTGACAGTCAAGCTGGTAAATTAATTTCCGCACAGGAAGTTAGGGCAAAATGTGGGCTACCAGAGTGAAACTTTTTTGGACAGAAACAGCCGTATAAAACCTATCTGCCTGCAATTTATACTTACATCGCCCAAAATTTATCTCAGTATACAACCAGGATTATTGACCATATAGCCAAAATGGTTCTTCGGTTACTTTTATGGAGAATTAATAGTAAAATGCCAGTTTAATAAACTGCGTAATCGAAAATTACTAAAGTTACGAAAGCCATATCCAAGCCTTTTAATTAACTTAAGTTTATTATTAATTCCTTCTACAGTACCACTCGTAGTTCTGCCGTCAAAATAGCCGACTATTTCGCCGAACCATCTAACGATGGTACCGATA
>JAKOMP010000106.1 GCA_022241785.1 Cyanocohniella sp. LLY | reverse complement strand
AGACACGGGTGCATCCCAGTTTTTATTTAGCACCTAGAGAATAAATGTCATTGCGAGGAGGAACGACGTTCGCGTAGCGTGTCGCTTTGCGACTCAGCAATCGCAAAGTCTCGCACTAAGAATAAAACCATGCGATTGCTAGAGCCTCCGGCACGCTACGCGAACACTCCACTTCGTTGCGTTCGCAATGACATTCAAAAAAGTGGGATGCTCCCGTTAGACACAACATTATTAACAGTTTCTACTAATTGTGTATCCACGTATAATTTCACAGCTTCACTAATAATTGATTCAGGAGATTGACCACGTTCACTAGCTAGGTGTATGACTTTTTTCCATAAAGTCTTTTCAGGATTCCAGTTAAATGTAGAGTTCACAATATTAGTTCTCTCTTATGGGTCATAACCCAAATTATAACAATACCCCAGGGGTTAATCTCCCTGACAGCAGGTATCGCCTGTGGTAGACATGGCTCTGTTAGGCATCGAAGCATAAAATTAAAACATGACCATTGAGTTTCTACTACCCAGCACTCCCACATGGACTTATTGCGATCGCTACCGCTCGGATTATACTTAGAACAACCGCAAACTTGGCTACATAAGCTCGATCCACGAGTGAAAATTGCTTGGTTAATGAGCTTTCTCACTAGTTATAGTTTTGCCAATAACGAATGGCGCATACTGTTGGTAGTACTATTAATCCTTTTTACTTTAATTGCTCGCATTCCCCGCCGAGTCTGGCAAAAGCAAATGGGTTGGCTATTAATGCTCTGTTTTTTTGTATTAGTGATTGCATCTATTAGTCCTGATGGTTTGGGAATAAATTATCAACCACGTCTACCAGCAAACGAACAAGTCTTAACTCAGCCTGCAAATGCTAGTGATGCCAACACTGTTCCAGCCACAATTAGTAATCAAGGCTATAGCTATGTCCTGTTTCACCAAGGGCCAGTTAAAGTCACACGCCGTTCATTTGATTTGGCAGTGCGCCTGAGTACAATTATCTTTACTGTAATTTACAGTAGTAACTTATATCTCCTCACCACAGCGCCTGAAGAAATTACTACAGCCATAGAAAGCTTAATGCAGCCCTTGCGCCGGCTGAAAATACCCGTAACTGAAATTACTTTAACTTTAACTTTGTCTTTGCGATTTATTCCCCTAGTCCTTGAGGAAGTGCAAAACTTAATTCGCTCTGTCATGACTAGAGCCATAAACTGGAAAAAACTGGGGTTGAAGGGAGCAGTCAAGGTTTGGATGATAGTAGCCGAAAGACTATTAGAAAATCTCTTATTACGGGCCGAACAAATGGCTAGCGCCATGATGGTACGCGGCTTTACTAGCCCCAATGAGCATCAAGTCAAATGGCACGAACTACGACTCAAGGCTAGAGATTGGCTAGCGATCGCAATCTTAACGTTATTTTGGGGGGCAAGGTTAGTTATGGGCAATATGGCCTTTTAAAATAGTATTAAGATGGGTAACAAAAAGAAATTTTTGTTAAGTGATATTACAAAGCTTGCAAAAATATTGAGAAATTACCTGCTATTCAAACATGGTTCTAACGTAGAACCTAGTAAGAGAGACTTGAGGTAAATATGATGAATAAGAGCAATATTCAAAAATATCGGTTTGTCTGTACCCTGACCTTTGGTGATATCTATGGTCAGATCATGATTTGGTTAATCACAATTACTCTGAGTTTGGCATCAGCCTTAGCATTGATGGGTGCTAAACGGCCCGTGTATGCCTTAGTAACCGTAGGTCTTATAGTTCTGCTGTCGCTACCATTTTTGTTGTTTGCATTCGTCACGACATTGTTAAATCATATTGAAGTCATGCCGATGGAATCAACCACTAAGACCGAACCTATCCCTGGCAATATTTCTCAGCAACAACCAGTACAGACAACTAGCTGACTATTAATCATCAAATTTTCCTCTAAAAAAAATATCCAGTCAGTAGGGTGCATTGTCGCTTAGGGCAAAGCACCATTTTTATCCGAAATGTCGTGTCATGGAAGTGTATCCACACTCACGTTTGAAAATGTCATATACCCTATCAACTAACTTTGTTGGTAGGGATTTTTTTTCAAAATGCATCTAACTCACTGCTGGATGAATTACATCTCTACAATAGAACAGCAGCTTTTTGCAATCAGGGGCTAGTTATGCTGGAACATGATGTGATTATTGTCGGGGGTGGATTGGCGGGATGTCGCGCTGCTGTGGAAATTGCACGCACTGACCCCAGTTTAAATATTGCTGTGGTAGCCAAAACTCACCCAATTCGTTCGCACTCGGTGGCGGCTCAAGGTGGTATGGCGGCGTCGCTGAAAAATGTTGATTCAGAAGATAGTTGGGAAGCACACGCGTTTGATACTGTCAAGGGTTCCGATTATTTAGCAGACCAAGACGCCGTGGCTATTCTTGCCCAAGAAGCCCCAGATGTAGTGATTGATTTGGAACACATGGGTGTTTTATTCTCGCGGTTGCCTGATGGTAAGATTGCCCAAAGAGCTTTCGGGGGACATTCCCATAACCGTACTTGCTACGCTGCTGATAAAACTGGTCACGCGATTTTGCACGAATTGGTGAACAACCTGCGGCGTTATGGTGTGCAAATTTATCAAGAATGGTATGTCATGCGCCTGATTTTAGAATCAGGTCAAGCCAAGGGTGTGGTGATGTTTCACCTGCTAGACGGACATATAGAAGTGCTGAGGGCCAAGGCGGTAATGTTTGCCACTGGCGGCTATGGTCGCGTTTATAACACCACATCTAATGATTATGCCTCTACAGGTGATGGCTTGGCCATGACGGCGATGGCAGGCTTACCTTTAGAAGATATGGAATTTGTGCAATTTCATCCCACTGGTTTGTATCCGGTGGGGGTACTGATTTCCGAAGCGGTACGAGGGGAAGGAGCATATTTAATTAATAGTGAAGGCGATCGCTTCATGAAAAACTATGCACCCAGTCGGATGGAACTAGCTCCTCGTGATATTACCTCACGGGCGATCGCCTATGAAATTCGTGCCGGTCGGGGGATTCATCCTGATGGTAGTGCAGGTGGCCCCTTTGTCTATCTTGATTTGCGGCACATGGGCAAAGAAAAAATCATGAGTCGCGTTCCTTTCTGTTGGGAAGAAGCTCATCGTTTAGTAGGTGTAGATGCTGTAACTCAACCAATGCCCATTCGCCCCACCAATCATTACTGTATGGGTGGTATACCTGTAAACACAGATGGTCAAGTCCGTAGCAGTGGCGATAATTTAGTTGAGGGCTTCTTTGCCGCTGGTGAAACAGCTTGCGTGTCTGTACATGGTGCCAATCGCCTCGGTAGTAATTCGCTATTAGAATGTGTCGTTTATGGTAAGCGTACTGGGGCAGCGATCGCTCAATATGTGCAAAATCGAAAGTTACCAGACATCGACGAGCAACTTTACGTTAACGAAGCCCAACAACAAATTCAAGCTTTACTCGAACAAACAGGAAAATATCGCATTAACCAAGTGCGTCAAGCCTTCCAAGATTGCATGACTGAGCATTGTGGTGTTTTTCGCACTAAAGAATTAATGCGCGAAGGATGGCAGAAAATAGATCATTTGCAACAGAAATATTCTGATATTTATTTAGATGATAAGGGTAGTTGTTGGAATACAGAATTAGTAGAGGCCTTAGAACTAAAAAGTTTAATGGTAGTAGGACAAACAATTTTAACCTCAGCCATCAATCGGCAAGAAAGCCGTGGCGCACATTTCCGTGAAGATTATCCCCAGCGAGACGATACTAATTTTCTCCAACACACTATGGCTTATTATTCACCAGCAGGTATCGATATTCAATATCGGCCAGTGGCAATTACCATGTTTCAGCCAAAGGAGCGAAAATATTAAAAATTGCCGATAAATCTCTACTTTTTCCATATAACGCTACTTTATGCCTTTTTTTGTTCTGCTTCCGCTGATCCCTATAATCTTCCTCGTCAAGAATTAATTGATTATTTTTGGTTGAGGAAGTTTTTGAGGATTTAGCCAAAATAAGTAATATACAGGTTAATGGCGACTTTATATGGGATGATTTTTGCATATAGTAATCCTATCTAACCGGAAGTCTAAAAAGCGATAAGACTACCTCTAAAGCCGTTGGTTTTAACAGTTAGGTTGGAGTGATTCAAAGTTCACTTTCTAGTAAAAACAAAAAAGTCATGAGAACGATGATTGCTCGATCTGCCCTGTCATCAGTTTTTGGAGCTGCACTAGCTTTTTCTAGCATTGCGCCCATACCTGTACAAGCCCAAACTAACTGTCCTACAGTCGAAGAAGGAGATATTGCCCAACTTTTCGACCGCTGGAATGCGTCTTTACAAACGGGTGATCCAGATACAGTTGTCCAGAACTATGCCGAGAATGGTGTTTTATTGCCGACAGTTTCTAATCAAGTACGACGAAATCATGATGAGATTAAAGATTACTTTGTCGACTTCTTAGAATTGAAACCCCAAGGTAAAATTAATCAACAAAACATTCGTATTTTTTGTGGTCTTGCTATCGACTCAGGCATTTATACATTTAATGTGACTCAAGATAATCAACCCACACAAGTCCAGGCAAGATATACATTTGTGTATCAAAAAATCGACGATAACTGGGTAATAGTCGAGCATCACTCTTCAGCTATGCCAGAAATAATTGATGTTAGCGCTAAAAAGTAATCTGCTAACCCAGCAAAATACAAAGTTGGTCAAGCGACGCTGAAACTAGCTTGACTACTACCGTGTAAAGAGGTATAATTCAGGCACTCGAAGGGGAGTAGCTGCTGGTATTAAAAAATTTCTGTACCAGTACATCTGAATCAACATGCTGGCGATGAGCCTGGTTCAGATGACAAAGAACAAATATTTGGAAGCGAGACCTTCACTAAAGTTTGCACAAAAAAGTGTGTGAGCTTCTGTGAAGTGTTTTTGCTCTCATTGAAGCTCCATACAGGTAAAAAATCCTTAGGAGTTTTAGAGAGTGTTAACAGCATTTACCGCAGGTTTATTACTAATTACAGTTTCCGAACTAGGAGACAAAACATTTTTCATTGCTGTCATATTAGCGATGAAACACTCACGCAGACTGGTGTTCATGGGTGTGGCATCGGCTTTAGCGGCGATGACAATTTTGTCAGTGCTATTCGGACAAGTAGTATCTTTATTACCAAAATTTTATATTCATTACGCAGCGATCGCCTTATTTATTATTTTTGGGATTAAGTTGCTATATGCAGCAAGTAAAATGCCCGCCTCCACATGTGACACAGAAGTTGTAGACGAAGCCAAAGCAGCCGTAGAAAAAGCCGATTCCCAACTACCCAAGCGACAAACCCCATTAGCAATTTTCCTAGAAGCCTTTGCCCTCACATTTGTAGCAGAATGGGGCGATCGCACACAAATTGCCACAATTGCTCTAGCAGCCAGACACAACCCCATTGGAGTCGCAGCAGGAGCCGTATTAGGACATGCCATTTGTACTGCGATCGCCGTCATCGGCGGTAGAATGATCGCCGGGCGCATTTCCGAACGTCAACTCACCTTTGCCGGCGGATGCTTGTTTCTGCTCTTTGGTATCCTCGCTGCGGTGGAAGGAGTGTGAGAAGAGGCAGGGGGGCAGGGAGCAAGGGGGCAGGGGGGAAGACTTTTGGCTGGTATTCCAAATATATACCCCATCTCCCCCATCTTCCTACTCCCTACTCCCTACTCCCCACTCCCTTCTTCCGGTGCAGGAGGCGGAGTTGCGGCGGCTTTGTTGATTTCGTCTTTGTACTGAGCAGGTGCTAAAGCCAAGGCGCTATCAAATAAAGGTTTTGCTTCTTCGACTTTGCCTTGTTCTTTGAGTAGCATTGCTTTTGCTAAAACTGGACGAAAATCTTTGGGGTCGTTTTTAATTGCCTGGTCGTAGGTAGAGCTAGCTTGAGGATAGCGTTTTTGGGAAGCGTGAACCGTACCCAATAGCACTTGTACAGCCACAGTATCAACACTTCCAGGTTGAATTGTATTCACCTGAGCAGCGTTAGAGAGGGTTTCTTGTAGCAAACCCACAGCGGCTTCAGGACGTTGCTGATCTAACAACAGCGCTACCATCCCCTGCAAAGCTTTCAAATCACCAGGTCTATTGGATAAAATCCCGCGATAGGCTTGAGCGGCTCCTTCTTTATCGCCCATTTGCTGCTTGGCTTGGGCTAGTAATACTCCATATTCCGACTGCTCAGGATTGAGTTTAGCTAATTTTTCTAGAGGTTCAATAACTCCTTGAACATCACCTTGATTTAAACTTAAAAGTTGTAGCCTAGCCTGTAACAAGCCTTTGAGCGCAGTTTGATTTTCTGGCTCCCGTTGCAAAACCAGTTCATAACCTCGAACTTCATCTGCCAACTTTGATGTTGGATCAGAGGAAGATACACTGGTTCTCGTGCCAGTAGCCTCCTGGTTTGGAGATGACGTATTATTCAGTGCGCTAATGATAGGAATCACCGAAACGCCTACAAAAGCAAGAACTGCCAGCGCTAAAATGATCCTAACTATCCAACGATTGCGCGGTTGAGACACGGTTTTGTCTTACTCCAGAATTCAAACGACATGATTATTGACATAAAATCGGCAAGGGAAAAATTTCCAAAACTTTGCGGAATACCGCCAATTGCCTGTGAATTTTATAACAAATAACTATTCACACTGCTAAAGTAAGTGTTGACTTTAGGAGGAGCCATCAGAATTGTACTTATGATATGCTTCCGAAACTAGTGTAAAGGCGTTAAGTTACATTAGCGTATAAATGTAAATGTAGCGTCTCTACTATTATATTGGGCGCTCTGGTGTAGGTTTGTAGAAAGCAAATATACTTTCAATTAACCACACAAACGCTTTTTCAAGATGCCTTCGTAAAATCCCACTATGGGATGTGTCTCCGCCGCAAGGAGTTTTTATGAATTCCGACCTGATGCCTTCGCCTGAACCTTCCAACTCTTCTGCCAACCATCAACCTCAAATCAAGAAAGAGATAGCCGCTAATGTTCGTACAGTGACAGCCCAGACCTCTAAACTTGAGAATTCGCCTGTCAATAGTAGCGAGACTGCTGCCAATGGGAACTTAGCCAATCGGCAACAACCGATTCCGCCTCCCAGTGAACCAATGCAGTATCGAGCCATCGGTTTAGTCCGAGGCCGCTATCATGCCAGCAGCGAACAATTTACTCAAGGAACACTGCTAACTCCAGATGGTGTAGAACTTAACGCCGTCCTACTTGGCAGGATTATGAGCTTAGTCAAAAATCACCTAGATTTAGAAAAAGATCATTTATGGGTGGTTTATCCGCGCACACGGCAAGAAAACGACACCTTGCACCTCCAAGTTGTGGGAGTTTGGGAACCAGAAAATCTGGCGAAACAACCAACAACAGAAGAAGAGGAGTCAACTTCTGGTGATCAACAGTCACAGAAAACCGATGATGAACTAGAAAACCCAGAAGAATCTCCCGGTGACCTCGTATCCTCATCTGAACTTCCTGATGGTAGTTTTTCCGTTCGAGGCGAGGTAGTTTATCAGTCTTTTGACGCCAAAAGCTTAGTAGTCAAAATTAAACAAGCTCCTCGCAAGCCAACTGACAAACCCAAATATTTTAAGTTGAAATTGCAGGGTGTGTTGACCACCAAAGCTGTTGGTAAGTTTTGGGACTTTCAAGCCAAACGAGAAGCCGACGGATTAGTAGTAGAAAAAGCCGAAGCGATCGCTGATTTGCCCAAAAAACGCAAACCCCCGTTCAGGGGCGGCCCTCGTGGTGGTGGTGGAAGGAAACCCTTTCCCCCCAGACGCAATGGAGAAACCCCAAAACCTATCAAAAAAACAGGTGGCGACCCCTCCGCAGTGTCCAAACCAGTACCTAAAACGCCTGCGCCTAAGCCCATTAAACGGACAAAACCAACTCAGGAGTAAGTGATGAGGTGATGGGGTGATGCGGGAGGATTTTATTTCCAGTCCCCATTGCCCCTGATCTTCAGCTAGCGTGTACACACAAGAGGCAGAGGGGGAAGGGAGCATGGGTAAGAAGCCCCGCCCTTCCAGGGCGCTTGACTGGGGCGAATTACAAGGGACTTGCAGTCTCTCCTCCTTGCTCCCTGCTCCCGTACCCTTCGGGAAGCTACGACGGCGAAGCCTGCTCCCCTTGCCTCTTTTGACCAACCAATAGATGGGACAAGTCCAACAAACGCTTCATCAAGAGAAACCCATCTTCCATTAGCCAACGTCGGCGAGATAAATCACAAATTTGCCGTGGTGATAACTGCTCCAGTTTTCTCTTGCAGTTACCCAAAGTACTTTTTTATAGCTTCTAAGCTCGAAGCATCTGCAATCCACACCACCAAAAATTACTCTTTCACTGATACCCACGCTGGAGCTATTTTGGCTGTTATCCGTTCGATTACTTGTTCAAATATTGGGGAAAATAGTTACGGTCGGTTCGCTCATGATTTTGCGTAAGTCCTGTATTTCATGAAAGTTTGATTTAAGTAAGTCGGCGAAAAAAATCAAACTATGTAAAATAATTAAAATTCATTTCGTAGTAAGGGCTACCCTACGGGTTCTGCGAAGCATTACAGCCCTTATTTGAGGACTAAAGTCCTCACTCTTCGAGTTCGTTAGTCGCTCATGGGGGAAACCATGCCAGTTCCTACAAGTCGGCATAGCCGCCCAACGGACTGGCTCCCCAAGACCGCGCTAACTCACTACAAACCTTTAATTATTTACGCTGTACTACTTATATCAATTATTTAGTATGAATTATTGCTTCATATAATCAGCATTTATCTGGATGATTTTCTGGCTGATTCAGTGAAAATTGTATCAAAAATAGAAAATACGTAAAATTAAATTCATCAACTGTTGAAAACAAATCTATTTGAAGTTGTTCACTAGCAAGCAAATTGGTTAATTTGGTAATTTTAAAATGTATAACTACGATTGATTTTTCAGTAAATGCCGTAATTAATTGTATTTATTATTTATATAGTTTTCTAAATGTAAAATATGATATTTGCCTGTCCCATCTTACGGTTTTTACGCTTTCTGGGAAAAACTTGATATAAAATATGTCAGTTAAATGAACTAAGTTAGGAAGACTTGATAAACATACAATATGGGATCTAGCACAAAAATAGTATTGAATAATTAATCAGTATTTTAGTCACATAAATACACCGATAGTAAGGACATTGATTATCATAGAACTATTAACTTTCAGATTGAGTTAACACTAAAAACAACATCTGAACCTTCAAAAAAAGGTTATCTTAATATGCTCCCTCGCAAAATCTTAGTTGTTGAGGATGAAAAAGTCCTAGCGTTAAATATTAGAAATTCTTTACAGAACTTAGGATACAATGTTCCAAAAATTACTATTTATGGAGAGGAAGCAATAAAAAATGTATCAGAAATACAGCCTCATTTAGTATTAATTGATATAGACTTACTAGGAATAATTGATGGTGTACATGTAGCAGATAATATCCAAAATTATTTTCATACTCCAGTTTTGTATTTAGTTGAATGTTTAGAATATATAAAGTCACCTAATAATAGATTAAGTGAGTCTTTGAGTTACATCTTAAAACCATTCACTGAAATAGACCTGCATCTCGCTGTGGAAATGGCCATTTATAAGCACCAGGTGAATCAGAAAATGCAGTCAGAAAAACAAAGAATGGGGTCGATTATTGACAGTATGCCCTGTGCTGTAGTGGTGACTTATACCAGTGGACGTGTCCAAATGATGAATCCGATGGCGGAAGTACTCACTGGTTGGAAACAAGATGAAGCATTTGGCAGAGATTTATCAGAAGTTGTCAACCTAGTGGACAAAGATATGGATGAAGCAATCAATAATTTAGTAACACAGGTAATGGAAGTAGGTGAGGTGTTGAACTTACCAGAAAACTGTATGTTGATTGCCAAAGATGGAAGAGAAATAGCCATTGGAGATAATATCGCACCTATCCGCGATCGCAATGGTCAGATTACTGGCGCAGTGTTAGTTTTCCATGACATATCTCAACGCAAGCAAATGGAAGCGCAACTGCTGCGGAATGCTTTTTATGATGGGTTAACCGCATTACCAAATCGAGTATTGTTTTTAGATCGGCTGAAGCACGCAATACAGCGCCAAAAAAGACGACATGAATATCGGTTTGCGGTTTTGTTTTTAGATTTAGATGGCTTTAAGGAAATTAACGATCGCTTTGGGCATGGTATGGGAGATGATTTTTTAGTAGCGATCGCTAGTCGATTAGAATCATGTGTACGTGGTGGTGATACTGTTGGCAGATTTGGTGGTGATGAATTTGCCGTGCTGTTAGAAGAAATTAAAGATGTCACCGACACGACAAATGTGGCCAAACGCATTCAAGATACTTTAGGATTGCCAATTAACCTCAATGGACATCAAATTTGCACCACAGTTAGTATTGGTATTGCCTTGAATAACGGTGATGATGATGAACCTGAAACTTTGGTGCGGGATGCGGATATTGCGATGTATCGTGCTAAAAAACAGGGAAAAGCTCGTTATAGTGTATTTGATGCAGCAACTAATTCTTAGCTGTTTTTTCATGACAACATATTCATTTTTTCAGGCGCATTTACCTAACTTTTCACTAAATAAATTTTTTTATATTTTTCTAACATTTTTATTTTATAGGACTTACGCACTCGCTACGAAAATCAAGGTTTTGAGATTGCTTCTTTACGGTTGCAATGACGAAAATATGTGGTTGGTTGCGTAAGTCCTGTTTTATTTAAAAACCGCAAGTGCTGTATATCTCGAATTATTGAACAATCGGGGATATTTTTATTTTTGTCTTTTTATTCAATTAATTCGCAGAAACTTCTGTATATCAGCTTGTATATGTGATTGTTGAACATACACTTGAGAAGCTTCGACTAAATTATCAATATTCTCCTGACTCACATCATCAATATCATCACTCAAGCGTTTACCTGTTAATGCTCTATCTAGCTTAAACTGTAACCGTAAAGCTCTCTCATGCAGCAGTTGATTAGTAATATACTCAGGAATATTAGATGAAGCATCTAGTAATACACCAATTAGCGGTTGCGCCCACTGTATCAAACCCCAACCTTGGGCTTTTTCAAAGGGAATTACTCGCGTGAGATCACCAGTACCTACGGAAAGAACGTTAATGTCTTCAATGTTATTTCCTAATCTGACTGCTTCAGCAAGGGCACAGCTAGAAGGATTATTAGCAGCAACGCCACCATCAATAATAGAGTAAATAGTTTTAATTGAATATTCAGAAGTATTATCGGGAATTTGTTCCCAAGGTAAATCTATTAAAGCACATTGTTTTTCACCAACATACTTTTTAATAGTACGAGTTTGACCTTTTCCTTTGCCATCAATAATTCTAATTTGCCCGCCTTGATATATATTCTCTATTAAAGATTCTTTTTCCTCGAAAGTGATGGTGTTATAATTACCATCTTTAGCTACGCCATTAATTCTTTTATCAAGTTTCTGTGCTGGGAAATAAGTAGGAGCTGATGCTGAACATAAACAAGCTTTCCATAAAGGAAGATTACCATAACTAGCATCTTGGTGCCAGCTTTTAAAGATAACTGGTTTTCTGCCAATAGTATCGTAAGCAACGATTAACAGCTTAGGTGCAGGAATATCTAATAGCTTGATATCACCTAAAGCAGATTGTAAAACTTGCGTTAACCCACTATCAGAAAACTTAGGCGCAGATAAACCATATTTCAGTATTAGAGGAATTCTCCGCCAAGAAAAACGACTTCTGTAAGGAAAGATAATTGAGCCTTGTTGTCTATATATATCAATGATTTCTTGGCTATTACGTCCTGTGGCGATCGCAGCTGCTAAAATCGAACCTGTAGAGGTGCCGGCAATTAAATCAAAGTACTGATTTAAAGGTTGATTAATTTGTCTTTCGACTTCTGCCAACATAGTTGCAGCAACTACTCCCCGAATGCCTCCGCCATCCAAACTTAAAATCCGAAAAACCATAGTTAACTACATCTCCTGCAATTTTTCTTAACTCAATTTTAAAAATATTAATTACTTGCGTAAAGTTATTAATATTATATTTTTGGTAATTACATTTAAAAAAATTACCCCAAATAACAGATAATATTTAGTATTGTTACTATAGCTTATTAGGTTTCATGTATTTTCAAACCAGTGTAAATACCATGAATTTATTTTAAGTTTCTCAATATCTGTAAATTTTATTTAATTGATGCAGCTAAAAATTCTTTATGGAAAAAACCGAAAAACAAAAAATGTTAGCAGGTGAGTTATATCTAGCAGATGCTCCTGAATTAGTTGCCCAAAGTAAGCAAGCCAGTCGTCTCCTGCGAATATACAATGCCACAACAGAAGAACAAAAACCACAACGCCAACAAATTCTGCAAGAATTATTTGGACAGGTAGGACAAAAATTAACCATTGTGCCACCCTTTCATTGTGACTATGGTAGCCATATTTATGCTGGTAACGGCTTATATATGAATTATGGCTGTGTCATTTTAGACTGTAACATAGTGGAAATTGGGGAAAATGTTTTGTGCGGCCCTTACGTCCAGATTTATGCTGCTTATCATCCTACAGAACCAGAAATCCGGCTATCAGGGAGAGAACTGGCTGCCCCTGTAAAGATTGGCAATAATGTTTGGATTGGTGGTAGTGCGATTATTTGTCCAGGAGTCACCATTGGTGATAACACTACTATTGGTGCTGGTAGCGTAGTTGTCAAAAATATACCCGCAAACGTTGTCGCTGCGGGCAATCCTTGTGGGATAATTCGGCACTTATCTTAAAACTTGTATCCTCTGGCAAGCCAATAATGCCAGTCAGCGATCGCCTCTAAAGTATCATTATCTGTATCAAGTGCAACTAAATCTGACAACTTAGCCACAAATACATCTTCATCCTGGCCATTGGGATAAACTACTTCCACATACATATCTTTCAAGCATTCGTCTTCTGGCGCCATTCCTAACACCTCGACTTTTTTTTCCTCGACTGTGGAAGTTTTGCGTGACTTTTTCGACCAATTAGCCATAAAAGGCACATTTAAAGTATCGTCAAGGTAATAGTACCAACCCATTGCTCGGTCTTCTTTGTCTTCCGCATCGACAATTATCTCTGTTTCAATGCGATGCTCTCGTTGTTCGTCACGTTCAACACTAGGCATAAGATAAAAGCTTACATAGGATGCACCTTGATATGGTATAGCGTTTTGCCAATGGTGTGTCAATTTTCTCTTTGCTGTTTTACCCAATCACGGAACGCGCGAATCATAGGTATTTCCGCAATTCTGAGACTTTTTTGCAGAAAATGGGGAATTTCAGTTGTTAGTGGTAAATTTCTAAAAGTCGGTGAAACATCACAAGGGATGTATAAACCCTCTTGTAATTGGTAAATTTGCATTACAGGTTCGTCATAACGCCACACTTCTGGAACACCCAAAGCCAGATATATAGAAAGGCGGTCAATAGAAGCGCTGGTGTAGTCCACCTCAACTACCAAATCAGGTGGTGGATCTTGACTTAAATCGAGATTTTGCTTATGTCGCATCACAGGTTCATTCTGGATGTAAAAACTCGAATCTGGTTCCACACCCCGCAGTAAGTCTTGGCGTTTACAAGTCACAGAACCAGTGCTTTTCAGACTAAGGTTAAGTTCCTCAGCTAAATTATCTATTAAATTATCTATTAATTTTTCTATCAGTCTTTTATTATGCTCATGGGGCATTAAAGGAGTCATAATTTCCAACGTTCCGTGGTCATAAGCCAGTCGCGTTGCTCGATTATTCCCCATTTCGGCGAGAATGGTTTCAAAAGTTTGCCAACTGATGTTGGGTAGTATGGCGCGTTGGGAACTTGTGGGTGCCGTTATTACCATAGGAATTATCCTCAGGCTTTTTTCCAAGATATCAAACAAAGGACTTAGCAGGCGATCGCCTGTTAATTAACCTACTCTCAGTGAAGAAAATTAGGATTTACGTAACCAACCACGTATTTTCGTCATTGCGACCGTAAAGAAGCAATCTCAAAGCCTTGATTTTTGTAGCAAGTGCGTAAGTCCTAAAAATTACACATTACTTTTGAATACAGTTGAAAACAGTATGTTTAACCTCTTCGTGGCAGACTTTTTAGTCAAAACTGTAACTCAAATGCTCCGTTACTATTGATAGAAAGTTTTATGTTAATGTTAAGAATATTCCTAAAAGATGTATATGCCGCAACCCTCTACTCGTGATTTGGAGTTAATAGTTCATATCTCCACTAAAAAAATTACACAATGTTTAATTATTATAATTTTATGTTTTACCCTGACTGGCGCTATCAGTGGTTATTTCTGGGTTTCCGAGTTCCCATTTCCCAGCTCAAAATGGTTTTACCAACTCTTTAGCCTTGATGAAGAGTTAAATATTCCCGCTTGGTATTCATCGTTCATGCTATTATTTTGTTCGGGATTGTTAGCAGCAATTACTTCAATTAAAAAAATAGATAAATATTCTATTTATTGGAAAAACTTATCTTTAATATTTCTTTTTTTTAGTCTCGATGAAGCCTTCAGCTTCCACGAAATTTTGATTATTCCCTCGTTAAGAGAAGTATTGAATTTAAACCCAATATTTTTTCACACCTGGGTTATATTTGGGATTCCTGCGGTTATGTTTTTTATATTCAAATATTTTAAATTTTTCCTAGATTTACCTAAAAAGACTCAATCTTTATTCCTGCTTGCTGCAATTTTTTATGTAGGCGGAGCTTTGGGTATGGAAATGGTCGGTGGGTTTTCCAGAGAATATTTTGGTCGGCTTGCCCCAATAACAACAATTATCATAGTGATTGAAGAATTGCTAGAAATGATAGGAACTGTAACTTTTATCTATGCGTTGCTAACTTACTTTAGCAGTTTGCGAGAAAGTATTAATCTAAAAATTTATGTATCTCAAAAGTAAAGCAATTTGTACTACTCTGGAAATTCATGAGTATTATTGTCTTCGGCAGCATCAACATAGACCTAGTAGCAACCACACCCCAGTTACCAATAGCTGGTGAAACTATTCTGGGAGAAAATTTTGGGAAAATACCCGGAGGTAAAGGTGCAAATCAAGCCGTTGCTTTAGCAAGATTGGGCATTCCTACTCACATGGTGGGACGTGTAGGCGCAGATAATTTTGGTGCAGAACTTGTCCAGAATTTGCGAATTGCTGGTGTGCAGACGGATAATATTTTCATCGATGAAACCGTAAGTTCTGGAGTTGCCATCATTACCATAGATAATGCTGGTGAAAATCACATTGTGGTAATTCCTGGTGCAAATGGACGTGTCAATCAAGAAGATATAAAACGATTAGCTCATTTATTACCAACAGCTACAGTATTACTTTTACAATTAGAAATTCCCTTGAATACCGTAGTAGCAGCCGCCCAAGCCGCGAAAGATGCCAATATCCAGGTAATTTTAGATCCCGCACCCGCACAAGCGAATTTACCCGATGAACTTTATCCATTAGTGGACATTATTACACCCAATGAAGTAGAAGCAGGGCAATTGGTAGGTTTTACTGTCAATGATGAGGAATCGGCAATCAAAGCAGCTAAAGTTTTATTACAACGAGGTGTGAAATGTGCCATCGTCAAATTAGGTGCAAAAGGTGTGATTTGTGCCAATGCGGAGGCAACATTTTTTGTCCCAGCTTTTCCCGTTCATGCTGTTGATACTGTTGCTGCTGGTGATGCTTTCAATGGTGGTTTAGCCGCAGCACTTTTTACAGGACTTTCTTTACATCAGTCAGTTGTTTGGGGTGCAGCCGCAGGTGCTTTAGCAGCAACAAAACTAGGCGCACAAACTTCGTTACCTGATAGGCTGGTGTTTGATTCTTTCCTGGAGGTAAGGGGAGTAGATCAGAAATTTGGCGTTGCAGAATAGAAATATGAATTAGGGCGATCGCTTTATTTTCTCATACAGGCGTTAGCGCTACTTTGGGACTGATAACGAAAAAATATCGGGGATATATTTCATCAGAAGTAGCAAAACTCAATCTAGGTGGTTCACAATATTAAGTAAGGTAAAGATGTTTATCAAAAATTAGAGTAAAAACCAATGGGACTATTTGGATTTGGCAAAAAACTGGTAATTCCTACCCCCCAAGAAGCTTTACCAGGTAGAGCAAAGACTATGCCCGTACCGGATTCACACTATGTGAATAAAAATCCCCTGAAAGCTCCTTTTCCTGAGGGATTGGAAACAGCAATATTTGGTTTAGGTTGTTTTTGGGGTGCAGAACGCAAATTTTGGCAATTACCGGGAGTTTACACTACTGCGGTAGGTTATGCGGCTGGTTTCACACCCAATCCTACTTATGAAGAAGTTTGTAGTGGCTTAACTGGTCACAATGAAGTTGTTTTAGTGGTGTTTGACCCCAAAGAAATTAGTTACTCCCAATTACTGAAAGTTTTTTGGGAAAGCCATAACCCCACTCAAGGAATGCGCCAAGGTAACGACACCGGTACTCAATATCGGTCGGGAATTTACGTATACTCGGAAACTCAAAAGCAGCTAGCAGAAGCGTCAAGAGATGCTTATCAGCCAGCCCTTAACAAAGCAGGGTATGGGAAAATTACCACAGAAATCATCGATGCACCTGAGTTTTACTATGCTGAAGCGTATCATCAGCAATACCTAGCCAAGAATCACAATGGCTATTGTGGCTTAGGCGGGACAAATGTTGCTTGTCCTGTAGGTGTAGTGGAATCTCAAATTAGCTAGGGAATACGGAAATTAAAAACCTCACCCCCAACCTGACTTTTCACGTCATGTGTAGAAGTCCACGGAAAATCTAACTTCCGCTCTCAGCAATTCAAAGTCTCTCGCCTCGCAGGAGAGAGACTTTGAAATCCTGGTTGGGAAGTTAGATTTTTCGTGGACGTGGACTTTTTCACATGACGTGAAAAGTCGGACAAGTAATTAAGGTTGAGAAAGCTCAATAGTGCGGCTATTACAACGATTCATCGCCTTTTCTACTCCTTGTTTGAGGCTAAATTCTACGCACTCAACAACAAACTGAAGTACCAAAGACATTAATTGTGTTTCCGTCGCCGAAAATGTTCCTAAAACATGAGAGATAGACTCAGAATTATCGCTATCACTGCTATTTTTAGGTTTACCAATGCCGATGCGTAAACGCGGGAAGTTTTGGGTGCTAAGATGAGCGATCGCACTCTTCATCCCATTATGTCCCCCAGCAGAACCGGACAAACGCAGGCGAGTCTTTCCCAAGGGCAAATCCATATCATCATAAATGATCAGCACCGACTCCGGGGGCAATTTATACCAGCTAGTTACCGCTTGTATTGACTGTCCAGAGCGATTCATATAAGTCAATGGCTTCAGCAAGCGGATTTTACCTCCACCTAGAGCCATTCCTTCACCGTATTCTCCTTGAAACTTGCGATTTTCCGCCACCGGAATTTTCCATGCGCGAGCAAGTGCATCTACCGCAGCAAAGCCAATATTATGGCGTGTTTGGTCATATTTGGGTTCTGGGTTCCCCAACCCGACAATTAGTTGAGGAATCACCAGAGATGGTTTCGTTACAGCTTCTGCCATTTTGTCTACAATCAATCAATTCGCAGCACTTCCCTCAGTAACTGGGGAAGAACCAGCAGTATTCTGCTCAGAGTTTGCTGCTTCGATTTGCTTGGGTTCGATTTCCGCAGAAGTTTTCATCACCTGTTCTATTTGTTCAGCTTCCCGTTTAAATTCGCTTTGAAATTCATTAGAAGCTTCTTGAAAACCACGAATTGCTTTACCAACACTACGACCAATTTCTGGCAACTTCTTGGGGCCAAAAATTAACAGCGCCACTATCATAATCAGACCCATTTCTGGCAGACCGATACCAAATATATTCATGTGGTTGCTCCTATAAAGACAAAATGCAGGTAAAGCTAGGGATACTTACCTCATCTATACCATGCTTACTTAATTTAGGACTAGCCTTCTTTAGTATAAAACGCAGAAAAAAACCCGGACAAGCCGGGTATAGGTTCGCTGATTACGCAAGCTACAATGCTATGTATTCAGTTAGCCGCCTAAACTCTGCCAATCAACCAATACATCCTGAATCAACAGTGACTTATTGTAAACTTGCAGGATAATTAGCAGAAATACAAAAAATAGAGCCATAAAAACGCCCATTACAGGGGTTGTACCCCAACCAGGAGCAACTTTACCATACTCAGAATTTAGTGGTTTGAGGATATCTCCCAACCTAGTCCGTTGTGCCATAGTTCACCTAAGATCAGTTGCCAAAGCTTTTTTTAATCTTCTGTAATATTCTATAAGAATAGCACTCATAATTTATTCCTAATTTATGGAACCCGCAATAGTTCTTAGTATTTCCGTCGCTGTCGCCTTAGTTGGCATCACTGGTTTTGCAATTTATACTTCCTTTGGCCCCCCAAGTAAGCAATTAGCTGACCCTTTTGAAGACCACGAAGATTAAAAATGGGGAGTAGGGAGTAGGGAATAGGGAGTAGGGAAATGAGGGAGATAAAAACAAAGATGTTGGTACTCACCGAAAATATTTCCCCTCTGTTTCTTTTCCCCTGCTTCTTCCCCAGTCTCTAAACTTTCTTCAACCAGCTAAACATAGCTCGTAAATCTTTGCCGACTTCTTCAATGGGATGTTCGGCTTCTTGGCGGCGCATAGCAGTAAATCCTGGTTTACCAGATTGATTTTCTAAAACGAACTCTCTGGCAAATTGACCAGATTGAATTTCGCTGAGAATTTTCCGCATTTCAGCTTTGGTTGTGTCGTTGACAATGCGAGGGCCACGGGTGTAGTCGCCATATTCAGCAGTGTTGGAAATGCTGTCACGCATTGTGGCTAAACCACCTTCTACAACTAAGTCAACAATCAATTTGACTTCGTGGAGACATTCAAAATAAGCTAATTCTGGTTGATAACCTGCTTCAACTAAGGTTTCAAATCCCGCTTTAATTAAGGCACTTAAACCACCGCATAATACAGCTTGTTCGCCAAACAAATCAGTCTCGGTTTCTTCGCGGAAACTGGTTTCTAGAATGCCGGCACGGGTACCACCGATACCTCTAGCGTATGCCATCGCGCGATCGCGTGCTTTTCCAGTGGCATCTTGGTAAACGGCAAACAATGCAGGTACGCCTTGCCCTTGTTCATAAGTCCGGCGTACCAAATGTCCTGGCCCCTTGGGTGCTACCATTACCACGTCTACGTTATCTGGTGGTACGACTTGCCCAAAGTGAATATTAAATCCGTGGGCAAAAGCTAATACGTTACCTTCTTGCAGATTTGGTTCAATTTCATGTTTGTAAACTGCTTTTTGGACTTCATCAGGTAATAAAATCATGATGAAATCGGCAGCCTTAGCTGCATCGGCAACGCTTTTTACAGTTAACCCAGCGGCTTCAGCTTTTCCTGCTGACTTGCTACCCGGATACAGTCCCACAATCACATTCAAACCACTATCTTTAAGATTAAGGGCGTGGGCATGACCTTGGGAACCATAGCCAATAATGGCAATAGTTTTTCCAGCCAAAAGGTCTAAATTGGCATCTTCGTCATAATACATCCGGGCCATATGCATCTCCTGTCAGCAAGCATCGTCATTAAATTAGCAGGCTTTTGATTTTACCTTAAAAGGGTAGGGTGTGGAGAGTATCAAGAAGTTGCCTCGTCAATTTTTTGCACTTCTGCCGACGAGAGTTTAACATCAACAGCACGTACTGAGTCTTCGATACTAGAGATTTTGCTAGCACCAGGAATGGGTAAAATACAAGACGAATTAGAACGCAACCATGCCAAGACGATACAGTATAACGATACGCCCTTTTCTTGAGCTAATTGGGCGATCGCCTGAATATCTGGCAAGTTTTGATGGCGACGCATTCCACCAAAGGGACTCCAAGGTAAAAAGGTTAATTTTTCTTGTTCACAATATTGCAATACACCGTCCATTTCTGGTTGACGTTCCCAGGGACTGTATTGGTTTTGCACAGATACAATGTCAACTACATCCCGCGCCTGCTTGATTTGTTCGACGGAAAAGTTAGAAACTCCCACAAACCGAATCAAACCCTCTGCTACGGCTTCCTTGGCTGGTGTCAAAGATTCTTTAATAGTGTAATCGGTATCTGGGGAATGGTATTGCCAAAGATCAATGGGTTTTTCACCACCCAAAGCCGCAAAACTTTCACGAATTGTTTGCCGCAAATGTTCTGGGTTCCCGTTGCGTGTCCAGCTACCATCGGGACGCATTAAACCGCCTTTGGTGGCGACAATCACTTGGCTGACATCACCTTTGTAACTGGCAATTGCTTTGTGAATTAGGCGTTCGTTATGGTGCTTATCTGACTCATCTTTGCAGTAAGAATCAGCGGTATCAATAAATGTAATTCCTAGATCTAAAGCCCGGTGGATTACTGAGATGGATTGCGATTCCGGTGGGCGGTCATAAATTGACATCGGCATCCCACCCAAGCCAATTGCACTTACAGATACACCTGTGTTTCCTAGTTGTTTGGTTTCCATGCTTCTCGCTTTAGTTTGCAGCACCATTACTTATTTATTAGCGGGTCACAGGGGTTTTGACAATTCATCTTTGGTCAGGTTCAAAGCGCTTTTGTTACATAAATGGCAACAATCACAAATTTGAGTTAGACCGCCGCGATACTGAGATTAACTTCATCTATCTGGGGGTAGATTATGCAAAAATCAATGCAATTACCAAGAAAATCTGCTTTATTTGTGAGTGCCTTATTAGGAGGGGTAATATTTACCAGTTGTGCTGCTGTCCAACCATCATTAAATCAGGGATTCTCTCAAAGCGATCGCCTGGCTAATCAAGCACCAGCAGATACGATGAGTGAAAGTATGCCCATCTCGCCACAGGCGGAAACTGCACCTATACCATCCCGTGTGCGCCCTCAATTGATTAAAAAGGCAGCCATGACTGTGATTGTGGACTCTGTAAGTCAGAGTATTGATGCTGTTTCCCAAATTATTAATCAAAACCAAGGGGATTTAATCGGGTTAAACGAACGTCAACCCACACAGGAAAATGCTCGTCATGTTGCATCTATGACGCTGCGAGTACCGCAAAATTTACTAGAAACAACCTTAAAGGAATTAGCTAAATTAGGCACAGTCAATAATCGTAATATTACAGCAGAAGATGTAGGCGATCGCCTGGTAGATTTTCAAGCTAGATTAACTAACTTCAGGAAAACAGAGGCTAATTTACAAAAAATTATGGATCGGGCAGGTTCTATTAGAGATGTGCTAAGTGTTTCGCAAGAACTAAGTAACGTCCGACAATCTATAGAACAAATTGATGCCCAATTGAAAAGCTTACAAAATCAAGTTGCTTACTCTACTATTACGCTAAACCTAGAAGCAGCAGTATCTACGACTAGTCCACAACCAGCCTTGGGTTCCCAAATTCAGGAGACTTGGAATCAATCTACCAACGCTTTAGGTTTGTTGACTGTGAGCTTACTTAAATTGGGTATTTGGTTCTTGGTTTACAGTCCCTTATGGTTAATTTTGGCGGCTGGTATTTATGGCTGGATTCGTTGGCGGCGAACACAAACTCCAGAACCAGCCCAATCTGAATAGCCATAGCAAGGAACAGGGAAAGTTCTCTGTTCTGATAAATTTAAATTAAGACCCAATATTTCTGAGTCGGTTAACATTCATCTCAATTTATAGTCAATTATCACCATAAACCAACTAAAACCACATTGTAAGCCTAAAGTTTGTACTAATTAACACGAAACAAAAAGGCTGATGAATGCCAAGATCAAAAGGAGGATGCCCCAAGAGTATTTAAATTACTATGCCAGAAATACAACAATCCATTGCCCAGCACTATCATGAACGGACTAAATACGATCCGGAAACCCTGGCCTCGAAAACTCAAGGATTAGACTGGGCTAAACAGCCAGTACCCTTTAAAGAGTACAAGATTGGTTCAACTTTAGATCTCAAACCCTACATCCAAGAAACACCAGAGACATTTGCCAATAACCCAGATGCTCAATGGTGGCAAAGAATTTCGCGGTTACTCTTTCGTAGCTATGGACTGACAGCGCGAATGCCTTCTATGGGGAGTGCGGTATATTTACGCGCCGCCCCTAGTGCTGGGGGATTGTATCCTGCTGAAGTATATGTAGTTTCCCGTGGTACACCATTATTACCACCAGGATTGTATAACTACCAATGTCGGACTCACTCTCTGATGCATTATTGGGAAAGTGACGTTTGGCAATCTTTGCAGGAAGCTTGTTTCTGGCATCCAGTTTTGGAAAGTACCCAATTGGCAATTATTATTACCGGGGTTTTTTATCGTTCAGCATGGCGATATGAAGATCGGGCTTACCGCCGAATTTTTCTAGATGCAGGGCATCTCTTGGGCAATATTGAGCTAGCTGCGGCGGTTAATGACTATCGCCCACACTTGATTGGCGGTTTTGTAGATGAAGCTGTCAATGATCTACTGTATATCGATCCGCAACAAGAAGGAGCGATCGCTGTTTTACCTCTGGCAGATTTATTAGATATTCAACAAAATTTACCATTGGGATGTACGGCTTTACCTTCTAGCACCGAAACCAATTATCCACCCATTCCTGACGGCGAACTGCTGAAATATTTTCATCGCCACACCGAAATTCAAGCAGGTGTCACGGGCAAACTGAATTTACCGGTTGTCCAGCAAGAAAAATCTCTAGAAGATAAATACAACTTTCCTTTTTGTCTGAAAATTCCCACGGCTACCACACCGATTAACTGGGGAGAAAAACTATCGGATTTGGAACTCACTATGTATAAGCGACGTTCCACCCGTGCTTACAGTGGTGAGGATTTAAGCTTCGATGAACTCAAAAGCTTACTTGATTTCACCTATCAACCCCAAAATTACATCGACCAAAGTTTAGATAATTCTCCAGATTACTTTGACCTCAACTTAATTGAAACCTTTATTGCCGTTAGTGGGGTGACAGGTTTGGAGTCAGGCTGTTACTATTACGCACCCAAAGCCCAAGAACTACGACAAATTAGGTTTAAAAATTTCCGCCGTGAGTTACATTTTCTCTGCTTGGGACAAGATTTAGGGCGAGATGCCGCAGCTGTACTATTTCATACAGCCGATCTAAAATCAGCGATCGCGCAATATGGCGATCGCGTTTACCGTTACTTACATATGGATGCCGGGCATTTGGGGCAAAGATTGAACTTAGCCGCAACTAATCTGGGTGTCGGTGTCAGCGGTATCGGTGGTTTCTTTGATGACCAAGTTAATGAAATTTTGGGTATACCTGCTGATGAGGCTGTTGTATACGTCACGACGCTGGGAAGACCAAGATAAGGGGCAGGGGAGCAGGGGGCAGACAACAAATATTATTTGAGTAAATTGGATAATTTAACGTGAGTTCGACAAGTTTTTTTTGACCTCTCCCCCAACCCCTCTCCGACGCGGCTATCCATTACCCGGATCTTTCTCAACATTTACGAGAGTATTCACTCACGCTTTTTCTAACCCTGATTACTTCGTCCTTAATTCTCAATAAAAAGCCAATTTTAGCGAGAATACAAAGAGCGAATTTGTCAAGTATGCTTGACCCCTCAGTGTTTAAGAAGATTACAAAACAAGCGTTTTAGGATTGTTAAGAAAGATGTGACTAATGGATAGCCGA
>JAKOMP010000105.1 GCA_022241785.1 Cyanocohniella sp. LLY | reverse complement strand
CCTTATTCTCCAGATTTTAATCCCATTGAACATTGGTGGTCACAGCTTAAAGCTTTTATCAAAACTTTTTCTCCAAAAACTACTCAAATGGTGGATGTATTGATTGCAGTTGCTTTAAACCTCATCAATCCTATGCATCTGCGAAATTGGTTTGCTAACTGCTGCTACTGTACTTCATGATTTAGGAAAGTGCTGTAATGCCTGTGTAATGTGGCAAAAGCTTGATCAGCATTATCTCGCACCAGGAGAAAGTTATAGCCACCTGCGTGACTTATTTAATAAAATACTCAAATATTATTTTCGTAACGCCAACTTAATAGTTCAATATATTGGCGGACAATCATTTCAACGTTTGCATGTCAGTGATGATCCTTCCTGGGCATTTGTACCTGTTACTTTGATGGAACAACGTCAAGCATTAGCCAAATTACAAGAGTATGTCTTTGCCGAAGATGCTTTTAATTTTTCATCGCAACTACTAAATCAACTAGCACCATCCCGTTGGCAACATTGGGGTAGCTTAGTTCCCCAGAACCGTCTAGATTATCCCATTCACGAAAGAATCATCAGATTTCAAAGCCAAATATTACATTCATTACTAGACAGCGATCGCCTAAATCGGTTAAGAGATATAGAGTTCAAAACTCAACCTGGACAAGCACTCTCTATGCCAGAATTATTCGACACCCTACAACAAAGCATCTGGACAGAAGTTATAACCCCAGACACACCAAAACCAATTTCTAGTCTCCGCCGTTCATTGCAACAAGAACACTTAGACATTTTGCTAGAAATTATCAAGTATCCCACAGAGACAAGCAACGATAGTCAAACCCTCGCTTGGTACCAATTGCACCAACTGCAAAAAACCATCGATGTCCAACTCCAACAATTCCGAGAACAACTTGATATTTACACCATAGCTCACTTAGAATTTACAAGCGATCGCCTCAGCAAAACATTCAAACAATAAAGTTAGCTTTGTTTGCAATGGCGAGAAAAGGTAACATATAGGTTATAAAAAATGATCCCACCGTTGCTTGAGTGACAAAAACCATTTTAAACAAGGTACTGCTATGACTACCGACTATATTCTGTTCATACATTGAAAAAATAAATTGTAGAGCATCGCAGTCATAAATTACTTTTTAACGTGAGTCTCCCAGGGGGCGCACGTTAATTCTTGATCAAAAACCTTCCAACCCCACCGCCACCTCATCAGCGAGTAACTTTTCCGCCGCTTCCAACATCAAGCCAGCAATATCTCGCAAATCTTCCCGATTATTCAAGTAAGTTTGCAAAGCCGTCCGGGGGTCAATACTACTACTAGCAGTCAACTCCGGAATACGCGGTCTAGCTAACTGACTCACTAATTCTGCTTGAATAGTATAGTTGTGAGCTGGACTTAAAGCAGCATGGATAGCAGCAGTATCAATCGTATCCATTTGTTCCGATCGCAGTTTATAAATTAACCGCACCACCGCATCTTCAAGATTATATTTAGCGATCGCCTTCATTAAAACAGCTTGCGGCTCATCTGCTTTAGAAACATCTACATCAATTGTCCGAAACACCCGCACCTCTAAAGGACAAAATTCCCAAGTAGCACTACCCCGCTCCAGTTCCAGCATCACATAACCCTTGTCTTCTTTTTCCTCGCTAAAATCCACCCGTTCAATACTTCCGGGATAAATTACAGGCGGATTGTTGGATTTATTCAAGTTCTGGTGGCGGTGGACATGTCCCAAGGCGACATAATCAAAACAAGGCCGAATCAGCAAAGACAAAGGTAGAGTAAACCCTTTACCCACAGCCAAAAAGCGTTCAGCGCCTAAAGTTGCATTATCAGCCATCAAATGAGCCAAAAGCACAGTTGGTACATCAGGATCAAGACGGCGAATTTCTCCTTCTAAAACAACTTGTAGGCGATCGGTTAACAGTTGATTGACTTCCGCTAAAGACAAACTTTCAGTTTCCTGACGAGTCATCAAAGTTGAACGGGTAAGCCAAGGGAGGGTAATTACTTGCACCTTACCATTGCGAGTATTGATGTTGTGCGTGGTTAACGTATCACCCACAACAAAACCCCTAACTTCCAAGGTGCGGTAAATATTTAAACTTGCGCCTCCCATTCCTTGGGAATGTTGGTCATGGTTACCTACCAACAGCACTGTAGGGATATCTGCATCAACCAGCCGCCGAAACTGACTGGCAAACGCCTCTTGCACATATGGCGGTGGGGTAGCATCTGGGAAAGCATCGCCACCGAAAATTACCAAATCCACTGGATCTGTCAGCGCCCGGTCAATACATCGAGACAAGGTATTGACAAAATCTTCTAAGCGTGTATTCAAGCCCGTAGCGGGATTAATACGTCCGTGGGAAAAACCGCTTCCCATGTGGATGTCAGATAAGTGAAGGATTTTAATCATGCTGGCTCAGATCTAACATACTTAAGACTTACGCCACGATAACGTAATTTTGGGATGGCGAGGTAATCGCCCTCAGAATCCAAAACTAGACTCTAGCCCCTAGCCTCTAAATATTTAACCCAAATTTATTAATAAGTACTCGCCTATTTACTAAGAAAGTTTACGCTATTTTAAGTTTTGGCATGATTTTATAGAGATTTATACGGTAACTGATAATCTTATAAAATCATAAAAACTAAGGATTTTACTAAAAATGAATAACTCAAAAGTTCCTAATCAGTTCGGTGTATCTATGGCTATGGGTGCTTTGATCATGTTGACCAGTGTTAGCATCATTGCCATCATGAATTTTTTCTAGAAATTACAACCACTCATTTTAGTATATAAAAGTTTACAAAACCCTGCTCAATTATGAGTGGGGTTTTGGTTTTGGCATGGAGCGATCGCTCGTCTAAATGCGGTATGGAGAAGCAGTGGGAACAGTGGGAATTGATCTAGGGCTAACTAGTTTTGTTGCAACTTCAAGGGATAGGGAGTGGGGTACTTTACCGCTCCTTGTTTTCTTCGTTTATAGAAGATAATTTAATCCGCCGACTTTCACGCGATAGTGGAACTAAAACTGGGGCTTGATTTTGAGCATTACTTTCTTTAAAGCTTTCCACCACTTTAGAGATTTGTACAATTGTCGATGCTTCAAATACGCTACGCAAAGGTAATTCCACACCTAAGGCATCGCGTACTCTAGAGACAAGCTGAGTTGCCAGTAATGAATGACCGCCTAATTCAAAGAAATTGTCATAAATTCCTACGCGCTTAAGGCCCAAAACCTCAGCAAAAATTTTCCCCAGCACTTGTTCAACGGGAGTCCGGGGTGCAATGTAATTTTCAGGCAATTGGGGCTTCATTACATCATGAAATGCTCTTAAGGCGTGGCGGTCAACTTTACCATTAGCTGTCAAAGGTAAAGACTCCAATACTACATAAGCTGATGGCATCATGTACTCAGGCAGTTTTTGTAGTATGTAACTCTGCAACTGTGGCACTAACTTACGAGCAGCTTTAGCTTGTAGGGGATTATTAGCGTAAGATTGCCAGGGACGAGAGGGAATCGTGCGATGTGGAACAATAGTTCTCTTACCTACTCTATCTTGGCGTATAAAAATCACATCATAATCTCCTTCCGTACTTGACTGTGACCAGGTAATATCTACCTTATAAGGTACTTTCAGCACGTAAAAATCTTCTGGATCTACTCCGAAATTTTCGAGTTCTTGCAAAGCTTTACGTATTTGACCTACAGTTTTAAAACCTTCTACTTCTAATAGCCATGCTGCTGTTTTAACTGCTGACATTACCCGCGCATTAGGTACATTGATAATGTTTAATATTTCTGGTTGATTATCAATTAATAACTGACGCACTGCTGAGACTGTTAAATTCTCTCTAGACCAGTTCATCACTGAATAATTTCTAGTATTATTAACAGTTTCGGGACTAATATTAAGAATCACATTGTAGCGAAACTCAGTTAACTCATTATGATGTTTACCCCGCATCAGTTGAATTTGAACATCGTTAATCTGGGGAAAGCGTTGCTTTATTGAGGTAAAAAAAGCAGGGTCAATGACTAACTCTGTTTCTTGAAATATTTGCATTTGTACCCGTTGCTGCAACTCAAATAGGGTAAGGGAAGATTCAGCTTGATATAGTTGCACTGACGCATGGAAAGCTCTCAAGAGTGGCAAACTACGCACATCTCCTATGAAGATATAGCCACCAGGAGCAGTTGCCTTAATAGCACCTTCTAATACACGAATCAGATAATCAATACTAGGGAAATATTGCACAACCGAGTTTAAAATTACTACATCAAAAGCGGCTGTTTCTACTTTCTCGAAATCAGTAGCCATTTGTTGATACAACATTACCTGCGGCATTTTTTGCTTTTGTAACTGCTGCTGAATGTAGTTAAGTGAAACTGAGGAAAAGTCTGTTCCCCAATATTTTGTGCAGTGAGGTGCAATCCTCAACAGAATTAAACCTGTTCCACAACCAATTTCTAACACCCGTTTGGGTTGCAGAGCCAAAATCTGCTCGACTTGGTTATTCACCCACTCACGCATCTGCTCTGCTGGAATGGGCTGATTTGTGTAACTACTATTCCAGCCGACAATATTCAATTTGGGATCTAAATCAGCAGTTTGATTATAAGTTTCGTTATAGAGTATCTGCCATTGCAAAACTTGCTCATTCTGCAATTGCATATTTTCCTGTTCGCTGCTGTCTTCAGCTTTCAATACTACATAAGCTAATAGACGCTTTTCTCCTTCATCCTCACGAATGACTGCTACAGTTTGCTGTACTGCTGGATGCTGACTCAGCACTACTTCAATTTCTCCCAACTCAATGCGGTAGCCACGAATTTTTACCTGCTCGTCAAGGCGACCTAAAAATTCAATATTGCCATCTACTCGATAACGAACTGAATCACCTGTTTTATAAAGTCGGCTTTTTAAATTATTAGTAAAATAATGATAAATAAAGCATTCAGATGTTAAGTCAGGATAGTTCAAATAAGCTCGTGCTAATCCATCACCACTTATATATAATTCTCCTGCAATACCAATGGGTACTGGTTGTAAATGTTTATCTAGTATGTAAACTTGTGTATTGGCAACGGGACGACCAATTACAGGTGCTAAATTATCTTTATTCTTAACAGAAACATATCCCGAAGTTGTAACAACTGTGTTCTCAGTTGGCCCATAATTATTAAATACTTGAAAAGAGTGGCCATCTAAAGGATATTGATTTAATTTATCTCCACCTGTGAGTAATATTCGTAAAGCTGCGTTCTTAGGAAAATCTAATAAGATAATTTTCTCTGCTAAAGGTGTTGGTATGAAAGAAATTGTTATCGCTTTTGCTACTAGCCAATCCCGGAGATGCTCAGGGAATTGCCTAGTTTCATCATCTACAAAATAAATGCTTGCCCCAGTACTCAGATAAGGCCAAATTTCCCAACCGCAAGCATCAAAGGCAACTCCAGAAATCTGCGTTGCTCGGTCAAGGGATGAAACTGCAAATGCTTTTTGATGCCAAAATACTAGATTTAATAATCCTCTATGTTCAATTTGTACACCTTTAGGTTTTCCCGTTGAGCCAGAAGTATAAATGACATAAGCTAGGTTGTCTGTTGCAACTTCGCTAGGAAGATTATCTTCAATCTCTTGAGTAATAATTTCCCAATCTTTATCTAAACAGATTATCCTTGACTTACTATTTTTCAAACGTTCAAGCCATCGCTCGTGAGTTAATAAAACTGCAACTTGAGCATCTTCAAGCATAAAGTTTAACCGTTCAGATGGATAGCTTGGATCTAAAGGCGCATAAGCTCCACCTGCTTTCAGGATGCCCAGCATCCCGATTACCATATCAAAAGAGCGTTCTACACAGAGTCCTACTAAAACTTCAGATTTAATTCCTAATTTTATGAGATAATGTGCAAGTTTATTGCTGCGTATATTTAACTCTTTGTAGCTAAGTTGTTGCTCGTCAAATACTAAGGCTATTGCATCAGGATTCTGCTCTGCAACCCTCTCAAATAACTGATGTATACACTTATCTTGAGGATAATCAGCCTGGGTGTTGTTCCATCCAACTAACAATTGATATAATTCAGATTCCCTTAAAAGCGGTAAATGTGCAATTTGTTGTTCTGGATTTGCCACTATACCTTCCATTAATGTTTGGAAGTGTCCTAGCATCCTGATAATAGTAGCATCATCAAATAAATCAGTGCTGTAAATTACAAAGCCACTAATTCCTTCTGAACTATCTGCCCATAACCCATTTTGAGTATTTGGCTCCCATAAGTGAAACTCTAAATCAAAACGCGTTGTTTCCGTTTCAAATGGTAGCGGGCTTAAAGTTAAATTAGGTAACTCTAATGCTGTCATAGGCGCATTTTGGAGTGCAAAAACCACTTGAAATAGCGGATTTTGATTCAAATTACGCTCTGGATGCAGTTCTTCTACGAGTTTTTCAAAAGGTAAATCTTGATGAGCATAAGCTCCTAAAGCCACCTCTTTAACTCGATTCAATAATTCCCGAAAAGTTGGATTTCCTGATAGGTCGGTACGCAGTACTAAGCTATTGACAAAAAAACCAATTAATCCCTCAATCTCACTTCGGTTGCGATTGGCAATAGGTGAACCAATAGTAATATCTTCTTGTTGTGTGTAGCGGTAAAGCAAAACTTGGAATCCTGTTAGTAAGGTGATAAACAAAGTTACCCCTTCTTGCTTTCCAAGAGCTAGAAGTGCTTCACTCAAAGTTTTCGATAATTGCAGAGGTTGCCTTGCACCCTGATGAGTTTGAACAGCTAGTCTTGGTCTGTCGGTTGGCAGATTTAGTATAGAAATGCCGTCTAATTGCTGGCGCCAGTAACTCAGTTGCTTTTCTAATACTTCCCCTTGCAACCATTGGCGTTGCCAGTATGCAAAATCTGCATATTGGATTGTAAGTTTCGCCAGAGGAGAAGGCTGATTGCTGTCAAAGGCTGTGTAGAGTGCTGCTATCTCTTGAATCAGCACTCCAATAGACCAACCATCAGAGACAATGTGGTGCATAGTTAACAGCAGGATGTATTGTGTCTCACCCAACCGCAGCAGTTTTACTCGTAGCAACGAGTCAGTTGATAAATTAAAAGGACGTTGAGCTTCTTGGGTAGTAAGCCGTCGTGCTTGTATTTCTCGTTTGGCTTCTGGCAATAGCCGTAAATCTATTACTGGTAAAAGTATTGTTAGCGTAGAATTAATTACTTGAACTGGCTGCCCTTCTTGCATGACAACACTGGTGCGTAAAGCTTCATGTCGGCGCACAATTTCGTTAAAAGTTTGCTCTAGCGCTGATAAATTGAGCGCACCTGTTAAATGTAGTGCTAGTGGAATGTTATAGAAAGGATTATTAGGGATTAATTGGTCAAGAAACCACAGCCTTTGTTGAGCAAAGGAGAGGGGAAGATTGCCTGAACGCGAAATAGGTACCAGAGTTCTAAGGCTATGGTTATTAGTAAGATTAGTTGCTTCTAAAAATTTAATAATTTCTACTTTACGCTTTTGAATTTCTGCACGCAGTTCTGCCGTAAGAATTCCTTCAGGTGCGTTGCAGCTAAACTTTTCACCATCAATAAAAATTTTAATATCTAAGCTGCGAAGATAAGATAAGAACTCAAGCGTCTTCAAAATTACACCCCTTCGCAACAGTTGTTATTTACTAGTAATTAATTTCAATTTTTTATCACACTTACAACAATGTATAAATCATTCCTGGGGGTGAAAGTTTCATAACTGTAACTATGGTATGTGAATCCCCTTTGATTTTTGTAAAGCCCTGACGGGCATAGCTGCGCTTACTGCGTAGCGTGGCTTAGCCATATTTACTTACGTAGGCGGGGAGTAGGGCAAAAGCCCTTTCGAGTGGCAGCTAGCTTCGTAAAAATCAAATAGGAGTCCTGTCTGTAGCTAAGAGACTTCCAAATTAAAAAATATCCAATGAATATTTAGGGTGCTTCAGTCAGATAACACCTGGAAATCCTCAGAAATTATTAGTACTGATACACCCTAATAACAGCAAATTGGGGATAATTTAATTTTTGGAGTTTCCTAATTAAAGGGTGGTAGCGAAGCACTGCTGCAAAGTACACCGCTAATTCACTCCCTCTAGACAAAAGGTGAACCTTTTTTAAAATCCACCCTACCTGGAACTTTGCTTAGAGGCTAGTTTTTATCTAGTCTTGTCTTCAACAATTTTGTCTTTGTTGATGATAACGACTTCTGGCATTGGATTGCTGGAGATACGGGTATCGTTATCGTGCATTTCCTTCTTGGAAGATTCTGCTGCATTTTGGGCAGATAATTTAATATCATGGGCTGAATCTTTGGCAGATTCAGTAACATTGTGAGCCGATGATTTAACTGAATCACTTGCACTTTTGGCTGAAGATTTGAGGGATTCGGCAGCATTTTTAACAGATGGTTCGACTGCCTTCGCTGTTCCTTTGACAGTTGAGCGAACATCCTTACTAGCACCTTCAATTTCCTTAGCTACAGCTTTGGCAGAAGGCTTAATTTCATCAGTAGCGCTTTGAATAGAGTTAGCAGCCCTTTCTACAGAAGGCTGAACACCTTCGATTGTATGCTGAACTGACTCTTTTACGTCTCTAATAGTAGGTTTAACTTCTGCTGATACGTTCTTAACTGCGTCTACTACAGAAGGTTTAGCCTCTTTAATTGTCTGATTGACTGATTCGGTTATACCTTTAATAGAAGGCTTAGACTCTTCAACTGTTTGCCTGACGGCTTCTGCGGTCCCTGTGATAGATGGCTTGACTTCTTCAACCGTTTCCTTGGCTGCTGTGCCTATGTCTTCTATAGAATGCTTAACACCCTCTGCTACAGAGTTAGCTGCATCTCCTAAATTATCTACAGCGCGGTTAACTGTATCAGCAGTTCCCTTACCAATAATGGCACCCGCAACTGAGCCTGCAACAGCACCGATAATGCCTCCAGAACGAGCGCCTAGTAAACCACCAACTGCGGCTCCCGCTACCCTAGCACTAATGCCTGAACCTGATGAAGAGTCTGATGTTTCTTCTGGCTGGGATTCAGAATTTTCTTCAACTTGATTTAAAGGTAATTTTTTTTCACTTTCACTTCTAACAATCTTTTCCTCACTAAAAAGAGGATTGGCATCATTTTGGTTCAAAGGTTGCTTATTCTGATTCATAATACTTGATATGTTCAATTAGCTTCATTATTAAGCTAACTATTAATCTCAATAATCACCCCTAGCGCAAGGAGTATATATCTATTCATTAATGGTGAACCTGAGTACAGGTGTAAGATATGAGTAAGGGATGATAATGTCACACAGTTGGGAAGCAAACAGTACCGTATGGTATTATGCCAAACGACAACTGAGCGATCGCATGAAAGCAGAAATCCCTTACTCTGAAAAAGTCAGAAGGTTATTTAAAAGCTGGATGTACTTAACAGCTTTTGATTACTTCCAAAGTAGAGTTTGCCCAATTCTTCCAAAAAAACATCGGTCTGGGATTCTGGATTACCAAAGTAGGGATGGATGGGAAGAAGTTTAGCACGAGACCGGGTTGCCGATGAAGACAAAATCTGCTCCAGCAAAGTTAGGTAGTTTTCAGCAGTAGATTCCCAAGTGTAGTTCTTCAGAACCCTCTGCTGACCAGCTTGGGCAAAATACTCCCACTCGTCAGCATCACATAGCAACCGCTCCAAGCCCCGCACAATATCAGCCGGATCTTCTGGGTCAACAAGTACGCCATATTCCTTATTACCCTGTTGCAAACTCTCACTAGGGCCACCGTTCTTGGTTGCTACCACCGGCAAACCTGCTACTGCCGCTTCTAAGGGAGCAAGCCCAAAGGGTTCATAGAGTGCTGTCAGAGCGAACACCGAGCGGCGTTTAACCATAAACCGATAAGCTGCTGCCAGTGACTCTTGAGATTGATCTAATAAGCCAAATGCACTTACCTTGTCCCACAAGTCATTTTCTTTGATCACTTCCCGAATGGGGGTTAATACCTCTTCAGTCGTGTCGTCGCTAGTCTCTTCTCGTAAAGGATCGTCAAACCCCCCTGTAAGTAGCACCAGGTTAGCTCGTTCCTGAAGTGTTGGACTCATGGCGAAGGCTTGCACCAGTCCTAGTATGTTTTTTTTAGGTTCTAATCGACTGGATGCTATGATGACAGGCAAATCTCGACGTGGTTCTGCAATGTCTCGTGCTAATCGCTCCTGAATGTGTAGGTAGGTAGCCTCTTCGTTTTCTGAATGAGCCTTGGCACCAAAAATCGAGAAATCTGCCCCTGGTGGAATCACCGCAAAACGGTCGTCTTTGTCTACATCCACCGCATCACGATAGACTTGATGGGAGTACTGTTCAAAGCGTTCCTGTCGTGTACTGGTGATATTAACGGCCGAGCGATTCATGCTTAGGCGTTCTGCTAAAATGCGATATTTAAAATGGAATTGCTCGTCTATTTCTGGCAGATTTTCTGGGGTAACTTCCAGTTTGTCCATCTTTTGAGCGCCGAGAGAATGAGCAGTAAAGGTAAAAGGTATGCCTGTTTTCTCTCCAATCAGAACACCACATATTCCCCCATCGCCGTAATGAGCAGTCATTGCATCAGGTAAGCCACCGTGTTGTTGATAAAATTTCAGGATGTTGGGAACCCAATCAGTTACCAGATAATGCCACAATAACTCTTTAGGTAGGAATTTTTTTGGCCCGGCTGGTAAACGAATAATGCGGACGTTATCAACTCCTGGATATGTCTCAAATGTTTCAGCAAACTCTGACCACTCTGGGTCAATAATTTGACGGGTGAGAATATCAACTTTATGACCCATTTGAGCTATTGCTATAGCAAGTTGCTTAACGTAAATCAGTTGACCCCCAAAATCTGGGTGTTTCGTTATGTGACTATTACCCGAATCAAAATTGCCTTGAGGGTTGAGAAAGCCAATGTGCATTGCCCACTTCCTAATACAGGTTGATTTCTACTCGAGATTTTTGCTGAAAAACGGCAGCAAAAGACCTTAGCGAGCTTGTTAAAAACTCCCAAGACTGAAAAACACAGGCGGCGAGGCTGTACATAAATGCCCTCAAGAATTAAGCCAAAGGGTTTTTATTAATGCCCTTTAGCTTCAAAGCCGATTTGCGTATTTTCCTAATATTTAAGTTAATCGCTACTGTGATTCATGCACATATACCGAATGATATATATGGTAAGGTGATATTTTTTTTTAAAATTCAACGTCTTCCCGTTCTGGTTCCGTAGTTGTAGTTTTATCTGTACTTTTTGCTGCCCAACGCATTGTATCAATGCACTTAGCAAGTTGTTCAACAGTGGGTGCTGCAAACAAATTACGTACAGTTACATCTATTTGGAAAGTATCGCGTATTCGGGAAGTTAGCTGAGTCGCTAGCAAAGAATGACCGCCCAATTCAAAGAAATTGTCTTGGATACCTACTTGCTCTTTTCCTAAGACTTTAGCCCAAATTTCTGCAAGTAACTCTTCATCTGGCGATCGCGGTGCCACATAATCTTGGTTATTGAAAGAAATTGTATTCGGCGTGGGTAAAGCACGGCGATCAACTTTGCCATTAGGTGTTAGAGGTAGAGATTCTAGTACCACATAGGCGCTTGGCACCATATATTCTGGTAACTTTTCTTTGAGGAATTGACGAAGTAAAGATGCAAAGCCTTGCACGTCTGGCATCGGTATCTGTTCTTGGTTGGGAACAATATAAGCCACCAAGTATTTATCATCAGGTACGTCTTCATTAGCAATAACTACAGTTTCTCTCACTGCTAGATGTTGACTTAATACCGCTTCAATTTCTGATAACTCTATGCGGAAGCCGCGAATCTTTACTTGATTGTCAATGCGACCTAAAAATTCAATATTTCCATCTGGTAAATAACGAGCTAAATCACCTGTTTTATAAAGACGTGTTTTTGGTTGATTAATAAAAGGATTAGTAATAAAGTGTGCCGCAGTTAATTCAATGCGATTAAGATATTCGCGCGCCAGCCCCTCTCCACCGATATATAATTCGCCCGGAATGCCGATAGGCACAGGTTGTAAATAGGTATCTAATATATAGATTTGTGTGTTTTTAATAGGTCTGCCAATAGGAAAAGATGTAGCTAATGGCAACTCTTTTACACAGTAATAAGAGGAAAATGTGGTATTTTCTGTAGGTCCATAAACATGAATTAAATGTGTTGGTGCACCATGTTTAAGAATTTTCTTAATCCATCTCTTATCAACAGTTTCGCCACCAAAAAGTAAATATTTCAAGGTCGAAAAAGCTTGCGGAACATCTCTAGCGATCTGTTGAAACAAGGCGGTAGTCAAAAACAGAACGTTGATTTCTTTGTCTCGTATTTGTAATGCAAATTCCTGGGGCGAGAGTGTGACATCTTTACTAATTCCCACAAGTTGAGCGCCATTAAGTAGCGCCCCCCAAATCTCGAATGTCGCTGCATCAAAAGAAGCGTTTGAGGCTTGGGCGATTTTATCGGATGGTGATAATTTTATATAGTTAGTATTGCATACCAGCCGATTGACAGCTTTGTGAGGTACTGCTACTCCTTTGGGTTTTCCTGTAGAACCAGAGGTGTAAACAATATAGGCTAAATTCTCACTATTTGACTTGCTTTGGGGATTACCTGCATTCTCTTGGTTAATAATTTCCCAGTCTTTATCTAGAGAAATAATAGGATTTGGAAATTCTTCAAAATGCTTGAGTAAGTTTTCTTGTGTCAGCAAGACCGAAACTTTTGCATCTTCTAACATGAAATCTAGGCGCTCTTGAGGATAACTAGGATCTAATGGAAGATATGCTCCTCCTGCTTTGAGAATGCCCAATAATCCAATTATCATTTCTATAGACTGGAAAATACAAATGCCGACTAAAACTTCTGAACCTACTCCTAATTTTTGCAAGTGTTGTGCTAGTTTATTGCTGCGATTATTTAACTCTTGATAAGTGAGTTGCTCATTAGCAAAGTTAACTGCGATAGAATCAGGATATTGCTGTACCTTTTCTGCAAATAATTGATGGATACACTTATCTTGAGGATAATCTGCTTGGGTGTGATTCCATTCCACCAATATCTGATGTAGCTCAACTGCGCTTAATAACGGTAATTTGGCAATTCTTTGTTCTGGATTAGCAACAATGCCTGACAACAGAGTTTGAAAATGTTTCAGCATCCGACTAATGGTAGCTTGCTCAAACAAATCTGTGTTGTAAACCATTACACCTCGCAGACCTTCAGAATATTCCCAGTTTCCCCCCCATAGACTTCTAAAATCTTCCGAACACTTCCACAGATGTAGTTCTAAATCAAAACGCGTTTTTTTCAAGTCCAACTTCATAAAGCTAGGTACTAATCCAGGCATTTCTAGCGCTGACATTGGCGCATTCTGTAAACCAAATACTACTTGAAATAAGGGATGGTGGCTCAAATTTCGCTCTGGATGTAGTTTTTTAACTAACTTTTCAAACGGCAAATCTTGGTGGCTGTATGCTCCTAAAGTTACCTCTTTTATTCTGCCTAATAGTTCCCGAAAAGTCGGGTTTCCAGATAAGTCACTACGTAGTACTAAACTATTGACAAAAAAACCGATGATGTTTTCGATTTCGCTGCGATTTCGATTAGCAATTGGCGAACCTATTGTGATATCTTCTTGGTGTGTATAGCGGTAAAGTAAGGTTTGAAATGCTGCCAGCAATGTCATAAATAAGGTTACACCTTCTTGCTGTGACAGCTTTTCTAAAGCATCAACTAGCTGTTTCGGTAACTCTAGAAATTGTATTGCCCCTTGATAGCTTGGTATAGCTGGTCTTGGTTTGTCAGTAGGCAGATGCAGTACGGAAATACCGTTTAATTGCTTTTGCCAGTAAGCTAACTGGGTTTGGAGTACTTCTTTTTGCAGCCACTCGTGTTGCCAGTGAGCAAAATCGGCGTACTGTAGAGGCAGTTCTAATAGAGGAGAAGCCTGGTTTTGGGCAAAAGCTGCGTACAGCGTTCCCAGTTCCCGAATCAGTAGCCCAATAGACCAATCATCGCAAATTATGTGGTGCATATTCAGTAATAGAATATGTTCTGTCTGGGAAAGCACAAGCAACATTACTCGCAGCAGTGGCCCGGAGGATAAATTGAAGGGATGTTCTATCTCTGCGGTAACAATGCACTTTGCTTTACCCTCTTGTTCATCAGTTGGTAAGTGCTGGAGGTCTAATACAGAAATAGGTATGGTTAAACTGGGTGCAATCGCCTGTAGGGGTTTCCCATCCAATACAATAAATGTGGTGCGTAAGGTTTCATGGCGACGTACGATTTCGTTCAAAGTCTGTTCTAGTGCCGTTAAGTTAAGGGAACCTGTGAAGCGAATTACTGTCGGCACATTATAAATAGCATTACCGGGGATCAACTGGTCGAGGAACCATAACCTCTGTTGAGCAAAAGATGCTGGAAAGACGAAGACTTCTTCAGAAGACATGTTGCTCCTTATTTTACAGGACTTACGCGCAGTTGATACTCCCCAGCCCTGAAGGGACGGGGATTCTTAGACAGTCCAAATTAGGACTTGTAAGAGTTGAGAAGAGAGGTTTTTTGCATAATTTTTAATTTTGTGCTTTCTCAATAGAGGCTTTTAGCTGTGCGGCCAGGATTTGGATATGTGGTTTTCGCAGCATAGTGAGGTGATTCCCAGGAATATGATGAATTTCCGTTTCTCCCCCAGTTAGCTGATCCCAACCCATACTGGGATCTTCTTTAGCAATGCTTGAGTGAACCTTTGTTCGGAAAAGATTAATTCGTTTAGGGTACGCTTGGGGAACATAGTTGAGAACTGCTTGGCTATTGGCATAGAAAACACGAAGCATGGGACGAATTGCTAACTCGCTTAAAAGTCTTAATTTAGATTCTTCGGGTATAACGTTGAATGTGTCATCCTCTTTCCGGGTGAGGTGAGACAATAGATTTGTTGGGAGCGATCGCTTGAATGACTCCCAAAAGGAGCTGTTCCCAATTGTATTACCAGAAGTTAAAGTGTTAATTCGGTTCTTGGCCATCGCCATAATTAGATCAAAATAATCGCGGAAAAATGGCCATATATATCGCGCCACTGTAGTCAGCATAAACTTGAACCCATTACCCAAAGAAGGTATATTGCCCGGAATTGGTGCTAAGGTGTCAAGTACAGCCAGTAGAGCCACTTGTTCCCCAGATTTTTGGAGTTGTTGAGCCATTTCAAAAGCAACCCAACCGCCAAAAGACCAACCTCCTAAAAAATAAGGGCCTTTGGGCTGCACTGAGCGCAATGCTTCAATGTAGTGGGTGGCCATATCTTCAATGCGAGTTAGTGGAGGTGTTTTTCCGTCAAGTCCAATAGGTTGTAGCCCATAAAATGGTTGATTTTTTCCCAAATGATCAGCTAATTCGTAATAAGGGAAAACAACACCAAAAATTGGGTGAATGCAGAAGAAAGCGGGGTTTGAACCAGCAGGCTGAATCGGAACTAAGGGGGACCACAAAAGAGAATCTGCTTTGGAGGATAGAGCAGTTGCTAAACTTTCAATAGTGGGATTTAAAAACAAGGTAGTTAGTGGTAATTCTCGCTCAAACTGCTGGTGTATCTGATTCATTAGGCGTACAGTTAACAGCGAATCTCCTCCCAAGTCAAAGAAGTTATCGTGAATACCCACACGCTCAACGTTAAGGACTTCAGCCCAAATATTTGCCAAGGTTGACTCGGTGGGAGTACGAGGAGCGATAAATGCTGTATCTATTGAGTAGCTAGTCGGACTGTCGAGTTGTGTTAGCGCCCAACGATCCACTTTGCCACTAGCTGTAAGCGGCAAAAAATCCAGCATGACAAAAGCTTTTGGCATCATGTATTCTGGTAATTTTTCTTTTAAGAATTTACGTAGTAGAGAGGTGATGTTTTTTGTTTCTACAATGGGAACAATATAAGCCACTAAGTACTGATCACCAGATACGTTCTCTTGAGGAATTACTACTGCTTTTTGCACATTTTCCTGCTGACTCAGCACTGTTTCAATTTCTGACAATTCAATGCGGAATCCCCGAATTTTTACTTGATTATCGATGCGTCCTAAAAATTCAATATTACCGTCTGGTCGATACCGAGCTAAATCACCAGTTTTGTAAAGTCGCGCTCCTTTTTTATGACTAAAAGGATGAGGAATAAATTTTTCAGTAGTTAATTGTGGACGGTTAAGATAGCCTTGTGCTAATCCCTCACCACTTATGTATAATTCGCCAGCAATTCCAATGGGTAAAAGTTGTAAATGTTGATCTAATATATAAATTTGAGTGTTAACAATAGGGCGACCAATGGGTGGTTTATCACTCATAAATTTAATTTCGGCAACGGTTGACCAAACTGTTGCTTCCGTAGGCCCATAAGCGTTAAAAAACCGACGGCGAGAGTTAGACCAACGTTTGACAATATCATTGGTACAGGATTCGCCTGCACAAATAATAGTTTGCAATGCCGGAAGTGATTCTAAAGGTAGTACTGCTAACACTGCTGGCGGCAGGGTAACATGAGTAATAGCTTTTTCGCGCAAGAATTTGAGCAAAGGTTGGCCGGGTAGAAGAGATTCTTTATCTGCTAAATAAAGAGTTGCTCCTGTGACTAATGCCATGACAATCTCAAAAATCGAGGCATCGAAACTTAATGATGCAAATTGCAGAATGCGGTTACTTGGTTGTAAGTTAAAAACCTCAATCTGAGCTTGTGCTAAATTCGACAATCCTCGATGCTGGAGCAAAACCCCTTTAGGCTTTCCTGTGGAACCAGAGGTGTAGATAACGTAAGCTAGGTTGTCAGATGTTACGCAAGTAGTTGGGTTTTCTTGGCTGTGTTGTGTAATAGTTGCCCAATCTCTATCTATGCAAACAATTGGATTTGAAAAATCTGCAAAATGCTTGAGCAACTTTTCCTGTGTCAGCAATACTGAAACTTGTGCATCTTCTAGCATAAAGTGAAGACGCTCTTGAGGTAGGCTCGGATCTAAAGGCAGGTATGCTCCACCCGCTTTGAGGATGCCTAATAATGCGATGATCATCTCAGGCGATCGCTCTATACAAATGCCTACTAAAACGTCGGTAACTACCCCCAAGTTTTGGAGGTGATGTGCAAGTTGATTAGCTCGGATATTTAGTTCGCGGTAGGTTAACTTTTGCTTGTCCAAGACTAATGTGTTTGCGGAGCGTGCGTTTAGCGCAATCGCAGCGGGAGTTTTTTCTACCTGCGCTCCAAATAATTCATGAAAACACTTATTTTCTGGGTAGTCTCTTTTTGTATCATTCCAGTCAATTAATAACTCTTGTCGTTCTCGCAAAGTCAGCAAAGACAAATCTGAAAGTTGCTGTTCTGGATTAGCAACAATGCTTTCTAGCAGCGATTGGAAATGTCCTAACATCCGGGCAATGGTTGTATCATCAAATAAATCAGTGCTATACACCACTTGTCCTTTCAAACTTGCCAAATCCTGCCACAGATGGAACTCTAAATCAAGCTTTGCGGTTTTGCTGTCGAACTCAAATAGCGAAAGCGTTAAACCTGGTAACTCTAACGCTGCAATGGGAGTGTTTTGCAGGCTAAATGCCACCTGAAAAAAAGGATGATAGCTCAAATCTCGCTCTGGGTGCAGTTCCTCCACCAGCTTTTCAAAGGGCAAGTCCTGATGGCTGTATGCTCCTAAAGTTACCTCTCGCACTCGATTCAACAATTCTCGAAACGTCGGGTTCCCTGAAAAATCTGTACGTAGCACCAAGCTATTGACAAAAAAACCAATTAATCCTTCTAATTCGCTACGGTGGCGATTGGCAATGGGTGAACCTACTGTAATATCCTCTTGCTGGGTGTAGCGATAGAGCAAGGTTTGAAATCCTGCCAGTAGAGTCATGAATAAGGTCACACCTTCTTGACGGCTAAGTACCTCTAGCGCCTGAGTTAAAGAATGTGGTAACTCAAAAAGTTGTTTTGCACCGCTGTAGGTAGGAACTGCTGGTCTTAGTCCATCGGTGGGAAGATTCAGTACAGAAATCTTGTCTAATTGCTTTTTCCAGTAAGCTAACTGGGTTTGTAGGGGTGAACAGCCATTTGTTCCCAGCAGCCACTCCCGTTGCCATTCGGCGAAATCTGCATACTGAATGGGTAGTTCTGGCAAGGGCGCTGGCTTATTTTCTCCAAAAGCTTTGTATAATATCCCCAGTTCTTTAACTAGTACTCCCATTGACCAGCCATCAGCAACAATGTGATGTAAATTTAGTAGCAGCAAATATTCTGCTGCATCCAGTTGTAGCAGCTTGACTCGCAGCAATGGCCCGGTGGTGAGATCGAAAGGACGTTGAGCCTCTCGGGTGATAATCTGCTGCACTTGTATCTCACGTTCTTGACTCTCGAAATTGCGTATATCTAGAAGGTGAAGAGGTATAGTTAAGCTGGTTGTAATAGCTTGTACTGGTTGCTGCTCTACCATCACAAACCTAGTACGTAAGGTTTCATGGCGACGTACAATTTCGTTAAATGTCTGCTTGAAAGCGGTGAAGTTGAGAGAACCTGTCAGGCGAAGTACTGTTAACACATTGTAAAATGGATTACCCGGTGCCAACTGGTCGAGAAACCACAATCCCTGCTGGGCGAAAGAAGTGGGAAAAATGAAAACCTCAGCTTCTTCAGAAAAATTAAGTTCTTCATCCGCTGTGAGACTACTGAAAATATCCTGGCTCATAAGTAACAATCACCGTATTCATTGAAAGAGCGATCGCAATTTCTGCTGTACGCAAACCAGATACAGATATAATCATCAATTTTTTCTGTAAAGGCTTAAAAAATATGCTGTCATGCTATTTCTATTTGGTTTTCTGCCTCAAAATATAATTCCACATACAGATGGCTGTGAAAAAGCAGGGGAGCAGGCTTCGCCGTGAGCGTCAGCCGTTAGCGTAGCTTCCCGAAGGGTACGGGGGCAGGGGAGCAAGGGAGCTATCGCCCACAATTCCACTCGGCTTTAAACCTTATCTTTTGGTAAAATTTATTATGTTTATCTTGGTCAGTGCCTAACTTGAGAACATCATCTGGAGAACAACGACCTGCATACAAATCATTTCTAATCATGAACCATACCCCTTTGTACATAAGCTTTAGGGTCATGGGAACGTTTGGAAATAGTATCATGCCAACTGGCAAGTTTTTGTTCTAAGTCCTAAATTGAGTTGATTAATTTTAATTTTTAATCGTCCCATAAATTCATCAATGCGTGCAGTTCAGGGTCGTGTGAATCTGATAACTGATGCTGTAATTCTAATATTTGTTGCTTTAATACTTCAGATGCATAAATCATATTAGATGTTTGAGCAATTTTTAATTGATTTTCTTTGATTCGGATTTTTCTTAATAGTTCATCTACAGCATTAATTGAATCATAATCTTGAGAAATCATCGCCTTACACCCATTTGAGATATAAAGTTAAATTTACGAAATATAAATTAGGACTTACGCACTCGCCACGAAAATCAAGGTTTTGAGATTGCTAGAGCCTCCGGCACGCTACGCGGTAAGCGCAGCCATGCCCGTTAGGGCTTTACCCTACGGTCGTAATGACGGAAATACGTCAGTCCTGATAAATTATCTCGTTTCAGTAAAATTTCACGTAAAAATTATACATGCAATTGACTCAGACTGGTGGAAAACAAAGAGTGAATTTACTTATTTTGATAGCGGAAGATTCACTAGTCAACACAAAACATTAATCTATAAGTGGGTGATCATTTTTCCAAGACACAGGAGTGATTCGATTGCTTCAGCCACCAGACCTCCAGGAAACTTCCTCGATGCAGCCAATCCAGCGGGTACTAGGGAGTTTAAGCATTTACCGATGGACTTCGTTAGGAGCATTAGTTAGCCTTTTGCTTTTAACAGCTGCTAATGCACTGACTCCCCAACTGTTTCGCTGGGGAATAGATCAAGGCATTGTCAACCAAAACTTACAAATTGTATTCTACAGCGCTGCTTGGTTGGTAGTAGCGGCCATCGCCCGTGGTTTATTTAACTTTGGGCAAAGTTATTTAGCAGAAACGGCGTCTCAAGGTGTAGCCTATCAACTGCGTAACCAAATTTTCAGTAAAATTCAACATCTCAGTTTCAGCTATCATGATCAATCACAAACTTCGCAATTACTCACCCGTGTAACTAATGATATTGAGCAGATTCGCACATTTGTCGGTACAAGCTTGATTCAAGTCATCAGTGGAGTTGTAACTTTAGTCACTGTCGCCATAGTTTTGCTAGTGATGAACTGGCAACTGGCGCTGATTTCTCTGACAGTAGTACCTATGACTGCATGGTTGATGGCACAATTTCTTATCCGCAATACTACGTTATTTGGGCAGATACAAGAACGACTCAGTGAACTTAATGCTGTGTTGCAAGAAAACTTATTAGGGGTCAGGGTAGTCAAAGCTTTTGTGCGGGAACCAGTGGAAACTACACGTTACACGAACCTCAACGATAGCCTGATTAAAGCCAACATGAAAACGATTCAGGCTATCCGCAACACCTTCCCGTTTATTTTTTTGCTGAGTAATTTAGTAACTTTGGCAGTGTTTGCCTTTGGAGGCGCACAGGTAATAGGTGGTACTTTCTCCATTGGTGAATTAGTAGCATTTAATTCCTATCTCACCTTAATTTTGCAACCCATATTATTAATTGGATTTGCCGCCCCTTCTATCGCCCAGGCCATAGCTTCTGCGGAACGGGTTTATGAAATTGTAGATGCTGAAGTAGAAATTCGCGATCGCCCCAATGCGATCCCATTTAGAACCTGTGGTGGGAGAATCACATTTGAGAACGTTTGTTTTCGCTATCCAGGAGCCACAACCGAAGCTTTAACTAGAGTTTCCTTTGAAACGAAACCCAATGAATTAATCGCCGTTTTAGGCATGACAGCTTCGGGAAAAAGCACCATCATGAATTTGATTCCCCGCTTTTACGATGTTACCCACGGGGCGGTTCGCATTGATGGCCGAGATATCAGGGATTTTACCCTTAAAAGTCTCAGGTCGAAAATTGGCATTGTCTTTCAGGAAACTACACTGTTTTCTGGTACTATTCGGGAAAATATCGCCTATGCCGAACCGAATGCCAGTCTAGAAGCAGTCATAGAAGCTGCGAAAACTGCACAAATTCACGATTTTATTAATAGCTTACCCGATGGCTACGAAACCATTGTCGGGGAACGAGGCGTAGGTTTATCTGGTGGACAGAAACAAAGAATTGCGATCGCCCGTACCTTACTCACCGATTACAGTATTCTCATCTTGGATGATAGTACCTCAGCGGTAGATGCCAAAACTGCTGCCGAAATTCAAGCTGCGTTGGATGACTTGATGTATCGCAAGGCTTGTACAACCTTTGTGGTGGCTCAACGTATTAGCACTGTCAAAACCGCCGACCGGATTTTTCTCCTTGATAAAGGTCGATTAATCGCCCAAGGAACCCATGAGGAATTAATGCAAACAAGTCCTTTGTATGGTGTAATTCTGGAATCTCAGGTGACAAAAACCCCCAATCTAGATGGATTCGCAGAACCTAATTTCCCATCGAAAATTTAAAATCTCACATCCAAAATCATATGAGAGGCACAGTTCCCATCGTTGCATCCGAGCAAACACCGAGTCACCAACTCTCGACTCTGCGGCGCTTGTTACAATATCTGCGACCCTATAAAAAAGAAATTCCCCTTGCTATCTCATTAGTTATGGTCGGTGCTGCTACCCAAGCCATCGGGCCGTTTTTGCTGGGTTGGTCGGTTGATAACTTAATTGCCCCTGGTAATCTATCGGGACTGCTACTGTTATTGGGACTACTGGCGCTAATTTACGTCATCGGTATCTGGGCAATTCGGGGGCAAATTATCCGTGTGGGCTGGATAGTACAGCGAGTTTTAGCACAATTACGCCAAGATATTTTTACTAAAATCCAAAGTTTACCACTCAGCTTTTTTGACCGCAGTGAAGCCGGTGATTTAATGAGTCGCCTGCTCAATGATGTGAATACAGTGAATCAAGCCTTTGGACAAACAATTCCCCAAATGCTGGGTAATACTTTCAGTTTGGTGGGTATTGTAATTGCCATGTTGGCCATTAATTTACAACTTGGCTTGTTAAGTAACTTAGTTATACCCTTGATGATTGTCATCACCAGCTTGTTTGCGCGTTGGGCGAGAGCGAGATTTCGGGTTACACGACAAACCATTGGGGAATTGTCCGCCAAATTAGAAGAGGACATTGGGAGTGTGCGGGAAGCACAGGCATTTAATCGTGTACAAATGAACATTGAAGAATTTGATATTCTCAATGCTGCCAATCGTGATGCTAATGTCGAAGCTGTGGCCATTACCTCGGCATTTTTGCCGTCAATCGATTTTCTCAACACCTTAACCACTGGCGGTGTGCTGGCTTATGGTGGCTATCTCGCCGTTACGGGAGCAGCTACAGTGGGTGTAGTTACATCTTTTTTACTTTATATTCAGTTGTTCTTTCGACCTATTCAGATTCTCAGTCAGTTTTATACTCAGTCCCAGTCAGCCTTCGCGGGTTTAGAGCGCATATTTCTCCTTTTAGATGAAACCTCCCACCTCAACGATGCGCCTGATGCGACACAAATGCCACCGATTCAGGGGGAAGTTACATTTAAAAACGTCAATTTTGGCTATAAACCCAATCAACTCGTTCTCAAACAAGTGAACTTACACGCTGATCCAGGACAAATGGTAGCTTTAGTCGGAGCAACGGGATCGGGAAAAAGTACAATTATTAATTTGATTTTACGCTTCTACGATGTATCTAGCGGGGCCATAAAAATAGATGGCATTGATGTCAGAAGTGTGACGCAAGCTAGCTTGCGCCGTCAAATTGGCATTGTGCTGCAAGATAATATTTTGTTTAGCGGTACTGTGGCGGAAAATATTGCTTTTGGCGCGCCTTCTGCTACCCAAGCCGAAATTGAAGCGGCTGCACAACTGGCTAATGTACATGATTTTATTACCTCACTGCCACAGGGATACGCCACTCAATTAGGGGAAAGGGGTGCGCCTCTGAGTCAAGGACAGCGGCAACTGGTGAGTATTGCTCGTGCAGTCTTGATTAATCCTCGGATTCTCATTCTTGATGAAGCAACTAGTAGTATTGATACCAGAACAGAATTATTAGTACAAGAGGCGATCGCTCGTTTGCTCAAAAATCGTACTAGTTTTGTCATTGCCCATAGACTAAGTACAGTTACCCAAGCCGATCAGGTGTTGGTGATTCAGCAAGGACAAGTGGTTGAACAAGGTACTCATGCAGAACTGATTCATCAACAAGGAGTGTATGCAAATCTCTATGCCCTACATCTGGGTGCAACAACAACTTAATGCCAATTTTAAATTAAGTAGGACGAAGTAAATAATTAAAGGTTTGTAGTGAGGACTTTAGTCCTCAAATAAGGGCTGTACTGCTTCGCAGAACCCGTAGGGTAACCCTTACTACGAAATGAATTTTAATGCTTACTGCTTGGAGGTGAATGAGTATTCATGCCAATCGCGAATGGGGCGATACCCAATCGCTTGATAAATATGATTGGCTGTGGGATTGGCTAAATCTGCTATGAGGAAACAATGGCGGCATCCTTGGTCTAGCAGTTTTTGGCTTAATGCAGCGACACAGGTAGTGGCATATCCTTTACGACGATACTCTGGTGGTGTATAAGCTAAATTGATCCGACCAATTGTAGGTAACACTTGTTTACTAGACGCAACTGAAACTGGAGTGCTATCAACCCAAAAATAAGTATTCTGCTGTTTCAACCGATTATCTCCCTG
>JAKOMP010000104.1 GCA_022241785.1 Cyanocohniella sp. LLY | reverse complement strand
GCTCAATTGTCCCACTACTACGATATCGTCTGAGTAAACTTTGAACAAAACTCAAGCTGACACTAAATCTTTTTGCCAGTTGTCGTTGAGAGCCTTCTGTGTTGTTATGTGCATTAATCACTTTCTGGCGCAGATCACAGGAGTAAGGTTTCATTCCACAGACACTTAGATGTTAATATACTCCATCATCCCATACTGTATTGTACTCAAGCAGGAACCGCTATAGCTAATGAAGATATTTTGAGTAAGGGACATCTAAAAATTAAATTACTCAATTACCACATTCAATACGACTATTAAATTTATTCTCCCTTTGCTCACCAAACCGATTGCTATTTATGGCTGACACTCAATTTGTTGTTTCTCCCACTTGGCTGTTTGAACATCTTCGTGATTCACAAGTCGTCATTGTAGATTGTCGCTTTTCTCTTGCTGATCCACAACTAGGGCAACAGCAGTACCAAGCAAGTCATATAGAAGGTGCCTATTATCTAGATTTGAATGAGGATCTTTCTAGTCCTGTAGGTAAGCATGGCGGGAGACATCCTTTACCTAGCCTGATTGAGCTAGCCAATAAATTATCAGCCATGAGGATTGATTTTCAAAACAGTTTCGTTGTGGCTTATGATGATTCTCGCCTAGCCTTTGCATCTCGACTTTGGTGGTTATTGCGTTATTTAGGACATGAACAAGTAGCCGTCTTAGATGGCGGATTTGCAGGCTGGCAAAAAGCTGGTTATGCTGTCACAGATGTGATTCCCCAACCAAAAAAAGGTACTTTTAGCCCCCATATCATCACAGAACTAGTAGTAGATATTGAATACGTGAAAAATCGCCAAGATTCACCAGATGTAGTTTTGGTAGATTCTCGAGAAGGCGATCGCTACCGAGGTGAACGAGAACCAATAGATAAAATTGCAGGTCATATTCCTGGTGCAGTCAACTATCCTTGGCAAGAAGTTACAGATGCTTCAGGTTACTTACTTACCCCCACAGAACAACGCCAACGGTGGGAAAAGCTAGAGTCAGCAAAGGAAGTTTTAGTTTATTGCGGTTCTGGTGTGACTGCTTGTGTCAATTTACTTTCTTTGGAACTAGCCAATATTCACACAGGTAAACTTTATGCTGGTAGTTGGAGTGATTGGATTAGTTATATGTAGGTATGGGAGACTGGGGAATGAAAAGTTTCTCAAAATTGACCTAACTGCCAGTTGTAGTTAATACTAAAAAACCAACCATCAAAATTAATGTTGCTATCTGTAGAACCACCAAATGTCCAACCACTCTGTAGATTAAGATTACTATAGTTGGATGTTTTGTAAATGAGTTGACCAAATAGTCGATGATAATAGTCGTCTCGCTGGCGTTGAGTAAACTCTGATAAGTTCAACTGGTAGTTAAGACCAACTTGAAGAGACTGTTGTAAGTTGTAGTTTAAAGAAATTATTCCAGAATTGATAATTCGACTACGGCTATCTGGCTCCGAAAAATTAACTTTAAATTCGTAAAAGCTATTTAGTGTTAATGCTGGAGTCAAGGGATCTCGCCGTCCTAGAAACAATCGTAGGGAATTTTCACCCAAAAAACGGTCGCCTGCTTGGAAGCGATCGCTATTATTAGCATAGAAGAATTGTTGATTACTCCAACCAATTATTCCATACATTCGTGGCGACAATTGTTGATAAACATTAAGATCAAATTTGACCTGGTTATAATTGAAGATGGATTGGTCTACATAACGAATCAAATTACCATCAATTGATCCATTGACATAAGTCTGAGATCCTAAAGGAAAATATACAGAAGCGAGTCTCAATCCATATAAAACCAAGCCATCATCGATAGGATCAATATTAGATGAAAAAATATTACTTGTCTGGTAATAGCCTAAACGAGTTTGTAAATTACCTATAGGCTTAAATCCAGGTTGAGGTAATTCTGTTACAGAGGGTGATTCTGGGACAGGAGGTAATTCTAGTACAGGAGGTAATTCTGGTGGTGAGGGTTGAGGACGTATCCGCAGTCCTAGTTCGGGAAATTGATTTGATTCATTCTTCCTAGCTTCTCTATTTTCACGTAATCTCTGTCTTAACCTATCTAGTTGTTCATTTCTATTGTTCTGATTTTGATTTAATTTTTCTGTCGGTATTGAGGGAGATTCAAGAAAATCCTTCGGCTGTACTTCTAACTGTGGTGATTCAAATTGTACCTGACTATTTTGAGTATCTTCTTGAACTAAAATATTCGATTTTATTGGTGCTTGAATTGGTAATGCTTGTTCTATTAATACCAACTCTGATACCTTGAATTTTTGCCATTGAGATTTGGTTTTATCTGGCTTTTTTATTTGGCAATTTTGAACACTATTTTGAGAATTTCCTGAATTTTCAATTCCTGAGTTTAGCTCATTTTGACAACTATATTGGTCTAAATCTATAGCCCATACAGTATCTATTGCAACATAACAAAAATTGCTAATACTGGAAACAAACCAAACACTCAACAAAAAATTTTTCCAGCCATGAGATTGCATCAGATATTAAAAAGTATTAAATGCTACCAATAAAAAAATCAACCATGAATATCAAACTTAGTTTTACACATTAGTTTTAACTCCGACTCCTTTTATGAATGATATTCAAGAGATAACCTCATCAGGAATTATACTTTTTATTGTCAAAACCTAAATATTATGTTTTGTGAAACTTCAACTCACTATTATTCAGTTAAGTGTCAAAATTGTCAAAATTCATATAAAATTAAGTAGAATAACGCAATTATAATTTGGAGTTTAAATGTATAATTAATAACGTTAATTAGATTTATACTCAAGTTCACAAGTCAAAAAATAAAAAAGTTAGTGCTGAACTTAACTTACAAGTGGTACTAAATCTAGCTTTCGATAATTAATAGTTATAGTCCCAATCGATGAAAACTTGCGTAGTACATAAGATGAAGTACCTTTTGGGGGATTCCAGTCAAATAAAAACCCCCTGTAAATTTTACTACGTTGGTATTGATGAAAATTACCAAGAGTTGTAACTATGCTGAAAAAATTGTTCCCACTTTTAGTAATTAGTTTATGGGGAATAACAATTATTTTGCCAAATCGGGCAAATGCCATGACTCCTTTAACTCGCGCTGAGATTCAATACATCCGCAACTTAGTGCAGTTGATTCCAGGAAATAATATGAAAACGCGTCCAGCACGCAAAGCTGATCCTATGGTTCCTGGTGATGGTTTATCCACTGGTAAAGCTTCTCTTGTAGACTTACGCTTTAATGATGGTTCATTAGCAAGGGTTGGGGAACAAGCTGTATTTCAATTTTTACCAAAAACTCGTAACTTTAGATTATCAAATGGTACAGTCCTGTTACTGATTCCTCCAGGTAGAGGAAGAACACGGATACAAACACCAAATGCAGCAGCAGCAATTCGTGGTTCTGCATTATTTGTCCGTTATGACGAACAAACAGACACAACAGTTGTTGGTGCATTAACAGATAGCGGTATTGAAGTTTCTAACCAAGAAGCTTCACAAAATCAGATATTAGAAGCGGGACAGTTATTAGTCGTAGTTAAAGGTCAATTTCAGGGCTTATATGATTTTGATTTAAGAACTTTTTATGAAACCAGTGATATGGTTCAGGGATTAGATTTAGATAATCCAGATATTGATAATACACCAGATGAAGATATTGCCAGTGTGCAAGCGGAAATTACTACTGCTGTAAAAAAACAAGTACCCGTAACTGGTGAAAAAGTAATTGATAATCCCTCTTTTTTAGAACTTTCTCCTAATTCATCCAACTCATCAAATTCTTCTAATTCATCAAATTCAACGAAACAAGAAGTTATCAAAAATAATCAGTCATCAGACACCGATGATGATTCATCCACAGATACAACAGAAGATACAACAGAAGATACAACCGCAACAGAAGAAACCAGTTCAGATACTGTTCCCAAATCTGAAAATCTTAATAATACTAACTCTCGTGATGTAGAAGATAAGAAACCACTAAATGTAGAAGATAAGAAACCACCAAATGTAGAAGATAAGAAAAATCCAGGGTTAGAAACCAACAATTCCACTGATTCAGAAACCAACAATTCCACTGATTCGGAAACTAACAATTCCACTGATTCAGAAACTAACAATTCCACTGATTCAGAAACTAACAATTCCACTGATTCAGAAACTAACAATTCCACTGATTCGGAAACCAACAATTCCACTGATTCGGAAACTAACAATTCCACTGATTCAGAAACTAACAATTCCACTGATTCGGAAACCAACAATTCCACTGATTCGGAAACCAACAATTCCACTGATTCAGAACCTAATCAACCAATTGATTCGGAACCCAACAATCCCACTGATTCAGAACCTAATCAACTAATTGATTCGGAACCCAACAATCCCACTGATTCAGAACCTAACAATCCCACTGATTCGGAACCCAACAATCCCACTGATTCGGAAACTAACAATCCCACTGATTCGGAAACTAACAATCCCACTGATTCGGAACCCAACAATCCTACTGATTCGGAACCCAATAATCCCACTGATTCAGAACCTAATCAGCCAATTAAGTTGGAAACCAATAATCCCCCAGAGTCAGAACCTAATCAGCCAATTGATTCGGAAACCAACAATCCCACTGATTCAGAACCTAATCAGCCAATTGATTCGGAAACCAATAATCCCCCAGAGTCAGAACCTAATCAGCCAATTGATTCGGAACCCAATAATCCCCCAGAGTCAGAACCTAATCAGCCAATTGATTCGGAAACCAATAATCCCCCAGAGTCAGAACCTAATCAGCCAATTGATTCGGAACCCAATAATCCCCCAGAGTCAGAACCTAATCAGCCAATTGATTCGGAACCTAACAATCCACCCGGATTAGAAAATAATCAGCCAATTGATTCGGAACCCAACAATCCACCCGGATTGGAGAACAATAACCCCCCAGGTTTAGAAAATAACAATCCACCCGGATTGGAGAACAATAACCCCCCAGGTTTGGAAAATAACAATCCACCCGGATTGGAGAACAATAACCCCCCAGGTTTGGAAAATAACAATCCACCCGGATTGGAGAACAATAATCCGCCAGGTTTGGAAAATTAACGCAATTGATTATGACACTAAGAGGACAACTAGAAATTTAGCAGTAGTGAATTAGGTGGGGACAGAAATTTTATTTCCCCCCATCTTCAAAGTCTGTTAACGCGCAAGCAAACTCGCTAAAAGCTGTTTTCACGAGAACCTCTTTCATTCCCCTGTCAAGTCGAGAATTGCGTATGATATCTGTTAACTCTATAAACAGTAGAGAAAACATATAACGATCTTGGCGGTCAACCTGTTTCAAGCAAGATAGTATAAACTCATAAAGCTCTGTTTTTCTAGGCTTAGTTTGTTCCTCCCAAATTTGGAACCCAAGCCGGAAAGTTTTTAAGCGAATCTCATTAATACTGTAGGACGTGTCTTTGTAGCGAATTGATACGCGCTGGGGCATGTCCATAGGTTTTAGGCATGAATATTTTTAGATAAAATATTATTCAATTATTTTTTAGATTATCCGGATAAAATACAAGCTTTATGCCGTAGGCACACTTCGTAGTAAGGCCAGCCATACCCGTCAGGGGTTTTGGGATTGCTTCCCTTCTCCTAAGGGAGACGCTGTGCGAACGGTCGCAATGACAATTTTTCTACTGGTTATGATATTTAGTTTTTAACCCTAACTGACCTTATTTAGTGATTCATCATTGGTCATTGGTCAATTAATTACAACCCCGCTTCTTTCCATTTCACACCCCCAAGGTCAGATAATATTAGCCAAGCCCACGGAAAATATTGTAGGCTTGGCTAATTGGCTAATTAACAACTAGTAGTCTGTCAAAACCGACGTCATATCTAATATTTGTCGTCTTTGTAATCGTCATCTTTGTAATCGTCGTCTTTGTAATCGTCGTCTTTGCCGCCGCCATATCCGCCGCCGCCGTATCCGCCTCTAGGGAAGTAGAAACCACATTTAGGAACGCGAATACGTCGAGGACATTTACCACCTTTACCCCATTGACCTCCAGAGATCAATTGTTGTTCGTCTGTGGACAATTCCACCATCAACTCAGATGGGATAGTTTGTGCTGACATAATTAGTTACCTCACTTACATAATTAGGTAATGATTACCTAATGACTTAAACATAAGCAAGGCTGATTGTTAATTCATAATCCTAAAGGTATAACCTATAATCAACCTATAGGTAAACACTACTATATACCTAAATTCTATAGGGAAGTAGTTGACATTTTGCCAAAGATTAGTTCATATATTTATTTACCTATTAACGATCTACCGATCCCATTACCACATCAATACTTCCCAAAATGGCAAAAATATCCGCTACTTTCTGTCCGCGAATCAACTGAGGTAAAACCTGCAAATTATTGAAATCGGCTGGACGAATTTTCCAACGCCAGGGAAACATATGATCATTACTGACAATAAAAATTCCTAACTCTCCTCTTCCTGACTCGATGCGAACATAATGTTCACCCTGGGGAATTTTAAATGTAGGTGCCACCTTTTTAGCAATAAATTGGTAATCAAAACCGTTCCATTCAGACTTAGTTCCTGCGCTCATGCGATGAGCCGCTAAATTTTCGTATGCACCACCGGGTAGTGCTTCAAGTGCCTGCCGAATAATCTTCACAGACTCGCGCATTTCCCCAATTCTCACAAGATACCTAGCACAACAATCTCCTGCTGTATGCCACTGGACATCCCAATCAAAATCGTCATAGCATTCATAGTGGTCAACTTTCCTCAAATCCCACTTGATCCCAGAAGCCCGTAACATCGGGCCAGAAATACCCCAATTAATCGCTTCTTCTCGACTGAGAACACCTACACCCTCAACTCGTCGGCGAAAAATCGGGTTATTGGTAATCAACTTTTCATATTCGTCGATAGTGGGTAAAAAATAGTTACAGAAGTCTTGGCATTTATCCACCCAACCAAAAGGTAGGTCAGCGGCTACTCCACCAATACGAAAATAATTATTGTTGACCATGCGATCGCCTGTGGCGGCCTCAAACAGATCGAGAATCATTTCGCGATCGCGTAAAGTATAAAACATCGGAGTTTGTGCGCCTAAATCCATCACAAAAGGCCCCAACCATAAAAGATGATTGACAATTCGGGCTAACTCCAGCATGATTACCCGGATATAGCTAGCACGCTTGGGGATGGGAATATCTGCTAATTTTTCCACAGCATTCACCGTCACCGCTTCATTAAACATCCCCCCGTAATAGTCCCAGCGACTCACATAAGGCACATACATAATATTGGTACGGTTTTCGGCAATCTTTTCCATACCTCTATGCAGGTAGCCAATCACTGGTTCACAATCAACTACATCTTCCCCATCCAAGGTGACAACAATGCGAAAGCACCCATGCATTGAAGGGTGATGGGGGCCAAAGTTAATCACCATTGGTTCAGTTTTAGTTGCGATTTTGCCCATAAATTACTACAACCCCAAACGCCATTTTGTTTTAGCGTATGGTGCTTATTGGCTACAGTCTTGCAAATTCATCCGATTTTTTGCAGATTTTGGCTATCTTTGTTGCAAAGTTCTGGGAGTGACACCCAATAACCTCTTACAGTGAAAATTTAGATGACTTTGGCTGGCAAAACCAACTAAATCAGCAATTTGGGCTATTCCTAGTTCGCCCTTCAATAATAATTCCTTAGCACGTTCAACCCGACAATGAATTACATATTTATGAGGAGTCATGCCTGTAGCTTGTTTAAACAACTGGGAGAAATAATGAGGACTAATATGCATCAATCCTGCTAATTCTGCTAAACCTAAATCTTGGTAGAGGTGTGCGTAAATATAATCAGTAATTTGCTGTAATTGTCGCTGTGATAAACCACGATTGTATTCTTTTAAAACTGGTTTTCGTGTGGAATAATGTTCTAATAAATGTACCGATAAAGCATTCATCATCGTCTCTGCATATAGACGACTACGAGTCGGGTTATTTTCGAGAACGCCTTTTAGTGCTAACCCTATTTGATAAATTAAGGGGTCTGGTGTTGCAAAGTGCGGTATTAGTTCCACCTGTTCCACATCTTGAAATTCATCAACAGCACGAGCAACAATTTGTGGTTCAAAAGCCAAGATGATAAAGTCCCCTTCTGCATCCCAAGCAGCTTGATGTCCCACGTTAACGGGGTTGACAAGTATATCACCGCCCACAACAGCATCACGTTGGCTGCGCCCATCCAATTTTCTGTTAGCATGAATCACCCGCGCTCCATGAGTGAAAATAGCTATAGAGTGCCATCGAGGAGAGCAAACTTCCGGAAATTCATAAGCAGGCTGACACATATACCCCAAGGAAAAACCATGCCAATTGGCTTGCAGACTCGTAAGAATTGGCAATCGGGGGTAAAGTGGAAAAATATCCGCTTCTGTGGTGATCAATAAGGGCTTTTGTTCTGACATTGGCGACACCAGAGCTTATAAATTATTATCACCCTATTACCGCAATTGAGAATCATCGTGCGCTAATATGAATCTGTATACATAATCGCGATTTACTGCGTAAATTAGTTGATGACTACAACTTAACTCCCTCTGTCACAATTGCAGACTTCTCTTGCTGGGGATGACACCGATCCAAATATATCTGCGCGACTTGATCTAAAGGATTTTTTTGCAAACAATCTTGAAAAACCTCAGCCGCCGCAGCAAATTCTTGTTGTTCATAAAGTCCTAAAGCTTCCGCAAACAATTCTTTTGTAGCTAACTTACCCTCCCGCACAACCGCAGGATCAGCTGTAAACACTTCATGCACAGTCGCAGCAGTTATTTTACCCTTAACTTTCACTTGTCCCACAACCCGAATATCAAAGCGATCGCAATTTTGCAACCGCTGATATGTTTGGTCGGTAATCAGTAAAGGTGTATTAAATGTTTTGGTTAAGCCTTCAATGCGGGAAGCCAAGTTGACTGCATCACTAATGACTGTGCTATCCATGCGATTGACACCGCCGACTGTCCCTAAAATTAATGATCCGGTATTAATGCCAATACCGATTTGAATTGGTAATAAACCTTGGGTTTGCAAGTCTTGATTATAAGTTACCAAGGTCTGTAACATGGCTATTCCGGCTTGTACTGCATCGTCAGCATCTCCTGTAAATAAGGCCATGATGGCATCGCCAATATATTTGTCAATGAAACCATTGTTATCAATAATTATTGGTTCCATGCGACTGAGGTAAGAATTAATAAACTGGAAATTTTCTGCTGGGGTTAAGCTTTCTGACAGGGTGGTAAAGGAACGAATATCAGTAAATAAAACTGACATTTCCCGCTGTACTTGGTCGCCTAGTTGCACATCTACAATACTGTCTTTATTAAGAAATTGCAGAAATTGACGAGGTACAAAACGCTCGTAGGCTTGGTTGAGTGCGGCTAAATCTGTATATAATCGGGCATTTTCAATGGAAATTGCTGCCTGTGCTGAAAGTAAATTGAGTAATTCTAAACGGTCAGGGGTAAATGCTCCTGTTGTCAAGTTATTTTCTAAATATACAATCCCGGCTAATTTTCCCTGGTTAATTAAGGGCGCACATAAAAGCGATCGCGGTTGATATTGACGAATATAGGGGTCTTGCATAAATTCCCCTTCGTGAGTAGCATCGTTGAGTACTACACTAGTTTTGGTACGAATCACATAATTAACAATGGCTACAGAAATTATTTGACTATTTTCTATTGTTAAAGATTCCAATACTTGAATGTTATTTTGCTCTACTGTTCCTTGAGCTTCGATTAAAAATTTACCTTTGGTTTCTAATAATAAAAATCCACGTTGCGCCCCGGCATTTTCTATCAATAACCGCATTAAGTTAGCCAACAATTCATCTAACTGAATTTTTCCTGACAAGGCTTGAGAAGCTTTCATGACTGTCATCAAATCCAGTGAATCAGAACCACTACTGCTTGTAGTGCTGTTGGATTGTGATTTGGTCGTTAATAGATGAGATTTAAAGGTTGTTTCTGATTTATAAGCTAAAAGTTGGGGATATTTATTTTCCAGGAATTTCACTTTCGCCATTGCACCCCACTGTAAATAAAAATAACGGGCGTCTTGCATATATGCTTGTGCTACTTTTAGTTGATTTTGCCCTAAATAAAATTTGGCAGTTAATTCATTGGCTAAAGCTAATTCATTCAGATACTGGTGCTTTTGGGCTAAATTAATGGCGCGATCATAACAAGCGATCGCCTGGGCTGTATCTCCTTGCACTCGATATAATTCTGCTTTTACTAAGGCTAATTTATGACTATAATTACTAGGTGCATATTGTGACCATTTTTGAATTTTTTTCTGATTAGCAGCTACCTTTCGCAGTTGAGTTTGACGTTCTGCACCAGTTAATTGATCAACCACAGCTAGCCGCACTAAAGTATCATAAAAGTAAAACCACCCCACAATAAATAAAGCCACAACTGCATCTAAATAAGTAATTGCCAAATCAGCATTTTGCAAAGATTCTGTATAATCTTCAAATAAATAATTTAGGGTTGTATGCTGGGCGTAAACATAAAAAATAGCTGTGCGATAATTACTTTCAATATGCTGTGGTAACATTACATTGGCATCATAAAATTCCCCTACCAACTGGCAGGGATGAAGATTATTGCCTCGCAAGTTAGCTACTGCTTGGCGATACATCTGAATTAAGATCCAAATGGGCTGTTTTTGGAATTGTTGAACGGCTTCTCCGTAAACCTCTAAAAGTTCATCTAATTTTGTTAGTTCCTCACCACTAAAATAGCAGTGCATTGAACAGGTATTGGCGGAAAAAGAAGCATATTCAGTATCACCTGTATCACGCCCAATTTTAAATGCTGTTTGTAAGGCAGGTATTGTATTTTGCAACGGTTCTCGCCAGTGACGCACAAAGGAATTTACTACAAATAAAGTTCTGGCTGCTAAGTTTTTGGCATTCAAACGTTCTATAAGTTGTAGTGCCAATTCGCCAAACTCATATCCTTTTTGTAAATCCCCGACGACACCACAGAGAATTAAACCATAGGTGGCGTAAGCAAAGGCTGATTCCGCAGCATTGCCGTATTTAGCTGATATTTCTACTTGTTTAAATACCGTCAAGGGAAATACATTGGGGGCTGCTAAATAAGTGGCGGAAGCAATGCTAGAGAGAATGCGAATCGCCGCTAATTTGTTGGGGTGGGCGAGTTGGGGTAGTTCGGCTAAGGTTTGTACTTGTCTCCCAGCCATAGCCAGTTTTGTGGTTAATAATCCCAGGAGAATTTGTAGTTGTCCTGGTTTGGCGGGTAGAGGAAATTTCAGCAGTTTGAGAACTTGTAAACCCAGTTGTGAGGCTGCTAAAAGTTGATCGCGGGCTAATAAAGATTGAATTTTGATGCTGTAAACTGGGACTTGATCAATAATGGTCTGAGTTTGATTTAGTACCACCTCGATTAATTCATCCATCCGGGAAAAATCCCCAGACAAATAAGCAGCTTCCACTGCGGCTGTGTGTAAATCCAATGTTAAAGTATATTGCTGTTGCCAACTAGATGCTTCTAAGCAATTAATCCCCATTGTCAGATACTTTAAAGCCGGATCATAAGCTGTAGAGGCTTTGGCTTTGTTCCCTGCGGTTAAATTTAACTGGGCTAATTGCTGTCGTTGTGGGGTATCTGTAATCAATTCATAACCAACATTCAAGTGATGCACAATATCAAAAATTTTCTCGTCTTGCTCCTCTGGGGTGATACTCTGCAATAACAGTTGCCCAATTTGCAAATGCACTGTTTGTTTTTCGTCATCGGGAATGAGTAAATAGGCTGCTTGTTGGACGCGATCGTGTAAGAATTTGTAGACGACATCTAAATTTGTCAAATTGGCTGTTAATTCTGCATCAGCAACTTGTAACAATTGGTAATCATTTCCTTGGGGTAAAATTAATCCAGTTTTTACAGCTTCCCATAATTCTGTAGCTACTTCCGGTAAAGATTTTTTTTGAACGATCGCTAAAGTTTTTAAATCAAATTGACTACCAATACAAGATGCTAATTTTAAGGTTTTTTGGGTGGTTTCTGGTAGTTTTTGAATTTTCAACGCCATCAATTCGACTACATTATCAGTAATCTGGGCTGCTTGAATTTTTGCTAATTGCCATTGCCATTGTCTTGTTAAAAAATCAAATTGTAATAATCCTTCTGTATATAACGACTTTAAAAATTCATTCATGAAAAACGGATTACCGTTGGTTTTCTGTTGTAACAGTTGCGCTAACGGTGTGATTTTTGCTAAATCATCTGTTTTGAAAGTATCACACAAGAGTTGTTGAATTTGCGGTAATGCTAAAGGTGTTAATGTCAGTTCATTAATTGTCACCCCTGCTTGTGCTAAAGTTGCGATCGCACTGCGTAAAGGATGAGTAGAATCAACTTCGTTATCTCGATAAGCACCAATCAGTAACAAATATTGACTATCTGCTTGACTGGTTAATAACTCCAACATCTGTAAAGATGCACTATCAGCCCATTGCAAATCATCCAAGAAAATTACCAAAGGATGCTGCTTTTGGGTAAAAACATTAATAAAATTTTGGAATACTAAATTAAATCTGTTTTGTGATTCCTGGGGTGGTAATTCTACAACTGGTGGCTGCTGACCAATAATTAATTCTACTTCGGAAATAACATCAGTAATTACTTGAGCGTTACTACCCAAGGCATGAATTAATTTATCTCGCCAAATAGCAATTTCTGTTTCACTACTAGTTAAAAGTTGCCGAATTAAAGCTTTAAATGCTTGAATTAAAGAACTATAAGGAATATTTCGTTGCAGTTGGTCAAACTTTCCAGAAATAAAATATCCCCGTTGTCGGGTAATTGGTTGATAAATTTCTTGAACTAAAGCTGATTTACCAATTCCCGAATAACCAGCAATCAATAAAACTTCACTTTTACCCTGACTAGCGCGTTCAAAAGCTGACAGTAAATTGGCTACTTCTGTTTCTCGTCCATATAATTTTTGGGGAATTTGAAATTTCCCAGAGTTATCTTGTAACCCTAAGGCAAAATTTGGGATTTTTCCAGTATCAGTTAAATTATCAAGACATTGCTGTAAATTTGCTTGCAATCCAAAAGCACTTTGATAACGTGTTTCCGCCGTCTTTTCGAGTAACTTCATTACCAACTGCGAAAGCATCAACGGAATTTGGCTACACAGTTGATGTGGGGGAATAGGTTGTTTAGCAATGTGACTATGGACTAACTCTACTGGGTCATCACTTATAAACGGTAACTGCTGGGTGATTAATTCATAAAAAGTCACACCCAAAGAATAAAAATCCGTGCGGTAATCAATCACTCGATTCATCCTCCCGGTTTGTTCGGGGGAGATATAAGTTAAAGTTCCTTCTAAAACATTCAGATGACGTGATATGGCATTTTCTTGTGATAACAGAGTGGCAATGCCAAAATCAATAATCTTCACCTGTTGAGTTACAGGATTAAATAGAATATTCCCCGGATTAATATCTTTATGGATGATATTTTGTTGGTGAATTGCACCTAAAGCAGCTGCGATTTGTATCGCCAGTTGTAAAAAACTTTCTAGGGGTAGAGACGGTTGATGTAGTAAATCACGTAGAGGTTTTCCGCCAAAATCCTCCAACACCAACACAAACGTATTTTGATACTTAGTCAAATTGTACGCTTGGATAATTCCTGGTACTTGACAACGGCGTGTCAAATCATACTCTAGTTTAAACCGAGCGATCGCCTCTGGGGAAGGATACTCTTCTCGCAAAAACTTTAAAACTACTGGTTGCTGATCAGACTCTCGATAACCTTGGTATACATGAGAATTGGGGCTAACGTACAGTTCTTTAAGGACTTTATACCCTTCCAGTGCAATCATAGACAGCTCAAGCGATCGCTTTATTTTTAGCAGCCTACCCAGTATAATTTCTGCACCCAGGAAACTAGCAAGTAATTTTGTATATTTTTTTAGCTAAATTCTGCTGCGTCTTTTGCGGTTGTTCCTTGTACCCTGCTTACACAAAATCACTCATAGAAGTACCCGTATAATTAGGAACCCACCCTTCTACAGTCGTGAAATAGCGTACAGCCTTCACATGTAAAGAAGCTGTCAAACTACACCAATGCTCTAAACATGGGGGAATGTAAATATAATCTTGAGACTGAACTAAAAGCTGTAACTGTCCACCATCAGGTTTAACAAAACCAAAAATCATCTCCCCTGCCAATATGTAGAGAGGTTCAGGTGCAGTATGAGTATGGTAACGGCCGTAAGTAGCCATTAAACTCTGGAGATTGGGTGAACCTGGATGTAAATTCAGCAAATCACACCAAAGATAGCCATTTTCTTGCTGAAGAAACTCCAAGACGCTATTGTGCGTTTCTATAATGTCGTTTTTCTCAACATCCGTCAACATATCCTGTTTTAGCAGATGGGGGAAAAGTATCGATGTTCCGGGATCATAATGTTTCAGAAAAATACCCAGAGGCGCAAGTTCGCGGACTATTTCACCTAAATCGCTCTCAATTGTGCCGTCGTCTCGTAATAGGATGGGCATGACAAAATGACTAACTTTAGTACCGTGAATTGAAAATACTATATTTAACTTTAACTCAAAAGTCACTATTTCCTATGGGAATACCGGAGTTTGTTTTTAGTGACTAGATTTAAATAACCAAGCGATTCTACCATCTGCAATCAGAAATTTGTCGGCAGAATGATGCTCAAAAGTACCATAAGGATTTAATCTAGTACAAGCGAACTAACTTGGGTGTGGAATGTCTGACTTAATTTTGTTTTGGCATCGTCGTGATTTACGTATTGCTGATAATACAGGACTAGTAGAGGCGAGAAAGCAAACAGCAAAAGTAGTAGGCGTATTTTGCCTTGACCCTCAAATTTTAGAACGAGATGATGTAGCGCCAGCGAGAGTCACATACATGATTGGTTGCTTACAGTTACTACAACAGCGATATGCCGAAGTAGGCAGTCAATTGTTAATACTTCATGACAATCCCGTGGTAGCCATACCCAATTTAGCCGCAGCTTTAAACGCTAAAGCTGTATTCTGGAATTGGGATGTAGAACCATATTCGCAAATACGCGATCGCAATGTCATCGATGCCCTAAAAGAAAAAGGCATTGAGTTTCTTAACCAAAATTGGGATCAGATTCTCCACTCCCCAGAGGAAATTCGTTCAGGTGCCAATAGTCCTTACACTGTTTACACTCCCTTTTGGAAAAACTGGAGTAGTAAACCAAAAGCCGAACCAGCAGCCACCCTGGAAAAAGCCGAAGGTTTAACCCCCAAAGAACAAGAAATTGCCCAGCAAGCCGGAGTTGTAACTTTACCTTCAGCCAAAGACTTAGGATTTGTTTGGGATGGAGATTTAATTTTGCCACCAGGAGAAGCAGCCGCATTATCTAGATTAGAAGAATTTAGCGCTAATGCGATCGCAGAATACCAAGAACAACGTAACTTTCCTGGCGTTGATGGCACATCACAACTGAGTGCAGCTTTAAAATTTGGTGTCATTGGCATTCGTACCGTGTGGCAAACTACCATAGAAGCCCAAGAAAATACCCGTAGTGACGAAGCCGCAGCAGGTATCCGCACATGGCAACAAGAACTAGCTTGGCGGGAGTTTTATCAACACGCCATGTATCATTTCCCCGAATTAGCCGAGGGTGCTTACCGCGACAACTTCAAAAATTTTCCCTGGCAAAATAACACAGAACATTTTCAAGCTTGGTGTGAAGGCAAAACAGGTTATCCCATTGTTGATGCCGCCATGCGCCAATTAAATGAAATCGGTTGGATGCATAATCGTTGTCGAATGATTGTTGCTAGTTTCTTAACCAAAGACTTAGTAATTAATCCCCAATGGGGAGAAAAATACTTCATGCAGAAACTAATTGACGGTGATTTATCTGCTAATAATGGCGGCTGGCAATGGAGTGCTTCGAGTGGGATGGACCCCAAACCCCTACGAATTTTCAACCCAGCTAGTCAAGCGCAAAAATTTGACCCCGACGGCGAATATATCCGGCAATGGGTATCGCAATTGCGGTCGATGGACACAGAATATTTAGTAACTGGTAAAATTCCTCCATTGGAACGTCACGGTACTGACTATCCTGAACCCATTGTTGATCATAAAGTGCAACAAGCTTTGTTTAAAAAGATGTATCAACAGCAAAAAGAGATTTTGGGGTGAAATATAGTAGAAACTATAGAAAGATATGCATGTTTAAAAGATGGATATAAGTAGGACGGCGTAAATAATTAAAGGTTTGTAGTGAGGACTTTAGTCCTCAAATAAAGGCTGTTCGCACAGCGTTCCCGTAGGGTAGCCCTTACTACGAAATGAATTTTAATTATTTTACATTGCTTAACATAGTTTGATTTTTTCTCGTCGACTTACTTAGTAGTAAATATTCAACACAATACTTTCTAGATATTTGCTACTGACTCCAATCTTCAATTTCTAAGCCTTCAATTTTTTCAAAATCTCGCTGATTATTAGTGACAAGAATTAAATCGTTGGCTATGGCAATGCCAGCTATGAGAATATCAATATCATCAACTGGTGTTCCTTTATTTCGTAAATTAGCATAAATATCAGCAGAAATTATTGTAGATTTTGTAGTGAGTGGCAAAACTGTGTTGTGTGCAACAAATTCCCAGAAAAATGTTAGTTGTTTTTGGGCGTCACGATGTTTTAATCCACTGATTATTTCATAATAAGTAATAATGCTGATATTAATTTGTTGATATTTTCTCAAATATGCTTGAAAATGCTCAACAACTAAAGTATGATTGCGGAAAAAGAAGGATAAAATGTTGGTATCAATCAAGGCTGGCTTCATCACTTCTTCTCTCCAAAAATGCTTGCTGGCGACGTGTCATTATTTCTTCGTTGAAATTAGCAAACATTTCTTCTGACATATCATTCCAACAGCCAGCAAATTTCATGTTTTGGTCTACAGAATATTGAGATACTTCTACATCTAATCGGAAAGAATGAATAAAATTATATAATTCTTCCAATTTTTCTTCGGGAATAAGCGCTATCTCTTTAATAACCTTTGTGCGGATATTCAATGAATCCATGTAGTCAATAATATTGATTAACTAATGAAACAATTATATATTAACACTAAAACACTCACAACAACATTGAGGTATATTTTTTGTGCTATGGATTTATCGTTCTTACTTCTCTGGTTTCCAGTGAGGATTAACTAGACTTGTGAGAATATGATCTTCCCATTTCCCGTTAATTAATAAATAGTCTCTAGCATATCCTTCCACCAAAAAACCTAACTTTTTTAAGACATTGCCACTGCGCCGATTATGGGGCATATAATTAGCCATAATTCTGTGAAAATTTAATTCTTCAAATACATAATTAGTCGCGGCTCTTAAACCTTCTGTCATATATCCTTTACCTTGCTCGGCTTCTGCGAGACTATAACCTACATAACAAAAGTGAGCAGCACCGCGAATAAAATTACTAAAGTTGATAGTACCAATAACTTTGGTAGATTTTTTATTAGGAAAAATAAATAATTTTAACGATTGGTCATGGATGAACTCTAAGACATTATTTTCAATTTGATATTGCCAATACTCCTCAGTAAAGAAATTATCAAACCAATGAGGATAGAAGGGTGTTAGATAAGTTTTATTTTCATGGAAATACTTGAGAATTTGTGGTATATCTTTTTTAATCGCAATTCTTAATGTCAAGCGATCGCTTGTGATGAGTGGCAGTTCTGATCTCATATAAAAGTTAGTTGACTTGATAAATTTTAATCACAAATTTGAGCATTTTTCATCTCTCTCATGCCTAACTCATGGGGTTTAATTTTTTTATCAAAAATAGTGAAGTCGTTATAACAAGAGTGAGTCAGATGAGCATTGATCAGATTTGTCTTCCTTAAGTCTGCACCTCGTAAATCTGCATGACTGAGATCTGTACCTTGCAAGTTGGCAAACCGAAAATTAATATTTTGCAGGTTAGCCCCAGTAAAATTTGCGCCTGAAAGGATTGATAATTGTCTTTTGGATGTCAGTTGCAATAAATTGGCATCTTGCAAAAACATCATGATATAACGCTTGCGCCCTGGGTCTATTTCCTCTAAGGTAGCTTGAGTCATAGCTCTAAAAATAGCTGAATTAGCTTTAATTTGTCGAGGAGATTGCTCTAAAATGACCCGTGTCATGGTTTTGAGATAATCAGAGAGGATAGCTTGATTCCTGTCATTAGTAGTTAATTCGATATTGTCGGTAAGTCTGCGTAGTTGGTATCGATATGGGTTTAATCCCTGAGGTGCATTTCCCCAAGTAAATAAGAAAAATATAACTGCGATCGCCATACAAGTAACCATGATCAGTTTGACGGCATCGCGGGGAATTTCAATAGAAATAATAATTGATTTTAAGATTTCTATCGTTCGCACAAAGTAGCTATTCAAGATAGTCGATTTTGTCGGTGTAGTAGTTTCCGGTAATTTAACGATATCGTGATGCTGTGTATCCATTCTTTTGACAAAAATTAAGGTAAAAAGTGGCAAATTTGACAGAATTTCGCTGAGTATTACCCACACTTTTAATATCTAAGAGCAAATATTCTTGCTGTATCATCGTACTGCTTGAGAAGTTTCAGATTTTGGGATATGTAAAGTTAGTGACTATTTTGACAGTGCATCTGCCACATCTTCAAAATCTTGATAAGCTGATTTCTAATATCTACAACGCTTAAATGTAAACTCGTTTGTTGCATCCAAAGGTTGTATTTTTAGAGATCCAACAAGAAAATGGCTCTTGACCAATCCAGTTTGTAAGAAGGATAGTGATGTCGGTGGGAATACGCTACGATTGGCAAAAAGCAGAGATTCAGGCGATATACAACACGCCATTCCTAGAGCTGATTTATCAAGCTGCTAGCGTGCATCGCCAATATCATGACCCAACAAAAATACAAGTTTGCAAGCTCATCTCTATTAAAACAGGGGCTTGCCCGGAAGATTGTAGCTACTGTGCCCAATCTTCTCGCTATAAAACAGAAGTTAAGCCCCAAGCACTGCTAGAAAAGGAAACAGTCTTAAGCATTGCCCAAAAAGCTAAAGAAACTGGTGTCAGTCGTGTTTGTATGGGTGCAGCTTGGCGGGAAGTCCGAGATAATGCCCAATTCGAGACGGTCTTGGAAATGGTCAAGGAAGTCACCGATATGGGTTTAGAAGTGTGCTGCACTCTAGGAATGCTGACTACAGATCAAGCCAAGCGCTTAGAAGCTGCGGGACTGTATGCCTATAACCACAACTTAGATACTTCGGCAGATTATTACAATACGATTATTACCACGAGAACTTATGGCGATCGCCTGAATACAATTGATCATGTGCGACAAACCAATGTCACTGTATGTTCTGGCGGAATCCTCGGTTTAGGCGAAAGCATCGATGACCGAGTAGGGATGTTAGAGACTCTCGCCAATTTACATCCTCACCCAGAGTCCGTACCGATTAACATTCTTTCCCAAGTCCCTGGTACACCTTTAGAAAATCAACCAGATGTCCCCATTTGGGAAATAGTCCGCATGATAGCCACAGCGAGAATTGTTATGCCGGCTTCTGATGTGCGTCTGAGCGCTGGTCGTGCCAGACTTTCTCAGGTGGAACAAGCGCTATGCTTTATGGCCGGGGCAAATTCCATCTTCTCCAGCGATGATAATCAAATGCTGACAGTTACTACGCCCTGTCCAGATTACGACGCTGACAAAGAAATGCTGAATTTGCTGGGTTTAGAAATGCGTCCGCCGCACCAAAGACCGGAAAAAGTGGCAACTCCTGCGGTTGTGAGTTAAAGAAACTCACTATCAATGAGCGTATCAGTCTAGGGACTTCCAGAAATTAAATTATCCAATTTACCGGGATGCAAGGTTGTTTTTCTCCCCCCTGCTCCCGTTCGGCTGACGCTCACGGCGAAGCCTGCTCCCCTGCTTACCCAGTGATTGGACATTTATTTAGTTTGAAGTCCCCTAGTAGTGGACTGTCTCAGCTAAAATGTTGCATTAAATTTATCTTGTAGGATGGGCGTCTCGCCAGTCCGGTGCAGGCAAGACTTGTACTGAGCTTGTCGAAGTATGCCCACACTACAAGAGTTATATCTATCACACCATTTTAGGCGTATCAGTCCACTACCAGATAAAAATAACCGCGAGTCAATTTAAACTAGACAATTTAACTCACCAGATTTCTGGCTAAAGCGGTGATTTTCTCGGTAGTCTACAGGACAATCGATCACGGCTGGTACATCTTGCGCCAAGGCTTCTTTGAGTACGGGTATAAAATCAGTTGCAGATTCAACTCTGTAACCTTTTAAACCCATGCTTTCAGCTAACTTGACAAAATCAGGATTACCAAAATGCACAAAAGATGAATTACCTTTGCCAAATTGATTTTCTTGCTTCCATTCAATTAACCCATAGCCACCATCATTAAAGATTAAGGTGACAAAAGGAGTACCTACACGCAAGGCGGTTTCTAATTCCTGACAATTCATCATAAAACCGCCATCGCCAGTAGCCGCGACAACTTTACGGTTAGGAGAAACCAGTTTTGCTGCTAAAGCACCAGGAATAGCTATACCCATGGCCGCAAAGCCATTGGAAATCAGGCAAGTATTGGGAGTATGACAATGATAATGGCGGGCAATCCACATTTTATGTGCGCCCACATCAGAGATGACAATATCATCTGGCCCCATTACCTGGCGTAAATCATAAATTAGTTTTTGCGGTTTAATGGGAAAACCATCATCATTAGCATACTGTTCGTAATCAGCACGAATATTTTCCCGTAAACTAATAGCATAGGGATTGGGTTTACTTTGTCTATCTGCCAATTTTAAAATTTCATTCAGAGAATCAGAAATATCACCTATTACTTCCACATGGGGAATATAACTACTGTCAATTTCCGCCGATGTGGTGGCAATATGAATAATGGGAATTTCACCGTGAGGATTCCATTTTTTCGGGGAAAATTCGATTAAATCATAGCCAATAGCAATTACTAAATCTGTATTATCAAAACCACAGGTAATAAAATCTCGCTGTTGTAATCCTACCGACCACAAAGCCAAAGGATGAGTATAAGGAATCACACCTTTACCCATAAAAGTATTCACAACAGGAATATTCATCTGGGTAGCGAATTGCGTCACAGCATCACTAGCATGAGCGCGAATTGCCCCATTTCCGACTAAGATAATGGGATTAACTGCTTGAGAAATAGCAGCAGCGGCGGCCCGAATACTAGCAAAAGAAGCATAGGTTTTTTCAGTATTATCCTTTCTCAGAGGTTTGCCTTCCACTGGCATCGCCGCAATATTTTCTGGCAAATCAATGTGAACGGCACCCGGTTTTTCAGTTTGCGATCGCTTGAATGCTTTGCGTACTACTTCTGGTGTAATACTCGGTCGCACTATTTGTTTATTCCACTTGGTAACAGGTGCAAACATCGCCACCAAATCCAGATATTGATGAGATTCGATATGCATTCTATCGGTTCCCACTTGACCTGTAATGGCCACCAAAGGCGCACCATCGAGGTTAGCATCTGCCACCCCAGTCATTAAATTAGTTGCCCCAGGCCCCAAAGTAGAAAGACATACCCCAGCTTTTCCCGTCAAACGTCCGTAGACATCAGCCATGAAAGCTGCACCTTGTTCATGACGAGTAGTAATAAATTTAATGGAAGAATGTTTAATCGCTTCTAAAACATGTAAATTTTCTTCACCAGGAAGACCAAAAACATATTGCACTCCTTCATTTTCTAGGCATTGCACCAATAATTCAGCAGTATTCATTTGATTTCCTCATTTGTTATAAATATTGGGGATGAAGAGGCAGAGGGGTAGGGGGACAAAGTGACAAGGTGACAAGGGAAAATGTTGGTCATAGCTGCTAGAAGTCATTCCCCCCTGCTCCCCTGCTTCTTCTCCCCACTCCCTCATTCATTACTTCACCCAGACAGTTTTCACGTTGACAAACTCATGTATGCCTTGAATGCTCAATTCCCTGCCGTATCCAGAGCGTTTGATACCACCAAAGGGTAGGCGGGGGTCAGATTTAACCATGCTGTTGATAAATACAGCACCGGCTTCGATTTCTGTTGTTAGGCGATCGCTTTCTTGGTTATTTGTTGTCCAAGCACTAGCACCTAAACCAAATGGTGTAGCATTGGCAAGTTCAATAGCTGCATCAATATCCGGTACGCGGAATAATAATGCTACTGGGCCAAAAAATTCTTCTTGGGCAATTGGTTTGTCTAGGGGTATATCTGTGATGATCGTCGGTGGATAAAAGTTTCCTGGGCCATCGCTTAAAGGTTTGCCACCCGTGAGAACTTTACCGCCACTATTAACGGCGGTTTGTACTTGTTGGTGTAAATCTTGCAAAATATCAGAGGTGGCCAATGGCCCTAAATCAATGTCTGGTTGCATAGGATCGCCGACTTTCAGCGCCAAAAATTTATCTAAAAGCAATTTTTCAAATTTGTCTGCGATCGCCTCAGCAATAATAAAGCGTTTCGCTGCTATACATGATTGCCCGTTATTTAACATTCGTGCTGTAGTAGCGGCGACAACTGCCGTCTCTATATCAGCACTTGGTAACACAATAAACGGGTCACTTCCTCCCAATTCCAAAACGGTTTTTTTCAGTTGTTTACCGGCGGCGGCGGCTAAAGAAGCACCGGCGGGTTCGCTTCCAGTCAAGGTAGCGGCTTTTACTCGGTCATCGGCCATTAAATCAGCAACTTTAGCTGCACCAATTAACAGAGTTTGAAATGCACCTTGGGGAAAACCGGCACGATGCAGAATATCTTCAATTGCCAAAGCACACTGCGGCACATTAGAAGCATGTTTGAGTAAACCCACATTTCCCGCCATGAGTGCAGGTGCAGCGAACCGAAAAACTTGCCAGAAAGGAAAATTCCACGGCATCACCGCGAGAATTGCCCCCAAAGGCTGGTAGCGCACAAAACTATGGCTGGCATCGGTTTTCACATCGACATCAGCCAAAAAACTAGGTGCGTATTCAGCGTAGTAGTTACAAACTAAGGCGCATTTTTCGACTTCGGCCATAGCAGCTTTGTAAGGCTTACCCATTTCCAGGGTCATTATCTTAGCAAAGTCCGCTTTTTCTTGCTGTAATATATTCGCAGCTTGTTTTAGCCATTGCGATCGCTCCGAAAAACTGGTCTTGCGGTAATTTGGAAAAACCCGACCTGCCAAATCAAGTTTAGCCGCAATTTCTGAATCATTAAGTGGCTCAAAAATTTTGAGCGTCTCCCCAGTGGCAGGATTAATACTGGCGATAGCCATTGCCTGACCTCCCCTGAAAAAATAGCTTGAGGTAGCTTCCTAGTGTTACACAGATCAATTGCGGACGCTACCATCCAAATTCTAGTCTTTTGCCCAAAGTTAGGGAGTGGGGAGTAGGGAATTATGAATTGACATATTAATAGGGGTGCAAAACCTTACACCCCTACTTAAAGATAAAACTGAGAAAGCTCAAAAAAGCTAAATTAAATCAGCTTAACGGCACGCAGACCAAATAGCAGACCTACAGCTACACCCATAAACAAACCCAAAAAGCCAATATAAGCTATTACTCCGAACATTGATTTTTCTCCATACTTCACTACATATATTGAATCATGGTCATTAGATTAAAGGGAACAGGCAATAAGCAATAGGCAATAGGCAATAGGCAATAGGCAATAGAGGAAGAGAAGATTCTGGTCACAGCCAAAAATCTTTCCCCCCTGCACCCTGCACCCTGCCCCCTGCCCCTTCTTTCCCCCCTGC
>JAKOMP010000103.1 GCA_022241785.1 Cyanocohniella sp. LLY | reverse complement strand
TCAGTGGTGCAACAGTAGTTTTATTAGAAAGCAAACAGCCAATTTCTTGTGCCGAACTACTGCAACTAATTAACAAACACCAGTTAACAGTATTTGAACTGCCAACAGTTTACTGGCATCAATGGGTATATGAACTCTCCCTAAGACAAACACCATTACCTGCTTGTGTACGCCTGACAATCATCGGCGGTGAGACAGTATCACCACAACAGTTGGCTGCTTGGCAGACATTTAGCTCGGATTTGGTTCACGTTTACGGACTCACCGAAACCACCGTCACATCAACTCTTTATCACTTAAGGGCTGGTGTAGATTCTCAACAGATCCATAGTGGCAATTTGCCGATTGGTCACCCGATTGCCAACACGCAGATATATATACTCGACGAGGCGCTAGAACCAGTGCCTGTAGGAGTTGTTGGGGAATTGTACATTGGTGGCGTGAGTTTGGGTAGGGGTTATCTCAACCGAGGTGATTTGACGGCACAAAGATTTATTCCCCATCCATTTAGCGATAAAGCTGGAGAACGACTTTACAAAACAGGGGACTTAGCACGCTATTTAAGTGATGGTAATATTGAGTGTCTGGGACGGATTGACCATCAGGTGAAGTTTCGGGGTTTCCGCATTGAAGTTGCAGAAATTGAAGCAGCAATTAATCAATACCCTGGTGTGTGTGCAAGTGTAGTTTTGCTGAGGGAAGATCAGCCAGAAGATAAAACTTTAGTAGCCTATATTACTGTCGATTCTTCAGAGCAATTGACTAATACTCAACTGCGTCGATTTCTAGAATCGAAGTTACCGAATTATATGCTACCAATGGCTTTTGTCATCTTGAATGCACTACCTTTGACACCAAATGGTAAAGTAGATCGGCGAGCTTTGCCAGCACCCGATCGCACACAGTTAATACAAAAATCGGATTTTGTTCCTGCTTCTACGCCTGTGGAACAAATGCTAGCGGGAATTTGGGCTGACGTACTGGGGATTGATCAATTAGGCGTTCATGGTAACTTCTTTGAATTGGGTGGACATTCATTACTCGCTACTCAACTTATCTCCCGAATTCGTCAGATTTTGCATTTAGATTTACCATTGCGCTGTTTGTTTGAAGCTCCCACTATTGCTGAACTAGCTTCTGTAATTCAAACAATGGTGATGCAGGGGCAAAACTGGCAAAACTACCCCATTCTCCCCTGCTCACGCCCAATAGAATTACCCTTATCCTTTGGTCAAAATAGACTGTGGTTTATCGACCAATTGCAGCCTGAGAATTCTGCATACAATATATTCGATGCTATTCGCCTCAAAGGTTCGCTAAATATTACAGCACTGGAACAAAGCATTAACGAAATTATTAGACGACACGAAATTTTACGCACCCAATTTATTACTGTAGATGGACAACCAGTACAGGCGATTATCCCTGACTTGCAATTAACTTTACCATTGATAGACCTGGAAACCCTTTCAGCAACAGCACAAGAAACAGAAGTACAACGCTTAATTACTCAAGCCGCGCAACAGCCTTTTGATTTAACTCAAGCACCTTTAGTACGTGTCTCTCTGGTGAAACTGAACACCACAGAACATATAGTGCTGTTCACAATGCACCATATCATCTCTGATGCTTGGTCGATGGGAATATTGATTAGAGAATTGACAGTTCTTTATCAAGCCTACTTGGATGGAGAAGCTTTTCCTTTGCCAGAATTGCCGATTCAGTATGCTGACTTTGCAGTTTGGCAACGGGAGTGGTTGCAGGGAGAAATGCTAGAAACCCAACTTAACTACTGGAAGCAGCAACTTAGTGGCTCTCTACCAGTGCTAAATTTACCCTACTCCCAGAATTCTGCAAACACAAACCGTGGTGGTATCCACAGCTTCAAACTATCTACAGAACTATCTACCGCACTTCAAAAACTCAGCCGTGAGACAAATGTCACTCTGTTTATGACAATGGTAGCTGGCTTGCAAACACTGCTATACCGCTACACCAGACAAGATGACATTGTTATCGGTACTGATGTCGCCAACCGCAACCGAGCCGAAACGGAAGGACTAATTGGCTTTTTTGTCAACCTGCTGGTGCTACGCACTCACCTTGGTGGCTACCCCAGTTTTCGAGAACTTTTGCAGCGAGTACGAAAAGTAACTTTGGGAGCTTATGCTCACCAAGATTTTCCTTTTGAAAAGTTGGTGGAGGAACTACAACCAGAGCGACGTTTAAGCCATACACCTTTATTTCAGGTGTTATTTGTAATGGATAACGTTCCCACAGCTAACTTAGAACTTCCAGGTTTAACACTACTTCCCTTAGAAACCAAAAATGAAACAGCTAAATTTGATTTAGCTCTGTTCGTATCAGAAACAGACCAGGAAATTACAGCAACTTTTTGTTACAAAGCCGACCTTTTTGATGCAGCAACAATCGCCCGCATGGCAGAACATTTTCAAGCACTGCTGCATAGCATTGTTACTTATCCTGATGCTCGCATCAACACTTTAGATATGCTTACCGATGCTGAAAAGCAACAAAAAAATATGGTAGAAGTAAAACGAGAAGAAAGTAAGCTGAAAAAGTTTAGCAGTATTAAACCAAAGTCTGTTAAATTAGCAGAAGTAGAATTAATTAAAACTGATTATTTCCAACCAGACCAAACACTTCCTTTGGTAATTAAGCCAAATATTAACGATATTGACATTATTGATTGGGCTAAAAATAATAGAGAATTTTTAAGCAGTAAGCTAAAACATCATGGTGCGATTCTTTTTCGTGATTGCAATATTAATTCTGTAGCCACATTTGAAAAATTAGCTCAAGCTATTTGTCCAGAATTATTTGGTGAGTATGGTGATTTACCAAGGGAAGAAATAGGTAGTAAAGTTTATGGTTCTACACCTTATCCAGAAGACCAAGCAATTCTATTTCATAACGAAAGTTCCCACATGCACTGCTGTCCGCTAAAAATCTGGTTTTTTTGTTTGCAACCAGCACAACAAGGCGGAGAAACACCCATTGTAGACTGTCGAAAACTTTATCAACTCCTTAATTCTCAAATTCGAGAAACTTTAGAGAAAAAACAATTAATGTATGTACGTAATTACATTGAAGGTTTAGATGTAAGTTGGCAAGACTTTTTTCATACTAGCGATAAAGCAGTAGTGGAGAATTATTCCCATAAAGCTGGGATTGAGTTTGAATGGCTACCAAACAATAATTTACGAACTCGCAAAATAAGACCCGCAATAGTCAATCATCCCCACACAGGAGAAAAAGTATTTTTTAATCAAATTCAGTTACACCACATCTCATGTTTAGAAGCCACAGTCAGAGAATCTTTATTATCAATATTTGGTGAAACAAATGTGCCGCGTAATGTATATTACGGTGATGGTTCTGCGATTGAAGATGCAGTGATGGCAGAAATTAATCAAGTATATCAACAAGCTACTATCAGTTTTCCTTGGCAGCAAGGAGATGTCTTAATGTTAGACAATATGTTAACTGCTCATGGTCGCTTTCCTTATATTGGGCCACGAAAAATTGTGGTAGCGATGGGAGAAATGATGAATTCTGTAGATGTTTAATTAGGAGTTAACCATGAAAAGTGAAGTTATCGAAGGTTTTCAATTTTCTCCCCAGCAAAAGCGTCTGTGGTTGTTGCAACAAGATAGTAATATCTATGTCTCTCAAGTTGCTATCCTTTTGGAAGGAATACTTGATATAGAAGTTTTGCAAGCGGCTACGCAAAAAGTTGTTCATCGTCATGAAATTCTGCGGACAAGTTTTCACCGCCGACCAGGAATTAAGTTTCCTCTTCAGATTATAGATAAAGCAAGCACTGTATCATGGTGCTGTATCAATTTGAAGAGTTTTTATCAGCAGGAACAAAGGCTAAAGATTGCGGAGTTACTTCAGGAAGAAAAATGCTCAGTTTCTCAATCAGAAAAAGCAGCTTTGGTGCGTTTTTCGTTACTATCTCTTGCTGACAACCAACATATTTTAATTGTAAGTTTGCCATCTTTGTGTGCAGATGCATGGACACTAAAAAATATAGTTAGAGAAATTAGCCTCAGTTATGCTTTATGTTTACAAGGGCAAGATTTTTCGGATGAACCCGTACAATATCTGCAATTCTCGGAATGGCAAAATGAGCTTTTAGCAGAGGAAGATGCAAAAATTGGCACAGGCTATTGGCAAAAAAAAGAATTCAAAGATGTAGAGCCTTTAAAACTACCTTTTGAATTAAGTAATCATAGCCAAATAGATTTTCATCCAGATATTCACTCTTTAAATTTACCCACAGATTTAGCCAAGAATATAACTGAGTTTGTTACTAAAAATCATACAAATTATCATGATTTTCTCTTGGCTTGTTGGTATATACTAATATGGCGGTTAACTAAAAAACCAGAAATTGTTATACATAATTTATATAATGGTAGAAAATACGAAGAACTACATGAAACTCTAGGATTATTAGCTAAATTCTTGCCTTTAAGTTGTCCGATTACTCAAGGATTTAAATTTAGGGAAGTTTTATCTTCTATTGGCGGACATCATCGCCAAGCGGAACAATATCAGGAATATTTCTTACAAGCAGATATTGAAAATAGCCACAATCACTGCTTAATACCAATTGGTTTTGAATTTGAAGAAATACCTGAAAATTACAGTGGTGGTGAGGTAAACTTCTCCATTTATCAAAAATTTGTCTGCCAGGAAAGATTTAAAATTAAACTGAATTGCATTCAACAGCAAGATTGTCTAATTACAGAGTTTTATTACGACTCTCATCTATTTGCACCGGAAACTATTCAAAGTTTAGCCAGACAGTTTCAAACTTTAGTAACCAGTGTTGTTACTAACCCAGAAGTGTCTGTAGGAAGCTTGGAAATTATTGATCGTCAAGAACGACATAAGTTATTAGTAGAACTTAATAACACTCAGACTAATTATCCGCAAGATAAATGCTTTCATCAGCTATTTGAGGAACAAGTCAACAAAACTCCTAATCAAATTGCGGTTATCTTCGGAGAACAACAATTAACTTATGCAGAGTTAAATTTACGAGCCGATCGCCTAGCATCTTACTTAAAGCGGTTAGGAGTTGAGCCAGAAGTGTTGGTAGGTTTATATACCGAGCGATCGCTTGATACTATAGTTGCAATCTTGGGTATCCTCAAAGCTGGAGGTGCTTACCTACCGCTAGATCCAGCACTACCAGCAGCAGCCTTAGCTTATCGTTTACAAGATGCTGGTGTATCTGTCCTTTTAACACAGCGATCGCTAGTTAGTAAAGTTCCCGCCGATACTACACAAATAATCTGTCTAGATACACACTGGGAACTAATTAACCAAAGCAATCAAGAAGATTTTACAACTACAGTACAGCCAGAAAATTTAGTATATGCCATCTATACTTCTGGTTCTACAGGACAACCAAAAGCAGTTGCGATCGCACATCGCCAATTTGTTAACTATATTTACGCAATTATCGACAGATTAGACTTAGCCAAAGGCGCTAGTTTTGCTACGGTTTCCACTTTCGCAGCAGATTTAGGTAATACTGTCATCTTCCCTGCATTGTGTACAGGTGGATGTCTGCATATCATTCCTCAAGAAACTGCATCCGATCCTCAAGGACTCGCTGATTATTTTCAACGCCATCCGATAGACTATCTCAAAATAGTTCCTTCTCATCTGACTGCCCTTTTGGCTGTATCTCCAACCTCTTCAATCCTACCCCGACAAAGTTTAATTTTGGGTGGCGAAGCCAGTAGTTGGAATTTAATTGAGCAAATTCAACAATTAGCACCTGAGTGTCAAATTTTTAATCATTACGGCCCCACAGAAACCACTGTCGGCGTGCTAACCCACCCAGTCACAAAGAAAGAAACCACTCAAACAGTTCCTCTAGGAAGACCCCTAGCCAATACCCAGATTTATATTCTAGATGAACAGTTGCAGCCAGTATCCATTGGTGTACCAGGTGAACTGTACATTGGTGGAATTGGCGTAGCTAGAGGTTATCTCAACCAACCAGAACTTACCTCTAAAAGGTTCATTAAAAATCCCTTCTCCTCTGAACCTACAGCACGTCTGTACAAAACAGGTGATATAGCCCGTTACTTAAGCAATGGGAACCTAGAATTTCTCGGACGAGTAGACAACCAAGTAAAAATTCGCGGTTTTCGGGTTGAATTAGGCGAAATTGAGGCAGTTATCAGGCAATACTCAGCTGTACAAGAAGTAATAGTTTTAACAACCGAGCAGGAGCTTGGTAATCAGTGTTTAGTTACGTATATAGTTCCCAACGCTAAAAACAGAGTGGTCAACCAGAGTCAACACTCAGCTTTGATGAGAGAAATACGCAGTTTTTGCGGACAAAAATTACCTGATTATATGGTTCCTGCTGCTTTTGTATTTTTAAAAGCACTACCATTAACGGCTAATGGTAAAGTAGACCGTCAAGCCTTACCAGCACCAGATCGATCGCGCAATGCCTTGGCAATAGAGTTTGTTTCACCGCGCACACCGATAGAACAGATAATAGCTGAGATTTGGGCTGATGTTTTAGGGCAAGAAAAAATCGGAATTTATGACAACTTCTTTGATTTGGGAGGACATTCACTGTTAGCTACCCAAATTATTTCTCGGTTACGCACAGCATTCAAAATCGATTTACCTGTGCGTAGCTTGTTTGAAAATCCGACAGTTATCACTTTGGTGGAACGAATAGAGGGAATTTTGGCAGTGCAACAGTTACAGGCTGTGCCTATGCAAATGGCAGAAGACATCGAGGAAATTGAACTATGAAAACGATCGCAAAATTTTTGTCTGAGCTTTGCAGCCAGGATATCAAATTATGGGTAGAAGGCGATCGCCTGCGTTGTAGTGCGCTAAAAGAAGCCCTCACACCAGATATTAAAGCGGAATTAGCAGCACGCAAAGGAGAAATTCTCGCTTTTATTAGCCAAGCTAATCAGGCTTTACAATCCACCTCAGAATTTATTCAACCTGTATCGCGTCAGGGAAATTTACCTCTGTCTTTTGCCCAAAGAAGGCTATGGTTCTTGAACCAATTAGAACCTCAAAGCAGTGCTTATAATATTCCTGCTGCCATACGTTTAACAGGAAAGCTAAACATAGCCGCCCTAGAACAAAGCATCAACGAAATAGTCCGTCGTCATGAAACCCTACGCACCACATTTACAGTCGTAGATGGAGAACCAGTTCAAGTAATTAGTGCAGCAACAAAGCTACAACTACCCATCATTGATTTGCAAACTCTTCCCGAAACCGACAGGGAAACAGAAGCTTTGCGCCTAGCCACCTTAGAAGCGCAAACACCCTTCAACCTAAAACAAGACTCACTACTGCGGGTGAGCCTGTTACGTCTGGACGAACAAGACCATGTAATCTTGTTTACCATGCACCATATCGTTTCTGATGGCTGGTCAACAGGAATACTCATCCGCGAACTGACAACACTTTACAAAGCCTACGATAGCAGCCAACCGTACAATTTACCCCAACTACCAATTCAGTATGTAGATTTCGCCGTTTGGCAATGCCAGTGGTTACAAGGAGAAGTTTTAAACAACCAATTAAACTACTGGAAGCAACAATTAGGCGGTGAATTACCAGTCTTAGAATTACCTACAGACCGCCCACGCCCAGCAATTCAGACTTACCGAGGTGCAACTGAATCTTTCGCGCTTTCTCCATCACTTACAGCCGCACTCAAAAACCTCTCCCAGCAGGAAGGAGTCAGCTTATTTATGACCCTGCTGGCAGCATTTAAAGTCTTGCTGCATCGTTATACTCAGCAGCATGATATTTTAATTGGTAGTCCCATTGCTAACCGCAACCGTTCAGAAATCGAAGGCTTAATTGGCTTTTTTGTTAATACTCTAGTATTGCGAAGTAACTTACAAGGAAACCCAACATTTAAAGAACTACTAGCACAAGTTCGTGAAGTTACTCTTGGTGCATACGCTCATCAAGATTTGCCATTTGAACAATTAGTTGAAGAACTACAACCAAGGCGGAATTTAAGCCATAGCCCCTTGTTTCAAGTCATGTTCATTCTTCAGAATACAGCAACAGAAGTTATTCAGTTGCCAGAATTAATCCTAGAAGAATTAACAGCAGAAAACAATACTGCAAAATTTGATATTACTCTATCACTTTCTGAGACTGAAGAAGGTTTACAGGGAGGAATAGAATACAACACAGATATCTTTGATGCTACCCGAATTACCCGAATGCTGGGTCATTTTCAGGTTTTGTTAGCGGGAATTGTTGCTAACCCGCAGCAGAACTTGTCACAATTGCCTTTATTAACAACAAATGAGCAACATCAACTATTAGTAGAGTGGAATAATACTCAAACTGAGTATCCGCAAGATTTGTGTATTCATCAATTATTTGAAGCACAGGTAGAAAAAACACCTGATGCTGTTGCTGTGGTATTTGAAGATAAACAGCTCACTTACCATGAATTGAATTGTCGTGCAAACCAGCTAGCACATTACTTGCAGTCTTTGGGTGTAGGAGCCGATATACTGGTTGGGTTGTGCGTAGACCGCTCAATCAACATGATTGTGGCGCTTCTGGGTATTCTCAAGGCTGGTGGGGCTTACCTGCCGCTTGGCCCAGAGTATCCCCAAGAACGCTTGGCTTTCATGTTAGAAGATGCTCAAGCATCGATATTACTAACTCAAAGCAAATTAGTTGCTCTACTGCCTATTCACAAAGCTCAAGTCGTCTGCTTAGACGCTGATTGGGAAATTATTAACCAAGAAAATCAACAAAATCTTATTAATCAAGTTTTACCAGAAAATACTTCTTATATTCTTTATACCTCTGGCTCTACAGGAAAACCAAAAGCAGTTATTGTAGAACACCGCAACACAGTTGCATTTCTAGATTGGGCAATAAAAGCCTTCACTCACGAACAACTAGCTGGAGTTTTAGCATCAACTTCTATCTGCTTTGACTTATCTGTGTTTGAGATTTTTGCGACTCTGTGTAGCGGTGTTCAGGTAATTTTAGCCCAGGATGCTCTTTCATTACCCACCTTAGCAGCCGCCAATCAAGTCAGCCTGATTAATACAGTTCCCTCAGCTATAGCTGAATTAATTCGGCTTAATGCTATACCAGACTCAGTACGCACAATTAACCTAGCAGGTGAGGCACTTCATGCCAGCTTAGTGCAGCAGATTTATCAACAGACTAAGGTTGAACAGGTTTTCAACTTATATGGGCCTAGTGAAGATACAACTTACTCAACATTTGCCCGTGTTCAACCAGGCGGCGATATGATCACCATTGGTCGTCCAATTGCTAACACGCAATGTTTTGTTTTGGATGAGCAGATGCAGCCAGTACCTATTGGGGTGTGTGGTGAGTTGTATATTGCAGGTGCTGGTATAACTAGAGGCTACCTCAACCGCCCGGAATTAACTGCACAAAAATTCGTTCCCAATCCTTTTAGTCAGATAGAGGGCGATCGCGTAGCGTGTGCGGAACACTCTCGCTTGTACAACACTGGCGACTTGGTACGCTATTTACCGAGTGGAAATATTGAATACATCGGTCGCATCGATCACCAAGTAAAAATCCGGGGCTTCCGCATTGAGTTGGGAGAAATTGAAACTATACTGACCCAGCATGAAGATGTGCAAGTCTCTTGCGTAATTATCCGTGAAGATAATCCTGGTGACAAGCGTCTAGTAGCATATATCGTTGCTAGAACTGGCAATTTTAGCTCAACCAATAATAGTGAACTAATATCACAGTTACGCCAATACTTAAAAGAAAATTTACCAGAGTACATGGTTCCTTCTGCTTTTGTACTACTGGAAAAACTGCCACTGACACCAAATGGCAAAATAGACCGTCGGGCGCTACCTATACCTGACCAAACTGATTCCAATCTTGGAACAACCTATATAGCGCCACGTACACCAGTTGAAGAACAACTAGCAAAATTTTGGGTTAAATTACTCAAGGTTAAACAAGTTGGTATTGAAGACAACTTTTTTGATTTAGGAGGGCATTCCTTACTGCTGACACAGTTAATTTTCCAGATTCGACAAACTTGGAAAATAGAATTACCTTTAAGCAGTTTATTTGCAATGCCGACAATCGCTCTTTTAGCACAGAGTATTGAAACTGCCCAAAAAACTGGTTCTTCTACTCTTACTGTTACTCAAAATAATCAAATCAATTGGCAGGCAGAGGCTGTTCTCGATCCTACGATACGTCCTGAAACGCCAATTAAATATCCTACTAACACTGCTAACATTTTATTAACTGGCTCTACAGGTTTTGTCGGAGCATTTTTGCTTTATGAACTACTGCAACAAACTCATGCGAATATATATTGCTTAGTACGTGCTGCTAATGCAGAAGAAGGCAAAAAAAGAATTCAAAGCAGCCTCGAATCATATTTACTTTGGTATGAATCTTTTAGTAACAGAATTATTCCCGTTGTAGGAAATTTGACTGAACCCCTTTTAGGGATTTCTCGGCAAAAATTTCAAGTATTGGCTGAATTAATTGATGTTATCTATCACAATGGTGCATGGGTTCATCATACTTCTCCATATTCCATACTCAAAGCTGCAAATGTTTTAGGAACTCAAGAAGTTTTGCGGTTAGCAAGTCAAGTTAAAATCAAACCTGTACATTTTATATCAACCAACAGTGTGTTCTCTGCTGAAGGTTATTCTGGCGTAAAACTAGTTCAAGAACAGGATAGCCTTGATGATTATCAAGTACCATCTAGCGGCTACGCGCAGAGTAAATGGGTAGCTGAAAAGTTAATTACCATTGCACGCGATCGCGGTTTGCCTGTATCTATACATAGGATAGGACGTGTTTCTGGACACAGCAAAACCGGAGTATTCAATCAAAATGACTTTTTATATAGATTAATCATTGGTTGTCTAAAACTTGAAAAAGTGCCAGAAGGCAATATGATTGAAGATATGGCTCCTATAGATTATATAAGCCAAGCTATAGTCCATTTATCCAGGCAAGAAAAATCAATAGGTAAGGCATTTCATTTTGTCAATACCCAACCTTTTCATTCAATTAAGCTGATCGATTTACTTAGCTCCCTTGGCTATCGACTGCAACAAATTTCTCATGCTCAATGGCAAGCAGACTTGATTAACATTGCTGAACACTATCCAGAACATCCACTATATCCACTTGTACCCTTGCTTAGTGAACAGAATAATAACTCAGCAATATTCAACTTTGATTGTCAAAATACACTCGATGGACTAGCAAATACCTCTATTGTTTGCCCACCAATCGATGATGATTTGCTGAATACTTACTTATCTCATCTGATGCAAAAAGGCTTTTTGGCGGCACTACAACCAGAAGGTTCAGATTTACTTGATACAAAAATTACTAAAATAATACTTAAAAATTAGTATTTCATCATTTTTAGTATTACAGCAAACTATAGGTATATAATCATGAAAATTTCAGGTAAAGCCACTTTAGAAGGAACCAAAGATTACCGAGATAAGCATATTGATAAATGTGCGCCAGATCATTTCAGAACAAATAATGAATTAATTGCCAGTTCTATTGGCATAGGCACTTATCTCGGTGAAGCTGATGAAGACACTAATGATCAAGTGACTCAAGCCATAATTGAATGTGTTAAACAAGGGATAAACTTAATTGATTCAGCAATTATTTATCGTCAGCAGCAAGGAGAACGTAGTACAGGTAAAGCATTACGATATCTTATAGAATCCGCATATATATCGAGAAGCGAAGTAATTATCTGTACTAAAGGTGGGTTTCTTACTGAAGAAACAACAGAATATCTCGATTGGTTTAACCAGCATTACGTTGAAAATAATAATTCTGGAGTCAGCGCCAGTGATTTAGTAGAAAATTTGCACTGTATACACCCAGAATATTTACAAGACCAAATTAATTTAAGTTTAGAAAATTTGGGAGTAGAAACAATAGATGTTTACTATATTCACAATCCCGAAATACATCTGTCAGAAATCTCATTAGATGTTTTTTATAAACGCTTTTACGCAGCATTTGAAATGTTAGAATCAGCAGTTGAAGCTGGTAAAATTGCTGCTTATGGTATTGCTACTTGGAATGGTCTGCGCGTACCCCCAGACCATCCTCAACATTTAAATTTAGCAAAACTAAAGTCAATAGCTGCTGAGGTAGCTGGTAATAAAAATGATAGATTTGATTTTATTGAGTTCCCTTTAAATATGGGTATGCTAGAAGCTCTAATTGCTCCTACTCAAAATGTTGCAGGAGAGCTAGTTCCCGTTTTAGAAGCTGCTTATCGTTTAGGGTTAACTCCAATAGCTAGTGCTTCTTTATATCAAGCACAAGTTATAGGTAAAATACCTGAAAGTGTTATAAGTGCCATTGGCGAAATTTTCAATTCTGATTGTCAACGCGCACTACAATATACTCGCAGCGCACCTGGATTGTTTTCAGCACTTGTAGGGATGAAAAAGTTAGAACATATAGATGAAAATTTGAAAATTAAAAGTTTTTCTTCTTTAAAAAAAGAAAGTTTTGAAATGGCAACTTATACAATTGTAGAAGAGTTAAAATCTATGCAATTGGCTAGTCCAGATTGGAATTTTGATGTATCTCAGCTATCTTATGCAATAAATATATTTGCTGAGTGAGTTCTGAATTGCAAATAAAAATTTTCAATACAATTTATCAAGGAGTTAAAGATGAATAGCATTGATTCAGAAGACCAAACTATTTACAAAGTAGTAGTTAATCATGAGGAGCAATATTCAATTTGGCCAGCTGATAGAGAAAATGCGCTTGTTTGGAGAGATGCAGGTAAATCAGGGCTTAAATCAGAATGTCTGGAATACATTAAAGAAGTTTGGACTGATATGAGGCCGTTAAGCCTACGTCAGAAAATGGCAGCAACAACCTAAAACTGTCAGCTAAATTCATCCAATTCACCAAATAATCATATGAATGAAATAGCTCCTGCTCTTTTAGAGGGCTGGATGAGAGATTATTATTTCAATACCGAGATTGATATCGGTAGTAGTGGGGTAGAGAACTTTTCACTAGCCGAACTGTACCAACTCACCGATCTCACACCAGAAGAACTCAACCGTGTGGTCTTTCATGATAGCTCGAGCTTGGGAAATTTTGGATTGCGTAAAGAAATAGCCTTACGTTGGGGAAATGGCGATCCTGAACAAGTGATGGTAACTCATGGCTCAAGCGAAGCTATATTCTTAATCATGAATGGGCTTCTTCAAGCCGATGACGAAATAGTTGTATTAGATCCCTGCTATCAGCAACTTTTTTCCATCGCTGAATCTATCGGATGTAAATTGCAACCTTGGCGATTACGATTTGAGCATAATTTTGCTCCTAATGTTGAGGAAGCTAAAAGGTTAATTACCTCGCGGACGCGAATGGTAGTCGTCAACTTTCCTCATAATCCCACTGGTGCTTCCCTAACGCCAGAAGAACAAGCAGAACTGATCGGTGCAGTAGCCGAAGTCGGAGCCTATCTTGTCTGGGATGCAGCGTTTGCTGATATTACCTATAACGGTTCCCCACTTCCTAATCCCAACTTGCAATACGATCGCTCCATTTCTATGGGAACCTTTTCCAAAGCATACGGCTTACCTGGATTAAGATTTGGGTGGTGTATAGCTTCACCAGATGTATTAGCACGTTTTGTCCACCTGCGTGACTATATCACCCTTCATCTTTCTCCTTTAGTTGAACTGATTGCACAGCGAGTCATAGAAAAAGCAGATCGTCTGCTTAACATTCGTTTGCAGCAAGCATGTACTAATTTGGAAATTCTATCTGAGTGGGTTGAGCAACATCAAAATTTTGTAGACTGGGCCCGTCCACAAGGGGGAGTTTGTGCATTCTTGCACCTACGCGGAATCTCAGACACCGAAACCTTTTGTCATAGCCTGGCGAACAATTACAAAGTCTTGCTTGTACCTGGTAGCTGTTTTAACTATCAAGGTCATGTCAGGTTAGGCTTCGGAGGAGCTACATCCGACTTAAATGAAGGTCTGATTCGTCTTTCAAAAGCCTTAGCTACATATAGTGTTAACGACCATAGTTGCTAAAATTTAGCTGTGAAATATCTCAAATAATCACTCTTATTATTAAGAGGAAGAAATTTTCAAGCCAACATAGCTGAGACCAAAAAAACAGCAGGAGAACTAACAGTAGTTAATTGTAAACATCATGGAAAGAATTTTTTTGTCTGAAAAAGAATGTAGCGACATTCAATCAATTATCAAGAATATTGCTTGTCAATATACTTCAGTAGAAGATCCCTATTTTCTTCAGGAAGTATCTGTAATTGCCCATGAACTTCCTAGAAGAATACGGAGATTTTTGAATGATTTTAGATTATTAGAACCATCATCGGGTATTTGCATAATTTCCGGCTACCCTATTTCAGACGAAAAAATTGGAAAAACCCCATCTCATTGGAAATATCGTCCAGAAATTTCACCTACTTTAGAGGAAGAAATTCTTTTTATCTTATTTAGTTCCTTATTAGGCGAAGTAGTTGGTTGGTCTACTCAGCAAGCTGGGCATCTTGTTCATGACGTTCTCCCCATCAAAGGTCATGAATATGAACAACTTGGTAGTAGTAGTGAAGAATTACTCACTTGGCATTCTGAAGATGCCTTTCATCCTTATCGGGGTGACTATCTTGGGATGATGTGTCTGCGTAATTATGAAAGAGCAGCTACAACTGTAGCATCCATAGAAACGATACAACTGGAGCCAGATGAAGTTCAAATTTTGTTTGAACCACGCTTCACTATTCGTCCAGATGAATCTCATTTGGAAAAAAATAAATCTGACGTAAAGACATTGTCCAATGTAAGCATTGACTTACTAAAATCTGCTTATCAACAAATTAATCAAATGAACAAAAATCCGGAAAAAATAGCAGTATTATATGGAGATCCTCAGCATCCTTATATTCGGATTGATCCATACTTTATGGGCGAATTAAAAGAAGACCAACAGGCACAAGGAATACTGAATAAGTTAATTAAGGCAATTGATGCCAAGTTAATAGATATGATTTTGCAACCTGGGGATTTCTGCTTCATCGATAATTTTAAAGCGGTGCATGGGAGAAAACCGTTTAAAGCCAGGTATGACGGTAAAGATCGGTGGTTAAAAAGAGTAATCATCACTAGAGATTTGAGGAAATCAAGAAGCACAAGAGCTACATGCACATCTCGAATCATTTTCTAAACTAAGTAGAACGAGGTGCAAAAACCATTGGTGACAAGTTAAGGCTGTAAATCTTTAGTTCTTTTGTACTATTTTGGTGGCTTTTCTTGATGTGTGACAGTTAGGGTGCGGAAGGTGGGTTGTATTGCGCTAATTTGGGTCATGATGGCGAAAATAGAAGGTTCGTGTCACCAGGTGCAGCCTTGTAAAGTTTTGTAAAAATGACCGATTTTTTCGGGTTAATTGATAAAAAATACAAATGAAAACATTGCCTAATTTGTCTCCTTTTAGGCAATGTTTTTGAGTTTCGAGACGGAGCGATAATACTTTAACATCACACTTCCAGGTACTCCAAGCTCTGTTTTAGGCAAAGTTATTTTACTGTCTCTGCGCTAGAAAACCTATTTGTGCAACTTATCTTTTTGCGATCATGCTGAAATCTCGTCAGCAATTCTCATTTTGAAAACCAAAGAAGATACAGTAGACATCTCCGAAAACTATCAAAGCCTTTATGCGGCTAGGCTATAGGACGTAAATGCAATCATCCTAAATTAGCTAGTCTGTACGATAAAATAAGGCTTTGAGATATTTGCTGTTGATAATTAGACAAAAATATTTATAGGAATCCGATTTGATTTGACTATTGTTATGTTTTTGGACTGATTATTGTTTTTTTACGGGTATCTACGTTTGGTGCAAGATGTGATCTGCTGCATTCCGGAAAAAATTCGGCATCAATCCCAAAGATTATCAAGCACAGTGGCGAAAAAGTCCGTCTAGTGTTAAAAAATGACCCTGTAGAGATCACCTGAAATAGCAAAATGCCGTATTATACATAATACTTATTGAAAGTTACTAGCAACTGTTCAGGGAATAGGGTGATCATGGTGTGTGAAAATTTGGCTGAAAAATCTCATCTCCTTTTGGCTGTAGGTGTGATTTCAATGCTGATGATGCAATCGGCGCAAGCAGAATCAGATATTTCTCGCCTTCAGGATGTTGTTAATCCTGCGAAAAATGGGGCGTTGCTGGCTCAAGAATCTGGTGTGATGGTCATACAAGTGACAGGAGTACAAGCTAATCCCACGGAAACAGGGGTAGAGGTGATATTACAGACACCCCAAGGAGAACAACTGCAAATCACCAACCGCAGTGCTGAGAACAACTTTATTGCAGATATTCCTAATGCTCAATTGCTGTTACCCAGTGGCGATGGGTTTACCTTCACTTCACAAAACCCAGTTGAGGGGATTACTGAAATCACGGTCATCAATCTAGATGACAACACTATCCGGGTGACAGTCACAGGTGTGGCGAGTATACCAGTTGTGGAGTTGTTTGATAGTCCAGAAGAAGGTTTAATTTTTGCCATTGCGGGTGCTGTAGCAGCTACACCATCACCACAACCGCAAGCAGAAGCAGAAGCAGAAAGTGAAATTCCACCGGCACAACCATCAACACAAGGTGATCAACAGATTGAGTTAGTTGTGACAGGTCAGCAAGACGTGTATCGCGTCAGAGAAGGTTCAACTGCAACCAGGACAGATACACCTTTGCGTGATGTTCCAGCGTCAATTTCGGTGATTCCCCGACAGCTATTGGAAGACCAAAATACGACACGAATACAGGATGCCTTACAGAACGTCAGCAGCGTACAGAAGCGAGATAACACAGGAATTGACTCAGGTACTTTCGTCATTCGTGGCTTTGAGCAGTTTGGAGGGATTTTCCGCAATGGATTTGCCCCAGGTGATACTTCCTCCGCAATTAATACAGCTAATATCGAGCGCATTGAAGTTCTTAGAGGGCCAGCTTCTGTTCTATATGGTCAGATCGCGCCGGGAGGAATTATTAATATTGTTACGAGACAACCCCTTAGCACCCCCTACTATTCAGTCGATTTCAGTGCAGGTAGTTTTGGATTCTACCAACCCAGCGTTGACTTATCGGGTCCCCTCACCGATGATGGTTCGCTGCTATACAGACTTAATCTCGCTTACGAAAACTCTCAAAGTTTTCGGGACAATATTTTTGCGGAACGCATCTTCGTTGCGCCTGTCCTCACTTGGAACATTAGCGATCGCACCTCCCTCACCGTTGACTTTGAATACCAAGATGATGATTATCGTCTGGATCGGGGTATTCCTGCTATTGGCGATAGACCTGCGCCCATACCGATTGATCGCTTTATTGGCTATCGCTTTGATGGGGATATCTACAACGAGCGCACTTTGCGAGCAAGCTACCGACTACAACATCAATTTAGCGAGGATTGGGAACTACGTAATGCGTTTTCCTTTCAGTCTACTAGACTAACAGGTGGTCTATCTAACGGACCTTTTGCAATCGTCGATAATCAATTTGCTGATGAGATATATTTGGGCAGTAATGATATCTTGGGGGAAGCCTATACGCTGCAAACAGAACTAGTCGGACAGTTCAATACTGGATCAATTGTCCACCAACCTTTGTTGGGAGTGGAGTTAAGACGAAATACATTTTTTCTTCGGGGTTCTGAAGTTCTTGCACCGCCCCTCGATATTTTTAATCCTAACTATGATGTTCCACTCCCTGACTTCTCTGTACCAGATTTTTTCTTTGAAGGTTCAACTCGTACAAACACCCTGGGAATCTACCTTCAGAATCAAGTCACGCTGGCAGATGATTTGAACCTTTTGATTGGCGGTCGTTTTGACACTATCAGGCAGGAAACGGATTTTGGCACCCTTGTAGAGCAATCTGACAGTGCCTTTAGTCCCCGTGTCGGCATTGTTTATCAGCCAATTGAACCCGTTTCGCTCTACGCTAGCTATAGCCAATCCTTTGTACCCGTCAGTGGCAGAAATGCAACAGACGAGCCTTTTGAGCCGACGAGAGGAACGCAGTATGAAGTGGGGATTAAGACAGACATCACAGAACAACTTTCTGCAACACTGGCAGTCTACCAAATTGCCAGAACAAATTTGCTCACAACTGATCTTGACAATCCTAGGTTCTCTACTCAAGTAGGGGAACAAAGAAGTAGAGGTATTGAGTTAGACATTGCAGGGGAAATTCTCCCAGGTTGGAATGTTATTACATCCTATACCTACACCGATGCAGTTATCTCCAACGATAACCGTCTTCCTGTTGGGAACCGTTTACAAAACGTTCCTAAACACGCTGCTAGTTTGTGGACAACTTACGAACTTCAGCAGGGGGATTTGCAAGGTTTAGGCTTCGGCTTGGGTCTGTATTATGTAGGCGAGAAAAATGTTGACCTTGCGAATACAGCCACGATACCCAGCTACTTTAGAACCGATTCAGCTATCTATTACAAGCGGGATAACTGGAGGTTGGCACTTAATATCCGAAACCTTTTTAATACAACCTATTACGAGGCTGCTCAATCTAGACAATTTATCTATCCCGGCGCACCTTTCACTGTCATCGGCTCATTTTCTATCCAGTTCTGAGTTTAATCAATAAAACAGCATTCATCATGTTTCTTAAAATTCGCCGCCAGATGAGACTGACTCTGCATAAATACATTGGCTTGCTCATTGTCACAGTGATCTTAATTACGGCTTGTCAAAGTGGTGTTCCCAATAGCCCGAATTTGGAAAATGTGCAAGGAACATCCAATGATTGTCGAGTTGTTCAACACGCTGGCGGTGAAACCACTATTTGCGGTCAACCCCAGAAAGTAGTTGCACTAGAACCACGGATGCTGAGTATGATGCTGGCGCTTGATGTCCAGCCTTCTGGCTATGCAGATGCTTATTTAATGAAATCGCGTCAATTCGACAATCCTAGTCAACAAATTCCATACTTAGGTAATTTAGTCACAAGTCAGCCTGTTAACTTAGGCGATCGCAATAATCCTTCCCTAGAAACTTTGACTCTACTCAAACCAGATTTAATTCTGGGGATGGGTTTTCAGGAAAATAAGTTATTATCTGCCATTGCTCCGACTGTCTTAGTAGACCACATGGAAAATTGGCAAGACAATATTCAAATTGTGGCTCAAGCACTCAATCAAGAGGACAAGGTACAACAAGTCATTGCTTCACATCAACAAAAACTGGCTGAAGTTCGCACCAAATTAACCCCGCTTGTAAAAACCCATCCACGAGTGCTGAATGTGGTTTGTAGTCAATCAATGGATTACATTGAAATTAGATACGGTGGGGATTCCGTTCAACTCCAGGAAGAAATTGGATTTGAATCTGTATTGCTTGAAGATGTAGAACGCAAGCCAGGAGTACGACCCAAAGTCACCATTGAAACCTTATCTCAACTGGATGCAGATATTATCATTGTCTCTACCTGGCTTGATAATTGGGATGGTACATCTACTTATAATGTTCCATTAGAACAACTCAAACAAAAATGGGCTAACAATCCCCTTTTGCACAATTCACGAGCCTGGAAAGAAGGGCGAGTTTACTTTGTTGATTACACCTTATGGGCTAGTGTCATCGGTGGTTCTATCGGTAATTCTCTGATATTAGACCAACTGACCACACTTTTACTTGCACCTACATAAAGTAATCAAAAATTAATATAGAACGGTGAAGTTTTGAACATTTTTACACCCCATATATTAACATATCATTTATTCTATTACCTCATAAATCCGCCTCAAATATATGACTAAACACACTCTATTTATTTGCACATCTTGCCAACGTTCATCTGAACAAATGCCAGAAAAAGAACTTAAAGATGGTAAACTTTTGTTAGAACAAATAAAAACTTTATCTAGTGAAAAATCTACATCAGCACAAATAGAAATTCAGCCTGTAGGATGTTTATGGGCGTGTGAACGTGGCTGTGTTGCGGCTATTTCTAGCCCTGAAAAACCCACCTATCTCATCGTTGATTTACCAGTTGATGAAAGTCCCGCCGCATTACTGGAGCTTATGCAACTGTACATCAATAAAAATAACGGTGTAATTCCTTGGAAACAACTACCCCAATTTTTGCAGTCGGCGATTTTCGCACAGATTCCTAGTATTGATATGGATTGTAAATAATGACACTGCCATAGCCATAATTTTATACTCACTTGTTCATTTGCATTAAATTATTCTCTTTTGTCCTCCACAATCTGCCTTGCTGACTGCTAAAGCTTTATGAAAATTGGACTACGGCAATATTGGAACTTACTTGTAGATTATCTCCAACCACAAAAATGGCGGGTTTTTAAGTTTGCGATCGCTCTCCTCATCAGTATCGGACTACAATTAGTCAATCCGCAAATTCTTCGTTACTTCATTGATACAGCCATAGCGGGTGGTTCAAGACAAAACTTACTGTTGGCCGCCTTACTCTTTATAGGTGTAGCTGTAATCACTCAAATCTTGATAATAGCTGCTACCTACTACGGCGAAAACGTGGCTTGGAGAGCCACCAACGCCTTACGTACTGACTTAGTGGAGCATTGTTTACAACTCGATTTATCCTTTCATAAATACACTACACCGGGTGAATTACTAGAACGAGTCGATGGCGATGTGCAAACTCTGTCACAATTCTTCTCTAAATTCACCGTTTACATCTTAGGCAATTTACTACTGCTGTCGGGTGTAATTGTAGTTTTATTTACCGAAGATTGGCGTGCGGGAATAGCGATCGCCTTTTTTTCTCTTACAGCTCTATATACTTTAATTAATCTACGTTCTCTTGCTGTTCCCTATTGGAAAACTTACCGCCAAATTAGTGCTAATTTTTTTGGTTTCATCGGTGAACAACTAGCGGGAATAGAAGATATAAGAGCCAATGGTGCTACCAGCTATGTGATGCAACGCTTCCACAAAATTTTACAAGGCTGGTTACCTGTCTTTCACAAAGCGCGTTTTGCCAGTACGATTCTTTGGGGTACAACCAATGGCCTCTTTACTTTAGGAACTGTGATCGCCTTAAGCGTCGGTGCGTACCTTTGGAGTCAGAATATAATTACCATCGGTACTGTATATCTACTGTACTATTACACCAATCTCCTCAACGAACCCATTGAACAAATTCGCAACCAATTTGAAGAACTGCAACAAGCAGAAGCTAGTATTTACCGTATTCAAGAGTTATTGCAAGTTCAATCTCAACTGACTACAGGTGGTGATCAACAACTTCCTGGTGGCGCATTGGCGGTAACTTTTGAGAATGTCTCATTTAGCTACCCTGACCAAGAGAAAAGTAAGGATTTAGTATTGCAAGATATATCTTTTCATTTACCTGCTGGTCATATACTGGGTTTACTAGGGCGTACAGGTAGTGGTAAATCTTCCTTAGCAAGGTTATTGCTGAGATTATATGACCCACAATCAGGGATAATTCGCTTGGGAGGTGTACCTATTAACCAAACTCCCTTAGCCGATTTACCGCAAAAAGTCGGATTAGTCACTCAAGATGTGCAACTATTTCAAACTACAGTTCGCAACAATCTCACCTTTTTTAATGAACATATTAATGATGAACGCATCTATGAAACTTTAGAAATATTGGGACTATCAGAATGGTTACACTCATTACCCCAAGGTTTAGATACAACATTAGGTCCAGATAGTAGCGGCTTATCTGCGGGACAAGCACAGTTACTTGCATTTACGCGTGTGTTTCTCAAAAACCCTGGTTTAGTCATATTAGATGAAGCCTCCTCACGCCTTGATCCCATTACCGAGAAACTAATTGAAAAAGCCGTTGATAAATTACTAACTGGACGTACAGGCATAATTATTGCCCATCGTTTAGCCACCGTACAAAAAGCAAATCAAATTTTAATTTTAGAACAAGGTCAAATTATGGAATATGGTCAACGATCAGAATTAATCAACAATAATAAATCACGCTTTTCCCAATTATTACAAACGGGTCTCACAGATTTATTATCCTAAATATACTAAAAACATTACGAACTAAGAATTACGAATTATCATGGTTAAGCTCAGAGGTTGGAAATTATTGTGGCAACTTATGTGCTACAAACCAAAACTATATATAATTGACTCTTGTTTCTGGATTTTAATCACAGGCTTACCTGCGCTCCCTGGATTAATTATTCGGGAATTTTTCAATAGCTTGACAAATGAAGCGCAATTTGGTTTATCAACTCTGACTTTAATTGCATTATTATTAGCCCTAAATTTATCACATATTGCAGTTATATTTGCCGGACGTATCACCAAAACTCAACATCGTTTTATTGTGCGGTCTTTACTGCGACATAATTTATTATATCGCCTTTTTAGAAATCCTACCGCCCAGCCAATGCTGGTGAATCAATCAACTGAAACAACTGTATCACAGGGCGAAATAATTAGTTATTTTCGTGATGATGCTGAACAAATAGAAAACGGTGTGGCATGGATATCCGAAATCTCAGGACAAGGAATATTTGCCGTTATTTGTCTAGTTATCTTATTGTATATCAACGTGCAGATGACATTGTTTGTTTTTCTGCCACTGGTAGGAATGATAGCAATTATTCAACGGGCAGAAACTCGCATTAAAAAGTATAGAAATGCCAGTCGCCAAGCCACTGAAAAAGTGACAGGTATATTAGGTGAAATATTTGGTTCGGTACAAGCAATTAAGGTCGCTGGGGTAGAAAAAAATGTCCTAGATTATTTTCGCACTTTAAATGAAAAGCGCCGTCAGACAATGATTAAGGATAGTTTGTTTAATGCTGTTCTCAATTCTGCTTTTCAAAATATGGTGAATCTGGGAACCGGGATAATTTTGCTGCTAGCTTCTCAGTTAATGCAAAGTGGTGTAAGTCGGTTGACAGTGGGCGACTTAGCTTTATTTGTTTATAATCTGGGGTTTGTGACTAGCTTTTTTACTTCCCTTGGCAGTTTTATGGCCTTGTACAAGCATACAGAAGTATCTTTTGAACGGATGGCTAGTTTACTATCTGGTGCATCAGCAGATACCTTAGTAGCTCCTAATCAACTTTATTTCCAAGACCTGAATGGTCACCAGAAAGATTTACCACCAATAGAACAACCGTTAAGAAATGAGATAAATAATTTCCAATATTTAAAAGTTTCTCACTTAACTTACCATTATCCTGGTACTAACCAAGGAATTACAGATATCAGCTTGGAAATTCAACGTGGTACTTTGACTGCAATCACTGGTCAAGTTGGTTCTGGCAAAACTACATTGCTGCGGGTGTTGTTAGGGTTACTACCTCTACAAAACGGATGTATTTACTGGAATGGTCATCTGATTGAAGACCCTGCTAGTTTCTTTGTTCCACCTCGCAGTGCTTATACTCCTCAAATTCCGCAACTTTTTAGCTATACCCTGCGAGAAAATATTTTGTTGGGCTTATCTAAACATGATCATGATATCGCTACAGCTTTAAACATGGCGGTGTTTGCACAAGATTTAGCTACTATGAATGAAAGCCTAGAAACCTTAGTCGGTTCTAAAGGTGTGCGGCTTTCTGGTGGACAAATACAACGAGTAGCAGCTGCACGAATGTTTGTCCGTCAACCAGAGTTACTTGTATTTGATGACTTGTCCAGTGCTTTGGACGTAGAGACAGAATTGGCGTTATGGTCGCGGATATTTGTCAATAGCACAGAACAAGAGCATAACCATTGGACACCTACCTGTCTTGTTGTTTCTCATCGCCCTGCTGTATTGCGCCGCGCTGACCAGATTATTGTGATGAAAGCAGGTAAAGTGCAATCTCATGGGAGTTTTGAGCAGATTTTTTCCCATTGAACAAGCCACTTAACTTCAACAATTTTTGTAACAAAACTAAGTTTATGCACAATCTGGATTATGGATAATTTCAAGACCTTAAAAGCCAAATTCAATGCTCAAGGTTATCGATTCACCCCACAACGCCAATTAATTTTCGACATTTTTAAAGCTCTGCCAACTGGTAATCATTTAAACGCCGACTCAGTACACTCGTTGCTGCTAGAACGTGGGTCAGCAATGAGTTTATCTACAGTTTATCGTATCCTCAAAATCATGACTAATAT
>JAKOMP010000102.1 GCA_022241785.1 Cyanocohniella sp. LLY | reverse complement strand
GCGTAGCGTGCCGGAGGCTCTAGCAATCGCATGGTTTTATTCTTAGTGCGAGACTTTGCGATTGCTGAGTCGCAAAGCGACACGCTACGCGAACGTCGTTCCTCCTCGCAATGACATTTATTCTCTAGGTGCTAAATAAAAACTGGGATGCACCCAGTCCTGACTCTATATTTTAAAATTGGAAATGTAGTGTCAACGCTGATAAATGTTCAACTACTGAGTAAACCACCGCCGAATTAACTCCACCTGGAAGCAATAACCCTCTGCAACTTCCTCAATTAACTCCCGTTGTAATAACAGTTCAATTGTTCTTTGCCAAACATCATTAAACTGTTGTGATAAACTTATCTGGCTGACAATACCCCCTTCCCCTTGAGCAGCAATAAAGCGTAAGATATCGCGTCCATTTGCATCTACTTGGTTATTGTGAATATCAGCAAAGAAAAAGCCACCACTCTGCAAAGCTTCTGGTATGGCTGCTTCTACATCTGCTAATGTTGCTAAACGCCGAATTGCAGGGTCTTGTTCATTTTTTAAGACAATAATTTCCCCACAGAGCAGCTGTACTAAAAATGGGTGACAACGGGTAAGCTGCAAAACTCGCTCAACTGCATCAAGTTCATAGCGGAGAGTAAAATCTTTGACTGGTTTTTCAATTAATTGTCGTGCTTCTTGTTCTTTTAAATAAGAAATATGCACTACTTGAACATTAATTAAATAACTAGCCCAACGCTGATATTCTGCAATAGTATGGGAACCAGCTAATAAAAGCTTAAAGCGGGGACGATGTTGAATTAAGTGACGCAACATTCCTAAAACATCTTCCTCATCGAAGCGTCTTCTGGTTATGGCACTGTCTAATGTTTCAAACTCATCTAACATTAGCAAAGCGGTATTTTCTTCCAGTATTTGTTCTACCTGGTCTAGCCATTCATCAAACCTTGTAAAGGGGTCATCAGCTAATATTTCCCGTGTGAGAGATGGAAGTGTTAAGGCACTTTGCTTTTTCGCAGAAGTTGTCATTCCTCTAGCAAGGTTGTAGAGAAAACCTGTGTAGTCACTTGCTGATGAGGGTGCGCCTTGCAAGTCTACAAACATGGGGATAATGGTATTGGGGAGTAACTTCCCGATATTGTTGAGGAGAGAAGTTTTACCCATGCGTCGCTGACCGTAAAGTAATAAGGGAGGACGACGACGGTCTAAAAGTAATTGCTCAATGCGTGTAGCGATATCAGTTCGACCTGTAAATATTTCTTGCTCTAGCGTCAGGGGTACACCAGTAATGTAAGGTGAGTCAATTTCTTGACGGAGTTCGGTAGCCTTAGCCAGTTCATCTATATATTGAGTGACTATATCACGCCAATTTGTAATTATGGGGCGGAAACCAACTGTGTATTTATCATTGCTACGAGTGAAATTTTGTAAGTGTCCGTTTAATTTGTCGGCAATATTTTTGAGAACTATACGCTGATTGTATGTACTTTGTTGATTGAGAGCAACATCTACATTTTCGCTGATGCTTTTAAAAATGTTGAGTATAGGATTAACTCGACTTTGTAATTCCCCAATTTCTAAGCTGCGGTGAACTTGACGAATAACTTGGACATTGGTACAGCCTTGTAAATTACGCGCATCTAGTTCAATTTGTACTACTTGAGCCGCCCAACGCTGGGGACTGGTAGTTAAATATTCTAAAGCGGCTTTGCCTTCATCTGGGTTATTTTCGAGAACGAAAAGTAGATACTCGTCTAAGCCAGGTAAATGTAAACGTTGCCATTCATCCCAGAAAGCCGAGTGATAACGCAATAAACAAGGGCTTTTGGCATTACGTCTTTTGTCTAATACATAGAGGAGATAATTCCACGCTGTGAGAAATGGCAAGAATACAACAGGCCGCCATGAGTTAATAGTAACTCCCACGACGAGCGCCACGTTTAGCGCTACGACGAACGCCACGTCTACCGCCACGTCTACCGCCACGCCGAACACCACGCCGAACACCACGCGGAACGCCAGGACTACCGCCACGCCGAACACCGTGCCTACCACCAGGACTACCGCCATGCCTCCCCCCACGCCGAACGCCACGCCGAACGCCACACCTACCACCACGCCTTTCGCCACGCCGAACGCCACGCCGAACGCCACGCCGAACGCCACACCTACCACCACGCCGAACACCACGCCGAACACCACGCCGAACGCCACGCTGAATGCCACGTCTACCGCCACGCCGAACGCCACGCTTACCGCCACGCTTACCGCCACGCTTACCGCCACGCGAAAAACTACTTCAGGCGATTCACCCAATACCCAGAACACTAAAACCAAGATTAGGATAGCTAAGATAGGTAAAATGAAGTATCCCTGAATGAGCAGTCGCCATAGACCAGTATTTCGCCATCTTCCTTGTCTAATCAAGGAAATGAGAGATGTATATGTATCTGTATCTAATATGGGGTTTATGCGCTTAAAGTGGTTACGCCAAGCTGCGGGACGAAAGCATAACCAAAACAGTAGGTGTAGGCTACCCAGTATTAAGTTAGGGTGCTGTTCCGGTGCATTGGTGTAGGCGTTGCAGAGTAAGTTGTTAGGCATTTAAGTTGCCTTGTAGGTCTTTAATGATGGGATGAAAAACTTAATTGATACTTATTTAAGAGTTTGCACTCCAGGATATGCCAGAATTTTTGCGTCAGCAGTTAGTAAAGGACAGTCATAAATTCTGGACGTGGCTACAATAACTTGGTCAAATGGATCTCGGTGAAAGCCTGTAAGTTTGGTTGATTCAACAATAATTGGTATTGTCACTTCGAGTAGCTGCACTCCTGGATAAGCTAAAGCTACTATGAACCATTCCTCAACTGGATACGGTAGAGTTAATTTGCCAAGTTGTACCAATTTGGCTATTTCCCAACAAGACATTATGCTGATACCTAATCCTTGGGATTCATATTGTTGCAGCCAGTTTTGATATTGTTGAGTCAGTCTTGTATCATCTTGAAGCCACCAAACCCATATGTGGGTATCTAGTACAATCATTGCAAGGCTTCCCAATCTTCCAGGGGTACAGCAGGCTCAAAAGGATCATCATAACGATATGGTTGTTTGCCACGCAAGGGATAAAGATTCTTTTTTTGCGGATGAGTGTGACTTTCTAAAATGATAATTTCAACAGCTTCCCCAGCCTGAAACGGTAGGTCTTTAATTATCAAGGTTCCGTCTTCGGTTAATGTAGTTTCAATTCGATGTGCTTTCATGGTGAATCTACTTTGGCTTATCTAATAAATCAGTAAATGGTTGTATTTGTCTTAGACCTTCCTCACGCCAGTTATCATCATTCTCTCCTTCTTCTAAGGTAAATAATCTTTCTAGACACAGAATTTGTAATAACAGTGGTTGACATTGGCTGTGAGTTAAAATCCATTCGATATCCTCGTCTGGAAAAGGTATTGGCGAACTTGCTATTAATCTCCGTGCTGCTGCTTCTGTGAAGGCTCCTATATATGCGGTGTAGCCGAAAATATTAAAAAAAGGTGAACTGTGTCCTGTGTTTTTTGCTAAATCGATTGGTGATTCGGGGGTAGATAAAATAAATGATAAGTTACCTCGTGTATGGTTGGTTGCTAAAGACCGTAAACTTTCCCAAAATGTATCATCTAATTCTGAACAACGTTCTAAACCTACGCTAATTTCATCTAATAAAATGACGGCGCGAAAAGATAAGTTTTCCTCGACTACATTCATGAAATGGTCTAAATCGCAAGGTGTTGGCACTTTAATATTTAGAGATTCTAAGATGTATTTTAATATTCCTTCCCGGCTATGTATCCGTGAGTCTTGTAAGTCCACAAACACCCATTGGTAAGTTTCTGAATGGGGTAGCCAATCTGATTTTTGACCTGGACGTAACTGTTCTACTGGGGTGGTGGTGATGTTTTTTAAATAGTGTAGTAAAGAAGTTTTGCCACTACGCTTTTTACCAATAATGGCGGCGTTTTGTAGGGGATAGCGTTTAAGTAAGTTAAACAGGCGCTTTAATTCTTTCTCGCGTCCAAAAAAAGAACGTGGTTGTGTGATGGGTGGGCCTGTGATGAAGGGTGATGCTTCTTGGTTAGTCGGCTGAGGGTCTGGTTCTTTGTATGCGATTGCTTGAAAATCTAAACCCAACTTATTACTGAGTTCTTCAAAATTCACGTAATCAACAGGTTTGCCGTTGAGGAAGCTTTTGACAGTGCTTAGGCTAAATCCTGAATCATTAGCCAATGACTGCTGGCTGGGATAATTATTACGCTGAAGTGCTGACTTCACTTTATCAATATACTTTGGATCTACTCGAAGCGATCGCGCCATTACTCTCCATCGATAAACTACTGAGAGTCTATCAACTTTTTACGCTAAACACACGGTAGCAGTAGTAATTTAGAGTATTAAGCACTAGACAGCCTAAACTTATCTATAATTCAACCAAAAATCCAACATAAGTCATCTAATAGTCAACTCGTAGTTAACCCAGTTCTCAACTAGCCTCATTGTTAAATGAGAATGTCACCAGTTAAGAGTTACAGAAAATGAAAAGAACATTAGGAATCCTGCAAATTACTTTATCACTATGCGGTGTGTTTATGTGTGGTACTGTGACTTACGCTGCCATTAATATGGCTACTGGTCAATACCAAGTTGAGATAACAGTCAATAATCGGGGGCTGAATATTAAGTCAGATATTGATAAAAGAGAATGCAAAGCAACGGATTTTGAACAGAAGAGATTGAATGAATAAGTGATTTATATAATATCCCAGGACTTACGTAACCAACCACGTATTTTCGTCATTGCGCCCGTAGGAAAGCAATCTCAAAGCCTTGGTTTTCGTAGCGAGTGCGTAAGTCCTATATCCAAAAAATTTATGCCCCACAAATCTACTTGTGATCACATAATTTGCATGAAAGTAATAACTTAAAAAAAGGGCGTGGAATGCATTTCATAAATCACGCCCAATAATGAATGTTTACGTCTTAATAGACTAAAGGTGCAATACCACGCATCTGACGCAAAGAATTTATGCAAGCTGGACAGTCACATTGAAATAAATCAACTGCCATATCACTTTCTTCAACATTAAACGCAAGTAAGGGAACTTCTTTTTGAGCAGAAAACTCTACATCCGGTTCATATTCAGGAATTTGCGCCAATACCGAAGCCCTGGCACACACTAATCCTACTACATGTTTATTGCGTATACAGGATAGTTTGTCTGTATTGTCTACTTCTGGTTCAGCCGCCTGTGCTTGATTAGCCATGACTCCCATAGAAAGAATGGAACTAACTAGCATAGGAGTCGAAAGCAAACTAAGTATAGTTTTTTTGTTCATCTAAATTAGGTTTCCTTTTAAAACAATCCTGAATGTTTAGATTATCCGATTAAATCTTACGGTTCAAGTAAATATCCATCAGGAATACCAATGAGTTTTACTATCTCATCTGTTTGATCGATTAAGATCATGCCAAGTTCCTGTAATTGATGCTCAATGCGATCGCTTGTGGTGAACACCTTGGCTTGACGTGCTGCTTGAAGCTATCAGTTAACTTGATTTTCCCCATCTCCCCATTCTCCTCACGCTCCCATACCCGAATATCGTTTCAATCCTGCACGCCACAGCAGACGATTTGCACCCAAAAATAATAAGATCCAACCCATGATTGATAAAAATCCCCGCCCGACATCTACAGGTAAACCCACCAAAAGACTCGCCGGGAAATCAATCAAATAGGGGAAAGGTGTAAACATGACAACTGTTCGCACCTGTTCAGGAAAAACATCCAAAGGTGCAATTAATCCAGACAAAAACAAATAAAATAACATCCAGAAAGTTTCTAAAGCGCTAGCCCGTTCTGTCCAAAAAGCAAACAGCGCAAAGGTGTACTGAATTATAAACCGTAAGATAAAAGCTAGCACAACTGCCAACCCAAACAATAAGAATTGTCCCAAACTCGGCAACCAAAAAGCCTGGGGATAAAGTAAAAAAAACAACCCAACTAGTAAAAATGCAAACGGTATGCGAGCAACTCTTTCTGACAAATGAGATGCCACATGGTGCCACACTGGATCTATGGGTTGTAATAACCGGGATGACAGCTTACCCTCTACTACTTCCCTTTCAAACTCCCAAATTACCCAGACAACACTAATTTGCCTGACAACAAAAACCGTGAGAAAGTAACGAGCAAAATCTACAGGAGTCAAACCAAACTGCCCATCTTCCGCCGCTTGTATCCAAACACCCATCAAGATAATTGGCAAAGCCCCAGCCAAAACCCACAAAATTAATTCTGCCCGATACTCCACCATATAGGCATAATAAACAGACAGAAAAGTTAAAATTTTCCTAAGAGTTTTTTTCATTGAAAATTACGAATTACGAATTAAACAACTCCCGCCTGAAAAACTCTGCCAATCACTTCTTCCACAGGCGGCTCAGTTACTGTTAAATCAATCACCTCTAAATCAGCCAACATCTTGGATACTGTCCGAGTAAGCGACTCTCGCGGTACCATAAAACTCACGGCACGCCCTTCTAATAGTTGTACATCACCATAAGACATGAGTTTTTCCTTGGGTAGCGGCTCGGCTAACTCTACATGGATTTCTCTGTAAGGTGCAAATTGTTCTAGTAGTCCATTTAAACTGCCGTCATACATGAGTTTGCCTTGGTGAATTAACAGCACTCGCTCACATAAGGCAGTAATATCAGCCATGTAATGGCTAGTTAATAATACGGTAGCTTGGTAACGTTGATTATACTCACGGAGAAAATCACGCACTGCCACCTGAGCATTTACATCAAGTCCTAAAGTTGGTTCATCTAGAAACAATACATGAGGACGGTGCAACAGCGCTGCTAACAGTTCTGCTTTCATCCGTTCGCCCAAAGACAACTTCCGCACTGGTTGGGTAAGCTTACCTTCTAGAGTCAGCATCTCTGTTAATTCCCCCACTCGTTTTTGGAATTCTTTATCAGAGATGTTGTAAACCGCTGCGTTGATTCTCAAAGAATCGAGTGCTGGTAAATCCCAGAGTAATTGCTGTTTTTGTCCCATTACCAAGGTAATTTTTTGCAAAAATGCCTCTCGGCGAAGAAACGGCACATGTCCAGCTACTTTAACTGTACCGTCGGAAGGATGAATCAATCCTGTGAGCATTTTGAGCGTGGTGGTTTTACCTGCACCATTAGGCCCCAAAAAACCCACCACTTCACCAGGAGCAATTTCAAAGGAAACATTTTGAACTGCTTTAATTGAACGGTAGGTGCGGCGAAAAAAGTGGGTGAGTGTTCCTTTGATACCCGGTTCTTTGACAGCTACCGGATAAAATTTACTCAGATTTTCAACAGTAATGATTGACATGAATTTGGTATTTTCACCACAGAGGAACACAGATGCACACTGATGATTTGTCTGAGTTTATCTAGAGTTCTAGTTATTAAGATATGGGCTTTTTGGCGTTGTTGATTGAGAATATGAATTTTGACTCACGCAAAGACGCAAAGACGCGAAGGTAAACAAAAGAAAAAGAAAGGTAATTTGGCATTTTCCCCCACTCCCTACTCCCCACTCCCTACTCCCTACTCCCTACTCCCCACTCCCTACCTTAAACGTCCAGACCGCAAGATACTAATAATTAACCACAATCCTAATAAACTGGCAGCAGCAAAGAGAACGCTACTTAAGAAAGATAGTTGAGTTGTTTGGGCTTTGGTGGAAATAATGGCTGCTCCCATAATTAAGGAACCTACCAAAATACTAAAAGATAAGCGGTTGGCAGCATCATCCATAGTCCGCCGTACACCATCTAAACCCCGGAGTGAAAGATTCCACTGTAAGGTTTCGGATGTGACTCGATCTAATAACCGTTCAATTTGCCGGGGAGATTGTAATGAGAGACTTTTAATATCTAGGGCTGTTCTTAACAACGAGGGGATGGGATTATCACCTAGTAATTGCCGCCTAAATAAGTCTGTAATTAATGGCTTGATTTCATCAAATAAATTCACCTCTGGGTAAAATGATTGGGCTACCCCTTCTAGGTTAGCCAGGGTTTTGGCATATAAGCCCATGTTGCTAGGTAGGCGAATTTTATTGTTACGGGCAACTTGCAAAATTTCATAAATTACTTGACTAAAATTGATTTCTGTCAAGCTGACATTATGATACTTCCGCAACATGCGATCGTAGTCATTTTCTAACCTTGCCAAAATCACCGGTTGAGGAGAATCTGCTAATTGCAAAGTTAACTGAGCGCATCGACCCGCATCTAAATCAATAATCGCCAACAGCATTTCTGTTAATATCTGTTGAGTGCGGGGATCAAGTCTGCCGACCATTCCACAATCTAAAAGTGCAATGCGTCCATCGACAAGATAAAATAAATTCCCAGGATGGGGATCAGCATGAAAGAAGCCATCAATGTATAGTTGCTGAAAAAAAGCTCGAAATAGCAAAGTGGTAATGGCTTTGCGGTTGGGATAAGAACTATTACCGTTTTGCTCACTAGTCAAATCTGCTGACAGCAAAGGTACACCATCCAACCACTCCATCACCATTAACTTTTCTGTGGTCAATTCCCAGACAATTTCTGCTACCACAATTTGTTTGGGATCAAACCAACGACTACGGGATAAATTCCGTCGCAGTTCGTCTGTATAACCAGCTTCCCGCGTAAAATCTAACTCGGCTTCTAAAGCTTTGGTGAATTCTTCAGCGACAGATTTGATTTCGTAGGTTTGTCCAAAATCGGTACGTGCTACTAAATCAGCAATACCTTGAATTAGAGCGATATCTTGAGCAATGGTGATATCAATTCCCGGACGTTGCACCTTCAGCGCTACTTCTCGGCCATCGATTAATGTGGCTCGATGGGTCTGGGCAATTGATCCCGCAGCTACTGCTACAGGATTAACTGTACTGAATATTTCTTCTAGGGGGCGTTTAAGTTGCTTGCGGATAACTACTTCTACTTCTATCCAAGGAACTGGCGGTACTTCGTCTTGTAGAGTGGAAAGTTCCTCAATGTAGGCGGCATTCAGTAAGTCTGGACGGGTGGAAAGTAACTGGCCTAGTTTGACATAAACTGGCCCCAGATCCACAAGAATGTTTTTTAATACCGCAGGTGTGGGTAGCTGAGGTTCATCGGCTTTACCGCTAGTCAGCAACCTTCGCATATAATCCCAGCCATTACGGAGGACTACTTCGATAATTTCTCTTTGACGGGGGACAGTTTGGGTGAGGAACATTGTGGGGAGGTGGCGAGGTGGGGAGGTGGATGGAGAAGTAGGGAGGTGGGGGAGATGAGGAAGTATATTTTCCCCAATCCCCAATCCAGACATTCAAGTTATAATATGAAAACGGGCTATTGAGTCTCTGCCAAGGGTTTTAACTTTTACAGCTTAACAACTACAACAGTTCAGTAAATCGGGGATCGTCGGCGAGGGTTTTGAGAATCTGCTTGATTTCTTGAGTACGTTCTTTGTTGACAATGAGGGTGACGTTGCGATCGCGCACAATCACCACATCCTCTAAACCAATAGTAACAACTACATCTTCAGGATTAGAAGCATAAATAATCGCCCCCTGGGTATCCAATCCCACGTGGGTAGCGAGTTCCACATTGGGATTCTCTGCTTTTTTCAGTAAGCGTTCCAGCGCATTCCAATCTCCTAAATCATCCCACCCAAATTCTACTGGCAAGACATATGCTAAATTTGTCTTTTCCATGAGTGCATAGTCTATACTCTGTTTAGGCAATTGAGGATATATATCAGGACCTTGTTGTGCTAACGGTTCAATGATTTCTGGTGCATGGGTATATAGTTCCTTGAGAACAACTCCTGCCCGAAATACGAACATGCCGCTATTCCAGCTAAAACGTCCCGTAGATAAAAAAGTTTCTGCCGTTTCACGGTTGGGCTTTTCAGTAAAGCGGTTGACGTGATAGGCTGGCAAATCATTAAAGCTACCAATCTTTTCGCCTTGTTCAATGTAGCCGTAACCAGTTGATGGGAAAGTAGGCTTGATCCCCAAAGTGACAATCGCTTCTGTGCTTGCCGCTAACTGGGTAGCAGCACTTAAAGTATTGACAAATGCTTTTTGATCAGCTATCCAATGGTCAGAGGGAAAAAAGCCAATAATAGCGTCTTCTCCGTAACGCTTTTGAATTTCCAAACTTGTCCAGGCGACGGCGGCAGCTGTGTCCCTACCCTGTGACTCAATTAATAAATTCTGAGATGGCAGTTCAGGTAGTTGTTGTCTTACACCTTCGGCTATCTGACTAGAAGTAATCACCCACAAGTTATCCCAACAGCTGGAGATTGTTAACAGTCTATCGGCAGTTGCTTGTAATAGACTTCTAGAACTACCATCAAGGCTTAAAAATTGTTTGGGTCTGTCTTTGCGACTCAGGGGCCAAAAACGCTCACCTTTGCCACCGGCAAGAATTACTGGGAACAATGAACTACTCATGTTGTCATACACACCTAAGTCGGAACACTATAAGTGTACAGTGAGCTTTTCCCCTGGCAAGATTTGTGGCTTCGATTAACATACCTTTCGGGAGTGGTTAAGTGGGGAGATAATTGTGATTAAACAGTTTCAATGGTCAGAAAATCAGGTCACACCGCAACAAGTACCAGAATTAGAACTGGAGGAAAGACCGCAACAAATACAATGGGCAGAAAATGAGCTAACGCTGCAACAGCCATCCCCGTCAGAACTAGAGATAGTTCCTCATCAGCCAGGAAATATTTCCCGTAGTGTTGCTGAGTCTGTAAGTGCAATTCCTAATGAGCTTTACGAGAGATTAGGCTTGACTATGCCTCGGTGGCTACTGTGGACACTGACAGTAGTCGTGGGGATCGTGTTATCTGGGTTGTTGGTATCGACTTTGGCTTTGTGGACTCCTTTGTGGAGCAATCTGGATAAAACAGATGAGGAATTAGGATTTTCTGGTAGAGATGAGCAGAAAGTCCCCTTACCTGGAGAGTTATGGGGCAAAATCTCCCAGTATAAACTCTCTCGACCGATGAACATCTTAATTATGGGGATTGATCCGGTCAAAGGTACTGTTGATGGCTCACCGGAAAGTTTTGCAGGTACTAGCGATACTATGTTGCTTGTCCGGCTTGACCCTAGTAATAAATCTATGCGGGTGCTTTCTATTCCCAGAGATACAATGATCGCTATCCCAGAACAGGGATTAACTAAGGTATCTGATGCCAATGCTCAAGGCGGCCCAGTCTTAGCAGCACGGGTTGTCAGTCGGACTTTAAATAATGCTCCTATACATCGTTATATCCGTATTTCTACTAGTGGATTAAGGCAGTTAGTCGATCAATTGGGTGGGGTAGATGTGTTTGTACCCCAAAATATGGAATATCGAGATACTAGTAATCAGTTATCAATTAATTTGGTCAGTGGTTGGCAAACTCTCGATGGTGAACAGGCAGAGCAATTTGCCCGATTCCGTGAACCAGGACTAGGGGATCTTCCTAGAGTGCAGCGACAACAAGCGTTAATTACCGCTTTACTTCAACGCCTCAATAGTCCTACAGTCTTACCCAGACTACCGCAATTAACCCGCTTAATGCGGAAGTATTTTGATACAAATCTCAAACTCGAAGAAATGATGGCTTTAGCTAATTATTCCGTGAACTTGGAACGGGATAATTTCCAAATGACCATTTTGCCTGGTACGTTCAGCCGATTCAGCCAAGATCCTAACAGTTATTGGTTGAATCTGAATGGACAACAGAGTCTATTGAATAATTATGTTGGGGTAGATGTACCTGGTCTCAAGCAAGATTTACGCCCAGTACATAACCGTAGAATTGCTATTCAAAATGCTTCCAATCAACCCCAGCTAACACAAAAAGTTATTAGCTATCTCAAACAGAAAGGCTTTACAAACGTTTACGCGGTGTCTGATTGGCCCGATACTCAACGTCAAACTCAAATTATTGTCCAGAAAGGTAACCGAGGCACAGGACTTGAGCTGAATGAAATCATCGGCTTGGGTCACATTGATGTATCGGCAACTGGGGATTTAGAATCTGATTTGACAATCCGTATTGGTAAAGATTGGAAATAGAGTGAGTCATTAGTCATTAGTCGTTAAACTATTGGCTAATGATGATCGATCAAGTTTGTAAAGTTATGAAAAAGATTTTACTGAAATTGTTGAGTTTGATGGTGATTGTAATTTTGGCTTGGTTGTGGGTGATAATTAATCCCCAACCAGCTTTTGCTCAACTGAATACAATCAACTACAGCAATGGCAGTTTACAAAATCGTGACTTTTCCCATGCTGATTTGGCGGGTGGGACTTTTGTGGCTGCGGAGATGCGAGAAGCCAATTTTCAAGGCGCAAATTTAACTAATGCGATTCTCACTAAGGGAGTTTTATTAAAAGCTAATTTGGAAAGTGCCAACCTGACTGGCGCTTTAGTTGATCGTGTCACCTTGGATGGGGCAAATTTAAAAAATGCTATTTTCACTGAAGCGACTATGACCCGTAGTCGTTTTTTCGATGCGGACATTACAGGTGCTGATTTTACAGATGCTTTGATTGACCGCTATCAAGTGGCGTTGATGTGCGATCGCGCTACTGGGATTAATCCTGTAACTGGTGTTGCTACACGGGATAGTTTGGGGTGCCGATAGTTAAAGCAGGGCACCTCAGGGGCTAGGAAGTATTTATTCCTAGTCTTTTTTTTAGATTAATGAATATTATTTGTTTGAATGAAAAGCAAAAAGAAAAATTACAATTTCTTCTTGATGGCTCTATATTAGAAATTTTCTGGTGAATGCTGCTAATGTGGACAAACTTTTACAAATAGCATCAGTCGTCTTCCCAGGTTTCACTACTCAAAAGGTCAATAATTCGATCCCTGAGCAAAAATTCGTTCTTTTCTAGCTCAATCTCAAACAAGAGCCAGTCACGATGAGGAATATATCTACATAGAGAATAAATGGGCTGTTGACGGTCAATCAGTCCCTTATTGACTAGCTGCCGTGCTTCTTCCTTAATAACCCCAATATCATATCTAACAGCAGTATCCATAAATTGTTCCTTTCTGTTTAATCAAGGAATTTTTATTCAATACCAAATTTTTTTGGCTCTATCTTAAACTTATCAAAAAAATTAGAGTAAATTGTGAAGAATAAAAACATCTAACACTTGTAAGAGCGATCGCCTCTCTCATCCCAAGTTGTTGTTAAAAAAGCAAAGGTGTATTTTCAGTGCAGCTTAGAAGCAATTCTCTATCTTTACGCTTTGCTCACAATCGCATATCTCAATACAAATTGGTATCAGTCCTGAGATAGACACCGGACAAAAATTTTCAGCAAAATCATTTTGCTGGCGTAAGTGCTGATATAGTCGGCATTTTTGCTTATATCCTGGGTGTGTGGTGTATCTTCGATCCAGAAACCCCAAGCTGGGATTGATACACTCATCAGTGAGATTTATTTTCTGGAGAAATCAGACTATGTTCTTGAATATTGACAAAGTTCGCCCATATTTTCCGGCACTATCAGGAAAATGGACTTTTTTCGATAATGCTGGTGGGTCACAAACTCTGAAAAAGGTTGTAGATAGAATTAGCGAATTTCTCCTAACTACTGATGTTCAGTTGGGAGCTTCTTATGAAATTTCTCAACTAGCAGGAGAGCGAGTGGCGTTGGGTACTCAAGGAATGGCTACTTTAATTAACGCCAAATCACCAAAAGAAGTGGTTATGGGGCCATCCACTACTATGATGTTAAAAATTCTGGCACTTTGTCTGAGCCAAACATTCACACCAGGCGACGAAATTATAGTTACTAATTGCGACCATGAAGCAAATATTGGTGCTTGGGTGGCTTTAGAAAAACAAGGAATTAAAGTTAAATTTTGGCAAATTCGCCCAGAGACACTAGAACTTCATTTAGAAGATTTAGAAATGTTAATAAGTCGGCGCACAAAAGTAGTAGCTTTGACTCATGCTTCTAATATTTTGGGAACTATCAACCCTATTAAAGAAATTGCGAAATTTGTGCATGAGCGGGGAGCCATGATTTGTGTGGATGGAGTAGCTTATGCTCCCCATAGATTAGTGGATGTGCAAGATTTAGATGTGGATTTTTATGCTTTGAGTTGCTATAAAGTTTATGGTTCTCATTGTGCTTTACTATATGGGAAAGAAGAACATTTATTAAGCATCCCTGGACTAAACCATTATTTTATTGAACAGACAGATATTCCTTATAAATTTCAGTTAGGTAATCTTAATTTTGAATTAACTTATGGGATGCTTGGTTTATGCGATTATTTAAGTGAATTAGCACAACTACATTATGGGAATGAAACTGCACCTGAATTAAGAAATCAAATGGTGCAAGTTTTTGATTTGATGAGTGTGCATGAAGAAAAAATTAGCGATCGCCTGCTAGCATACCTCAACAATCAACCGAAAATCCGCATCATTGGCCAATCAATAGCTAATCGTGAATCGCGTGTACCTACCATATCTTTTGTAGTTGACGGTGTACATAGCTCTACTATCCCCGTCAAAATCGACACCCATCATATTGGGATTCGCTACGGTGATTTTTATGCTAAACGGCTAATCGAATCTCTGGGATTAGCTAACCAAGGTGGTATTATCCGCGTAAGTATGGTGCATTACAACACAATAGAAGAAGTTGATCGGCTGATTGAGGCTTTTGAGCAAGTTATTTCCCGTTAAGGGAGATGTGGGGGGATGAAGAAGACAGTTTGCACTGCTGCTAACTGATTCGCTAGGCTATTGATATCCTTTTTCTTCTCAGGCGCGTTATGAATTTGGAAAGCAAAGCCACCGTCCCCACTGCTACGGATAATCTAGATTTTGCTCAACCAACTAATGCTCGTCAGCCATTGGAGTTGCTACGAGATACTGAGGCTTTGCTACGGCACCCTACTGTAGCAACACTGACACCAATATTACCACCCAAACTCAGTCACAAATTGCGCGTAGCTTCCAATGTGGCTGATGAATCTTGGCAGGAACTTGCAGAAATTAATTTAGAGCAAATTAGTGATTGGGAGCTTCGTCCGGCGCGGATTCTCATTGGTTTGAGCTTTGTAGGTTTTGGGGCGCTAATGATCCTGGTGCTACTGCTTTACTTAAACACGTTACATCCAGCACTAACTACGATTGAGCAGATTCACCAATACGGGTATCAATATGCTTGGGTTGTCAGTTTGGGTGTCACGGGAATGTTTCTCCTCGGCCGAGAAGCGATGCGTCCCGTTTCCAAGGTGCGGAAATTTAAAAGGCGTTAAGCTTTTGCGGTTGTAGGAGTCGGTGAAGTGACTTTTAAGCGTTTCAACATGGCTTCTCTCGCTTGTACAGCCAGAGTATCATCTAAAGGTTTTAAGGCGATCGCCTGCTGATACTTTAATCGCAATGCTGTTTGAATTAACCAGTCAGCTACGAAGGGATTTTTAGGTAATAAGGGGCCATGAGAATAAGTGGCGATCGCATGACGATAAAATGCTCCCTCTGTACCATCTTCACCATTATTGCCTAAGCCATACACCACACGTCCCAAGGCTTCTACTTTACCTAACTTGGTGCGTCCGCCGTGATTTTCAAAGCCGACTAAATAAGGTTTGCTTCCCGTCATCTCTTCCAGTTCCTGGGCTAGACGAGAAGCTGTAACTTCAATTACCAAGTTACCAATACAGCGTTTAGTATTTTCACCAGGATGTACCGAAACTAAATCAAGGATGCCTAACCCTTCAATGCGTTGTCCCAAAGCAGGTTCATAATAATGTCCCAATAATTGGGGAGAACCACAAGTAAATATACCTGGTGTCCCATTTTCAATTGTCTCACGCATGGCATCAGCTTTCGCACCCTGCAAATCGCGCATGACGATTTCTTGCTGACGGTCTTGTGCGCCACCACCAACTATGACATCTACAGTTTTAATATCAGCGGCTGTAGAATTTTGATCCAAGGCTACAACCTTCACATCATATCCCCGCCACTGAGCGCGACGTTCTATAGTAATGACATTACCGCGATCGCCATAGGTACTCATCAGTGTGGGATATAGCCAACCAATAATTAATTCTAAATTTTCAGAACTCATACAATTTTCGATTTTAGATTTGATTTTAGATTTGATTTTAGATTGATCTCACACATAAATGATGGGACTTCTCCCCTGCTCCCTGCTCCCCTGCTTCTTCATCATGGCGCAATCACCCGATGCATATCCAACACTGGAGGAGCAATTTCCGTTTGGGTAAGCATATCGTGAATTTGCCCTCGGTGATGGGTTTGATGGTTGAAAAAATGTGCTAACAACAAACTCACCGAATCGTTGTAAATTTTACCCTGATTATTTTTGTAAGTGATTTTTCCCTGCAAGAAATCAGCATCTAGGTTACAAAGAAATATTTCGATGCGTTCATCTTCTAAAACACGGGCTGCACATAGATCCTCAAAGTTATCATAGAGGATAGCATTAAGTCCTTGAGATGGCATCTGTTGACCTGTAAAGCGTCCCATCCAGATGCGGTCACCCAGCATAATATGATTTAAAGTGCCGTGAATACTTTTGAAAAAGGCTGGTCGAGTCTGTTTGCGTTCCATATCTGAAAGCTGTGAACAAACTTCATATAAACGACCATTTGCTAAGGTATTATACTGTGCCAACGTCTGGAAGTGTTCAATCAACATATCTCATCTCTGAAAATTTTGTATTTTATGTAACAGTTTTTTTGTAGCATTGTCACGATACTGTCAAAGTATCTAATGCTGTGCATTTAATTTACACATATTTAAATAACCCCAAAAATTATTTTAGTAATATTTAATTTTTCCAGACAAGTATTGTGATTAAATGCTGATTTAAAGTTTAAATGGAGATTATTTATGCAGGTTATCGAAGCTCCTAATATTGCGGTGATTGCTTCTGAAAATGCGGTTCCTATTGCTCAATTGCCTCCTGTGTGGCAAGATATTGCAGCAGGAATAGCAAATGTAGGACTTGATAACCCACAAAGTTATGTGGAAATGGCGCAGTTGTTCCAATATAAACTAGCGCATGGTGATGTGGATTTATTTAATGAACGTCCAGAATTAGGTGATTTTAAATCAGCATTTTCCCAGTTATTTGGCAAATTAGCTAATGAAACTCTAGAATTTTATGGACAAGATTTTTTAATTGATAGCTATCCCAATTTTGACCAAATTATCCAAAATATTGCATCTCAAGGAATAGAGTATGCAGATGAGATAAAAGTAGCTCATATTGCCAAAGAACTATTTGATGAATTTGGATATGAATTACCTGCTAGTTTCTATCATGTACACCTAGCTCCCATTTATCGAGATCATGTATTTGAAGAACGCGCCTTACGTTTTGATAAACGCGACATATTACATAAGCGTTCTTGGGATGCTGTGTTACACGCAGGAAAAGTTTTTGCTATTCAAATGAAAGTGCAAAGTATCGCTTCTAAATACGGTTTTACTTATCATCACGGTTGCGGTTGTAATTCACATCTATCTTCTATTGATAAATCTGAGGGAGAATTCAGTTATGAATTAAGTTCCCAAAAGTCTCAAAGATGGATTAGAAGTTTTGTTTGGACTGCTTGGTATGAATATGCCTTTTTTCCTATTGTCCCTAATACCAGTTATCTGGTTTAAACCACGTCTACCTTGAAAACCATAGTTTTTGGGAATTAGAGTAAAGCTCAGAACTCAAGCCACGACCGAATAATATACTCTGCCTAAAAACTCCAGGTTTCAACATGGACGCGGTTTAGTAAATTATTTAAATTTTTTGTTTAACCAAGGTCTTACCATCGGGGCTGATGGCAACGACTTGACGCGTGCAAGTAACATCGGAACCACATCTATGCGTAAAATAAAAACATGATTTATTTCTACAAGGATGCAATCAGCTAAAAAAAATTATTCAGATTGCATAAATTTTATTTTACACAACCGAGGACAAAGTCATGACCATTATCACAATAGATGATGAACTAATTAATGAAATTATCGCAGTCAGTCACTATGAAAATCCACAGGAAGCAGTCATTAAAATATTATCCAATTACTTGCAGCAACAAAAAAAAGAACTGCCTTTATTTGAGCGACTACGTTTTATAGACAACGAATCGGCCGAAGATGATATCGCCTCATTGTTTGAACGTGATAGAGACACAGGCAGGAATGTTGAATTATGACTTATCTAATTGACACCTGTGTAATGTCTGAGTTTGTTAAAAAAGCTCCCAACCCCCAAGTTAGTCAATGGTTTAATCAACAATCAATTGAACAACTATTTTTAAGTAGTATTACCATCGCTGAAATAAAAAAAGGGATTTATAAAATCCAAGACTCACAACCTGAAAGATATCGAAAACTAAAAATATGGCTGCAAAAAGTAGAAATTGAATTTTCTTCTCATATTTTACCGCTAAACGATGACATTTTAGATAATTGGGCCAGATTTTCTGCAAATGCCGAATTGAAAGGTAAAAAATTAGCTGTAATGGATAATCTGATTGCTGCAACAGCACATCATTATAAATTAACTTTAGTTACCCGCAATGTTGATGATTTTAAACTGACACCAGTTAAAATTATGAATCCTTACAGTCTTGTGTAAATGATGGCAACCCAAGCAGAAGCCGAACTAGAAGCAGCCTTTGTAGTCAAAACCTACCAGATAAAAAAATTCTCCAACCACAGGGTGGAAACAAATCCCCAATTTCATGGCATAAAACTCTTGAGTACAGATGATATATAGACAGCAGCATTGATCTCTGAAGATTGAATCATGACTAACATCACTTCTTGGCTGGAAAATTTTGCAGTACCATTGTCTATTTCCCAAGCAGCCCGCACCACAGCACAGTTATTTGCCGACCAACAGCCAACTTCAGCCAAAGCAGAACAAGTCCGGCTAAATACCTTAGCTGTATCAGTAGTCAATGACTACTTACAGATGATGGAAATTCCTACTGACCTCAGCAGTAGTGATAGTTGGAATTTAATTGTGCGACTCTGTGCCAATGTAGCTGACCTAGAAATCCCCTCAGTTGGTCGTCTAGAATGTCGTCCTGTGAGGTTACATGAACAGGTGTGTACAATTCCCGCAGAAACTTGGGAAGAACGAGTAGGTTATGTAGTGGTGCAAATTGATGAATCGCTTCATGAAGCAAAGCTGCTGGGATTTATTAAAAATGCCACAACTGAGACATTTCCTTTAAATCAATTACAACCCCCAGAAGCATTAATTGATTGTTTAGCAGAACTGAAAACATCCCCAGTTAAAACGCTGGTGAATTTGAGTCAGTGGTTTGTTGGTCAATGTGAAGCTGGTTGGCAAACTCTGGAATCTTTGTGGAACTCGCTAGGATCTAGACCCGCCTCTGGCTTTCGTAGTCCAGTAAAGACGGAAAACACACTTCTTAACCAAGCAGAAATGGTTACAAGAAGGGCGAAACTAATGGACTTGGGTATCCAAATAGATAACGAACCCGTGATGTTACTTGTAGAAATCAACCCTGAGGCTAACCAACAAACCAGTATTCGTCTACAGTTACACGCCACAGGGAATCAAATTTATTTACCCGAAAACGTACAACTAATAGTTTTAGATCAATCGGGATCAGTATTTTTAAAAGCGGCTGCTAGGAGTGCAGATAACTACATTCAATTGCAATTTAGAGGTGAAATTAAAGAACAATTTAGCGTTCAGGTATCATTCGATGATATGAGTATTATAGAACACTTTATAATCTAGAACCAATATTGGAATTTTTTTAGATTTTAGAGAGGTGAGATAGGCATTATTGAGGCGTACGCAGCGCAGCAACTATTTTAAATTGTCAATTAAAATTTGACTGGGAGTGACATAACAGTCATGACTAAATTAGTAGTTTTAAAAATCGGAGATAGTAGTTTTGAGCAGGGGTTTACCGTCACTCTGCAAATAGGTGAAGAAGGCGATCGCCCCTTGACAGAAATTACGGGAAAATTACCACCATGCGCGGAGATGCCGCTTTATTATGACCGTTGGCAATCTAGCTATTTACAATTGGGCAACCAATATCGCCTAGATGCTGAAAAAATACAGGTGACGAATGTGTCCATCACCCAGGATTGCCACAGCATGTCCCATCTGTTACGGGCGCGTTTTAATACCTGGCTACGTGCCGAAGAATTTCGCCCCCTGCGAGAAAAATGGCTGGAAAAATTGTCACCTACCGACGAAATTCGAGTAATTTTACAATCAGAAAATAGTCAATTGCAGAGATTACCTTGGCACTCGTGGGATTTACTAGACCGCTACCCCAAGGCAGAAATTGCTTTAGCATCGCCAACCTACGAGTATATTATTCAGCCACTCACCCCCAAACCAGTGGTGAATATTTTGGCGATTTTGGGTAGTAGTCAAGGTATTGATATTCAGGCTGACCAAGCTTTATTAGAGAAATGTCCTCATGCCGATGTCAGCTTTTTAGTAGAACCACAACGCCAGGAATTAACCGATTATTTGTGGAAAAAAAACTGGGATATTCTCTTTTTTGCTGGACACAGTTCTAGTCAACAGCATGATAGCTGTGGTCGCATTTACTTAAATAAAACTGATAGCCTCAGCATCGGTGAATTAAAATACGCCTTGCGAAAAGCCATTGAACGCGGCTTACAATTGGCAATTTTCAACTCTTGTGATGGTTTAGGACTGGCGCGAGAACTGGCTGATTTGCACATTCCCCAAATGATTGTCATGCGCGAACCTGTGCCAGACCAAGTAGCACAGCAGTTCTTGAAATATTTTCTGGAAGGCTTTGCTAATGGAGAGTCTTTATATCAAGCAGTACGACAAGGACGAGAACGATTGCAGGGAATGGAAGATCGATTTCCTTGTGCCACTGGGCTACCCATAATTTGCCAAAATCCAGCGCAGATACCACCCACTTGGCAAGATTTAGTACAAATCCAAAACCCAGAACCAGATTTACATCAGTCATTTCGACCCAAAATTAACAAAGCTTTGTTATCCAGTTTGGCGATTACTGCCTTAGTTTGTGGAATCAGGTGGTTAGGAATTTTGCAAAGTAGTGAATTGCAAGCTTATAACCAAATGATGCGATCGCGTCCTGATGAGGGAACAGATCAAAGGTTACTAATAGTGACAATTGATGATACCGATTTAATGAATCAAAGACGCAATCAGGAGTTATTAAAAGGTACGTCTATTTCTGATACATCTCTCGATAAACTACTCACAAAATTACAACAATACAAACCCCTAGCCATCGGCCTAGATATCTATCGTGATTTTCCTGCCGAAAACCCAGATTTAATTTCTCGTCTGCAACAAACTGATAACTTGATTGGTGTTTGTAAAGGTAGTGATACTACAGCCAATACCAAAGGTATTCAACCACCGCCAGAAATTCCCCAGCAACGCTTAGGATTCAGTGATTTTATTCACGATACTGATGATGTGGTGCGGCGGCATTTATTGTATATGAACCAAGAAACTGCATCTGTGTGTTCTGCTAATTATGCACTGAGTACACAACTGGCCTTTCGTTATCTTTTAGCCAAAGGAATTGAACCAAAATTTACATCAAAAAGAAATTTACAGCTAGGTAAGACTGTTTTTAATCGCCTTTCATCGCGCGCTGGTGCTTATCAAGGTATTGATGCCAATGGTGGTCAAGTTTTACTTAACTACCGTTCCACAAAACAAATTGCCGAACAAATATCACTTACCCAACTATTATCTAATCCCATTAATCCCCAAGCAATTCAAAACCGGATTGTTTTAATTGGTGTCGTCGCCAAAGGAGATTTACCAGACTACTGGGCTACTCCCTATGGCACTCGGTTAGATGAACAAATGTCAGGAGTTTTGGTACATGCCCATAAAGTTAGCCAAATTCTCAGTGCTGTTTTAGATGGGCGACCCTTGCTGCGAGTTTGGTCACCTTGGTTGGAAGTGATTTGGATTGGGAGTTGGTCTGTAGTCGGGGGCGTACTTGCTTGGCAATGGCGTTTACTTCCTAGATTAGCTTTGGCTATGGGTGTAGCTTCTGGTGTTTTGTATTTACTATGTTTTGGTCTTTTAATTGGAGGTCTTTGGGTACCATTTGTACCGTCAGTTTTATCTTTAGTGGCTACTGCTGGTGTGATATCAAAATTCACAATTAACTACAATCAAGAAACATAAATATAACTATGTTACACAAAGTAAAACTATTTTTAGTCTTAGCTTTTAGCTACACAGGTTTTGTTACTTACCAAACTTTAAGTTTAGCAACTCCAGCACCTACACATATTGCCCAAGCTATTAACTTTATTCCGCCACCACCACCAGCAGATCCGCCACCTGGAGGACGCTTACGTGGGGGAGCAAGACGCGATACTTGTCCCGCAGTCAAACCCGAACTCACTGCCCTGGTACCATCGAATCAGGAACCGCCTTCAGTCACAAATGTGTGGGGATTAGCTACAGAAACACATCCTACTTTCTGGTTTTATATGCCATATACCAAAGATGTTGATTACCCCACGGAATTTATCTTACAAGATGAAGATTTAAACCCAATTTATCAGCAGGCGATCGCCCTACCAGATCAACCAGGAATTATCAGTATTTCTCTACCTAGCAACGCTCCTCCATTAGCTTTAGAAACCCGATATCGATGGTTTTTAACTATTAACTGTAATCAGCAAAAGCAATCTCCTCCCATATATGTGGAAGGGGTGATTAAACGAATTGATTTAAATCAGAAAATTACCCAAGAGCTACAAACAGCCACACCTTTACAACAGGTTGCTATTTATGCCAAAAATGGCATTTGGCATGAAGCACTGACAACCTTAGCTAAATTGCGGCGGCAAAAACCTCAAGATGCCACACTTAAAACTCAGTGGCGAGATTTCCTCAACAGCATTGGCTTGGATGACATTGCCGAAGAACCGATTCTTGGGGAAAAAAATTAGATAATGTTTGTGCTGTAAAATCTCCCTAATTCTTCTGCCTGGGATAACGGGGACGACAAGGACTTCCCAAGCAAACTTGTCCAGGTGGCATATCAGTAAAAACACTACTGCGCGCCCCAATCACCGCATTAGCCCCAATTTGTACACCCGGCCCCACAAAACAATCGGCTGCTACCCATGCACCATTACCAATGGTGACACTCCCAGTTTTCAAACCAAAAGCCTCGTCATGGATATCATGATTACCCGTACACAAATAACTTTTCTGGGAAATTACGCAATTATTACCGATAGTAATTTCATCTAGACTGTATAAAACTACATCATCACCAATCCAACTGTAGTCACCAATGGTAATTTTCCAAGGGTAAGTAAAACGGGCAGTAGGTCGAATTAACACACCTTGGCCAATGTTAGCGCCAAATAGACGCAAAATAGCACAACGCATTCCACTAAAAGGATGAGGAGTCAGAGGAAAAGCGATCGCCTGTACAAACCACCACCACAAAATATACCAACCAGGTCTTCCCCGATCAAACCACGATTGGTCATACTTACGTAAATCTACAAAAGAGTCGTCATTAATCATTGGTCATTTTTTTAACATAAAATTATGGTTTCTTATTTGTGGATATTAAGCCTTGAATAGCCGCATTTAAGTAACCTATTTGACCATAAGCATAAACAAGATTATCAAAGCGTTCTGCTGGATGAGAAAAATATTGTAATGCCTTATATAAACCCCGTAGCAGTCGCTCACTACCTCGTTGCAATTGACCAATATCGGCTTTACCAGCTAGTTGTTCCCGATAGCATTCACTTATACCTTGCCACCAGCCTCGATTTAAAAACCAGGAGCGGTTAACACGTTCTGGGGCGACGTTGTGAGCTACTAAAGCATCGGGAAGGTATGCGACTTGCCAACCTTGTTGGAGGGCTAATTCTGTCATTTGCAATTCTTCATTAGATAATAAGTTTTTCCCGACTCTACCGAGATGGGGATCAAAACCACCAATTTCTTCTAAAAAACTGCGGCGAATGGAGTAATTCAAACCTCTGGGAGTCAAACCTGGTTTCTCAATATAAACCATACTGTCGCCCAAGTCGTATGCGCCTAAATTGCTAGCTAACCCAGTAGATAGCCACTGTGGTGGTTGGATATCTGGAGGCCATAAAAGAGTAACTTTGCCACCGGCGATGGCCAGTTGAGAATTATCCTCATAGGCAGCATACAAGACTTGCAGCCAAGAAGTACTGGCAACGGCATCGTCATCTAAATAAGCCAAAATTTCCGCCCTAGCAACTTTGGCACCAGTGTTACGGGCCACCGATAACCCAAGGGTGGGTTCAAAAAAGTACTTGACACGGGTATCGCCAAGTCTTTGTTCTACAACTTCACGAGTGCGATCGCTAGATCCATTATCTATGACAACAACTTCAAACTCAGCGGCAAAATCTTGTGCCAACAAGCTATCAATCGCAGCGCCTAAATAGGTATCTCGATTATGAGTGCAGATAATGGCAGAGATTTGGGTGTCGGGCATAGGACGAATGGTGAAAAAGCAAGGGGCAGGGGGGCAGGGGGCAGGGGGCAGGGGGCAGGGGGCAGGGGGCA
>JAKOMP010000101.1 GCA_022241785.1 Cyanocohniella sp. LLY | reverse complement strand
CTAACACTTTCATATCGGGGAGATTCAAGATTTGCTCTACAGGAAACTTCATCGTAAATACCTGAAAACTAACAATTTTATAATATAAATTATAATTTTGGTATTTTTACATAATGCTTAATATCTCTTAAATACTTGCCAAATCTAAATCGTAGGCATTATTGTCTTTAAATCATAGCCCTTATAATTCAGTTAATTTTCATAATCACCATAAAAGTAACCGAAGAACCTTATTTCTTTGACTCTATCACTTGTTGGTTTTTCTAACCTCACCAATATTTTGGCTTGATTTTCACTGGGTTGTACTTTAATGTTGTTAGCTCTAATACCTTTAGCCACTAAGCTATCTACTATAGGCTTAAGAGTTGCTTGGTTTAGGGCTGTTTGGCTAGCCAAAGATAATTTAGGAGAAACTGGTGCTGTTGGTTTTTGCTGATTTAAAAGTACATTTGTTGAGGATAAGGGCAGGCTGATTGATAGAGATGATGGTTGCGATTCAAACTCATTGTTATTACTGGCAGCACTGATAACTAATTCAATATCCGCTGTATCGGCTGGCACTTTGACTACACCCTGACCAATAACCATCAAGGAATTGCGATCACTTGCTGGTGGATAAAACAATTGAGCATTGGCAAGTCTGGGCGTTAAGGCTTCTGTACTGCTAGCTAAGGTAAAACTCATCAGTATAAAAGCAGTGATTTTTTTCATGGCGTGGATATTTCTTTCAAGAGATTACTTGTCAAAGTTTACACGCCAAAATTAAAATTAGGGACTAGTACCGCTGCCTTGGAAGTCAAAAGTCAAATGCTAAAGAATTTATGTACAAATTCTACTACAGCTTGTCGCGGGAAAAATCTGGGTATATTCACCTGTATTTTTTGGCTAATATTACCAGGGACTACATTACATTTATTCTGTTCTAATGCTTGGAGTGCTGTACGTACTACTTCTTCTGGAGAAGTATAATTTTTACCCAATGAATCCATTAAAACATTGGGAAATTGAGCTTCTTGGAAAAATTGTGTCTCTGTTGGCCCAGGACAAACTGCTAAGATACGCACACCATGTTGTTGATTCTCTGACCATAGTGCTTCACTAAAACTTAAGACAAAAGCTTTACTGGCAGCATAAACTGAAAAGTAAGGGATGGGTTGAAACGCCGAAGTTGAACCTAAATTGATGATTCCTCCCGATTTTCGCTGTCGCATTCCTGGCAGAAATTTTTGTGTGAGATCAACTAATGCCAAGATATTTAGTTGGATTATTTTAATTTGCCGTTCGTCGTCTTGTTCAGCAAAATCGCCATAATCACCAAAACCGGCATTATTAATTAACAAGTCAATGGTGATTTTTTTGTTGCTGACGGCATCGTATACTGCTTGTGCCGCTTGTGGTGCTGTTAAGTCTTGGACTATGTAGTCTACTTGAATTTTGTATTTTTCTTGCAGCGTAGACTTGAGGTGTTCTAGTTTATCTGCTGAACGAGCTACTAAAACTAAATTGTGATGACGAGAGGCCAATTCTTGGGCAAAAGCAGCACCAATTCCTACTGATGCGCCTGTGATCAGAGTAGTTGTCATAATTGTTACTGTTTTAATAGTTTTGACAAAAATACTTCTTAGCAGCTACCTAAGGCACCCCATTGTAGAGCTTGACTAATTTTCTCGGCTAGTTCAAAGGGCGAAAAGGTTTAGCGATCGCCTGTTTATCTTTACCCAAATTTAGTTCAACTACTGTATAGCCAATTACTTCTTCTAGAGAATAATCATTCATTTGCAGAAAACTGGGATTGATATCGAGTTGCAGTCAAAGATAGTAACTTGGGCTGGGAGTGGGGAGTGGGGAGTAGGGAGTAGGGAATAGGGATTAGGAATAGTATGTTTAAACGCAACTTAGTATGACATCAATTTTCTCTACTATTTTTTTCGCCAAAAACTGTATTATGCTGAAATATTTATGCAAAACTTTCTCTGAAACGGCAGCGATGACTATCCGCCATGCGACTGAAACTGACTTACCTGCTATCGTTGCAATTTATAATGCGGCAATTCCCTACCGCACAGCAACCGCTGATTTAGAACCAGTGTCTGTGCAAAGTCGCTTTGCTTGGTTTCAAGGGCGATCGCCTTCACATCGACCGTTGTGGGTGGTAGAAGTAGAAAGTATAGTTGTCGGGTGGCTGAGTTTTCAATCTTTTTATGGGCGGCCAGCTTATAATTCCACCGCCGAAATTAGTATTTATATTGCCCCTTCTGTTCATCGATGTGGTTTAGGAGGACAACTGTTAGCAAAAGCCATCCAAGAAAGTCCTAATTTGGGTTTAAAAACGCTGTTGGGCTTTATTTTTGCCCACAATCAACCCAGTTTACGGCTATTTGAATCATTTGGGTTTCAAAAATGGGGACATTTGCCACAAGTTGCAGAACTTGATGGTACAGAACGGGACTTGATGATTATGGGGCTGCGAATTTAAGACAACAGTTTTAGAGTCTAGCGGTTTAAGATTTTTTGTTTTGGTAACTTCCGGCGCTGACGGCCATTCTCAGATTTGTTTTGTCTCAATGGTACTACTTCAGCTTCACTACTTTCACGGGCTACCCGAATTAGTAAGCCAATAGAAACTAAGCTGGAAATAATCGAATTACCGCCATAGCTAAACATGGGTAGTGGTAAGCCTGTAGTTGGTAAGGCACCTGTAGCCACACCAATATGTAACAATGATTGCCCAATGATCACAATTATCACACCACTGGCTATGAGGCGATTGACTGTGTTTTTCGCCTTTAATGCCACAACTAATCCTAAAGCGGCAAATAAAGCTAACAGGATCAACAGTACTATACTGCCAACAAAGCCAAATTCTTCGGCAAACACTGCAAAGATAAAATCAGTGTCCTGAATTGGTAGATAAAACATCTTTTGTTGGGAAAGTCCAAATCCGGCCCCCCAAGGGCCACCAGAACCTACCGCTAACAAACTTTGTACTAATTGGTAACCATCACCTGTAGGATCAGCCCAAGGATTGAGGAACGACATCACCCGCTTTCGCTGATACTCTTTGATACTAATACTGAGTACAGCTAGGAGTATACCACCAAGTGCTGTTCCTCCCAAATACTTGTAAGGTAAGCCAGCCGCTAAAGCAATTAACCACATAGTCATCCCACAGAGTGCGGCTGTACTTAAGTTAGGCTGGGCGAGGATTCCTAAAAGTACTAAACCAAAAATACCTAACCAAGTTAAACGTACTGTCCAAGTCAAACGTTCCCACTGTCCAAACAGTCGGGCGCTTTGCAGTACCAAAAAGGGTTTAATTAATTCTGAAGGTTGGAGGGGAATGGGCCCAATGGCTATCCAACGTGCTGCATCGAAAGCCTTTCTCCCGACTCCGGGAATCAAGGTGGCAAAAATTAACGCCAAAAATACTGCTAAAAACCAATGGGACATCCCCAGAATTTTCCTGAGGGGTAGATTGACAATTATATTGAATCCAATTAAGGCAACTAAAGCCCAAATGACTTGGCGCTTAAAGTAATATAGTCCATCTCCTTGACGCGAATCGGCAACAACATAAGATGCTGAAAATAGCATGATTAGTCCGACAGACAGCCAAATCAATGTTAACCAGCGCAGTAATCGGGCTTCTAAGGCCCAAGTGGCGACAGAATTATCAAAAATGGGAATCAGATGGCGTAGATTCACGATTCAATACAGGTAAAAATTTAGTAATTAGAAGATAAAATTCATAACTTACAACTTATAACTCATAATCTGATGCATTGCTTGCACCGCACCGTTAACATAAGCTGAGACAATGGGATTTTTTTGTGTCGGTACTTGATCTAGAAGTATGCTCACAGTGGCAACAGCTTCTGGAATATTCTTAGCCCAATAACCCTTGCTGGCTCGTTTTTCTTGGCGATCGTACAGTCGATGAAAAGCTAATGCTACTAAAGGTACACCCACAGCGGCACATTCGTAAACTGTGTTGTATCCAGCCCCACCTATAACTACGTCGGCTGCTGCTAGGCATTTAATTCCTGGATGGTGAGATACCCATAAAGCTTGTGGAACATCTACTGGACAATCAGGGGCTAAAATTCTCACGGCACATTCGGGAAATTTTTGATGTAGTCGCCGGGCTATTTCTGTAAAAATACTTAACTCTGAGGCTTTTCCAGATGCACACACAAGGATAGTTTTTACGGACTTATCTACTCTAAGGATATGCGATCGCGTGATGTTTTTTTCTGGTAATTCCTCAGCATTACGAATCAACCAAGGTGCTGTGTGGTGGACAACAGGCAAGTCACACAACCCTAAATCTGTACCTTCTCCTGGTACAATTACAGCATCAAAATTTTGCTTAACAAAAGACTGTAATTCCTTGGAAGTAATATATTTTGGGTTAATATCCCGATGAATTAAAATTCGGGGTATGGGGTACAACTGGGGTAATATATCTGCCAATTCACCCCCCAAGCCTCTGGGAAAGGTATCAATAATTAAGCCATCGTAGCGAGTATGCAATAAAATTTCTCGGACTTGTAAACAGGTTGCCGAAAAACTGATATTGTTGGGAATCCAATGTATGACACACCCTTCATCATTCATGTAATGTGCATAAGGACTATTGGTAATAATCCTCACGTTTCTGTGGTGTGCAGCAATTCTTGCCAGAGATAAAGCCCGATTTAAATGCCCCCATCCCCCACCTAAAGCATAAATTAACCAAGTTTTTTGCAAAATACAAATAATTTATGATAACTATTCAACTTGCTCCCATATCATATTCAAAATCAGTATCACTTTCATGTTCTAAACTTACAGCATCTGCTTCTGTAAAATTGACATTTCCTGTATGGGAGTCATAGAAATAACAATCACGATCCTCGTAATAATTATCACCCCAGTAACCAGAGCGATAATTGCCATAGTTGCTGTAAAAGGCATAGTCTTCTTCGTACGAGTCATCACAGTGGGGACAGCCGATTTTATCAGTGCGATCGCAGCGTCTTTTAAACAGAAATCCTACCAGGCGATCGCAAACATTTGATACGGCTGAGGAGGCTAATTTGACTTCTATTTCACAATTACCAATTTGCAGGCGATCGCCATTTTTCAATTTACCATTATTCACGAACGAACCATTAACTTTTACTCCCATATTTGTATTTTGAGCAATAATCCTTAATTCTTGATTATGCCAATCAATCAAAGCATGATAATCTGCTACGAAATCATCGTTAATTACCACCCTAGAAACTCGTTTACCATTAATTTCCTGTGGCATTTGTTGAAAACTGCGCCCAATCACCACTGGTATTTCTAATAATGGTTCGCGGCGTTCTGCGGTATTTGGATCTATCCAAGTAAGTTGAATCTGCAACTTTTATTGCCCCCCTGTTAAATTTACAGCATAAGCTAAAGCCGCTTGTTGTTCACGCGTGAGAATGTCTAAACCAAAGCAAGCAAATGCAATGGGTGCTATTTCCGATTTTGTAGAAAATACTGTGTTTGCAGATGCATTCCTTAAAGAAGTTTTGCCATCTCTAATCCTGACTTGATACAGTAAATTTTGCTGTGGCGTGTTAATTTCCCATCTATCATTTTGTGTTTTAATTTGATAAATTTCTTTTTTAGTAGTATCTTCTAAAGTATACTTTTGAGCATTATGTCGCTTGAGGATATACAACGATTGAGTTTGTTCTGGGTTTTTTATTGTCCACAGGCCTTTTTCTCTAATTACGTAACCTAAAACTTTATCTGAAGCATTTTTAATTTTCAGTTTCCCTGGTTCTTCTTCTCTCATTTTGGCTAATTCTTGCTCATTACCATCAACTAATTTGGCTTCATTTGTTTGCTGTTTTAAGGAAAATAAATCTGCTCCAAACTCAGTCTTAAACTTTATTTTTTCTGGAGAGTTAGTAACAGCAATTGCCGTAGTTGTGGTTTCTGATGGATTTTGTTGTGGTAATTCATTTATTGTCTGGTTATTACATCCTAAAATCGATGTTATTAAAAAAGCCGAAATCAGCAAAATAATTTTCATACTTTCTCCTGAGAAAGCATCTTGGCTAAATTGAGAATTTGATATAGACTCAAAAACATAGCTACAATTGTTTGATATATATCTTCTTGAATTTCTGATTGATTTGGCGGTATTCTCACCATAAGATGCATAGCTTTATCTGTAATTTTTAAATTTCTCATAACCGCTACGTAGGGTAGCTTAATGGCATCTCTAATTTCATTTTTTAAAATCTTTACTGCTCCATAACGGCGTTGAGGATAAGTTAAGCTTAAGTTGATATCTAAGCCTACTGATTTAACTTTCGATTTATACTTACTCTTGCCACTCCTACCACGTTTCCAGCCATATTGTTTTTTGGTTAGCCCCATAGTAGTTAATTTAAAGCGGGTTTTATCTAAAAATATCCCTTGAATATTTAACCACTGATTTTGATAAATATCTATTTTCCATCCTGTACGATAGGGATGTGGTATGGTATTTATTTTATTTTCGTTTGTTTCATCGTTTTGAAAAGATAATTTTAGATAAAAGTCAGCCATTTCATCTAAATCTCTGGCTAGCATATCTAAGATTTGCTTAGTGACGTTATAGCGATAATTAAGAATATTGAGTCTAGCAAACTTAGACATCATCACTAAGGAATAAACCCAGGCGATCGCCAAACCTATACAACCCAATTTTAGTAACAACGATAATATGCTGAGACTAGATACAATCAAGCTCAATACACCTAATACTGCTGCTCCTACAAAATAGTAAATTGCTTTCTTACCGTGTTTATTTTTCCTGATTTCTGCTAACTGAGAAAGTGCGACTAAATCATTTAAATCAGTTGTAATAATAGTTAATGGTGACTTAACTTCATACGTTAAATTCTTACGAAATTGCTGCAATTCAATGGGCATAATAGGCAACCTTCTTTAATTAAAATTAATTACTCTTATTGTGCAAAGGCATAGATTTTTATTAACTTTATTTAAATTATTTTACAATTGATTTTTGTCAAAATATATTAGATGAAACTCGTATAAATAGCCGCCAGTATAACAAAGGGAAAACTAAGTGTCAACGAAGTATATAAAGTTTTATGAATAAACCGCAGATAGCTTATATTTGTTTTGATATTGTTCCCGCTCCCAAAGGGGCAGCGATTCATATTATGGCGTTCTCTATAGCCTTAGCTGGAGATTTTGATCATCTTCAGTTGGTGACAGTTTCACCTACAGCGGCTAGGATAGATGTCCATGAAATGTATCCACATATAAGGCAAACAATGTTGCCAGCTTTAGGCAAAAACTTGATTGCCAGAGTTTTATCTTTTCAAAATTCATTAAGGGTATGGTTGCAAGATCAGAGATTTGCCGTAGTTCATATTCGTTCAATTTACGAAGGTTTGATCATCGCCCGTAATAAACAGCAATATTGCGATCGCCTGATATTTGAAGTCAATGGTTTACCATCTATTGAACTAAAATATCGCTATCTGGGGGTTGCAGATGATCCAGTATTACTGCATAAATTACATACCCAAGAACAAATTTGTTTAACAGCAGCCGACTTAATTGTGACACCAAGTAGTGTGACATCGGCATATTTGCAAAGTCGGGGTATACCAGCCCAGAAAATTCGGGTGATTCCCAACGGTGTCGATTTAAATGTATTTACTTATAATCATGATTATGGGAGCAATATGAAAATATTGACCCCATCAAATGCCTTACAAATGATATATTTTGGCACACTTTCACCGTGGCAAGGTGTCAACTTAGCAATTGAAGCCTTAGAACTAGTAAATAAAGATTTTCCAGCCTATTTAACAGTAATAGGACAAGCTAGAGACTATCAAATCAAAAAGTTAAAGCAACTGGCGTTAAAGTTGGGAGTTACAGATAAACTAACTATTTTAGAACCAACATCACAAACACAGTTAGTCGAACATATCCATGCTGCTGATATGATTTTGGCACCATTAATGCCTAGCGATCGCAACTTAGTCCAAGGTTGCTGTCCCCTGAAGATTTTAGAAGGTATGGCGACGGGAGTTCCTGTAATTGCAAGTGATTTACCAGTGGTACGGGAACTCGGAGAAGACAAAGTACATTTTTTGTTAGTCAAGCCTGGTTCAGCCAAAGCCATTAAAGATGCGGTGTTGCAATTGCGAAACCAGAAAGAATTAGCCACCCAAATAGCAACCAACGCCCGTCAGCGCATTGAGAAATATTACACTTGGCAACGTGCAGGTGAAGCTTTAACGACTGCTTACGGGGAATTGGGGATTAAACGATCTATCACAGTTTGAAGTCGTTGTTGCTCCTGGGCGATAGAATATTCATTGAGAATGCGATCGCCTGCTGCTTGAATCAGCATATTTTTTTGTGCTATTGGCATTGTCAGATATTCCAAAACCGCTTCACCTAACCGATGTAACTGAGAACGAGGTAACAAAAAACCATTTTCACCGTGTAAAATCACTTCTGGAATCCCCCCCGCATCACTAGCAATACAGCAACAACCACAAGCCATCGCCTCTAACAGTGCATTTGGCATTCCTTCCCACAGTGAAGGCTGGAGGTAAACATCACATAGTCGTAAATGTTCAGCAACTAACCGTGAATTTCCCAAATGTCCCGTAATCATGATTCTTTGGGCGTGTTCTGGCTGTTGAGTTTGATAAATTTGCAACACCGATTCCTGAGAAGCCCGTACCTCACCGATAATTAACAAACAAGCCGGGCGCTGACTGCGAACTGTTGTCAAAACATTTAATAAAAACTGCTGTCCTTTCTTTTCTCGTAATTCACCACAAAATCCCATGACAACTTCATCAGGCGCAATTCCTAACTTTTCCCTAGTGATTTCTGCTGGTGAATCAAAGTTTTGCAAACAGAATATATCTGTATCCACTGCATTTTTCAGCACCAACACATCATCTCGTCCACTCAATAGCTGAATTTTGCGAGACATATCACCACTGACAGCAGTAATTAAATTGGCATTTTTTAACGTCCATTGTAGGCGCGCAAAATCGCCTGGAGGAAACATTTCTTTGTCAATATCATTACCACGCGCACTCACTGTACTTGGTATTCCTTGGAGTGCAGCAAACCAAGTAGCGAGAAAACCACAAGGAAAAAGATAATGTCCCCACACAGCATCATAGTTACGCTTTTGGTGCAACCAATCTAGACAATTCAGTGTATGAGGCATTGTCATATCCCAATGACGGTATAAGCCTATACGATATATCCGAGACTTAGCATCTAAAGTTTCCGGCGGTAAAACTTCACCCGGTTGTAAATAACGACTCCAGGTAACAACATCAACTTCCATCCCCAATTGGCAGAGTGTCCTTACAAGACGCGTCGCACTAGTAGCTAAACCTCCCAAATCTGGTGCAAACCGTTCTGTAATTAATAAAAGACGTTTCATATTAGGGTCAAATAGGTTATCAACAGTTTTAAATCAGTGACAACTATTTTGTCCATTTAGGCATGACTTTAATTTTTGTGTAATCTCACCAAGCCGTAATATAGTCAGCTATTTCATAATGAAAAACCAAATAAATCAGTTATAATCAAACCCATAAATCTTAAAAACAGGAGTATAAACTGTGCCATTAATCAAAATACCAAAACATTATCTTGTATATCAAGATGAAGATTCGATTACAGTAGATGTACCAGAATCAATGCTGTTAAATTGGAAAAAAGACTATAAAAAAATTTCTCAAGCTCAAGGGATTTTAAAGCATAAAAAAGAAGAACTTCTGGCTCATTTAAATATTTTGCGTCAGGAATGGGACGAATGAAATATGTTTATGATACAAATATTTTTATTTACTATCTTGCTGATGAGCCAGCAATTAATTCATGGTTTACAGAAAAATTCCTGAATTTGCATGATGTTCTATTCTCCCCAATTATTCGGATTGAATTACTGAGTTTTACTGGTTTAGCAAAAGCAGAAGAACAAGTAATAGAAGATTTACTATCTCAGTTTAACTCAGTTGCATTATTACGAGAAATTGAAAATCAGACCATTCAATTAAAACGACATTATAAAATTAAACTCCCTTATGCAATTATTGCAGCTACTGCATTATATACAGAAGCATGTTTAGTAACAAGAAATGTTCATGACTTTCAAGGAATTGCTGAACTAAATATTGAAAATCCTTTTGTTCAATAGAGTAAAATGTGATTTCTAAAATAAATGAAATAAGGGTTATTGTGAGCAAAATTGGAAAATGCGCCCTAACGTGGATTACCAATATTAATAGACTGCAACATTTTTTCGCGCTTTTTGCGGGCAATTTCTTGTAAATCAACAGTTCTATCAGTCTCATCCACAATTTCACCAGTAATCACTTCCAGCACATCTTCCAAAGTAACTACACCAGCAACATCACCGTATTCGTCAACAACAACTGCCAAATGTTCACGCGCTTCTATAAAGTTTTTTAGTAGTTTATCTGCCCGAATTATTTCCGGAACAAAGTGAACTTTTCGAGCTAAATTGGCGATTTTTTCATCGTTATTACCTTCTACCATCGCTGTGAGTAAATTTTGCTTTAAGGCAAAGCCAATAACTTGATCAATAGACTCATCGACGACAATAATTCGGGTATGTTGGGAGGCAATAATATCTTTTTTGGCTTCTGTGAGGGTCAATTTAGCGCGTATATATGTCAGCATGATGCGGGGTGTCATCAAGTCGGCTGCGGTGACATCATTTAATCTAAACACCCTTTGAATCATTTCTGCTTCATCACTTTCAATAATTCCCTCTTGTTGTCCAATATTCGCTAGTAGTTTAATTTCAGCTTCATTGGTTGTTGGTCGCTTTTTGACTTTGAAAAACCTGGCTGTCAAATTTTCAATAATCCACACTAAAGGTGTAAAGATAATCGAAAGTCCGGTGACAGGTAACGCTGCAAGCAGAGAAATTGATTCAGAATAACGCTCTCCAATTGTCTTGGGAATGATTTCTCCAAAAATGATAATTAAAAAGGTGAATACCCCAGAAAATATACCCAGCCAGGTATCTCCTAAGATTTGAGTGGCAATGCTACCTGTAAGAATACTGCCAACTATATTGAAAATATTATTAAGTATGACGATGGTGGCAATTGGTCGATTCATGTTTTCTCGAATTGCCAAAAGCGCCACTGCTGCTGGATTATTTGATTGTGCTAATTGTCGGACTCTCAGGGGAGACACAGAGAATAGCGCCGTTTCTATGCCCGAACAAAGAGCTGAACCGAAAATAACAATAAGCACGACGGTGATAAGCTGGAGCATACAGTTTCCCAAATATGGGAATGGTAAAGTTTGGGCTAGCGATCGCTCATCGATGCGCTATCTGGCAAATTTGAGTTATGGTTTTTCTATTCTACCCGGAATATCAGAAACACTACCCCCAACTAAAAACCACTAATTTAAACCAAATATGTCTTTAAACGTTCTGCGAGAACTTGCACATGAGGCTCTATCACAAACGAGTAGTGATGTCCAGGTACTTTACAAATCTCTATTTCATCTGCTGCTAGCACTGAAAACAACTCAACCCACACTAAAGTCGGGTCGGGAGCCATAATATGTTTTTCACTGGCTCTAAATATAGTGACTTTTCCTGGATAGGGACGACGTTGGTAGGCATAGGTGGCTTTTAATGTGCCTACCAGCACTTCTAAAATCCGGCGATTATTTTGCTGCTGAACGGTTGGCGGGAATATTTGGGCTTTTTTGGCTTTGTCGATAATATAGTCGATTTTTTCTTCTATATTCAGGTGGGCAATTTCTTCAGGCTCTACTAAATTATCTTCACCAAACATACCGCCAAAGACGCGAGATACAACCCCTACTAAATAGGAATTATCAATTTCTTTGGCTTTGTCTAGCAATATCGGGACATAAGAATCTAACACTGCTAATAAAGAAACTTCTTGCCCCTGCTGAACTAATTGTTGCGCTACTTCATAAGCGACAACGCCCCCAAAAGACCAACCACCTATTTGATAGGGGCCTTCTGGTTGAACTTTTTGCATGGCTTTGACGTAAAGACTAGCCATATCTTCTATGGTTTCTAGGGGTGCTTTTGTTCCATTAAATCCTTGAGCTTGTAACCCATAGAATGGTTGCTCAGTACCCAGGTAACGAGCTAAATTGACATAGCATAAAACATGCCCTCCGGCTGGATGAACACAAAAGAAGGGACGTTTACTGCCTTGTGGTTGCAGGGGAATAATTGGAGAATCAAAATCTACTTCGTCTGATGAATTGATAACTGCTGCTAATTTTTCAATTGTGCCATTGGCAAACAAGATGGCTAAGGGTAAATTTCGAGCAAATTGCTTTTCTATGGCGCTCATTAAATGAACCGCTGATAAAGAATTTCCACCAATTTCAAAGAAGTTATTGGTTACACCAAGCGGCGAAATATTTAAAATTTCTGACCAAATTGCGGCTAATTGCTGTTCTAGCTGATTTCGGGGGGAAATTATAGTTTCATCTCCACTCAAAATAGAAGAATCAGTTTGAGGGAGAGAACGCCTGTCTACTTTACCACTGGGGTTGAGAGGAAGTGATTCTAGAACTACAAAGGCTGAGGGAACCATGTATTCGGGGAGGGTTTGCTTGAGAAAACTGCGTAACTCGTTGGGAGTGGGTTGCTGTTGTGGTGTGACAATATAGGCAATTAATCGTTGCTGATTTAAATGGTCTGTTTGAGTAATTACAACGGCTTCCCGAATCTGTGGGTGTTGAGTTAACGAGTTCTCAATTTCGCCTAATTCAATCCGCAAGCCGCGAATCTTGACTTGATGGTCAATGCGTCCGATATACTCGATGTTGCCATCGGGTAAATAACGGGCTAAGTCTCCTGTTTTATATAGTTTTTCACCATCAATAAAAGGATGGGTAATAAATCTTTCTTGTGTTAACTCTGGACGGTTGAGATAACCTCTGGCAACTCCTACACCACCAATATAAAGTTCACCTGTGACTCCTAGTGGGACTAATTGCAGATGGGAGTCGAGAATGTATAACTGGGTGTTGGCGATCGCTCTCCCAATCGGTACACTTTTTAAGGTACTATCTCGCTGACACTGCCAATATGTGACATCAATAGCGGCTTCGGTGGGGCCGTAGAGGTTGTGGAGTTCGCATTCCATCCGGGCAAAAAACCGCTCTTGGAGGTCAACCGGTAAGGCTTCTCCACTACAAAACACGCGTTGGAGAGATTGACAACTTTCTAAATTTTTGGCTTCGAGAAACACCTGCAACATGGAAGGAACAAAATGCAGCGTCGTAATTTTTTCTTGGGCGATGGTGTTGACTAAATAAGCAGTATCTCTATGTCCACCAGGTTGCGCCATCACTAAACGCGCCCCAGTCAATAGCGGCCAGAAAAACTCCCACACGGAAACATCAAAACTAAAAGGTGTTTTCTGAAGTACGCTATCTGTGGCATTCAGTTGGTAAGTTTCTTGCATCCACAGTAAGCGGTTACAAATTCCCCGATGGGTGTTCATTGCACCTTTGGGTTTACCAGTGGAACCGGAAGTGTAAATAACATAAGCTAAATCTGTCGGCTGGACGCTGGAATCAGGATTTTTATTGCTGCTGTGTGAGATAATTTCCCAGTCAGTATCTAAACAAATTTTCTGGGTTATTCCAGGTAAATCATTCACCAAGTGACTTTGGGTGAGTAGCACATTAGCTTGACAATCATCTAGCATATATGCTATGCGTTCCTGGGGATATTCCGGGTCAACAGGTACATAAGCACCGCCAGCCTTGAGGATTCCCAATAATCCCACAACCATTTCCAGGGAACGTTCCACACAAATCGCTACCAGTACATCAGGCTGGACGCCTAAAGATTGTAAGTAATGCGCTAACTGATTAGCGCAAGAATTAAGTTGTTCATAGGTCAAACTTTCACCTGCAAACGTCACCGCAACAGCATTTGGTGTCAGTTCTACCCGTGTCTCAATTAACTGGTGTAAACAGCGAGATAAATCGTAATCAGTTTGCGTATGATTCCATTCAATCAACTGTTGATGGCGTTCAGCGGCATTTAATAAAGGAAGTTGGGCAATACTGGATGAAGAATTATGAGCAATCGCCTCTAACAAATTCTCAAAATGCCCTACCATTCTTGTTATAGTGGCAGAATTTAACAAATCACAGTTATACAGAAAGTTGCAAACCAGAGAATCAGACAGCGCCACCACTTCCAAAGTCAAGTCAAACTCTGTTCGCTGTTGGGTGATATGAAAATACTCTAACTCCGAGTTTTCCACCCATAATTGTGAGAAGGTTGGTAAATCTTGAACATCCTCATAAGCAAAAGCCACCTGACAAATAGGAGGATGACTTAATTTGAAATCTGGTTGCAGTTGTCTGACTAACACAGGAAAAGGATAATCTTGATAAGTAGTTGCTTCGGTACAAACTTCCTGAACGTGTTTGAGTAACTCCCGAAAACTCAAATTATCAGCAATAGCAGATCGAATAACCATCAAATTAGTTGCATTTCCCACCACAGATGGATTTTGTGCAGCCTGCATCCAACCGACTAAAACATCTTCTTCACCCGTATAACGTCGCAGCAACACCTGAAAAGCCGTCAAAAGCAAAACAGACAAACTGACATTCTCCGCCTCTGCTAAATCTTGCAGCTGCTGATAAACCTCCCCCCCAATCTTAAATCTCTCCCCTACCCCCTGATAACTCCGCATCGCCGGACGAGACTGACTCATGGGTAAATCCAGAACAGGTAACACCCCAGATAACTTACCTCCCCAATAATCCTCCAGTTCCCTCAGCCGAGAACCCGCCAACAAACCCACCTCTCGTAATACATAATCCTCATAACTCCTCACCTTTGCGCCTCTGCGCGCCAGTTGCTTCAAGTCGGCGGAGCCGCCCAACGCACTGGCTCGACTTTGCGTGAGATTATTTCCCAACAACTCATCCACACAAACCAACAAAGAACACCAATCACAAGCAATATGATGCACACTCAACAGTAAAACATGGTCTGTAGGAGAACAACTAAATAGAGTAACTCTTGCTACCAAACCCGCCTCTAGGTTAAACGGTTGCTTCACAGATGCGAGTAAATTTTCCTGTAACTCACCATCATTCCACCCAGAAGCATCAACCTGTTCAATAGGCAACTTAGTAATATTACATACTCGCTGCATCACTTGGTTATTTTTTTGATAGTAACCAGTCCGTAAACAAGAATGGCGAGATAAGAGGTTATGAAAGCCGGTTTTTAATGTAGCGAAATTAATTTGTGATTTTACCCTGACAGCAAAGGCCAGTTTATCAGCCAAACCTTCTGGTGCTAGTTTGTAGAGGAACCATGTTGACTGCTGGACTTGAGACAGGGGAAATGGTTTGTAGTTTTCTGCGGAATTAAGTTCGTGTTTCAGTGTGATTTGCATAGTATTAAATTGTGGATGTTGTTTCACGCAAAGCCGCAAAGGCGCAAAGAAGATTATGAGTGTTTCCCTACTCCCCACTCCCCACTCCCTATTCCCTATTCCCTACTCCCCTCTTCTAGTCGCCGCCTAGTTCTACTAATTTGCCAATGTTGAAGTCGATTTTTACCCAGCTTTTGAGTTGTTGCAGGTTTTTTAGTAAAAGTAAGGTAATCTGCCAGTGGTGTAACGTTAAAAATGGTACTGGGTCATCAAGTTGATAAATGGCATCAGTGCCTTGGATTAGGTTTTTTAACCAAGTTTGCAATTGTTTTAAGGAACGAATGCCGGTGAGTCTCCAAATTTCGTGATATAGCCAATACGTGGGTTTACTATTTGCTAGGGGTTGCAGTGGTTCTGGTTGAGGAGTTTTTTCCAGATATGCTGCTGCTACGCCTGGGTGATTGTAGAACATGGTAATGGCTGAATGGGTACGGGGATTACATTCAATGGCGTAGACTTGGCCGTCTTCGGCTTGGATGAAGTCGAAGGATACTTGTCCGGTTAGTTTCAAACCTTTGACAAAGTGTTGCACCCATTCTTTGATTTGGGGATTTTCTATTTGTTCGTAGTTGATTTGAAAGGCGGATGAGTTGGAACAGCAATGCAAATTTAATTCTCCATCCCGGACTGTACTATGAGTACATAATTCCTTCCCAGGAATAAACTCTTGCATAATCCAAGGTTTTTCGGGACTGATGGGTAAACTTCTCACAAAAGCGGATGTGGCTTCTGGGGTGTCGCCGGGAAGTTTGGTTAAGTCCAAGCGGCGCACGGAATCGTAGTCAATGCTTTTGAGGATATATTTACGGGTTTCTTGGCTAAAGTCGAAATTGATTACTTGTTCGGGATCTGTAATTTTAAAAGATTTGGGAACAGATAAACCAAGCGATCGCGCTTTTTCGGTAAAGGCAAATTTATCATCCAGCATTTTGGTGATATCTGCATCAAAATGGAACACTTCACAATATTCTGATAATGCAGGCTTGGCTAATGAATCATAATAGCTAGCCACAGGGCTACATACAGGCACATACACGTCAACATTCTCTTTTTTGACGATTTCCACCAAAGCCTGAATATATGCTTCTGGGTCGCTTTGTGGTGCGGGAACTGTATAAAAACGACTTACAGCTTTTGAGAACCTATGTCCAGATAACCAGTATTTATGACTCTCAACTAAAACTACTCTGTGTCCTGCTGCATGAAAACAACGAGCTAATTGCAAAGCTTTAGTCATTTTCGCCCCACTCACCAAAACAGTTCGCGGATGAGTAGCTACAGCAGATTTTTGAATAAATAAACTACGTATAATTGCTATGGGTAGAGATAACAAAACTACCAAAACATTCAACGGCAAAGCCAAAAACAATAACAATAAAGTAGCGATAGTCTTGAATAAAGCCCATATCTTTACCCTCACAGCCATCACTGGCGTTGTCGATTCAGGCAAAGATAAAGAAATCGATTGTGTCATACTCTGCGCCCCTTCGCGCTTTCCTTCGCGTTCCTTTGCATTTAACAATTCTGAGGATGGGCGACACTAGCCACCCATCCGAAAACACCTTAAACCAAGCGTCTAATCAAAGTCACCCCATCGCGTATGGGTAACAAAACCTGCTCTACACGTGGATCGGCCGCCACAACCCGGTTAAATTGAGCGATCGCCTCACCATTTGCGGTACGTTGATCAGCAGGCAGATATACTTGTCCTTGCAACAAAGTATTATCGACGCAGATTAACCCGTCGGCAGTCAATAAGTTAGCCTCCAAGATCATCTGGAAGTACTCTACATACTCCTTTTTATCGGCATCAATGAAGATTAAATCAAATGACTGTTTGGCTGCTGCTAACTTATGGAGTGTCTCTAAAGCCGGTGCTACCTCAACGGAAATCTTCTCACCGTGGGGCGAATCTTGAAAACAAGCTTGGGCAAATTGAGCGACATAGGAGTCTACTTCACAAGCAATCAATCGCCCCTCACTGGGTAAGGCTTCTGCCATCGCTAAGGCTGAATACCCTGTGAACATTCCCACTTCGAGGATGCGCTTGGCTTTGGTCATATGCACAAACATCTTGAGTGTCTGTCCTTCTAAATGACCAGAGAGCATTTCTTGTTCTAGTTGTCGGACTGTTTCTCCATCACTGAAGCGTTTACTCCAATCTTCTGCACTAGTCCTCTGGGCTAATGCTGTCAAGGCATTCGATTCGGGTGTGGTGCAATCATCGAGGTAAGGATCTAATCCTGCTGCTAATTGCAGAGTTTGCCGCAGAGAAGTCAATACCTCTTGAGGTATGTTATTTTCTTCTGCCGTTCTCAGAGTTTGCTGTAACTGCCAGACAAGGATGCTATGAGGCGTTATCGGTCTAGCAGTGTGGCGCCCTAAAGTACTGGTCATGTATTTAAACTCCTAGTAGTTTCGATTCTGGAGTTTCAATATAGGCATCAATGCCATCCCCACCACGAGGTAATTTGGCGCATAAACGTTTGTGTTCTGCTAAGACTACATCAAGTTCTTCGCGGGTGAGGTCGTTGACAAAGAAGCACTCACCAATAGGTTTGGGCATGGCGGCGCGTTGTTTACCATCTCTTGTTAGGGTAATAGATTGGGTGGCATACCACAGTAAATCGCCATCTAGTAACGGATGATCGATTGATAGACCGATGCGACTCATCAAGCCCAAAATGCGATCGCGTTCTGCTGTGGTAATATATCCACGTCTAGCAGCGATGGTTGCAGATAAAGCCATGTCTATATTCACGGCATGACCATGAAATAGAGGTACAAGTGGCGCTAATTCTAAGGTGGGACTCCATGTGTGACCATAGGCAATGACGCGATCTAGGTCTAGTTCATGTAGGTTGGGAGTCTCTAATTCCAACATAGTTTTGATGGCTTCATAGTTTAACTTATGAGCGATCGCTTGGAGTTCTTCTGTGCCATTTACATAGCCAAAGTGAGTCCGCAGCAAGTCTTCGCCATATTCATCTAGTAATTCAAAGACTTCTGAGTTCGCAACTACAGCTATTTTGATTAACTCTGCCATCCCATTGCGAACTTGGGCTGTAGGTAAGGTCTTTAAAAAGGAAAAGTCCAAAATAACTTTCTGCGGCGCATGATATGCACCCAAGCGATTTTTTAACTTGCGATGGTTGACTGCAACCTTAATCGCTACACCTGCATCTATCAAACCAATTAATGTGGTAGGAATGCGAATATAGTTGCTCTTGCGACGGTAAGCAGCACAAGCAAACCCAGCCACATCTGTGGTTAAACCACCGCCCACAACTAAAACTGGTTCTTTGCGAACTAAGCCAAAGTCAGAAAACGCGTCAACAATTTTTTCAAAGGTGGTCAGGGTTTTGGTCGGCTCAGTAATCACAATGGGAACTATGGTGAGTTCAATATCATAATGTCTAAAATATGACTTGATTTGTTCACCGTACAATTTATTGACATTGGCATCAATTACAGTCAAACAGCGGCCAAATTTTTCGTAACTGTCGGCAATTTCTTTGTTATTAATGTCAAAGGCACCGTTGACATAGACAAGACTAAACTCAATTTTCTCGTAACCTTCCACGCGAAATTCAGCTTCCGTTGCTGCAAAGGACGCTTGTACATTATTCATTTCTGTTGACCTTGGTGTAACTAAAATTTTCAGAACGATATAGGCAAAACTACAAGTTTCACCTGTTATATGGCAACCGTAAACTATGCTTTTGGATGATCAAAATTCATAACCATAATTATGAATTGTCCTAAAGTATCCGCAAGCAGGCTTTCATTCAAAAATACCATTGATATTGCTGGCAATGTTAATTAAGAACATCACCTAATGTATACAAATTTTGTATGTTAATCTCTCATTCAAGATTACCTTAAGGCTAATTAACTAATCTCATGAAGAGATTATCACTATCATGCTGGCGCTGATGGAAGATTGTTAATTATATATCAGGCAATTGGCTCGAATTTAGATTAACGCCATTGTTTTAATTAATAATGGCTTGCCAATTGTGCGATTCCGCAAAAATTCTATTTTAGAAACCTGCTCAGAGCAACTATTTCCAGGCTTCCATTTGAGATTACAGCCCTGATTAACGTTCTTATCACTGTTATTTAGCATTAGTCCAAATCCTTAACATAAATAAATTGGTGACACTCTGCTTAAATTAGAATGACGATGTACTTCCAGAAAGTTAACCTGCATTTGGATTAACTCTGCTATGCATCCTACTATATTTATCTATAGTGGATTTTGACTGCTTGACTCTGCAAAAGTTGGGTCACGGAAACTGTCTAGACAAATTATCTCCAGGTTTCCATTTCAGATTACAGCTCTGATTAACTTTCAGTTCGCTGTGTTTTCGCATGAGTCTCGAACCTTATATCACTAAAATTGTTGCACTCTGTCTGATTCAGAATGATAGTGGACTTCTACTTTGATTCAGTTCAGTTACTATTTAGTACTAAATATACTAAGTCCGCAACTCTTGAAAATCAGAAGTTTTTATTCATCAGAGTTACTAATGACACAAATTAGTCTAACGCAATTAAGCGGCAATTTGCTATCAAGACATATTAAAAATATTTATATTTGTTTTTTTGCCGCATAATTTACTATTTCCGGCTCAAGCAATGAATAATTTTGGAGACAGTAATTTAAATAACTAGAAAAAATCAAGTATAGAATCTTACCCTGATTATATATAATTAGTTATTTTTAATTAATACTTAAACAAACTATGCCCTAGGGAGGCTGATATTTTGACAACAGTGATGGATAAAACATCGAAATTATCGTGTATTGACGACAACAAAAGTAGGCGATATCGCTCGGTGTTATTTCCCAGCCATAATGCGTCATCATAATTAATAGTGCATCGACCTGTTCTATCTGTTCTCATTCCTATGCAACAGTTATTTCCTGGTGAAGTATTCGCCAAAACAGCCGATTTTGATACAGGCATTCGCCAACTTTTACCCCGATATGACGAGATGTTGACAGTCATTACCCATTGCTTGCCGAGGACAACTCATCGCATTTTAGAATTAGGCTGTGGGACAGGGGAACTAAGCCTGAAAATTCTCCAGCGCTTTCCCGATGCCCAAGTAATTGCCTTAGATTACTCACCTCGAATGCTGCAATTTGCCGAAACTAAAATCACCGCAGCTGGATATCAACACAGGTGGACTGGTATGGAAGCCGATTTTGGCGAATGGGCAGACAATCCCAAAAAGTTAGGCATTGGTAGCGAATTTGATGCCTGTGTATCATCTTTGGCAATCCACCATCTTGATGATCAGATGAAGTTAAAGTTATTTCAGCAAATTGCTGCCAGTCTCACCCAAGGCGGTTATTTTTGGAATGGAGATCCAGTACTACCAGAATCACCTACCCTCGCAGAAGTTTACAAAGCCGCGCGCGAGGAATGGGCAACCCAACAGGGAGTTCCATTAACTGAAGTTCGCGCTAAACTTGGCACCAGCAGTACACAAGGGTATTCTAGTCAAGACCAATTAGCTACTTTAGAGGCACATTTACACATGCTGACAGCATCTGGATTTAAAACAGTGGCAGTGCCTTGGAAATATTATGGTTTGGCTGTGTTTGGGGGTAGTAGAGAGTAGGGAGTAGGGAGTAGGGAGTGGGGAGTAGGGAGTGGGGAATTTTGGTTTTGTGTTAGCAAAGTTTACGCAGCGCAGATTTTAGATTTTACAATATATCCCAGGCGGTTCCTTTATAGCCATAATCAAAAATCTCCGGATGCAAAATTTCTGCCAAAATTTCTAGGGAATCTGCTAATCGTGGCCCTGGACGATTAAAGTAGGCATTACCGTCAGTGATGTAAACTCTACCAGCTTGGGTGGCGTGGAGTTTTTCCCACTCTGGACGTTGAGTAAATAATTGGGCTTCTTGACGAGTGCGATTTAAATCGAATCCACAGGGCATAAAGATGATTATGTCTGGATTGCTATTTATCAGTGTTTCCCAAGGTATGCGAGCCGAAGGTTTCCCAATTACACTAAACTGTGACTGTCCTCCTGCCAAATTAACGAGTTCGGGAATCCAATTTCCCGCAAACATTAAAGGATCTGTCCACTCAATACAGGAGACGGTGGGTAACTCTGTTAAAGAAAGCCCTTGAATTTTTTGCTGACATATAGTCACGCGAGCTTCTAAATTTTCTAAAACCTTAACTGAGTCTACGCCAAAGACATGACTTACGCGCTCAACATCAGTCCACACGTCTTCTAGAAGATTCGGTTGTAAGGAAATGATTTGTGGTGAAGTATGGATCAGGCTAGCAACAGCTTTTTCTACGTCTTGTAGACTGACTGCACAGACATCACATTGGTCTTGAGTCAAAATGTGAGTGGGCTGTAATTTCTCTAAAACGTCTGTTTTGATTTCATAAATACTGAGAGCCGATTGCAACAAATTATTGACATCATCGTGAATCTTGCTGCTTGCTGCTTGGGAGTTTAAGCGTGGCTGGGTACAAACAGGGAGATTTTGGATTTCTGGAGGGTAATCACATTCATGCGATCGCCCGACAATTTCATTAGTTAATCCTAGTGTTGCTAAAATCTCTGTACCACTGGGAATTAATGAAACAATTCTTACATCTTTATTGGTCATTGAGCCACCTCCAGAAGAGCTGCGTATTATTTTCAATTCTTACAAATTTTCCGCATTAGGGTATCTTTCTCTAGGTGAATCTGCGGCTGTTATGGTGGTCAGTATTTACTTGAGCAAACTTTTCCAGACGGATTTGAAATTTGGGATTGATCCCCAAGATAAATCTAGGTACTTGTACTATGAAGCAAGTATTGGTAATTATTGTAAATTGATTGTTAATAGCTTAAAGAACTGCTGTATGGGCTTATCAGACAGTCTTTATTAATATAACCGCTCCTTAACTAGGGACAGGATTTTCATCAAGATATTATTAATCCAAATCCAATTTTTTCTAAAATTGCGTATGCAGCCCTTGTTTTCTGAAACTTTTTAGATGAAGTTGCTTTATTAAGTAACAAATCCCATAGGTACAATTTATTACTATTAATCATGTTTTCTAATGATTCAGAGCCAACAGAGAGTATCAACCCTAACAGATTTACCCTCAGGGAGTGATGCTATTTTGGAGTCTTCTATGTTATCTGAGTGTTAATCGTTAAAAATATGACCTCTCAGCCACAATTTCAGCTGATTCAGAGCCAGTAATTTCTGGAGAGTGTGAATACTTGACAGACTCAGTATATAAATATAGTTAGAAGATTTGATGAATAAAAATATACTGCCCGGTTATGAAAAACCCTGTGAAGTAATTGTAGTTAACACAGACGGTTCTACCTTTCCTGTAGACCGGCAAGGCAAAGTAATTTCTTTCCGGGGACAACAAATGCAGATGGTAGTGGCTAAAGATATTACAGAAACTCAACAAATACAAGAAGCCTTTCAACTCAAAGAGCAGGAGCGGCGCAAACAAAGCCAGGCGCTAGTGCAATTAGCTAGAAGCAAAACGTTTCAACAAGGCAATCTGAATGCAGCACTCCGAGAAATAACCGAAATTGCGGCGCAAACTCTCTCAGTGAAGCGAGTTGGCGTGTGGTTATATAACGAAGACCGCTCTGCCATTGAATGCATCAATTTGTATGATGTGAGTAAACAAGAACATACCTCTGGTAAATATTTTTTAAAAGCGAATTATCCTGCTTATTTTCAGGCGTTAAAAGAAGAACGTAGCATTGCAGTCCATGATGCCATCGAAGACCAAAGAACCCAAGAGTTATCATCTGTTTATCTTTCTGTATTTGGGATCGCATCTTTGTTGGCTGCACCAATTTGGCTTGGGGGTCATTTGGTGGGGGTAGTCTGTCATGAACACTTTGGCGAGGTGCGTCAGTGGAATTTAGCGGAAGAAAATTTTGCCGCTTCAATTGCAGATTTTGTCACCCTAGCTCTAGAAGCAAGCGATCGCAACGCCGCACAAGAAGCACTACGACAAAGCGAGACCCAATTTCGGGCAATTTTTGAGCGTTCATCCATTGGCATTGGACTAATCAATTTCAAAGCACAAGTAGTGGATATTAATCCCGCCTTGTGTCAGATGTTGGGATACAGCCGTCAAGAACTGTGTGGTCAACGCTTCATCAATTACATTGCCCACCAAAAGGGAGATTTAGCAGTTTACAAACAACTAATTTCCGGAATCCATCTAGACGATGGTGAACAACTTGTCGTCAAACAACACCTGGAGATGGAAAGACGCTTAATACACAAAGATGGTAGCCTAGTTTGGACTCAAATATCCGTTTCTATACTTCCAGACAGCAATGGTGCCCCTGAATGTTTTTTAGCGATGATCGAAGATATTACTGAGCGCAAACAAATAGAGTTAAAACTACGTGCTTCTCAAGCAGCAGCAGAAGCGGGTAGTCGGGCAAAAAGTGAATTTTTAGCAACCATGAGCCATGAACTACGGACACCTCTCAATGCCATTATGGGCTTGTCTCAGTTGCTACAACAAGAAATGGTTGGCTCCCTCAATGAGAAACAAAAGGAGTATATAAGTTGTATATACAGCAGTGGTGAACATCTACTGGCAGTAATTAACGATATCTTAGACTTATCTAAAATTGAAGCAGGTAAAGAGGAATTATCTGTATTACCTTTGTCAGTACCAGAGCTATGTAATTCTGTTTTATCGACAGTGCGCGATCGCGCTATAGAGAAAGGATTAGACCTCACAAGTGACATTGATTCCAAAGCAGGCGTGTGTGTTGCAGATGCCCGGCGTATCAAACAAATGTTAATAAATCTTTTAACTAATGCTATTAAATTTACCCCAGCAGGCCAAGTTTCTTTGGTAGTGCAAAAAGTACCTGAAGGTATTAGTTTCACAGTTTCTGATACTGGTATTGGGATTGATACCAATCAGTTTCAATTTCTATTTGAGCCTTTTAAACAATTAGACAGTCGATTAAATCGTCAATATGAAGGCACTGGCTTGGGTTTGGCTTTGACTCGCAAGTTAGCCCGGTTGCATGGTGGAGATGTCACAGTAGTATCAAAACTAGGTGAAGGTAGTCAATTCACTTTATTTTTACCAGACCAAACTTATCCAGAGTAGGAGATGCACTGGGGAGCATCCCAGTTTTTTGCAAAGAAGGCGAAAATCAGTCAGGATAAGTAAGACGAGTGTATTTACTTACCGATGACCCCAGAACAAAAGCAAGCTCTTCAAGAACATATTCAGGCGATCTCTAACTAA
>JAKOMP010000100.1 GCA_022241785.1 Cyanocohniella sp. LLY | reverse complement strand
TCGGTTTGTAAAATCATTCCAATCCCAGGATGAATGCGATGTGAGATAACTTTTATATTGTCTAAATCAAGAAGCTCTGTTAAAATTTTAATATCTTTTCTGCTAGCCATAATTGTAAATTTATATAAAAATAATCAGTTTGTATTTACAGCTAACAATAAATACTCTTTAAATGTCAATATTTATAAGAGCTTTAGATAAAAAAAGATACGCTTTTAATATTTCTCTGGAGGCTATAACTAATAGTTTGGCATAACAGCTACTGAAGAACCAAAAAATATAATAATTGGAAGTCACAAAAGCAGGATAGCACTTCTCAATTACATAAGTTGCCTTTTATCCTTTAGCACCCTTCACTGTCATGAAAAATGGTATAAATACACTATTGTGTCATACCCAGTTTTCCTGAAGTAAAAAATTTTTTGATAAATAAGACACCACAGGCAATTCTTTCAGTTTGTCGAAAACCAAAAAGATTTTGTACAAACTTATAGACTGGTCTTTTACTATTGGCTTTAAACTCTGGAAACATATTTAACGCTTCTTCTAAAAAGATTAAATATTGTGAATAATCTATAAATAAAGATTCTCTTGCAAGGTCAAAATATGATTTAGCTAAAGCATGACGGTACTTTAGAGAAAGCTGGTTCCTATTCAAAAGTTTTTGCTCTACTTTACTTAAGACTAAATAGTGACACTTTAACCAGCGACTTTTAGAGGAAGTAGACACTGTGAAAGCACCATATCGCCTATAAATTGCATAGCAACCAGGTTGATAGACAACTTTAGCTTGATTCATGACAACTGAGATAAAAAAATCTCTGTCTTGTGCAGCAGTTAGAGTTTCATCCCAACCGCCACTTTTTTCTACTGCGTTTCTTTTATAGAGTAAAGCAGCTAGAGCTACCCACCAATTGGCTAATAGAGAAGCCAAAATATCTGTTTGTGATTCAGAAACTTCTATATTGTCTAGGAAACTAGAACCATCAGACAAATGACGTTGATGTCTCCAATCACCATACACTACATCTGCTTTTGTTTCCTCGAGAAAACTGACTTGTCTGGCAATTTTTTCAGGTAAAATATAATCATCTGCATCTAAGTACTGAATATACTCTCCTCTAGACAAATCAAATCCTCTATTTCTGGCATAATTGCCACCTTTGTGGGGCGAAGCTTCCCAAATAATTTTATCTTTGTAACTTTTGATAATTTCTAAAGAATTGTCTGTAGAGCCATCATCAATTACAATGATTTCGATAGCTGAATAGGTTTGTTGTAAACAACTATCGATTGCTTCGGCTATCCATTTTTCTGCATTAAAGCAGGGGATGATGACTGAAACTAGGTTTGACATCTGTTTTCCTCAGTACTATACAGAAATTAATCCTAGTCAAAGGATTTTGTTTTTATATTCAATGCACTTAAATAGATAGACATAAAGACAAGAAAGGATGAATGCAGGACTTTAGCTCTTATATTTTCATACAATTTTTATTCTTGTACCAGCTTTCCAGTCCGCCCATAAATTTATTTCTTGACTAATTAGGTAGGCTTAAATTAATAAAATAATGTTTTGTTCGTAGTAAGCGATTTATCGCTCTCTTCCCAGATTTTCAAGGTCTAGAGCCCCTGACTGACTACACATTTTATTTTATTAACCCTTTCTACTTAAGCTAATGAGCATTTAAGTTGCATAAAATCAGGACTGTAGCCCTTACTACAAGCGAATCAGTTTGTAGTTAGAGACTTGAGTAAATTTAAAGGGAGATTTTGTAGGAGACGAAGCCGAAGAAAATATTTCAAAAACCATAGTTCACTGTTAAACTCAACTGCTAATAACTTTCCAGGTTCGTGGTTGATAAAATAAACACCGACTTGTATTTTTATTAGCTTTTACAGTGAAGCGAAAAGACTCGATTAGATCAAATGTTTGTACATCCTTTCTGACATAAATTTTAGCACTATATACACCTGGGACTAATCCGCAATAAGGCATAGACATTTGGATTTCTAGTTTTCCAGGCGATATTTTTAAAAGCTCGTTATCGCTGTTAGCCGTTAGATATAAAACTAGATCATTTTCTCCTGATAAAGCGGTAATTAAAACACCCAAGTTGGCATTTTCAATAGATTGATAAGCTTTACATTCTACGGATAAGTAAGACGGCTCACCAGTCATGAGTGTAGGCAAAATATTACCTGCTGTATCTTTAAAAGCCAGAGAGAGAATATCTAAGCCCATACTCTCATTTCTAGGTTTTTCTGGTAAAACCATTACCCCTAGAGCATTTTCTAACCCACTTAAAGATAAATCTTCTTCATATTTACGAACAACTATTTCTGTTTCATCGGCTAAAATTAACTTGCCTTTAGACAAATAAATTGAATTATTACAGATATTTAAAATTGAATGAGCATTATGGGAAACCAAGATGAAAGCTGTACCTTTTTCTCGTAGCTTTGCTAACATCCGGTGGCATTTCATTCTAAATTTAATATCCCCAACTGCCAGTACTTCATCAATTACTAATATATCCGGTTCTATATGCACCGCACAAGCAAATCCTAAGCGTGCTGCCATGCCAGAACTATAAGTTTGTACAGGTGAATCAATGGCATCAGCAATTTCTGCAAAATCAATTACATCTTGAAATCTGGCTTCTATTTCTTTAGTAGATAAACCCAAAATTGACATATTGGCATAAATATTTTCTCGCCCAGTCAAAATAGGATTAAACCCGGCTCCTAGTGCAATTAATGGGGCGACTCTACCCTTAACCTCCACACGACCAGTATCTGGTTTAATCAAACCACTAATGATACGTAGTAGCGTACTTTTTCCGGCTCCATTTGACCCCACCAACCCCAGAGCTTCTCCTCGCCGCAGTTGAAAGCTAACATCTTTCAGGGCCCAAAATTCTTTTGGACGTAGAGTATCACTTTTTCTATTAGCTCCTAATAATTCTATGGCAATATCCTGGACACCATACATTAAAGATTTTTTGAGGTTTCTACAGAATTTTTTGGAGACATTCTCCACAGAAACAACTACTTCGCTATTGTCAGGAAAAACAGCAATTTCTTTGGTTATCAAATTAGTCATTATTAGGAACTCACTCTCTCAACCACAAAAGGCATAGCAAGACGGAATGTAATCCAGGTTAGCAGTAATCCGACTAAAGTAATCATACTGACCAGCCAAAAACCAACAGGTTCGGATACTATACCTGTGGTGGCTAACTCTCTGGTAGTTACTAGTAAAGGAGTGACGGGATTAAATTGTACTAACAAGCCAAAGGTTCCTTCTGTAGGAACTGGATAAACTATAGGAGTTAGGAACAGCCAAAAACCTGTAATTAATGTTAGTCCTTTCGATACATCTTGATACAGTACTCCTAAAGGCGCTAATAAAATGCCGATAAATGTTCCCAGCAAAACTAAATTAATTAATGGCACTGGAGTTAACAGCACTGTCCAGCCTATGGGAATGCGAAACCAGATAAACAATGCCACAATTAAAATCAGCTTGATGGCAAAGTTAAAAAATACTTCACCTATTTTTGCTAATATAAGTGCCTCGCGGGGAAAGTTAACTCTGGCTAACATGGGTTTGGCTACAGTCACTGCTTGCACTGGCCCATTTAATGCTTCAACAAATGTTTGCCATAAGGCAGTGCTAAACATAACATAAGCGGGATACGGTAAATCAGTAGCACCAATACTAATCACGTTGGCATTACTAGCAAGGGTAAAACCAACAGCCATGACGATAGGCGGTAAAAAAGCCCAGGCGATTCCTAAAAATGATTGACGATATTGGGCGCTAATATCCCTTATCATTAGTCGCCAAGCAAGTTCACGAGAGGCTATCAAGTCTCGCCACATTTGTCGGAACAATGTCAGCGGATGTCTCAGTGTACTTTCTGGTGTATATACGACCTTATTTAACTGATAGTTACGTCTTTGATGTTGCTTCAAAACTGTTTACCTTTGGCCAAGAGATTGCAAATGTCAATTGTGTGAAAGAGAGGTTAGAGGCTAGAGGTTAGAGGCTAGAGGTTAGAATTTATAGTGATTTCTAGCCCCTAGTCCCTAGTAGTTCGCGCCTACAGACTCACCCTGCTTGATATTTTGCTTTTGCATGACACTGGGTAAGTGTTTTTGAGCGTAGCGGTAGGTGACAAAACGATTGACTACTTTGTCTACAGAACCCAGAATTTTATTAGCTAGGCGAGAATTAATTTTACCAATGAGGAGTTTACGGGATAAAGGTTTAATAATGGTCATGTGTCGCCGCCATCCTAAACGGTTGTATTTATTTTTGAAGTACTGATCTTCGGTGATATCCCACTTTTCACGTAGGTGTTGTAGACTTTCTATTTCCCAAGCATCACTCCAACGCAGCATGTAGTAGGGTATGTCTGTCAACTCTAGTTGTACACCTGGAACATAAGTCATGAGCGATGCTGGTTCTAGGTAGACTGTACCGCCGGCTTGAGCTACGAGGATGCAAAAATCAACGTGTTCTTTGGTGTTCAGCAGTTTTTCGTCTAACAGCCCAACTTGTTGAAATATCTGTGTGCGTACCATCATGCAATGGAACTCTGCTAGTCCGGTTTCTTGTCGTTGTAGCTGGGGAAGTACATCTGCAACTTTCCGACCTTGTTTATAAATTTTTTCAATTATCCGCCGTCTTGTGGTTTCTCCTTTGGTTTCTACTGCTACGCCAGATTCTCCGCCTGCACAATGTACTTCTGTGTGTAGTGGTAGATGTTGACAGATTAAGGGACTAACTACTGTGGCTCCTGTTTCTTCGGCACATTCTACCAAAGGCTTTAACCAACCAGGGGTAACGACGACATCGTTATCGATGAACACGACGTATTTGCTTGTAACTTGTTGTAGCCCTATGTTTCTGGCGTGGTTTGGGGCGAGATAATAATCGGTGCGAATTAGTTGAAATTGCTTTTGTTCGGCTTGTTTGGCTAAATAATCTTTGATGTGACGTGGGGAACCGCCATCAACGTAAATTAATTTAAAGGGATATTCAGTATGTTCGTAAATACTTTCTAGGGATTCACGGGTATAGCTGAAACGTTCCCGTGGGGATACAACAATTGTAACTTCTGGGGTGGCGATCGCTTGTGAGTTCATGATGTAATCTCAATCAATAAATGTAGTTTTCAATGACCAGAATCAGTACGGAAATTGTCAGCTTCTAGATTTTGTTAGTAGTTTGACCTGCCTATATTGGCTCATGGCAATTTAATGAGACTTTTCTTATATATTTTCATAATTCATCTTAACTAGTGGAGTTAGTTCTGTAGTTGGAGAATATAAATCATTTACCATTACCTGCTGATAAATTTCAACTAGCCTATCGTTTAACTTATGCAGATCGTAATGTGATTCTACATAAGTACGACCGGCTTGACCCATTGTTTCCCAAATTTCTGGATGCTCTATTAGATAACTTAATTTCTCAGCTATGGCATCAGTATCTCGTTCTGGTACGAGGAAGCCTGAGACACCATCCTTCACTAATTCAGGTATACCACCGTGGTGAGTAGCTATTACTGGTAACCCCATAATCATAGCTTCTTTTAAAGTATTTACCGGGGCATCTTGGTTCCCATCTTTAGCTGTAATGCTGGGGGCGATAAAAATATCCGAATTATCAATAATTTCCACAATCTCTGGCTGTGTTTTCCACCCCACAAGCTGTATTTTGTCACCAATATCTAGGAAATCAATTAGTTGCTGTAATTCTGTTTTTAATATGCCGTCACCAATGATTTTATACTCGATATTTTGGTGAACTTTGGATATTTTGGCAATAGCATGAATAGCGTATTCAATGCCTTTTTTTTCTACAAGCCGACCAGTGGTGGTAATCCGAATTTTGCCATCGGTACGGGGCTGTCTGACTTTAAATGGAAACAAACTACTATCTATACCTGAACCATGAACAACGATTTTTTGGGGATTACAACCTAGTTTGATGGCTTTTCGCTGGAAATATTCACAGTTGGTGAGAAAAAAATCTCCTTTCGCAAATAGGGTTTGATAAACATCTTCTCCTTGTTCCTGAACAAAGCAGCTGATATCGTAGCCGCGAAACGTAGTAATCAACTTACCTTTAATAGCCCCAAGTTCACGCAAAACCATTCCTTCTAGACCGTTAGTCCCAAACTGACAGTGGATAATATCATATGGTTGGGCGGCTAATGACCGGATAACTGAGTACAATAACCGTAAAGAAATGGCTTCTCTACCATATTGGAAAAAGTTGAGTGATCGCAGTATCACTAAAGGATCTTTGAGCAAATTCTCTAGGACTAATTTGATGCCTTTTAGTAGACGCCACAAGTAATTTCTGGGAACTTCTGTGCGATAATAAGTATGATTTAATAGTTGGTAAGTTTCTACATCTGGATGTACTTTGGCATGAACTGGTGGGATACCATAGATATCAACCTGATGCCCACGGTCAATTAATCCTATGATTTGATTGACAATAAAAGTCTCAGATAAAGAAGGGAAGGTGCCGACTATAAAAGCAACTCTCATAAGAATTTGTTTCCAAAAATACAATATTATCAATCTTTTATCTTTAACGAAAGTAAAATCTATATATTTTTAACACAGCTATTTTTGAAAAATTTATAACTAAAGGGATAGTCATAATATTTTTTTTGATAGGACTTACGTACTCGCCACGAAAATTAAGGCTTTGAGATTGCTTCCCTACGGTCGCCATGACGGCAATACGTGGTTGGTTATGTAAGTCCTGTTTGAATCAGATTTTTAGTTAGTTAGCATAATATACACAAAAGAAATGCCTAATTTTATCTGTTCATAACTAAAATCACTAGTTGGCTAATAGCTGGTTAAGGCAACTAATAAAAAGACCTTAATTATGAATTCATATTTGGTAAATTAACATAAAAATCTACTTAAGCATATACTAAATAGTATAAATTTTTGATGAAGATAGAAGTTTTGTAGAAAAAATAACAGGTTAAATTTTGGTAAAGATAAAATTAAGATAATTAGCTTGGCTATTTGATATACTATGTCCCCATCCCTCACTGAAGAAATTCTTTCGCAATTACCAGGCGATGTTTTGGGAGGTTTGTATCAAGGCGATCGCCTCCTGAAATCTATCAGAGAAAACACAACACCAGTACCGACAGTAGTTAAAGAAAGTCAGCAAAATTTAGGCACTGTGGAGTGGGATGCCATTGTCTGCGGTGGCACATTGGGCATTTTAATTGGTTGCGCTTTAGCGGTGCAGGGGCGGCGAGTAGCCTTAATAGAACGAGGAATTTTGCGGGGGAGAGAACAAGAATGGAATATTTCTCGCCCAGAGTTAGCAGTGTTTTTGCAATTAAACATGCTAAGTAGTGAAGAATTAGAACAGGCGATCGCCACTCAATATAACCCCGCACGCGTCAATTTTGATGGTGGTACACAAGTGTGGGTTGAAGATGTCTTGAATATCGGTATTGATCCCGTTTACCTACTAGAGACATTGAAAACCCGATTTTTGGCGGCTGGGGGCCAGTTGCTAGAACACACACCCTTCATAGAAGCAATAGTTCATCCAGATGGGGTGATAGTCAATAACCAATACAAAGCAAAGTTATTAATCGATGCAATGGGGCATTTTTCACCCATCTCCCGCCAAGCACGCCAAGGTAAAAAACCAGATGCTTTGTGCTTAGTAGTGGGAAGTTGCGCCCAAGGTTTTCCCGAAAATAATTCTGGTGACTTATTATTATCATTTACAGCTTTGCAAAATCAATGCCAGTACTTTTGGGAAGCTTTCCCCGCTAGGGATGGTAGAACCACTTACTTATTTACTTACATGGATGCAGAACTTCAACGCTTGAGTTTAGCAGAATTATTTGCAGAGTATCTGCGACTGCTGCCAGAATATCAAGGTGTTGAATTAAATCAATTGCAATTTCAACGAGCGTTATTTGGTTTTTTTCCTACCTACCGCCAAAGTCCCCTGAAAACCCCTTGGAATCGCATTTTGCCCGTAGGTGATAGCAGTGGTAGTCAATCTCCCTTAAGTTTTGGTGGCTTTGGGGCAATGGTGCGTCACCTGAAACGGTTAACATTTGGCATTGATGAGGCACTACAAACCAATCAATTATCAGCCCCAAATTTAGCCCTGCTGCAACCCTATCAGCCGAATCTCACAGTGACTTGGTTATTTCAAAAAGCCATGAGTGTGGGTGTAAATCAAAAAATTGACCCTGATCAAATTAATAACTTACTCTCAGCAGTTTTTCAGGAAATGCAACAGTTAGGTACACCAGTACTTAAACCATTTTTGCAAGATGTCGTACAATTTTCGGCACTGACACAAACATTGTTAAGCACTGGCTTATCCCATCCGGGATTAATTGCCAAAATAATTCCCCAAGTTGGATTGGGTAGTTTACTAGATTGGATAATGCATTACAGTAATTTAGGTGTTTATACTGCCTTATTTAAACTCAGTCCAATGTTAGAAACATGGATAAATCATCAATCAAGCGAACAACAATATTATTGGCATCGTTTAATTGATGCCTGGAAATATGGTTCTGGTGCTGATTATTCTGATGAATGATTGCCAAAACTTGCATATTAGGTGTGTGAAAATAAAATGATTGAGCGGAAATCTGTAGGCATAAAATACTTTCCTGTACTGATCAGCTTACTGCGCGATCGCCCGGGTTTTCTTGATGAAATTCGCCAAGGTGCAAGATTACCAAGCAAAATCATTTCTTTGTTGGTTTGTAGTTCCATATTTCTGGCTATTTATGGCGGCATCATTGGTGCATACCATAGTTGGATGCAAGCGTTATCTTCTGCTGTCAAATTACCAGCACTTTATCTCATTACACTGCTAATTTGTTTGCCAACATTGTATTTTTCTAATATTATTTTTGGTTCCAAACGTACTTTTGGTCAGCACTTTGCCCTAGTTCTAACTGCGGTTTCCGTTACTAGTGTCCTTCTATTTAGTTTTGCCCCAATTACCCTATTTTTCTTAATTACTACTAATAATTACCAATTTTTAATTTTGTTAAATGTAGTAATTTTTGCCATTACAGGATTCATTGGCATATCTTCTTTATATCAGGCGATGAATTTAGTTTTAGAACAAGATAATGAAGGTAGCAAAACACGTAAGAAAATTTTACAATTTTGGTTATTACTGTATGCTTTCGTAGGCAGTCAGCTAGGATGGACTCTCAGACCTTTTTTTGGTGCGCCTGATTCTGCCTTTCAACTGTTTCGAGAAAGAGAAGGTAATTTTTATCTGAGCGTTATTCAAGCTATCAGCTACCTCTTGGGATGGCGTTGAATAGTGATCATATTTATTTGGGTAGACAAGATGACTCATTTCCCTGTTTCCAAGTCCTTAGTCCGTTTTAATCAGCTGGTGTGCTTGGGCTATTTGCAACAGTTCTTGCGTCGTTAAACTAGTTTTTTTCTCTACAGATGCTTGTCGTACTGCGTCTAAAACAGACTGGGTTGCTTCTGGATTGAGAAATATCCCATGCTGTTGCAGTAAGTTAGATAATAAATGCCGCCCAGAATGTTTACCCACAACTAAACGCCGCTGTGATCCTACTTCTTCTGGGGTCATACTTTCATAAGTATTAGGGTCTTGGATGATACCATGAGCATGGATACCTGATTCATGAGCAAAGCTATTTTCACCGACAATTGCCTTCCACGGATGGACATTGTACCCTGATGCTGAGGCGACAAGTCGGGATATTTCTAATAAACGAGAAGTATCAAGTCCTAAATCATACTGATATATGCGTTTGAGAGCCATCACCACTTCTTCTAAAGCTGCATTTCCCGCTCTTTCACCCAAACCATTAACTGTTGTATTAACTGATAAAGCCCCCGCCTTGATTCCCGCTAAACTGTTGGCAGTTGCTAAACCAAAATCATTGTGGGTGTGCATTTCTACGGGTATTGATAATAATTTGACTAACTTTTGAACTTGCGTATAAGTAGAAAACGGATCGAGAATGCCAACTGTGTCACAAAAGCGAAACCGCGATGCACCACATTCTTGAGCATAAAGTGCTACCTCAAGGAGAAATTTTTCTTCGGCTCTAGAAGAGTCTTCTCCACCTACAGAAACAAAAAGTCCATGATCTACAGCGAAGCTGATGCTATCTCGCAGTTTTTGGAAAACAACTTGCCAGTTACCCTGAAATTTAGCGGTAATGAGAATTGTCGAGACAGGAATAGATATATGTACGCGCTGTAAACCACAAGCGATACAAGCCTGAATATCTGAAATCACAGCCCGGTTCCAACCAAGTAATTGAGCGCGCAAACCCAAGTGAGAAATGGCGATGATCGCTTGCTGTTCTGCTACACCCATTGCAGGAATACCAACTTCCAATTCTTGCACTCCCATTGCATCGAGTAGTTGCGCGATCGCTATTTTCTCTTCTAAATTAAAAGCTACACCAGCAGCTTGTTCACCATCTCGTAAAGTTGTATCATTAATCACAATTTCATTCATATCAGCAATGCCCCCACAAGCAAGTCCCGCAGATCACAAAGAATTATATTGTAAGTAAAAATACAGTCCATTTTCTTGCCATGTTTTGTTCTGTTGCTGCACAGAGATTAAAGGAATACCCCAATCGAGACGAGCAGTAAAATTATTGCCTTGTGTCCACCTCAGCCCCAGTCCAACAGATGCGAGGGTATTAGGGTCTGGGTTCTGGGCGGTATTATTCCAAGCCACGCCAAAATCCACAAAAGGGACAACCTGCAACAAACTGTCTATTTGAGGTAAACGCAGAATTGGTAACAGTACTTCCGCTGAAGCCACAGCACCATTGTCAGTCAAGAGTAAATCTTGCCGATAGCCACGAACACTGTTGACACCACCTAGTCCCACCTGTTCTAAAGGTAAAAGCGCCCTGGAGGTTAATTGCGTATTTCCCCGGAGAATAAGTAACGTTTCTGGTGCTAATAAGCGCACCCACTGTGCTTGCCCTTGCCACGCCAAAAAGCGACTATCGGGCAGTTCGGAATTAATTGTGGCATTGAATGCACCTATACCCAAATTAAATTGCGATCGCCATGCCATTACTTCCTGAGTGTTGCGACTAGTCCATTCTTGAAAAAAGCGGATTGCAGATATGCGTGTGCTGCCGGCTGCGTCAGCGCCTGGTGAAGGAAAGGGTGATTTTTCGCCTGTGTTAGAAAGATAATTTGCTTCACTTTCTCTTCTAGAAGCTGTCACACCCAGAGCAAATTCCTGGGTAGGTGTTTGCAGCAATGGCTGGCGAAATGTCAATTCATAATAGCGAGAAGATGATTGGATATCGAGGATGTTGAAAGGACGTTCGATGACATTACTCGCGGCCGTTCCCCAATTCAACGTAAGTGTGCCGTTGTGGGGATTCACCGGCAATGTGTAGCTGGTATCTAAGGCATTACTGCCATCGGTATTAGTGTAGGTGAGACTCAAGCTGTCTCCCGATCCCAGCAAGTTGGCTTCATTCAATTGTAAGCGGCGGCGAAAACTACCCACACTAGGCGATCGCCCATTATCGAGAATGGCTTGCACACTAAATGTTTTTGCTTCTTGAATCTTCACTTGGAGGATACTCGTCCCCGGATGCAACCCGGCTGATAGTTCCGCAGATAAAGTTTCAATTAAAGGGTCAAGTTGCAATAGTTGTAATGCTGCCAATAATTCTTGCCGATTCAAAGGCGCGGATGTGGCGATCGCTAGACGACTGCGGACATAATTAGAGTTTAAACGTTGAGTACCTGTAACTTGGATGTCCTCTAATTGACCTTCAACCACTTGGATTTTGATCACACCTGAGCGAATAGTTTGGGGTGGTATGTAGGCACCAGAAGTGATATAACCTTTGCTGATGTATAGTTCCGTAATTTGAGTACGAGCTTGAAAAACTTCAGCTAATGAGATCGGTCTTTGAATAAATTCCGCAGTAGCTGCGGCTAACTCTTCGGCACTAAATACTGTACTGCCAATAACTTCAAAGCGTTCTACAGTAATAGTTTGGGGAATATTTTCCGGTAATTGGTATTCAGGTGTAGAAGGAGCCGGCCCAGGCGAGAATAAATCTGCCGGTGGGGGTAATGGTTGCGGTGGTGTCGTTGGTGCTTGTGGCCCAGGTACAACTGGTTGGAGATCCTGCGGGGGTGGTAGTTGAATGGGATCGACAACCTGAGCTTTTGTTGGATGAGAAATTATGCTACTGAGTAATGCAGACAAACTCAGAGGCAGCCAGGACATGCTGAATTTCTGGGGGTGGTGATCAATCATGGACTGGGCTAGTTTGTCTTCAAAACTACAAGATGATGCAGATACTCCTGCGATATGAATTTTACTGGATATCAGGGAACACCAGAAAATAAATTATCTCCTCAAAAGCGATTCCTACGGAGCGCTGAGTGCAAGGCACACGCTTCGCGAACGCTATCGCGCCAGCGCTGTTTCTTGGATGCCCGGAGGGCTTTTGTCAGTTCGCTCCCATAAGGGACTTCCAAAGAATAAATTAACCAATTTACTCAAATAATATTTGTTGTCTTCCCCCCGCTCCCTGCTCCCGTCCACTGAGCGTAGCCGAAGTGCTGCTCCCCTGCCTACCCCAGCAATGGGATATTTTTTTAGTTGAAAGTTCCCTAATTCGTGTGGGTGGTGTGACCCCCTGAGGGTGAAACCACTAATTAAGGTAATCTCTTTAGGTAAGAAGTCATCTATTCAGGATTTGCCAATACAATGGGTTTAAGAACTACAAAATTTCCTCAACCGCCTTGGTTGGATACTGATTTAGACTATAGCTCTATTTTACACAAATATCATTCTATTCAGCGATAAATTTGTCCCCTGGCTGTTTTTATCTTTATAATTGTTGATTCCCCAAATTTAGCTCGGCATAACTTTCGCTATGTAGTTCAGACGTCAATAAGAACATGAAAATTGATGAATTAACTATGCGATTTAAAAATCAGCTAACTTACATGCCTGATTTATATCATGTGATTGATCATTGCCCGTTAACGATTAGCCCTGATAGTTATGTCGTCGATGCTATTGTCTTGATGAATCAGGAGCGAAATCATAATTATTCCCTGATTGATCAACATTATTCATTAAATAAACAGATATTTCAGCATCAAGACACCAGCTATGTCTTGGTTGTAGAGAAAAAAAACTTATTAGGTATTTTTACGGCTAAAGATGTCATTAAAGTCATTGCCAACGGGATAAACATATCCCAGGTAAAAATAGCCGAGGTCATGGTACAGCCAGTTATCACCATGACTACATCCCATTCCCAGAATATTTTTACAGCCTGGACACTTTTGCGTCACCACCAAGTTCGTTATCTGCCCATTTTGAATGAAAGCAGGCAATTGCTGGGAATTGTCACGGAAACTAGTTTACTCAACGCCCTTGATCTGGCAAACATGGTTGGGATGATCAACCCCTTGCAGCAAGATTTACAATACCCAACACATGAGTTAGGACAAGTAAATCAACAACTACATCAGGTATGTTCTCAAACTCAAGATGATTTACCATGCTGCTTGGATGCAGAATTGGCAGAAATTGTCCAGGCAAATCAGAAATTGCAGCAAACCCTGGCAAAATTCCAAGTAGATAGCACATCTGAACTGCTTGTAGCTAACAACCTTCTACAACAGGAAATTAATGAACGCCAGCTGGCCGAAGAAGCATTGCGGCAAAGTGAACAACTTTATCGCCAACTAGTAGAAACTCAAGCTGATGTGATTATCCGGGTGGATTTGCATGGGCAAATTACCTTCGCTAACACAGCAGCGTGTCAAACTTTCGGTTGGCAAATAGATGAATTTCGCCATTCGTCTCTATTCGATTTTATCTATGCTGATGATGTGTCTAAAGTCAAACAAAATCTCACAGATTTGCTATCTCCACCTTACCAGTTGACTATTAATGAGCGACGTGCGGCAACAGTGAAAGGTATGCGCTGGTTGCAATGGAATGTGACCGCCATCCAAGATGACACAGGAAAAGTCGTGGAAATTCAGGGTGTAGGTAGAGACATCACTGAAAGTCGGCAGATAAAGTTATCACTGCAAAAGAGTGAAGAAAAATTTCGCCGGATTGCCGAAAATACTCAAGCCGTAATTTGGATGTCAACCCCAGATTTAGAGGAGAACCTGTATGTTAATCCTGCTTATGAAAAAATTTGGGGTCACTCTTGTCAGAGTTTAACTGATCAGCCAGGCTCATGGTTAGAAGCAGTGCATCCAGGCGATCGCCATCGTGTGATGGCCAAAATACAGCGCCAAAAGCAGGGTGAATCGGCTGATGTCGAATATCGGATTTTACGCCCCGATGGCTCGATGCGATGGATCTGGGATCGGGGCTTTGCCATATACAATCAGCAAGGTCATGTAGAATATAATGCCGGCATCGCCGAAGATATTACAGAACGTAAGCAGATAGAAGAGTCGTTGCAAGAAAGTGAGGCCAGACTGAGTTTAGCTCTAGAAGCCTCTCACATGGGAATGTGGGACTGGAATCTGATCACCAACGAGCTAGTGTGTTCTAGCAACCTGGAAGAAATATATGGTTTACCCAGTGATGATTTTAGTCACAGCATGGCAGAACTGTTGGACTTAGTTCATCCTGAAGACCGGGAATGTTTGACTGCTGCTATAACTAGTAGCATTGAGCAAAGCAATGAATTAAACAACGAATTTAGAATTATTAAGCCCGATGGCAGCGTTCACTGGCTGAATCACAAGGCTAAAGTCTTGAATAACGAAATTGGTCAGCCAACGCGGATGATTGGTACAACTAGAGACATCTGCGAACAGCAAGCTGCGCTACACGAACGCAAACAGGCAGAGTTAGCATTACGAGACAGCGAAGAACGTTACCGTTCAGTGGTGACAGCAATGTCTGAAGGCATTGTACTATACGAAGCTAATGGTAATATCATTGCTTGTAATCTTAGCGCCGAAAGGATTTTGGGGCGTTCTTCCGAGCAAATATTTGGCCGCCTTTGTACTGATCCTTGTTGGCACACCATTAAAGAAGATGGCTCTCCATTTCCTGGGGAAACTCATCCAGCAATGGTCACCTTACGCACAGGACAACCATGCTCGAATGTAGTCATGGGAGTTCATCAGCCTCATGGACAACTTGTTTGGATTTCCATTAATTCCCAACCTTTGTTTCGTGACAATGAACCCACTCCTTATGCCGTGATTGCTTCCTTTTCCGACATCAGTGAACGCAAACAGGCTGAAAATAAAATCTTTGAACAAGCAGCCTTACTAGATATTGCCACTGATGCCATTTTAGTGCGAGATTTTCAAAGCCAAATCTCATATTGGAATCAAGGTGCAGAGCGTATATATGGTTGGTTAGCAGAAGAAGCCTTGGGTAAAGATGTCCAACATCTGATATTCAAAAAACCTTCGCCTCAACTCAAAGCTGCTTTGAAAACCGTCACCGAATCTGGTTCCTGGCAAGGTGAATTACGTAAAGTTACTAAATCTGGGCAAGAAGTCATTGTTGAAAGCCGTTGGACACTGATGCGTGATGCCGCAGGACAACCCAAGGCTATCCTCTCAGTTGATACTGACATTACACAAAAAAAACAACTTGAAGAGCAGTTTCTCCGCGCTCAACGCTTAGAAAGCCTCGGCACTTTAGCCGGTGGCATTGCTCACGACTTAAATAATATACTGACACCAATTTTGGCAGCATCTCAACTGCTACAAGTAAGATTTGCTCAAGACCAAGAACAATATCAACGTCTACTAGCGATTATCGAAAAAAACGCCAGACGCGGCGCTGATTTAGTCAAACAAGTGTTGTCATTTGCGCGAGGATTTAAAGGAGAACGGACAATCCTGCAAATCAAGCATCTGATTGCAGAAATTACCCTCATAGCCAAACAAACATTTCCTCGATCTATCGAATTTGTACTCTCCATCCCAGAAGATTTGTGGGCTATCTCTGGGGATGTGACACAACTACATCAAGTACTGATGAATTTAGTGGTGAATGCCCGCGATGCCATGCCAGACGGTGGTAGGCTGACAATTTCTGCCCAAAATATGTTTATTGATGAAGCTTATACCCGAATGCATCTTGATGCCAAAGTGGGGAATTATATTATGCTCACTGTGGCCGATACGGGAATGGGTATGTCACCAGCCACATTAGATCGGATTTTTGAGCCATTTTTCACCACCAAGGAAATCGGTACAGGTACGGGATTGGGTCTTTCCACCGTGTTGGGCATCGTCAAAAGCCACGGGGGTTTTGTGAGCGTGTCTAGTAAAATTGAGCAAGGTAGTAAATTTAAACTGTTCTTACCCGCCGTCGCAGCCACTCCATCACCGGAAACCAAGAATTTAGAGACATTTCCCGGACAGGGAGAACTGATTTTAGTAGTGGATGATGAAGCGCAAATTCAGGAAATTGCCAAAATAATTCTAGAAAGGCACAACTATAGAACTCTCGTAGCCAGCAATGGCATCGAGGCGATCGCCCTTTATGCCCAGCACAAAAAGCACATCAGTGCAGTGTTAATGGATATCATGATGCCAGAAATGGATGGAATCACTGCTATCCGTACCTTACAAAAAATGAACCCCCAAGTGCAAATCATTGCTTGCAGCGGCATCAACCCCAATGAAGCTTTGGCGATGGCCGATAATACTCAAGTCCAACTAGTTATTTCCAAGCCCTACACAGCCCAAGATTTATTACACAGCCTACATCATCTACTTAGGCTAAATTAGCCTAGTAACTTCACAACGGTTTGATCCACCCTAATCCCAGGGCGAACGCATCTTATTTACGATGCTTGCTGTTAGCGGAGCGGCGCGTTAGCGCGGGTAAATTCGTTGGAATCCCCGCGAAGCAAGAATCCCCCGTTTTATAAACGGGGGAGTGTCAATATTGACACTCACCGACCTAAAGGTACTTGGAATTGCGGATCGCAATGCCGCCGCTCAATCCAACTTGGATGAGCAGCATGAAGACGATGAACTTATGGATCGCATCTGGAATTTGCAGTTGGCTACCGAGGGCGGCAATGACTATACCACCCATCAAAAAGCCGAGTGTCGGGGACTGCAACTGAGACCCAAGTCCCGCAGGCAAGAAATACGGCTACTAAAAAGCCGGGGTCATGCCCCAGCTTTTTAGGTCTGTGTCGTCTCGATTCAACAGCCGTCTGGTCCACAGAAACTGTGGCCGTACAGTACCTCCGCGTCACAGATATAGATCATGCCCGCAAAATCGAGGAAAAACTTCACTGCGACCTGATCTGCAATATTCTCGGCCATATCCCGATCCGGGGTGAGCACCTCGAATTTTATATTCGCCTGGGTGTCAGAAACGTTGGGTTGTCCCGACGAGCGCACGTTGCGACTGCCTTTACCGCCGGTTTCCAGAACCGTATAACCGGTTGCCCCGGCTTCTTCGATGATCTTGGCGATCTTTTTCAGCAGAATCTTTTCCGTGACGATGACAAGCTTTTTGGCTGGCTTGGCCATGTTGGTTACCTCCTTACCTACGTAGATTGATCTTATATATTGAGTCGCTTGGTCTGCCGGGTCAAGGGAGCGCCGACAGAGCGCGAACCGTCTGGGATTAGCCGCCGCCTATCGCCTGGGCAAGCCCGAGGAAGAGTGGTATTCCCACGCCAATCGCAATGGGTGTACCGATAGCTGTGGAGGCACCGATGTAGGCGGAGGGATTGGCCGAAGGAATCCCGGCTCGCAACGTGGGTGGGCCTGAGATGTCTGAACTGGAGGCGGCGATGACGGCCAGAACCACTACGCCACCAAGGCTGAATCCTGTGGCGTAGTGGGCAATCATGCCGAGACCGAAGGCGATGAACCCATGCAACAGCGGTGCCACCAGGCTATACACGACGTACCACTGGGCCACTTTGCGAAGTTCGCCAATCCTTGACCAAGCCTCCATACCCATGACCACCATCAAGATCGAAAGCAAGCCGCGAAAGGCGGGATCGTAGAAGCTTTTATAGACACTTTCCGGCCGGGCGAATATGCCAAGAGCAAGGCCGAGCAACATTGCCGATAGGGCAGGTCCCTGGAGGCTTTCCTGCACGATCGGCCATATTTTGACCCGATTATCCGCAGACTGCTGCTTGCTGAGGTACTCTTGCCGGGTGCTGGGATAATCCTGCTGATCGGGATAATCTCCTGCTGCAACGGTCTGCTTGCTGAGATAGTCCTGCTTGCTGAGATACTCACCTGCTGCACTAGCCTTCTTCTTCTTGTTGAGATAAATGTTGGCTATCACAATCGCAGTTACGAGCGCTGGGATATCCATGAAGGGATAGAGTGCGCCAGCCCATGCCTCGTATTGGATGTTTTGTCCATCCAGTACCGTCAGGGCGGCGGCCATAGTAGAGCCACTCACAGCACCAAACAACCCCCCGGTCGCAATCGCATCCACGGTTTTGACCTTCGGCAGCTTGGCCAACGTATAGCGCGCGATGAATACAATGAGAATTCCTAATGCCATAGCAAACGCTACGGGTAACACCATCTCCGTTAGGTTGGAATTGCGGATCGCCTGACCACCGGTCAGACCGATTTTGATGAGCAGCATGAAGACGATGATCTGACAAATCGCCTCTGGAATTACCAATTGGCTACCAAGGGCAGCAATGACCATGCCACCAATCAGAAAACTGAGTGTTGGGGACTGCAACTGCTTAACGAAGTCCGTTAAAAACGAGGACAAAAAATCCATGAATACCTCCTTCTGCCTCCTCTAAAAAAGAGCGATTATTGTGATAAGTGAGCTTTAAGAAGTAAGGGTGCAGCGCTTCAACCCTGCCGACAGGGGAGCATCCACTTTCGGCAGGGGGTTCAGAGATGGACGCTCTTTGAATGGGGCTGGAAGGTGTCGCTGTCCCACAGTAACTTCTATAGATCAATATCTATTAAGACCCAAAATTCTATGTACTTAAGTCATATCCTTAAAATCGCACAAATTTGCGATCGTTTTATATGGATATGCCAAGTAATTTCAAATTCAAATCATAGGTTTTCCTTGTGTTTTCAAAAAACCTGTATATTTCTGGTCAATGTAAATAGCAATTGCAGAATTTTATTCATACATTGTTGCTATTAAGAAGGGCTTTCTATGACTGCACTTTCCAAATTACGTTGGATGGCGTTGCCAATCGTAATGGGTTTGGATAAGAGTTGCGTGGACACCACTCTTCTAGCAATGCCTGAGCTAATCAATCAAAATTTCGGGGGGAGTTTTTGCCGGCTCATAAGTCGTGGAAGGACTGTAACTGGCGAGGTTAAACCACCCCACCGCCAGTAGGAGACCGAACCCACAGCCCAACAAAAAAGTCCAGGCGTGAGACGACTCAAGCACGCAGAGCAGGCGGCGGTCGCCGCTATATACCTGCACTAACCAGCCTTCGCTGGTGTTGTCAAATTTGGTCGGCAGTTTAGTTGAATCAAACTTGTTCATTGTGTACGCTCCATGCTGATCGAACGTGTGTGGCGGTGGCGGGCAATTGCCCGCTGCTACGGAAACACCGGTCAGAAATTCACCTTTGAATGGAAACTGTTTCAAGGAGAGAGACTGGGTCGCTTAAACCTGACATTGATGTCGAACAGAAAACAGACATCTATGCTTTTGCCTTGAACGATATTCTTAAGTTTATATTTAGAAGCGCATCAAGAAATCGGACAAGAAATCCACGTTGTAATTCCTCCTGGATTCAGATATTAGGGGTTAAAAAAATCAAAATTATCAGTTCAAAATCGCAATTATTAGGGGCTTTTATCCACTAATGATTGTTCGCGTAGCGTCCCTTAGAAGACCACTGAACTAATTTCAGTGGGGGCTTATACCCAGAATTAATTAAAAATAAATCTTCTTCTTAATGCGTGCATTTTGAATTCAAAAAAGGTCATAACGGCAAACATAATTAACTTTATCTTAAATCCGTACAAATTTGCGATCGCTCTACATGGATATGCTAAGTAATTTCAAATTCAAATCATAAGTTTTTCTTTTGTTATCAGAAAACTTGTATATCTCTGGTTAATCTAAATAACGATCATAGAATTTTCTCTATACGTTGTTATTATTAAGAAGGGCTTTCTATGACTGCACTTCCCAAATTGCGGGGAGCATTCCAAAGGATAAGTGTTTTTTCTAAAATACTTCCGCTAATCTGAGTCAATTTTTCTCAGCCCGCTGGAGGTAAAAGCAGTCGCGGCGTGCGCTCGTCGGGACAACCCACCGTTGGCGACATCTACACCAATGTCAAGTTCGAGGTGCTCACCCCCAATCGGGATATGGCCGTGAAGATTTCGGATGAGATCGCAGCGAAGTTTTTCGACGATTATTCGGGCATCACCTATATCTGCGATGTGATGGAGGTACTGCACGCGCACAAGTTCTGACTCAAAACCCCAGCAATTCTCCTTTTGGCAAGACTCTGTTCAAGCACTGGGAATCTCGGTATTGTAATGACATCTGAAAGATCCAAGAAAGAGAGCTAGAGCGGTTGCAAGAACGGGGTTTGTTCGACACCATCGTCAGTTCGTTTCGCCAGCGTTTGTCGTTGCTACCGGACAAACACACGGGCAAAAACACTCGCTACGGGATGGAGGATGCCGCTTTGAGCGCGTTTGCCCTGGGATTTAGGAGGATCTTCAATGTTGACATTTTACTACCTGAACTGTAGTAGCTTTTATTCTAGACTTTTTTAATGTTTGAAAGGCTATCCATATTTACGCCGACTTGTACTAGCTACAATCTGACTTTTACCGCTATTGGATGCAGTTATTAGGTGAAGAGTTGGAGAAAATTCATCATCTTAGGTAGAGGTAATTGGCGCAGGTAATTGTTCATTTCCCTGGATGCAGCTATTCCCGAAATCATCGCGTCTTCTGCGAGATGTCCTCCACACCAATCACCACAGCAGACTAAAGGTAAGGGAGTAGCTGTAGATAAAACGGTGTTTTCCCAAGGAACACTAGGAAAAGCATAGCGCCAGCGATGTACTTGCATCCACTCTGGTGTTTCCAGCCAGGAAAGCCTTAAATTCTGGGCTGCTTGTTGCAACATATCCTGTCCCACGGGTTGTAAATCTGGAGACTCTAAATGAAGTTGGGCAAAATTAGCGCTGCTTTGTAAGACAAATACAGGTTGCTGAGGATGGGGACGCTTACTGCTATCTAAACCAATCCATCCCAACACAGCATCATCTGTAAACTTTTGGTCTTGCCAATGTGGTAGGAGTTGAGAATTTGCCGGATATCCAGCCATCACACTAATACATGGAGCAAATTCTACAGCACTCAAATTATCCAGAAATTCTTTGGCTAATACATCTTCACCCAAGGAGGATAATAGCATTAACGCTTGGGGTGCTGGTATAGCTAGGACTACAGCTTTAACTGTCAATTCTGCATTACCAGATTCGAGAGTCAGACGCCAATTATTTTCGGGAGTAGGGTGAATGGCGATGACACGTTGATTTTTCCAGACTTCCAAACCTTGGGCGAGAAATTTGGCGATCGCACTCATGCCCTCAGGTGCAACATAACGGGGTGGTGAATTGGGTTGAGTGTTGTTTGTCCAATCTTTTAAAATATGGCGATCGCACAACAATTCCACTAAATTTTTGCATAATTCACCCTGAGGCTTCAGGTAACACGCTCCATGATCTGCCCAAGTTCCATACAAGCGCCGTGTAGCCAGTCGTCCCCCTAAACCACGAGATTTTTCCACAACTAACACCGAATATCCAGCTTGAGTTAACTGCTGGGCACATACCAAACCTGCCATGCCGGCACCGATTACTGCAATATCAGTCATAAATTTTTTCACAAGTGGGGAAGGAACTAATACCAATGACTCCTGAGGGCTAATAGTAGAATAAAGTACAAGGAAGCAGCACAACGGGAGGAAGGGAAATTGGATGAATTGAGGGAAGCACTGGAACTGGCAACAGAAGAGGAATTACAGGACTTAACGGCAATTTTATTTAGTCGGAAGTTTAATCCCCTAGACTATGTTCATACACCCGAACCCATAGAAGTACAAAGTCAAGACCGCAAATCTTGGTTAGACACATTAGAAAATCGTTTTCGGTTTTTGGCGGCCGATGGAGTGACAGTATTGCGGGGACGGACAAATCATGTCAGTTACCGCCAAGCATTAATTCATGTATGTAAGTATCTGAAAATTACTTATTCTCAAGAGTTGACAACTGTTGATTTAGAAGCCGAAGTATTTTTACATCTACTGGGGCAGGTTTGGAAAAAGTTGCCGACAAAAGATAAACAAAAGTTAACAGAGAGTATACAACTTCAGCTTGTCAACTCAGAAATTAAAGAACCGTTACCACTTTTCTTGCAACGTGACCCCTTAGGATTACTGTTTAAAGGTGGTAGCGCTTTGGCTGTTACTTCTATACTCCAGCCATTGGTACTGCAACAAATCGCCCGTCAATTTGCTATCCACTTTGCTAAGTATCAAGTAGCTAAACAGACGGCAATTGCTGGTTCTCAAGCAGCTACCACGCAGTTTAAAGGCTATGTAGCTTTACAAATGGCACGTCGAGGGATGACGATGAATGCGGCTCGTTATGGGGCAGTACGCAGTGTCTTTACCTTGATAGGCCCGATGATGTGGACTTGGTTTTTTGCAGATTTAGGCTGGAGAGCCATTTCTACTAACTATGGTCGGATTATTCCTACCATTTTTGCCTTGGCACAAATTCGTCTAACTCGTGCGGAATGTTGGGAAATAGCTTGAAAATTTAAACATTAAAAACTAAAAATTTCCAGTTGAAATTAGCTTTTGATCACCCCGACCCTAATTTACAAGCCCCTTGGAGATATGCCCAATTTGGGTTACTAATATTGCCTTTTAGTCCATCTCTAGGGGGTTTCAGTATAGGTTTAGCAGCATTGCTAACTTGGCTGCGAGAATATCGCACCATTATCCACCGCCCCTTAAACTGGGGATTTGCTGGCTTAAGTGTATTACTAGTTATTAGTTCAATTTTTGCCTATGACAAAACACAGGCTTTTCTGGGTCTGTTTAATTTATTACCCTATTTTCTCTTTTTTGCTGGATTCAGTACCCTGATTCAAACACCCGCCCAATTACGCCACATAGCCTGGATACTGGTCATCAGTTCTGTACCAGTAGTAATTATGGGCTTTGGGCAGATGTTTTGGGGTTGGCATCTCGACATTCAAATTTTGTGGATTTTATTAGATATAGCGATCGCACCTGGAGGAGAACCACCAGGACGCATGGCAGCTATTTTCATGCACGCCAATATTTTTGCGGCTTATCAGGCGATCGCTTTCACTCTAGGTTTGGGGTTGTGGCTAGAACAATGGCGATTAAAAATCAGAAAACCTCGCCGTTTCTTATTTTACGCCGTGTGCAAATTTCTCTCAGACCTAACCCCCAACCCCTTCCCGTGTAGGGAAGGGGAGCAAGAATCAAAGCCTCTCTCCGTTTCGGGGAGAGGTTTGGAGAGGGGTTTCAAGAATAAGTCGCACATCGCGTTACTGTTGTTTTTAACCCTGTCCATAATTACCAACTTTGTTGCCTTGATTTTAACTGACTCACGCAATGGCTGGGCGATGGCGATGGTGGCCTGTTTAGCCTATGCCATGTATCAAGGTTGGCGAATTATTGTTGGTAGTGTTGTCGGTGTTGTCACTACCGTACTGTTGGCAGCTTTTGCTCCCTCACCAGTCGCCCCAATTTTTCGCCGCTTTGTTCCTGCTTACTTTTGGGGGCGATTAAACGACCAAATGTATCCAGATAGACCGGTGGCTATGATGCGAAAAACTCAATGGGAGTTTGCTTGGTCTTTGACTCAACAACAGCCCTGGACAGGTTGGGGTTTACGTAGTTTCTCGGCACTCTACAAGGCAAAGATGCAAATTGATTTGGGTCATCCTCACAACCTATTTTTGATGCTATGTGCGGAAACTGGTTTACCTAGCGCCCTGTTATTTTATGGCTTAGTTAGCTGGATATTAATTGCTGGGTTCCAACTATTGCGAACATTAAAGAATATAGCTCAAACAGATAAATTGATATTTTTTAGTTATCTAGTTGTCACTATTGAGTGGGTGCTATTTAATACAGTCGATGTGACTTTATTTGATTTTCGACTCAATACATTTTCTTGGGTTTTATTGTCTGTTTTGTGCGGAGGTGTCTATCACTTTCAGCAACATCAAAAGCTTAATTTATCGTGAGTTCGACGGATCTAAAAAACCCCGCTTCCATTCCTCTCCCCTGCAAGGTTTTGGGCGGCTATGCCGACTTGTAGCAAGTGGCGTTAGAGGCTTTGAAATGCCTATTCTTTCGTTGAAAATGCGAAATATATCTGCCCCTCTCCGCGTCGGAGAGGGGTTGGGCAGAGGTTCATCGGATTCACGTTAATTTATCGTAGATACAAAGCGGCTTCCCGCAGGGTACGGCCCTACGGGTTCACAGTCACCTAGGTCGGGCTAAACCTCCTACAGCGCTGATTCACCAAGATGCCCGCAAGGGTTGTAGAACGCCAAGAATTATTCAGAGTTTACACTGAAGTCGTTGATAAATATTAGTGATTAATATAACTATATTCACATTTGTGACTGTGAGTGTGGCTAACCGCAAATTAGCCACTGTTGCTGATAGTTGGGAAGGTGTAGGGACAACCCATTTGGGTTTTCCTGCATGACGGGCATCTAATTTTAGATGCTCTTTTATACATTTTGTATTTTACAGGACTTACGCAACTGGCACAGGCGATCGCTAAATTTTAATACATGTGTATTAACGTAACTAACGCAACTGGTACAGGGCGATGCCTGCGGCGCGCTACGCCTACACTATTCAGTAGTATATTTGTTCTATAAAAAAGAATTTCAGTGATCGGCTCAACTTAAATTAGTAATACTAATCAATTGTGTAAAGTTGACTGGAAAGTTTTATGAGAAAATTAATAAAGGGCGCATCAAAAAAAGTGGTTTAGCAATGAGATAACTCAAGCTTAA
>JAKOMP010000099.1 GCA_022241785.1 Cyanocohniella sp. LLY | reverse complement strand
ATGTCCCACGCAGTCAGACTCGCGTTTCTCACTTTGCTCGAATTGCTCCCACTGCTTCATAGTATTCCTGATTTTCTATTTTGTGATGATTGGTTTTGCCCTCTATTAATTCGCCAACAGTATCCTTTCAGGGGAAAGGTTAAAAAAATTGGCGCTGCATATTTGCTGGATGATTTTAATTTTATTGGGGATGGGCTTCTTGCCTGTCCCTTATGTTTTGGGGCGTTTACGAAATTCACCCCATAAGATTCATCCCTACATTCAGCAACGCCAAACAATCAACTTTTACTAAAGAAATGAGGAATCAGTATCAGGTTGCTTTATTTGCCTAACATTAAGTGCCATAGACTTTAAATGTAGGCATTAGAAGTGCCATAGACTTTAAATGTAGGCATTAGCTTTGCCGAAGGGCAATTTGATCAACCAATAAGTTAGTTGTGCCTAATCCTGATATTCATACGCCCCGATATCATATTTAGTACCCGATGGACGACGATTGCCAGCAATATCAGTTGTTACGGCACTAAAGTTAGTACCTTTATCGATGGCTGGACTATTCGCCTTCAGTCGAAAATCATTGTTTGATAGATTGACAAACTGCGGGTCAGCGATAATATCATTATCTCCCTGCACAACTATGTTGCCATCATTGGCGTAGATATTGTGATCGTAAGTGATGTTGGAACTTCTGGAGTTACCGTTCATTCTCTTACCAGGAAAAGCGTAGAAAATATTGTTCAAAATTTTGACATCAGATGAGTCAGCAGCAAATATTTGTCCACCGCTGAGTTCTGGGCTTTGGTTATTCAAAACAGCAGTGTTGTTGATAATATCAACGTGATCACTCTCATAAGTATGAATACCTGAACCACCATTTCTGTATGTGACATTATTGGCAACCAAAGTGCGACCTCGATATCTACCTAAATTGGAGCCGTTCTGAGTATTTCTGGAGTCATCGATAATAATGCCATTACCATCGGTGATTGTGCCTGTGGCAATCCACTGAATATTTTGGCGATTGTTGTAAGTCTTGTTGTTGGTGACAATCATCTTGTAACCCTGGTTGCCATCAGAGTTCCAGTTTTGCCACATAGAAATGCCGCTATTGGCATATACAGAGTACCAGGCATTATTGTAAGCCTCATTGCCATCCACTGTTATATAGTCAGATTGAATGATGTTAATCCCACCACCACCACAGTTATGTACCTTGTTGTTGAGAATACGGATGTGACGCGAACGACCATTTTTGCGTCCATCTACGGTGATGCAATTGCCGTTTGTTAGTGGGTTGCCACCGTTATATCTTTGACTTCTGGCATAATCAAGGCTGATATTGGCATTGTTTCCTTCTACTTCCAGCCCATTGATTTCGATATAAGAAGCGCCTCTATCAATCTCAATTCCGTGCCAAGCATTGTGTTTAATCTTCGGTGAATGTCCAGGATGCGCTTTATAAGTAATCCAGGCATTGGCATTTCCAGACCGGGTAATATGTACCACTTGACCAGGGTTAGAATTTTTGTACTCTCCGTTCATGATCAGTACCGTATCTCCTGGCTGAGTCAGGTTTGCTGCCTTTTGAATTGTTCTAAAAGCAGACGATGCTGAACGTCCGTTATTGTTGTCGTTGCCACTACCACTGACATAGTATGTTGTTCCCGAATTCATACTAATCAACTTGGATTCCTCTACCCTTTCTTGATGATTGGATAACGGATGATTACTGGTCGTTAAAGTTGGTTTTTGTGCTGCACCTATAACACCTAATACCCAAGGAAGTATAAGAAATGCACGTAAACTCAAACTTTTCATTCCTAGTGGAAACAGAATTTTCATCAATAATTGGTGTCTAAGAGTACCTTAAAAAATCGCTTTAGCGACTTCCTGTGGAATTATCGCACTTTTTGGTAACCCGATCACTTCATATAAGAAATTCATGATCCTCCTGTAATTCATCCGCAGAATAAATTGGCAATGATCATGATGAAAATATCCAATAAAAGCAGCAAAAACACCACTAGTAACATCCTAAAAATCAGCAGAATTTCAGGATTTTATTGATTTCAATTACTAGGACAACCAGGTGTAGGGTTATTTGGAGTAGTAGGATTTGTGGGAGTACTTGAATGCTGATATTCGTATGCCCCAATATCATATTTAGTACCCGACGGACGAGGTTTGCCAGCAAAATCAGTTTTTAACATACTCCATGTACTACCTTTGTCGATAGCTGGACTATTCGCCTTCAGTTGAAAGTCATTGTTCGATAAATTGACAAATTGCGGGTCAGCGACAATATCGTTAGCCCCTCGCACAACTATGTTGCCATTATTGGCGTAGATATTGTGGTCGTAAGTGATGTTAGTACTTCTGGAGTTACCGTTCATTCTCTTACCAGGAAAGGCATAAAGAATGTTGTTCAAAACTTTGACATCAGATGAATCAGCGGCAAATATTTGCCCACCGCTGAGTTCTGGACTTTGGTTATTCAAAACAGCGGTGTTGTTGATAATATCAACTTGATCACTCTCATAAGTATGAATACCTGAACCACCGTTTCTGTATGTGATATTGTTGGCAACCAAAGTGCGGCCTCGATATCTACCCAAGGTGGAGCCATTTTGAGTATTTCTGGAGTCATCGATAATGATGCCATTACCATCGGTGATTGTGCCTGTGGCAATCCACTGAATATTTTGGCGATTGTTGTAAGTCTTGTTGTTGGTGACAATCATCTTGTAACCCTGAGTATTACTATCAGAGTTCCAGTTTTGCCACATAGAAATGCCACTATTAGCATATACAGAGTACCAGGCATTATTGTATGCCTCGTTGCCATCTATTGTTATGTAGTCAGATTGAATGATGTTAATCCCACCACCACCACAGTTATGTACCTTGTTGTTGAGAATACGGATGTGACGAGAACGACCATTTTTGCGCCCATCTGCGGTGATGCAATTGCCGTTTGTTAGTGGGTTGCCACCGTTATTTCTCTGACTTCTGGCGTAATCAAGGGTGATGTTGGCATTGTTTCCTTCTACTTCCAGCCCATTGATTTCGATATAAGAAGCGCCTCTATCAATCTCAATTCCGTGCCAAGCATTGTGTTTAATCTTCGGTGAATGTCCAGGATGCGCTTTATAAGTAATCCAGGCATTGGCATTTCCAGACCGGGTAATATGTACTACATGACCAGAGTGTGAATTTCTGTATTCACCGTTCATGATCAGTACCGTATCTCCTGGCTGAGTCAGGTTTGCTGCCTTTTGAATTGTTCTAAAAGCAGACGATGCCGAACGTCCGTTATTGTTGTCATTGCCACTACCACTGACATAGTATGTTGTTCCCGAATTCATACTGATCAGCGGAGGTTTGTTCTTTACTGTTGCTTCATAATTAGATGATGGCTGAACAACCGTTGCTAAAGACGTTTTTTGTACTTCACCAACACCGCCTAATACCCAGGGGAGTACAAGAAACGCTTTCAATCCTAAACTTTTAACTACCATAAAAATACACTTTTTATCAAACTGCAATCCAAAGATAATTTGAAGAAATACTTGCGCCATCAGTGTAATCACTAAGTAATTAAGTTGGTATGCAGTAAAATTTGAAGAAAAATAATGTAAAAATTGGAACTACTGGCGTAACGTGTTTATACAGGGATTAAATTGATTTTAGTTCAATCAGATAATGACTTAGAGTTACTGCCATAAGTAATTACACTCAGCATCACTAAATTGTTTTGTAAAGGTTGTTTAAATGAAAAATTTATGTCTTCAGCGCCAACATTAAAGCTATATTTAGCAATACTTGTAGCCTATTTTTAGAACTAATTATTTTTTATGTAAATATCCCGAATGCTGAGATAATTAAGCCACAAATATAGACTACAAGTAAAAATTGGTTAAATAGCAACTGTATCGCTTCAACATGTAACCTCATAACAGCACAATATGAAATTCAGTGAAATTATCAGTAAACTGGACGCCACTACCGACAATAGCCTGACAACTCCGCAAAGTTACGATCCAGCAATTATAGGGTTGGCTGCTTTAGATGAAGCTCAACCGGGTAATCTCAGTTACGTAGAAGGCGCAAAATTCGCATCTTTTGTCAACACAACAAATGCCAGCGCTTTAATTTTGCCTGTAGACAAAACATTACAATCACAAGCACAAGAACGCGGTATAGCTTGGATAGCTACACCCGAACCCAAGCTGATGTTTGCTCAGGCGATCGCCCTGTTCTACCAGCCATATCGCCCCAGCCCAGAAATTCATCCCACGGCTGTGATTCACCCCACAGCAAAACTAGGCAATGATGTTTACATTGGCCCCCATGCAGTGATTCAGCAAAATGTAGAAATTGGTAATAATGCTATTATTCATCCCAATGTGGTGATTTATCCCGATGCCAAAATCGGCGATCGCACCACCTTACATGCTAACTGCACCATACATGAGCGCACACTTATCGGAGCAGATTGTGTAATTCATAGTGGATCTGTTATCGGTGCAGAAGGTTTTGGTTTTGTGCCTACCCATACTGGTTGGTTAAAAATGGAACAATCTGGCTACACTGTCTTAGAAGATGGTGTAGAAGTAGGCTGCAACAGTGCCATTGACCGCCCAGCCGTAGGGGAAACCAGAGTAGGTCGTCGGACAGTAATAGATAACATGGTACAGATAGGACACGGCTGCCAAATTGGTGCAGGATGTGCCATCGCCGGTCAAGCCGGCATGGCAGGAGGCGTCAAAATTGGTAATCGCGTTATCCTCGCTGGACAATCAGGAATTGCCAATCAAGTGAAAATTGGTGATGGGGCGATCGCATCCGCTAGAGCCGGAATTCATAGTGATGTTGCACCAGGGGAAATCGTCTCTGGGATGCCAGCAATACCCCACAAACTATATCTGAAGATATCTGCTATTTATAATCGCCTGCCAGAAATGTATCTATCCTTCAAAGAATTGCAACGCCAGTTAGGGAAGAAGTGATTGGGACTGGGGACTAGTACCGCTGCGCGGAAGTCAAAAGTCAAAAGTTTACCCTGAGCTTAGTCGTAGGGTCAAAAGTCAAAAGGCTTATCAAACAGGCTCTTTGACAATTTCAAATGGTATGCCTATTTACGCCGTGCTGTACTAGTCCTTAGGAAAATCAAATCACCTCATATCCCCATATCCCCATATCTCCATCTCCTCATTTCCTCTTCTGTCTACTCGCTAATCTCCAATTTTTCCAACAATGACTTTGTGGAAACAATGTGGCGTTCTAAACCCAGTTCTTTCGGGCTAATTCCTAATGCTAAGGCAATTAATTGTGGTAAATGCAGTACTGGTAAACCTAGTTTCTGCCCGATGACCTTTTCTACTTCTGGCTGACGAGAATCTAAATTCAGATGGCAAAGAGGACAAGGCGTGACTAAACAATCAGCACCATTTTCTAAGGCTTCTTGAATGTGCATCCCAGCCATCTTGAAAGACTGGGTAGTAGCGTAGCTAGCAAGGGGCCAGCCACAACATTGGGTGCGTCCACGATAATAAATTGGGGTTGCGCCTATTGCTCGAAAGACATTTTCCATTGCTTCCGGTTGGAAAGGGTCATCATAGGGCATTAACTTTTGGGCACGCAGGAGATAGCAGCCATAAAAAGCAGCACATTTTAATCCCGTCAACTTACGAGTTACACGTTGGGTAATTTCCTCTAAACCGTAATCTGTGACTAGGGCATAAAGGAGATGTTTAACTTCGGTACCACCGCGATAAGGTGAACAACCTTCTTTGTGCAGCAAACTATTTACTTGCTCAACATAAGCAGGGTTACTGGTCTGGCATGTTTTCAGATTTTCGTTGACATGACCTATTACACCCTGACAAGTGCTGCAATGGGTAAGTAGGGGTAGATTTAATTCTTCTGCTAAAGCAATATTTCTGGCGTTAACCGTATCTTCTAGTAATTGAGAATCTTCTTTAAATGTGCCTGAACCGCAACAAGCGGCTTTTTTCAATTCAACCAGTTCAATACCCAATGCTTGAGTCAAAGCTTGAGTTGATAAATACAGCTCCCGGCAAGCTCCTTGGGCGACACAACCAGGGTAATAAGCGTACTTTAACGTCTGAGATAGCATAAAAGTATATTTGGATAAGGGCAATTGCCCCTGACAACTACTGTTGTATCATTCTTGGACAGGGATATTAGCCAGGGCGTAGATGTTAATTTAGATATTCAACTAAAAATTGAGCTTGTAGGTGAGCAGCCTCACTCTCTGAATCTTTGATTCGATGGCGGTTAATCAACAGATAACAACAGAAGTGATAAGTTGCATGTAATCTTGATATAGCGATGATTTCAAGAGTAATACAATAGTGTTGGGCGAATGAATGGGTTGTTAGTTGCCGAACATCGGCACCACAAAAAACTCAAACTAGCACAAGTACCGCTAGACTGGCGGAAATGGAAACTGCCTGGGCAATCAGAGCGTCGGGGATATGAAGTAACTTAATTGTTACTCCAAATCTAGATGGTGGGTGTAAAACCAGAAATGGAAATAACCAGGAAAGCCTAATCGTGTTAGCGTAGCGGCGCGATAGCGCAGTAAGGCAGCCCAGACTGTACGCGATCGCGTCAGTGTGGGAGGAAGTCACTAATCACCTGGTAAATAAAAGCGTTTACATCAAGCGATGGCGTCGCTGGTTCTAATTGCCAAGTGTTTTTCTGGTGGATTACCTTGTGCTTCCAGGTACAACAGTTTAGTCGTACCTTAGGGGGCTAGAGTTTTCTCAAGGAAAAGCCTCCGGTAGTATACGGGCGATCGCGCTTTCCGATAAGATGTATATGCTCAAAACCATGTCGCCCATAAAGAGCGGATAATAGCAACTGGTCAAGGACTTTTACCTATGAATCAAGAAATTTTTGAAAAGGTCAAAAAAATTGTTGCCGATCAACTGAGTGTTGATGATGACAAAGTTGACAAAACTATTACACCCCAAGCTAATTTTGCTAACGATTTAGGAGCCGATTCCCTAGATACGGTTGAATTGGTAATGGCATTGGAAGAAGAATTTGATATTGAAATTCCCGATGAAGCCGCCGAAAAAATTACGACGGTTCAAGAAGCGGTGGATTACATCAACGACAAAGTTGCTGCATCTGCCTAAACAGCAATTGGGGAACTCGGGGCCCCCTCTGGGGATAAGGGGGCAATGGGTACTGGGTATTAAGTACTGGTAATAATTGGCTAAAGAGAAAAATCTTCTGAAGAAACCATTATTTTGTCTTTCTACTTCCCAATCCCTGCTTCCCAGTCCCCAGTCCCTATCCAGTCCCTATATTGTGCAGCTTTCTCGCCACCTTTAACTAAGTCATGACAGATTATAAACGTAAACGCGTTGTTGTAACTGGTGTTGGCGCGATTACACCTATTGGTAACACACCAGATGAATATTGGGAAGGATTGTTAAGCGGACGCAATGGCATTGACCACATCACATTTTTTGATGCGTCGCGCCATGATTGCCGCATTGCAGGGGAAGTAAAAAACTTCGATCCACATGATTACATGGATCGCAAAGAAGCCAAACGCATGGATCGGTTTTCCCAATTTGGGGTATCATCTGCCAAACAAGCCCTGGCCGACGCCAAGTTAGTCATTAATGAACTTAATGCCGAACAAGTGGGAGTGATGATTGGCTCCGGCGTTGGTGGACTAAAGGTGATGGAAGACCAGCAAACAATCTACCTCAATCGTGGGCCTGATCGCTGTAGTCCCTTCATGATTCCCATGATGATCGCCAATATGGCCGCGGGATTAACAGCAATTCATACTGGTGCTAAAGGGCCTAACTCTTGCGCTGTCACCGCCTGCGCCGCAGGTTCTAACGCCATTGGGGATGCATTTCGCCTGATTCAAAATGGTTATGCTCAAGCGATGATTTGCGGGGGATGTGAAGCCGCAATTACACCCTTGGGTTTAGCTGGTTTTGCCGCAGCACGAGCGCTTTCGACTCGCAATGATGACCCCGCTCACGCGTGCCGTCCATTCGACCGCGATCGCGATGGGTTTGTCATGGGTGAAGGTGGCGGAGTTCTCATCCTGGAAGAATTAGAACACGCCTTGAGTCGTGGCGCTCGGATTTACGGGGAAATGGTCGGCTATGGTATGACCTGTGATGCCTACCATATGACTTCCCCAGTACCAGGTGGCACCGGAGCAGCTAGAGCTATCCAACTGGCGCTGAAAGATGGTGGACTCACCCCAGAAATGGTGAGTTACATCAATGCTCACGGCACCAGCACTCCGGCCAATGATTCCACCGAAACCGCTGCCATGAAAACCGCCTTAGGCGATCACATTTATAAAATCGCCGTCAGTTCCACCAAATCGATGACAGGGCATCTTTTGGGTGGTTCAGGAGGCATCGAAGCCGTGGCCACAGTATTGGCGATCGCTAGTGATAAAATTCCGCCAACCATCAATTTAGAAAATCCCGATCCAGAGTGTGACCTAGATTACGTCGCCAACTCTAGCCGCGAGCAAAAGGTTGAAGTTGCACTATCCAACTCTTTCGGGTTCGGTGGTCACAATGTCACGCTAGCCTTTAAGAAGTACGCCTAAAATTCTCAAATTTGCCGTATTCAGTTCTCCTGAGATCATCGTGTGAAAAGTATCATAAATATCATTCATGGCTGAATTGAGCGTTCAGCATAACCCGATTATTAGCTTGATTTATCACCAAAAACTCAGGAGATCCCGCTTGTCCATCCACAATGGGGAATGGGATGATAAAGATACTGCGGAAACCTTTAAATCAGTGGTCAGCTATCAGGGATCAGTTACCAGGCTTAATGAATAAAAATGATAACTGATAACCGTTAACTGTTAACTGTTTAAAATAACCCCAGTGAGAACAGAAGCTCCAAGAGTGCTAACCCGTCGTTAAGAACAAGAGATTATGGCTGTTGCAACCCAATCCCTCGAAGAACTTTGTATTAATTCGATTCGCTTTTTGGCTATTGATGCCGTAGAAAAAGCAAAATCGGGACACCCAGGGCTGCCGATGGGCGCGGCTCCTATGGCTTTCGTCCTATGGGATCGCTTTATGCGGTTTAATCCCAAAAATCCCAGTTGGTTCAACCGCGATCGCTTTGTCTTGTCTGCTGGTCATGGCTCAATGTTGCAGTACGCTTTACTGTACCTGACAGGCTACGATAGCGTCACCATTGAAGATATTAAGCAATTCCGTCAGTGGGAATCTAGAACCCCCGGACACCCCGAAAACTTCATGACCGCAGGCGTGGAAGTTACCACTGGCCCCTTGGGTCAAGGAATTGCCAATGGAGTCGGTTTAGCGATGGCAGAAGCCCATATAGCTGCTAAATTCAATAAACCTGATGCCAAAATTGTTGACCATTACACCTACGTAATTCTAGGTGATGGTTGCAACATGGAAGGCATTTCCGGCGAAGCTGCTTCTTTCGCGGGTCACTTGGGATTAGGCAAACTGATTGCTTTGTATGACGACAACCACATCTCTATCGATGGTTCTACAGATGTAGCCTTCACTGAAGATGTGTCCAAGAGGTTTGAAGCTTATGGCTGGCACGTCCTGCATGTCGAAAATGGTAATACCGATTTAGATGGCATTGCCAAGGCAATTGAAGCAGCTAAAGCTGTAACCGACAAGCCGACCATGATTAAGGTTACAACTACCATAGGTTATGGTTCCCCCAACAAAGCCAACACTGCTGGTGTTCATGGTGCCGCCTTGGGTGGAGACGAAATAGCATTAACCCGGAAAAATTTGGGTTGGGAACACGAACCTTTCGTAGTTCCTCAAGATGCTCTCAATCATGCACGCAAAGCAGTAGAACGTGGCGCAGGTTACGAAGCTGATTGGAACAAGACATTTGCCGACTACAAAGCCAAATATCCCCAAGAAGCGGCTGAATTTGAACGTTACATCAGCAGCAAACTACCAGACGGTTGGGATAAAGTACTACCTACCTACACCGCTGAAGACAAAGGATTGCCTACCCGCAAACATTCGGAAAACTGTCTCAATAAATTGGCAGCAGGTTTACCTGAGTTAATTGGTGGTTCAGCTGACTTGACCCATTCCAACTTAACTGAAATCAAGGGTAAGGGCGACTTCCAAAAAGGAGAATACCAAAACCCCAACATCCACTTCGGTGTCCGGGAACACGGTATGGGCGCAATCTGTAATGGTATAGCGCTGCATGGTTCGGGATTAATTCCCTACGGTGCTACCTTCTTGATCTTCACAGATTATATGCGGGCAGCTATCCGCTTATCGGCTTTGTCCCAAGCTGGAGTCATTTGGGTTATGACTCACGACTCCATTGGACAAGGTGAAGATGGCCCCACACACCAACCCATAGAAACTTTAGCTTCCTTGCGTGCTATTCCTAACTTGACTGTAATTCGCCCCGCAGACGGCAACGAATGCTCTGGTGCTTACAAAGTCGCAATTGAACACGCCAAGCAAAATGCTCCTACTCTGTTGGCGTTCACCCGTCAGGCTGTTCCCAACTTAGCAGGTACATCGGTTGAGCATGTGGCGAAGGGTGGATACACAGTGGTAGATAGCGAAGGTACACCAGAGCTAATTCTGATTGGTACTGGTTCCGAATTGAGTCTCTGTGTTACCGCAGCCGAAAAACTGACCACTGAAGGTAAGAAAGTCCGTGTTGTCTCCATGCCTTCAACTGACCTGTTTGACGCACAGGATGCAGCTTATAAAGAGTCGGTTCTGCCGAAAGCTGTCACCAAGCGTTTGTCTGTAGAAGCGGCTTCTAGCTTCGGCTGGCACAAGTACGTGGGTATGGAAGGAGATACTGTTAGTATTGATCGCTTTGGTGCTTCGGCTCCTGGCGGTGTTTGTCTGGAGAAATTTGGCTTTAGCGTTGATAATGTATTAGCTAAGGCTAAGGAATTATTGGGTTAATTAGCAACGGAATATTCTCTTTAGGGTAGGCTGAAAAGTCTACCCTTTTTTAAAGGCAAAGGTTCGCGGAGTTTTCTTTCACCGCTCTGTATTTGGGCAGGGGTGGATAAATGTAGCCGAGAATTTACCAATCACGGTAGAGTTTTTCTGCATAAAACATAATCTCCTCATTTGGCAATCTAATTTTTGGTTTTTGTCGAGGATACAGACTTTCAACAGCACTTGTATCTTGTTTCACAACTGTGGCTGCTGCTTGCAAAACCGAGTTATGAAACAAAAACTTCATTACAGGATTAATTACCTGGGCATACATCAAAATAAATGTCTTCGTGATTTTTTCTGTTTCTGGGTAGAGAATGTGTATTTGGGCGATCTTACCAAGAGGTGTTGTAGCTAAGAAAGCTGTAGTTGAAGGAAAAGCATATTCCAATTTGTTAGTGAGTTGTTTAGGAAATATGCCCAAAATAGGATTTTTAATAATTTCTCCTAGGGTATTTTCAGACCTTGTAATTTCTTGCTTTACTGTGGCGTAGTATCCGTTTTCTTCAAATGCACTAACATTACAAGACTTAATTTTAAAAATTTCTTTGTGCGTACCATTTTGGTGATTATAGTCATAATTAATCATTAAGCTAGTCAAGAAATTTGCTTGAATATCTGTTTCGCCAGTTACTCCCATAAATTCGTATTCATCAACAATTTTTTTATATAAATCGGGAATAGGCAATCTTGGCTCAAATCCGCCATAAGTCCAGATACAATCATTGCTAATAATTAGTTCTAATGGCTTGGTAATTGGCTGGGTATCTTTTTTTTCTTCTTGGTATAGTTTGCCTTTTCCGTCAAACTCTAGAGCATGAAAAGGGCAAGTAATTGTATCTTTCTCTTGACAAATCCATCCATCAGATAAGGGTGCTTGCATATGTGGACAGATGTTATCCAGGGCAAATACTTCACCTTTTTGGTTTTGCCAAAGTACATAATCTTGATTATTCAAAGTAATTTTTTTGTGTTGATTAACTCCCAACATTGATCTATGAGCAATTAACCAAGGTGCGCCTGGTAAAATTGGTTCCATTTCGTACTCCTAATTTGTGTGAGAAAATTTTGATTATTTTTATTTTTAAAGATCTATTTTGCCTCCAGATTTCCAGTCTGGGGACAACCAAAAGCAGTCCAATTATGTTTTTCACCAATTATTTTACTTCGGCTGAGTTTGACAAAAACTTACTAACTAAATATTTAGTTAATAAATAATCTAATAAATCTCATAACTTATGTCAACTACCAACCAATTTTTTAGTTAAGATATCTGTCGTTAGTATGATGGAGAATCGTGGGTCGTTCAACGCAATCAAAACTTTCCTCTAAAAAACCGCGTCAAGTGCGGGATGCAGAGGCGACGCAAAAGCAGATTCTAGATGCGGCAGAAGCAGAATTTGCCAGAAATGGACTTAGTGGGGCGAGGACAGATGCGATCGCTAAAGGTGCAGGTGTCACCACAGCGATGATTTACTACTACTTCCAGAGCAAAGAAGGACTATATAAAGCTGTTCTGCAACGTCCAGTAGTGGAAATGTCCGAATGGGTTGACAAGCTAAATCTGGATCAGTTTCCCGCAGATGAAGCCTTAAGAATACTGATTAAGGAAGTCATCGCCTATGAAACGGCTCATCCGCAACGGGGAATGCTGTGGTTTCAAGAAGCAAACCAAAATCAAGGCAAGTATTTTAAGCTAGGGAATTGGCAAGAAAATTTCGGGTATGTCGTCAAAATTTTAGAACGGGGAATGACTGAGGGCTGTTTCCGCCAACTTGATCCGTTTCTTGTAACTCTGCAAATTGCGGGGATTTGTAATTTCTATTTCAACGCCCATGAAAATCTTCAGCATATAAGGCCAGATTTGCAACTATTAAGCCCAGAAATGATTGAGCAGTACACTCAAGAAGCAGTTAATTTAATTTTGGCTGGCGTGGGAAAAAGTGGAGAATGAGGGAGAAAAATTGTGGTATTATAGTCCAACTTGTTTCTATATTTTTAAATCTTCATCAACGCCCCAGGACCAAGGGGTAAACCCAAGATAAACCAAATAATCAATAGGATAGACCAACCTAATAAAAAGGCGATCGCATAAGGTAACATCATGGCAATTAATGTGCCAATGCCTAAATCTTTATCGTATTTTTGCCCGAATGCCACCACCAAAGGAAAATAAGGCATCAATGGCGTAATAATATTGGTTGTAGAATCGCCAATCCGATATGCTGCTTGGGTTAACTCTGGGGAATAACCCATTAACATAAACATCGGTACAAATACAGGCGCCATAATTGCCCATTTGGCTGATGCTGAACCCACAAATAAGTTGAGCAGCATACTGACTAAAATAAATAATATTAATAATGGTGCGCCTGTAATTCCTGTTGATTGCAGAAATTCAGCTCCATTAATTGCCATAATTGCCCCTAAATTACTCCAACTAAAATAAGCAATAAATTGAGCAGCAATAAACGCTAAAACAATGTAATAGCCCATAATACTCATGGAATTACTCAATGCTTTAGCCACATCTTTATCATTATGAATTGTGCCGGCGGCTTTGCCATAAAAAATGCCTGGTATTAGAAAAGCTAAGGCAATAATAAATACGATACTATCCAAAAAAGGTGAAGGAATTATTGTGAAAGTTTCCGGGTTACGTAAAATGCCTTGGGGCGGTAACACCATAACCAATAAAAAAGCTGTAAATGCTAAAAAGGAATATCCTGCCCAGCGTAAACCTTTATTTTCTAATGCACTGAGTCGTTCCATTGAAAAATTGATTTCACCTTGATAATTACCTAATCTTGGTTCAACAACTTTTTCTGTAATTATCCAGCCAATGATAGTAATTAAAAATGTAGAAAATGCCATGAAATAATAGTTAGCAGTAGCGTTTACCTGATAATTGGGATTAATTAATTCAACTGCACTTTGAGTAAGTCCAGCCAGTAAAGGGTCAAAGGAACTAATCAGTAAATTGGCGCTAAAACCACCAGAAACACCAGCAAAAGCCGCAGCTAAACCCGCCAAAGGGTGTCGTCGAAAAGCTAAAAAGATAATTGCGCCTAGAGGTACAAGTACTACATAACCCGCATCAGCAGCAATGTTTGCCATGATACCAGCAAACACAACGACGGGACAAATGAATTGACTGGGGGCAATTAGGACTATTTTTCGTAGTAATGCTGAAAGTAAACCCGTAGCTTCAGCAACTCCTACACCCAGCATGGCAACTAACACAGCACCTAGAGGGGGAAAGTCGGTAAAATTTTTCACGGCTGAAGTAAAAATGCGGCGGATACCATCAGGTGTCAGCAGGGATACTGCGGTGATGGTTTCACTGGTTCCGGGGTGGATGACAGAGAGATTGAAAGCAGCTGCGATCGCACTGACTATAATTACCAGCAAAGATAATAAAAAAAATAGCGTCAGGGGGTCGGGTAATTTATTCCCCACAGATTCAATAAAGGCTAAAGCGTTTCCCAACCAAGCAAATTTTTCACTTTTTTGAGGTTTTTGAGGAGAATTCATACCCAACAGTCGCTACATTTAATGCCACATTTTAGCCTTGCCATGCCACTAGGGTAAATTACGTGGCGGGACACGTCTTCCTTCGTAGAACTGCTTCTGAAGTTTACTCAGTCCTAACCATGCTGTACCAAAGGTTAAAGGTGTGACAGTCTCCAGAACAGCCGCTAAAACTGATGTGGTGTGAAAATACAACCCTAGAAGTGGAATACTTGCCAAACTTAGTGCTGCTATGATTCCACACCACCGGGAAATATTTCTTCTTCCAAACTATTTTCTACATTAGGCTCTAAGTCCAACATTATCTCAAGTTACAAATCTTAATCACAAGTTATACCATTGCACAAATTCCTTCTCCTCACCCACTTTCCCAACTCATCTTTGTGCCTCTGCACGCCAGTTACTTCAAGTCGGCGTAGCCGCCCAACGTACTGGCTCGTCTTTGCGTGAGATAAAAACCTCTTCTCAATCAGCAACACCAAAAAACCACTGTCAACCTCTTTCTTTCTTCTCAAAATATTGCTGATGTTCTTCTGCGGCTACATAATAGACCTCTTGCGGGCTTAATTTCTATGACAATATCTTTATCAAATCTACCAGACATCTGAAGTTTTGCTTTTGACTGCTGCACCCATTCCTTTTGCTGCGCGTCGTGATAAAAAATCACAGACCGATATTGTTCTCCTTTATCGGGCCCTTGACGATTTAACGTTGTCGGGTCATGAATATCCCAAAACACCGTTAGTAAATCATCATAACTGACAATTTTGGGGTCATACTCTACCTGCACTACTTCTGCATGACCAGTAATTCTTGATAGTACATCCAAATAGCAAGGATTGGGAAAATGCCCACCCATATAGCCAACAGAGGTCGAGTATATTCCCTCGACCTTGCGAAAAGCTGCTTCTACTCCCCAAAAACAGCCAGCACCAAATGTCGTTTTTTCCATAATGGTTGACAATTTTTAACTCTGTAAAAATCCTAACGTGCTGGCTGATTAGAAGTTATACCATGTCCGGTAGAAAACTTGTCATTGCGACCGCTCTTAAGCAATCCCAAAAACCTTGCGATTGCGTCGTTACACTTTGTTCCACTCGCAATGACGTTTCGCAAGTAATTGAGCGGACTTGATATTATACCTTGGACTCACTCTTTGCAGCTGCAAGACCATCGATGGCTGGGCCGTTAATTACCTTACCTTGGGCATCAAACCGTGAACCGTGACAAGGACAGTCCCAAGTTGTTTCTGAAGAATTCCAGGCAACGATACATTTTAAGTGGGGACAAACTGCGGAATGTTGATGTAAAGTACCGTTTTCATCGCGATAGGCTGCAACTTTTGTCAACCCTTGACGCACTACTGCACCTGTACCGGGGGAAACTTTATCTACAGAATCAACTTCTCCTGGTGTTACCCAATCTAAATACTGGGTAGCAACGTTAATATTTTCGGCGATAAAATCACCTGTGGCGCTAAGTCTCGCCCGTGAAGGATCATAAACTTCCGCCCAAGTATTTTTACGTCCCAAAATCATGTCATTTAGGAGTATCCCGGCGATGGTACCGTGGGTCATGCCCAAACCTGTGTCACCTGTGGCAATGTAGATATTGTCTTCATCGAAGGGATTTTTCCCAATGTAGGCAATGCCGTCATCAGCATTCATTACCTGACCTGACCAGCGAAAATCAATGTCTCCTACTTGAGAAAAACGTTCTCGCGTCCATACTTCCAGTCGATCATACCGGGCATCAGCATCATTCGCTTGTCCAGTTTTGTGGTCTTCGCCACCGACAATCAAAAGATCATGTTCCTCATCCAAATGTTGGAGGCGCACATAATGGTAAGGGTCAAGGGTATCCCAATACAAGGCTTTGGTCAGAGAACCACGAGGTATTTTCGCACCAATGACAAAGGTAATATATGCAGCTTGCTTAAAGTGCATAGTAGCTAAGTTACTAATGGGGGAATTAGTAGCTACTACCACAGCATCAGCTGTCACAACTTGACCATTACTGGTTTCCACACGGGCTGTCATACCGCCTGTGATTTTTTGGACGTGGGTTCCTGTATAAATTCTGCCACCATAACCTTGAATTGCTCCGGCTAATCCAGTCAGGTACTTCAGAGGGTCAAATTGTCCTTGGTGGGGAAAGCGCAGACATGAGCCTGTGTTAAAGCCATCTATGGGGGCTTTGTTCACAAGTTCTACGTTTGTGAGTCCAGCGCGATGGGCTGCGGCTAATTCTTTTTGCAGTTCATCTAGAGATTCCGTATCGGGTGGAAACAGATAACCATCAAGACGCTCAAAGTCACAGTCTATGTTTTCACGTGAGGCGATCGCCTGTATAGTATCGATAGCTTTTGTATGACTTTCGGCAATTTGTCTTGTTAGGTCTTTACCGTGAATGTCTTCCAATTCATAGTAGTAATGAGATAACACATGCGATAGGTGTGCCGTTGTCCGTGAAGTTTGCCCACCACCAATGGGGCCATCATCTAGCACTACTACTGATTTACCTTCGCGGCTTAACATATAAGCGGTAGTCATGCCCGCTATACCTGCACCAACCACACAGACATCTGCATGAAGGTTTTCTGAAAGTATGGGTTGGTCTGGCACTTCTGCCGTAGTCATCCAAATAGAAATGGTTTTCCCAGAATCGTTTTTCATGTTTTTGTAGAGTATGTAACTAGGGGCTAGGGGTTTTGGATAATTAATTTTTAATTCTTTTGGTGTATCCAGTTCGGTGAGGGATGATGGAAAATATTTGCTTGAATAATGATTGCCATCTGATTGTAAGCTTGTATTTTTATTTAAAAAATCTATATAACGATATAACTTATATATCTACTTTAATGAGGATTTTATTTTCGGTTATTTTTGGTAAAAATAGTTGAAAAATAAGGATTTATGATTAAACAAAAGAGAAATATCAAAACCTTAGATTGAATTGATAATTTGCTGCAAATATATATATTGTGTTTTTAATTTTGAATAAAAATTAATTAAATAAAAATAAGTGTGTGTATTTAATTTACACATCTTTTTTATATTCAAAAAATTCTAGTCCCTAGCCTCTAATCTCTAATCTCTAGTCTCTAGCCCTTCGGAGTATATATGCCGCAATATTTCGGTCAACTGCCAGTCAATAAACAACCTTGGACAAATATTGGTACTGTAGAATTTATCAATCAAAGTAATCAAACTATTAATTTTGCCGATGGTGATTTACGTCTCACTATTACCGTACTTGCAGCTAATTTAATTCGCGTGCGGTTGACCCCTACTGGAGAATTTATCCCCCGTCGTGATTGGGCTGTAACATTGGATGATGCAGACTGGCCCACAACACCTTTTGAGGTGCAGCAAAGCGACACAACAGTAAAAATTGCTACAGATCAAATGCGTATATCTGTCCAATTACAAGGGTGTCGTATTACCTGTTTTGATAAAGCTAATCGTCCCTTCGCCGAAGATGCAGAAACGGGTATGGGTTGGCGCATGGGTGCAATTGCGGGTTGGAAGAACATCGCACCGGATGAACATTTTTATGGTTTTGGTGAACGCACAGGTTTTTTGGATAAACGCAGTGAGGTAAAAACTAACTGGACGGTTGACGCCTTAGATTACGATGCTTTGACAAATGAAATGTACCAGGCGATTCCGTTTTTTATGGCTTTGCGTCCAGAGGTGGGTTATGGTGTGTTTTGCAATTCTACTTTCTGGAGTCAGTTCGATATTGGTGTGGAACAGCCAGATGTGTGGAAAATGGAAACTCATGGTGGTGAGTTGGATTATTACATTATTTACGGACCTGAACCTGCTCAAATTTTGCAGACATACACTCAGTTAACAGGGAGAATGCCGTTACCGCCAAAATGGTCTTTGGGTTATCATCAATGTCGCTGGAGTTATGATTCGGAAACTGTGGTGCGGGAACTAGCGCGAGAATTTCGCCAACGTCGCATTCCCTGTGATGTTATCCACTTGGATATTGACTATATGCACGGTTATCGAGTCTTTACCTGGAGTCCCAAGCGCTTTTCTCATCCCGAAAAATTAATTGGTGACTTAGCCAAAGATGGTTTTAAAACAGTGACAATAATTGACCCTGGTGTGAAGTATGAACCAGAAGCTAATTATCACGTTTTTGACCAAGGAATCCAAAACGATTATTTTGTCCGTAAAGTTGATGGAGTCTTGTTTCATGGCTATGTTTGGCCAGATAAAGCTGTGTTTCCTGACTTTTTGCGTGCTGATGTGGGTCAATGGTGGGGTGATTTACACAAAAGTTTGACAGATATGGGTGTAGCAGGTATTTGGAATGATATGAACGAACCTGCTATAGATAACCGTCCGTTTGGGGATGGGGGGGAAAAAATTTGGTTTCCTTTAGATGCACCCCAAGGTAAGAATACTACACATGCAGAAGTACATAATTTGTATGGTTCGATGATGGCTAAATCTTCTTACGAAGGATTAAAACGCCATCGTGCTTCAGAACGGTCATTTGTGTTGACGCGATCGGGTTATGCTGGGGTGCAACGGTGGTCAGCTGTGTGGATGGGAGATAACCATTCTTTGTGGGAGCATTTGGAAATTTCCTTACCTATGCTTTGCAACATGGGACTTTCGGGTGTAGGTTTTGTGGGTTGCGATATTGGTGGGTTTGCAGGTAATGCCACACCAGAATTATTTGCCCGTTGGATGCAGATAGGAATGCTTTACCCGTTAATGCGGGGCCATTCGGCTTTGTCTACGGCTCGTCATGAACCTTGGGTATTTGGCGATCGCGTGGAAAAAATCTGTCAAGATTATATTAATCTGCGTTACCAATTATTACCATACATCTACAATCTGTTTTGGGAAGCAGCCACAACAGGAGCGCCCATTTTAAGACCATTATTATATCATTTCCCCAGCGATCGCCAAACCTATACCCTCTACGATCAAGTATTTTTGGGTGCATCGTTGATGGCTGCACCTGTTTACCGTCCTGGCGTTGAACATCGTGCTGTCTACTTGCCCGCAGGCGTTTGGTATGATTGGTGGACTGGGGAGCGTTACCAAGGGCCAACCCATATCCTGGCTCATGCACCATTAGAAAAAATGCCACTTTATGTGCGTAGCGCTGCCATCATTCCTATGCAACCTGTCACCCAATATGTGGATGAACATCCAGTTGACCATATCCGGTTAAAAGTTTGGCCTGGTAATGGTAGTTATACTTGGTTTGAAGATGATGGACATACATGGGAATATCAAGAAGAACATTTTGCCCTGAGAAATATCACCGTATTCACAGAAAATCAGCAAACAACCGTGGAAATTAGCTCACGACAAGGCTTATGGACACCGCCACCGCGTCAACTGATAGTAGAACTGGTAGGTTTCGATGAGCAACAATTACCAGATGATGGTCGAGAAATTAGCCTCAAATTGGGAAATTATGTTTAAAGATAGATGACTTTACCGCCATTGTTCTCTAATCTAGACTTTGCTATAAAAAAATATGCATATAGGTAGAGAAAAATTTTACTCATAGCTAATAGTTTAAAATGCCAATAACATGAATTTTAACCTCTAGGAATACCCTAAGTATTATTACGCTACACAGTTTGGTGGTAGAGCCTCAATGTTAAATGTCAACCGCTTGCGACGACACAATTTAGATAGGTCACTAGTAGCGCAAGTTGCAAGTGCGATCGTTATTTTCGTCGGTATTATAGTACTGTCTGGCTGGTTTTTCGACATCCAATTTATTAAACAAGCTGGCTTTACTAATTTAGTGACAATGAAAGCCAACACAGCCTTGTGTTTTTTATTGGCTGGTTTGTCACTGTGGTTAGCGCAAAAAGGACAAACCAAAAAATTTAAAGAGTCAGACACTGATAATTTCCACAATACCTATGTTGCTGACTTGCGTTTTTCTAGAGTTTGTGCAATTGCAGTTACTTTAATTGGTTTGCTCACACTGATGCAATATCTGTTCGGCTGGAATTTGGGCATTGATGAGTTGCTATTTCCAGATGAACCGAATGCTTTATTTACATCTCATCCAGGGCGCATGGGATTTAATACGGCATTAAACTTTATGTTAGTGGGCAGAGCTTTAGAACTGCTGGCGTATCCTAAAACTTATCGGAGTTATTGGTATGCCCAAATTCTAACTTTGATAACTGCTTTAATTTCCTTACAGGTGTTCATCGGCTATGTCTACAAGGTACAACTCTTCTCCCGCATTGCCTCACAGTCAACATCAATGGCATTACACACGGTAGTAGGGTTCATAGTGCTTTGTGTAGGCATTTTGTGGGTGCGACCGGATAAAGGATTTATGCGTGTTGTTATTAGTGATACCTACGGGGGCTTAATTGCCCGTCGTTTATTGATAGCCACTATCTCCATACCATTAGTTTTGGGATGGTTAATCCTCCAAGGTCAAATTTCAGGAGAATACGGTTCGGCTTTTGCCATATCGTTATTTGCTATTTTACTGATTACGATTTTTGCTATTTTTGTCTGGCACAGTTCAGCAGTAATTGAACGCCTGTGTCGCCAACATGATGAGGCTCAAAAAAAACTCAGAGCTTATGAAGAAAAACTGAGAAGTTTTGTAGATGCCAATGTCATTGGGATTATGTTTGCCGATGTGTATGGCGGTATCTACCAGGCTAATGAAGCATTTCTGCGGATGGTTGGTTACACCCAGGATGAGCTTTTAGCAGGTCAGCTTAATTGGAGAGATATTACCTTACCAGAGTTTTTCTATTTAGATGAGCAGGGTATTACAGAAGCGAAGGCAAGTTCTAACGGTGCTTGTACACCTTACGAAAAAGAATACATTCATAAAGATGGTCGGCGTATCCCGGTTTTAGTGGGTTATGTGTTGCTAGGTGAAAACCGAGAAGAAGCCGTAGCATTTATTTTGGATTTGAGCGAACGTAAACAAGCTAGAGAAAAAATAGTCCAACTCAACAAAGATTTACAGCGGCGCATCACTGAATTACAAACTTTATTTCAAGTTATTCCTATTGGCATTGGCATTGCTGAAGATCCTCAGTGCCGTACTATTCGAGTAAATCCCTATTTTGCCGAGATTTTAGGGATACCATCAGATAAGAATGCTTCCCTGAGTGCGCTTCTTGAGGAAAAACCAACGACATTTAAAGTCTACCGTGAAGGTAGAGAACTATTACCTGAAGAACTACCCATGCAGTACTCTGCTACACATGGTGTGGAGGTTTTAGATTTTGAAGTTGATGTTGTTCATGATAATGGCAAAGTTGTGAAGCTGCTAGAACACGTCGCCCCGCTGTTTGATGAAGAAGGTAACAGTAGAGGTAGCGTTGGGGCATTTATAGATATCACAGAGCAAAAGCAAGTAGAGGAAACACTACAAAATCAGCAAAAATGGCTAGAAGATGTGTTGAACATGATGCCTTTGCCATTATTATTTGTGGAGCCAGGCACAGCAAAAGTGATCTTTGCTAATCGAGCGGCAAATGAATTAGCTGGAGGCGAATTTCCCAAAGGTACACCAGCCGCAGAATATCACAGTGTTTACTATTGCACAGATGCAACAGGCGATCGCATTCCTAATGACCAAATGCCTGGGGTGCGGGTGGCGAGAGGAGAACGTTTAAACGGTATAGAAATAGACTGGCACACAAATGGGTGTGTGCGCTCTCTACTGATATTTGCTGATACCCTACCAGCAATGCATGGTCACCAAGCTACCTGTATCTTGGCATTCCAAGACATCACCAATCTCAAGGAAATCGAAAAAGCACTATCATTAGGCTACCAAAGGCTACAGTTACTATTTAATACAGCCAATAACTTGCTATCTAGTCAGCAGCCAATAGCAATCATCGATAATTGCTACCGTAAACTTGCCGAGCAGATTGGTTTGGATGTGTACTTTAATTATTTAGTGGAAGATAACTCCCAAGTGATGCGACTAGCATCCTTTACAGGATTTTCTGAAGACATAGCCGAAAAATATGAGTTTCTAGAATTGGGCCAAGCACTATGCGGTACGGCTGCCCAAGAGCGTCATCCCATATCTCTAGAAAATGTGCAGTTATCAACTGACCCCAAAACAGAATTAATTCGGACTTTAGAGATTCAAGCTTATTACAGTTACCCATTAATAGCTCAAGAAAAACTTTTAGGGACTATTTCCTTTGGCAGCCGCAGTTGCTCTCGCTTCACTGAAAATCAAAAAGGCATGATGCAAGCAGTGTGCGACCAAATAGCTATCGCCATGGAACGGGCTAGCTTAATTGCTTCTTTACAGCAACAAACAGAGCAGTTGCGAGAAGCCAACCGCATGAAAGACGAATTTTTAGCTATATTGTCCCACGAATTGCGATCGCCTCTCAATGCTATTCTTGGTTGGGCCCAACTGCTGCGTACCCGCAAACTGAGCGAGACTCAAACAGCTAAGGCCATTGAAACTATCGAACGCAACGCCAGATCCCAAACTCAGCTAATAGAAGACCTGCTAGATATTTCACGCATGATTAGAGGTAAACTCAATCTCAATGTGCGTACTTGTGATTTAGTTCCCCTCATAGAATCAGCCATAGAAACAGTTAAATTAGCTGCCCAAGCCAAAGAAATCGATTTACAATTGTCCCTCACACAGCCGCATAATTCTCAATTCTTAGTTTCCGGCGATCATGAGCGGTTGCAACAGATTATCTGGAATCTCCTATCCAATGCCATAAAATTCACACCCAATGGCGGTAAAGTAGAAATTAGGCTTTCTCAAAGTATCGGTAATGGTCAAAAGCTAGCAAGTCATCTCAATGAACCATCATCAACGACTAGCTATGCTCAAATTCAAGTGATTGACACAGGTATCGGTATCAGTCCTGAATTTCTGCCTTATGTATTTGATCGCTTTCGTCAAGCTGATAGTTCTAGTACCAGGTCCTATGGCGGCTTAGGATTAGGGTTGTCAATTGTCCGTCACTTAGTAGAATTGCATGGTGGCACTGTCCATGTGGATAGCCAAGGCAAAGAACAAGGCACGACATTTGGAGTCAATTTACCACTTTTAATCCCCAGCGGCACCGCTATTTCTGAGTCTATAAGTAGCCCAGAAGTAGATGTTGTTTCCTTATCCCCAGGCCCCTCCCTTTTAGGCGTGCGGGTGTTGGTTGTAGATGACGAAATTGACACTCGTGAATTTATTACCACCGTCTTGCAACAGTGCCAAGCCCAAGTACAAGCGGTAGCATCAGTCCCAGAGGCATTACAGGTAATTTCCCAGTGGCTACCAGATGTTTTAGTGAGCGACATCGGAATGCCCGAAGAAGATGGTTATTCTTTAATTCGTAAACTGCGATCGCAGCCACCAGAAAAAGGTGGTAGAATCCCCGCAGCCGCAATCACAGCCTACGCCAGAGCCGAAGACCGAATGCGGGCTATTCAAGAAGGTTTTCAGCTTCATTTACCTAAACCTATTGAGCCGGCTGAATTAGCTACAGTCGTTGCTAGCCTTGTAGGACGGACGTAGTACCGTTTTATGCCGCAGATTTGGGTAACTGAGCGAATTTATCTGGATAAATTTCGATTTGCATTTCTACATCTTCACGGCTAGCTAGTGTCCTTGTAATTTGACCCAAGTAAAGTGGTACAGAGATTCCTGGTTCCGGGTGAATAACGGTGCGGGCGCGAATCGTCAGTTGATTATTTCCTCGTGTGCCTAAGCGACCATAAGAATAAAGATTACTAGCTGCTTGACGCAGAGTTGCTTCTAATTGCGTGGGGGAAATTTTAGGTGATGTCGCAATTACTGCTTTTGTAGAACCAGTATCATACACTAGAGTGTATTTCACTGCTCCTGGAATCACAGTGCGACTCAAAGGAACCAACGACAGAGAAAATAAACCCACTGTCAACACCAGCATAAAGCCAGTCGTACCTACGAGCCGAAAGCGAAGACCCCATTTGAGGATAAAAGCCAGGACAGCTAGGGCAGCAAATACTAATGTGGCAATACCCGACCATTGGGCATACTGAAGAAAGTCAGCTGTTGTGAACATACAGATTGGCTACTTAGGTGTATTTTTGTTGATGACCGACACACCCATCTTACCGAGTAGCATGACTCTCTTGTAGCGTTTCTCGTTTTTGAGGCTGGGGGCGAGAATATGGGACTTCCAACTAAAAAAATATCCCATTGCTGTGTAGGCAGGGGAGCAGCACTTCGGCTACGCTCAGTGGACGGGAGCAGGGGGAAGACAACAAAATACAGCGTTTTGCAAATAAATGAAATACAGACTTACATATTGTAAATCTTGTAGGGTAGGCAGCGTATGGCTACGCCACGCAAGCTATCGACTGAGCGCTCACGCCGAAGTCTTGCCTGCCATTATGCACTGTATTATCTGAGTAAATTGGATAATTTATTTTCTGGAAGTTCCTATATCCCTTAACTATTCAATTAAAATAGGACTTACGCAACTGGCACAAACAATGGGTGGTACGGGACTGCATAACAGAAGAATCTAACTCAAACCAAGGTCATAGGAATATCGGGGCGTTTGAGTTGCTGAATCAAATAATTAGAAAGTAATTTATGCTTAATTTGATAAATAGTATCACCCGTTTGATAGGCTATATT
>JAKOMP010000098.1 GCA_022241785.1 Cyanocohniella sp. LLY | reverse complement strand
CGTTAGATGGTTCGGCGAAATAGTCGGCTATTTTGACGGCAGAACTACGAGTGGTACTGTAGAAGGAATTAATAATAAACTTAAGTTAATTAAAAGGCTTGGATATGGCTTTCGTAACTTTAGTAATTTTCGATTACGCAGTTTATTAAACTGGCATTTTACTATTAATTCTCCATAAAAGTAACCGAAGAACCATAAAAGCTTAGGCATTACTCAAGATGCAATAGCTGTTCTTGGTAATGCTCCAAGCTAGTTGGGTATGTAGATTTGGCTGACTCGAATACCATTATGTCCGGCTGATGTTTGAATTGATGTTGGGGTTTTCGTTGAAGTTAGCGTATAACTTGTATAAGTTGTATAAATTGTATGCAAACAAGTATAACCCTACATAGGTGGCTAAGTAATGGCAAAGCGATCGCTCCAAGCATCGATAGAAGGCATGAGAAAGGCTAAACAGGCTTTTAAGCGCAAAGGCTGGACACAAGAATATTTAGCTGGTGAAGTTAGTTTAGAAACTCGCCAGCCTATTTGGAAGTTTTTCACTGGCCAGCCAATAGACCGCCATGTGTTCAATGATATTTGCTTTGTCCTGGAGCTAGAACCCTCAGAAATCGCCCAAGAGCTAATTGTAGGCGAATCTACGTCTTTACATACCTCCGCAGATATTACCTTAGATGTTGATGCTTTAGTGCAAAAATTACGCTTTGCTAACTATGACAAAATCCAGGCCCAGTGCGGTACTTTGCAGCTTTTGGACATCGCCCGTCCCATTGACTTAAATCACCTTTATATTGACGTTAATATTCTCGAAGAAATACCGAGTAAAAGATGGCTAAAAATTATTGATTTGCAAAAGCTAGATTCCCATAAATTTGATGGATTTGACTTAACTAAATCACCGCAACCATATATTAAAGGAACTGAGGCAATTACAAAATATGAAAAATTAATATTATTGGGCAAGCCAGGGTCAGGAAAAACCACATTTTTACAAGCGATCGCTATTAGTTGTAATCAAGGATGTTTTCGTCCAGATTATTTACCAATTTTCCTGAGTTTAAAAGATTTTAATGAAGATATTCGAGGGCAAAATCAAATAAGCCTATTCCATTATCTATATGAATATTTTATGATTCTTGGCTTTGCTGAAGCAGACATTGCTAGAGTCTTTTATTCTGGGAGAGCTTTAATTTTATTAGATGGGTTAGATGAAATTAATGATGCAGATGCCAAAAAAATTATTCATAAAATTCGTAAATTTACTGAAAAATACTACAAGAATCAAATAATTATTACTTGTCGTACATCTGCCCAGCATTATAACCTACAAAAATTTACTGAAATCGAAATTGCAGATTTTACTGAATCACAAATTGCTACTTTTGCAGAAAAATGGTTTTTGGTAGTTGCCAATCATGCTGTAGCAGAAGCCCCAATTTTAGCGATGAAGTTGATGCAAAAGGTAAAATTGCCAAAAAATTTACCAATTCTACAACTAGCTACCATACCAATTTTCCTAAATCTTATTTGCTTAATTTTTAAATCCGCAGAAGATTTTCCGGATAATTTATCAGAAATTTGTAAAAAAGCCTTAGATATCCTGTTAGTGCAATGGGATGAAGCCAGAGGTATTAAACGAGACCAGATTTACCAAGGTTTTTCGTTGGTGCATAAAATTAAATTACTCAATTACATAGCAGCAGCTTCCTTTATTCAAGAAAATTATTTTCTATCTGAAACTAAAATACGACAACTCATCGCTGAGTATCTACGCCATCTGCCCAACGGGACAACGGATGCAGATGTTTTAGAATTAGAAAGTGCAGCAGTATTAAAAGCAATTGCATCTCAAAATGGACTATTAATTGAAAGTGCCAGAGGAATTTATTCCTTTTCTCATTTAATTTTTCATGAATACTTTACTGCTAGAGAGATTGTTACAAATATTAATTGCCAAGGCTGCCCAGAACTTATCAATCACTTTAGTGAAAAACGTTGGCGGCAGGTATTTTTATTGACTGTAGAAATGTTGCAATCCGCGGATAATTTGTTGTGGGTAATAAAGCAGAAAATTGACATTTTAGCAACTACAAATGCAAAATTACATAATTTTTTGGACTGGGTATACCAAAAATCTTCCGCAGTTAATACAAAGTATCATTCAGCTAGTGTACGTGCTTTTTACTTTACTATTGCCCTGCCTCCAGAACATCCTTTAGCCTGTAATCAAGATTTACCCATTGCTTTAGATCATCAGCTTGCTGGTACTCTCGCCATCGATTTAGCATTAGATTTAGCTTTGATCCATGCACTTACCGTGAGTTTATCTATAAGTGTGGAGCTTTTTTTTACAAGGTTTTCTGCTTTGAGTTTAGCCCTTGATTTGAGGCATCTATTAGTAAATCAACTATCTTTACAAAAATCTCTGCAAGACATCAACGAACAGCTACCATCGCCAGTCCAGGGGAGAGAAGCACTGAAAATATGGTGGCAGGCTCATGGTAAAGTTTGGGTGGAAAAATTGCGAATATTGATCATAGAAACTCGCCAAATTGGTCATGATTGGCAATTTAGCCCACAGGAGTGGCAATACATACAGGCGTACTGGGATGCTAATAAGTTACTTCTAGATTGTCTGTATCATGCTAATAATGTTACGCCTCAGATGCGGGAGTTGATTGAGAAGAATTTATTTTTGATTGTGGGAGCTGAGGGAGAAGGACTGTAGGACTATCTGAAAGTATCTCTAATCCCTAACCTTTTCCAAATGCATTCTTCATCCTAGCTTTATCTTGTTTGAGCTAAATTACGGATGAAGAGTAATAGCCAGCTACTTTAGGAATTTATTTATGAGTCAGAATGAGAATAATATTCAGCCAAACATCAAGGAATCTTCTTCGCATTCAGGGGAACGTCACTGGGGTACTGTAGAAGTGATAGAGGAGGGGGAAAGCTATAGAATTAGCCGTGTGGAAATCAAGCCCAGACATGGTATTAAGCCACAAATCCATTATCACCGTAATGAACATTGGGTGGTGGTTTCTGGTGTAGCCAAAGTGACTTGTGGGGAGAAGGAAATATTGCTGAATCGCAATGAATCAACTTTTGTCCCAGCAGCTACTCTGCATAAGGTGGACAACCCAGGACAGATTCCATTGGTAATTCTGGAAATTCAAAATGGTGAATATTTGGGTGAGGATGATATTGAACGACCATTAGAACTTAATGTCGTTAGACCTGTAACTGAAAATAAGTAGGACGGCGTAAATAATTAAAGGTTTGTAGTGAGTTAGCGCGGTCTACAGCCCTTCGGGCATCCTTCGGCGGGGGGTTTCCCCCATGAGCGACTAACGTACAGCCTGCGGCATCCGGAGGCATCACTCGAAGAGTGAGGACTTTAGTCCTCAAATAAGGGCTGAAGCCCTTACTACGAAATGAATTTTAATTATTTTACATTACTTAACATAGTTTGATTTTTTCTCGCCGACTTACTTAAAGCCGTTTAATCCTAACGTGGCAACGGCGAATGAGACGCGTTCGCGGAGTGTGCGCTTCAGCGCTTAACCCCATCCATCTATACGGTGGGGTACTTCAAAACCATCCATCTTGTTCTAGGGTTTCAATTAGTTGTAAGCCACGGGGGTCACCTACGCCTAACAGTGAGGCTTTGGCATCTTCCCTTACTCCTAAATCTTGGTCTTCGGCAAAGGCTTGAATAAGAGCGTCGATGGCGGTGGCATAGACTATGTTCGATGGTAGTTCCCGGCACAATTGTCCGATTGTCCAGGCGCAGTTACTCCGCACAGCCGCCACTGGGTCTTGCACTAAGGCTTCAATTAATGGTGGTATTGCCCCGACAACAACTTCATAACCTACGTCTGCCATTTGTGCTAAGGCGCTAGCAGACCATAAACGCACTGCGGAAATGTCAGTTCTTAAGGCATCTGCTAGGGGTGCTAAAGAACGGCGATCGCGGCAGTTTCCTAAAGCCCAAACTACACCTTTACGTACATAACCATTCCAGTCTTTGTTAAGTTGAGTAATTAACGGTTCTACTGCTTCTGAACTGGGATTGCGTCCAATGCCATAGGCTGCACTTACTCGCACCAAGGGACAAGTATCAGTTAACAGGCGAATTAAATGGGGGGTAGCCCGTGTATCTTCAATATCACAAAAAGCACGTGCCGCTAGCATTCGTTGCTGCGGTTGGGAATTTTCCAGAAGGGCTAGCATCAATTCTGGATCGGGCTTGGCCACTTCTGACTCAGCAGTTAGTGGCTGCATTTTATCTAGGGGGCTTTCTAGCTCCTCCTCGGCATCGAGTAGGCTTAGGTCTTCTGCGTCATACATATTTCATTTAAATGCCCGACTGGGATTTATAGATCATCCCCCGTGCTAATAAGTCAAAGCTTGATAGGTCTCAGCTAAATTATTGTACACTTTATCATTGCCATCAATGACTGTTAACAGCAGGACAACTGTTGTAGTTAACAGGCTATAGGATGCTTTTTATGCATTTAAGATGGGGAGTGGGGAGTCGGGAGTGGGGAAAGAGTTTTTATGGGGAAATTGGTTTGATCATCCACAAGGATTGGGTTTGATAGCCTAGCTGATGATAAAGACTTACAGCCCCTTGGTTAGACTGGAAAACTTGTAACCCGATTTGCCGATCGCCTCTTTGAATTGCCCAGTTTTCTACATACTTCATCAAAGCTGTACCAATACCCCGCCGTCGATGTTCTGGGACGACGTACAGCAGAAAAATATGAGCATGGCGATCGCCTTGGATTTGGTCTATGGCATTTCCTACCCAGAGACAGGAAATGGGGGAATGGGGGGCTGAGGGGAAAGCACTTATATAATTACTCTCCCCTGCTCCCTTGCTCCCCTGCTCCCTTGCTTCCTTGCTCCCCTGCTGTCCTGCTCCCATATCTACCCACCACAGGGGTGTGTCTTTGGAGAAGTATTGCTCGACTGTTGTGGCTAAATGAGCGAAATCTTGGTCTGGAAATAAATCCTGGTAAGTTCGTTGCATGAATTTTACCAGCAGCGATCGCTCTAGTGTTGAGCCGCGACGAATGTAGTATCCAGGTAGCAATTCCTCAGCCAAACTCAGTGTTCTTTCACTCCTATGATTGTTTTGTCTCTCAGGACAGCAGAGAGAAAGATCCCATTGGAGGTTGTGAAAACCCAACTAATTCTGCTTCCCCATCTCCCCATCGCCCTATTTTCCCATCTTCTTCAATGGGTGCTGGTGCTGCCATATCGGAGGGGAGAAAAATCCGGGCGCTAACTGCTACTAAAGCAAATACAAATACTAATATTACAAGGAAAGGGAGAATGTACTGACGAAATATAGCCATAATTTTAATTGCCATCGGCTAGGATCTTTTTTAAGAACCCTAGCTGAAGATTTGTGAATTTTTCTTGACTTATTTTAGCGAGTTTTGGGACATAGTTAACGTTGATCGCGTTCTAAGTCATCGAGTACTCGCTCGCAATACCAGGTTTCTGGCATCCCTGGATAGTTTTGCTGTGCCTGCTCAAGTAATCGCTCGGCTGCGGCGACATCACCACCTAACTTGGCAATGAGTTTGTCTTTGAGATGGCTATCAGCTATTTCTATTTGCTCGTTTACTGGCTCGAATCTTTCTTCTGGTGCTACTGGCGCTGGTGATTGTTCTCTGCGTAACTGCCAAAATAGAACGTAATAAAGAGTACCAAAAATTAAAACGAGGCTAAATGTCCCTAACAGAGTTAGGAGGTTAAACGAGAGAAACCCTAAAACTAACTGTGAGAGAACATAGCCGAGTAACAAGCCGGTGAGTAAGAGAATAAATGTGCCGACAATAATAACTACTTGGTTCCCCATAAATCCTCTTCATCTTCTTCTAGTCCTGGTCTGGATATTGCCACTGGTTTAGGATTCCAGGGGGCAAAGAATGGTAATAGGAGTAGTCCTGGGATAGCAGCAACCATACTGATAATGAAAAATAACGGCCAACCTGTGCTTTTAGCTAAAGAGCCAGCTGGCGCAACTAGAATATCACGACTGACAGCCATAAAACTGGAAAGTAAAGCATACTGGGTGGCAGAAAAGCGCTGATTACACATATTCATCAAAAAAGCCACAAAGGCGGCTGTTCCCAAACCACCACAAAAGTTTTCGATGTTGATGGTTAAGACTAGACCCTGGTAGTTTTGACCAACTTGCGCCAGTAAGAAATAAGCTAAGTTACTGACTGCTTGTAAACCACCAAATACCCAAAGTGAGCGATTAAGACCAATTTTACTTAAAATTGCGCCTCCGCACAAAGTCCCAATTATGGTGGCAATTAAGCCCATACCACCTTGAATTGCCCCAATATCAGTTTGGGTGAATCCAGTTTGCAGTAAGAACGGTGTGGACATGTTGTTGACAAAGGAATCGCCCAGTTTATAGAGGACGATAAACAACAGAATTAAAAAGGCTTGAACTACACCCTGGCGCTGGAAAAATTCCCCAAAAGGTAAAATGACGGCAGCAGCTAAAGATTCTGGTGGGGTAGTTTCCTTCGGTTCTGGTGCAAATAAGGTGGCAATAATCCCTATTACCATGCCAACTGCCATCAATAAGTAAACTGATGACCAAGAGATTCTATCAGCCAGGATTAATGCCAAAGACCCTGTAAGCAATAGTGCGACCCGATAACCTAAGACAAAAACGGCTGCACCTGCGCCTAATTCTAATTTTTCTAGAACATCAGTGCGGTAGGCATCGGCGGCAATATCTTGAGTGGCACTTAAAAAGGCGATCGCTACGGCGTTAATTGCTAAAAATTGTAGTGCTTGACTGGGTTTTTGTACAGCCATGAGAGCGATCGCCATCAATAACCCAATTTGAATGACAATTAGCCAGCCGCGCCTTCTACCTAAAATCGGTACAGCGAATCTATCCAGCAAAGGTGACCAGAGAAATTTTAAGGAGTAGGGTAGACCTACCAAGCTAAATAACCCAATGGCTGTTAAATCCACGTTTTCTACGGTCATCCAAGCTTGCAAGGTTCGACTAGTTAAGAACAATGGCAAACCCGATGAAAAACCGAGTAATAATAATGCTGCCATTTTCCGACTACCGAAAACTTGCAGCAGCGATCGCACTGGATTCATTTTGTTAAAATTTCACATAATAATTTCGGATAATCTTAGCCTATAAAGATAGGCTTTATCAGCAAACCTAGTGGGTTTTCTCAAAGAGTGATGGTGCGATCGGTCGCAATGACGTACTAAAAAAGTGGAATGCTCCCCTTGCTGGAACCCCAACAGCCTGAAGAACTGCCCAAAATAATGCAGTGGCTAAACTGGTACACTGCTATGTGCTTTAACCGGATGTTGAACCGCACTGGACATTTTTGGGAGAAGCGATATCACAGCACGGGTTTTGCTAATACCGACCAGTGACGGGCTTTACAGGGTGTTTAAAAAGTCTAAATTAATACCAGCCCCGGCGATTAGAAATCGCGGCTACACAGACAAAACCTGCGAAGGCAGGTTTAAAGAACCTAGTTTTTGGTTAGTCCGGGCAGGCGGACTTTGGAGGAATGCGCGGCGAAGTATCGGCGGTTTTGTCAGAAGTATAGACCTAAAGCAAAACAAGAGTTGCGAAATCACTGGGGGAGTCGCTTTTTGCCAGCGATGATTAAGGTTGGGAAGGTGAAAAAGTCTTCGCCTGGGCAGATGAGTTTACCTTAGGACAAGCAAAAGGTAACGGAGAGTACGGAGGTGCATGAGGTAGCAGCAAAGTTTATTCAGGCGAATTGCTATCATCCCACGGTGCCAGGTATCGGATTTATGAAATGTTGATTACTGCGTGGGAAATATGGCTATGATTTGGCTATGATAAATGTTTACAATCTTTTGAAAGCTCTATAGGTTAAACTTTACAAGTCTCTGCGCGAGAGAGAAGTGCCGCCACGCCAACAGCCCCCCCACCCAACCCCAGTCACTAGATCCAGGTAGGTACCTTCTGTATTCCATGTGGGTATAAATTAAACGCGGTAAGTATGGAGTGACGACGTTCACGACGGAGTTCGTTCCTTGTTGCCTACTTCTTTCTATTACCTGATTGTAACTCCCTTTCCAACCAACGCGATCGCAAAACTTCTCCGTACTTCTTTCTATTACCTGATTGTAACTCCCTTTCCAACCAACGCGAATCGCACGAAGAAACCTCTCGAGATCCTTAAACTTATCCTCCTCCGTCTTAAATAGACTCCGGTAAATTTCCATTTGGATGCTGATGCCGAATTGATTGTTACTATTTTGGAGCCAGAGTCGGTTAATTTCCTTGAGAGTTTCACAGGGAAAATTGCGTAACAGTTCGTCCCAATTTTTATAGTTTTCTTTAACCATGACTTGGTAAAAAATCCAAGCAGTTTCTTCATCTGCCTCTTTCCAGTTTTTTTGTTTTAAATAGTTTTCCAATTGTGTGCATAGCCTATCTTCTACCAAGTCGTCAGCAACTTTTCTCAATTCAGATTTATAAGCGTTATCGGCTTCTGAGTTATATTGAACCTCCAACATTTGGGAGAACCCTTGTCTGAATCGCTCAGAATTTTCTTTATTAGCGAATTTTAACCGGAATATTTCTTGCCATTTTTCTCGACTTTCATTGTTTTTATTTCCCCATAACTGATGTAATTTATCATGAGCTTTCTGGTACAGAAAATAGCTTTCTGTTCCTTCAGGGAGGTGGATACTGGGAATAATGTGGGGTAAAATGCGTGAAACCCAGTAAACCCGTTTTTCGTCTGGTTCGGGGCTTACTTCTATCAGTCCTAATCCAATCGCGCGATTTAACTGTTCTTTGTAGTCAGGGATAGACTCACAAACTGCTTCTAATGCTGACATGGGGACATGAATTTTAAATACCAAACACCGACTGACTATTTTCTCAATAGACTGGTCGATTTTTAATTGAGGAGCATCTTCTGTTTCCCAAATAATCTTTTCTCTCCAACCTTCAGAACTAGCTTCAAATTTACTGAGTTGTGAATCTGCGTCTTCCTTTGATAGCACGTCATGATTTAACCATTCCAGCAAACGAGGATTACCATCAGCCAGTTGTAAAGCTCGTTCGATTAACTTCTTATTTTTATCGGAATTAAAAGCTTCTAATTGCTTCAGTTTCTTTTGCAAATCTGATTTGCGTAAACCTTCTAGCGGTTGCTTGTAGAAGCATTGCAATAAATCAGATTCAAAATTATAACGACAGGTAATAATAATACGGTGATAGGTAATATTCTCTTGATTTTTAATCGCCCATACTAAGGCAATCAACACTTTAGCCGCTTCAGGTTTGAGAACATATTTTTGGTTACAAGGTTCTAAATTCCATTCAAAGTCATCAAACACCAGTACTAATGAGTTCAACTTACTGAAAGCAGTTTTTAATCGAAATTTTAGTTCCTTTTTAACTTCTCTAACTTGTGTTCGTTGTTCTTGATTTTCAAGATTATCTGCCAACTTACTTACTAAACTAGATTCATCAATTTGTCGCCACCAAACGATTTTTTTATGTTCAGATAATCGGTCACATAGTCGAGAGGCAATGGTACTTTTTCCCAATCCTCCCATGCCATGAATTAAAACTCCAATTTCTTTGGACGAAGTTTTGAGACTCCGCAGACAGTTTTGTAATTGACGACGACGACCAATAAAATTTTCACGGGTGGCAACTCTAACTCTTCCTTCAGAGTCTAAAAACTTAGTAGCAGCAATAGAGGAAATAGGTACAGATTTAGTCACCAGTTGTTACTAACGCACCCGGTAGTTTTTTAGCAACATATAATCGCAACAAATGCCAATCTCGCGCTTTTATCTTAATTAGTTCTTGGTAGGTTTGGGCAACTGCTTCAGTGAATGTATCTCCGGCTGATAAACTCTTGTATAATGTTTCTGCGGCTTTTATAGCATCTGAATCTCGAACTTTATCACCCCAACTGAGGACGGCAGTTGCTCCTTTTTTCAATAGTGTTTCTGCCATTGTGGGAACCGTACTTGTGTTAGAGTATCCAGTCCGGCAGCCTGAAAGAAAAATTATCTTGGGAAGTCGAGTTTGCAGTTTCTTCGCAATGTCTTCTGCACTGCTATATTCTGCCTCTCCTAATTCTGTCTCAGTGATGAAGCAGGCTTTTCCATCTTTTTCAGTTGCATGACCCGTTAAGTGGAATACATCAAAGTGTCCTTTCTCTTTCTGTTTTACGAAAACACCTAATTCTTCTAAACAACCGCTTTCTTCGACTGCCAAAGATAAAGGTATGCGTTTCGTTGCTTCTAGAATCCGTCCTTCCTCTGCCTCAAAATCTAAGACTGGTTTTATTCCAAAGGGGGACGTTGCCATAAACAAAACATTCAGCGCTCGGTCTTTTTTCTGCTCATCCCAGGTTAATTGTGTACTATTATTATTTCTCCACCTGACTGGAATAATGGCAGGTATGCGTTCTACCAAAAACTCGTCTCCATTGTGCAGCACTTCCCAAGGTAGATGAGCTAAACTTTCGGTTGTAGCAATGGCAAGAACAATATCTGAGTCTTCATACTGATCGAGAGCTTGTTGAAAAATGCGATCGCTCCCATCCAACCAGTTATAAAGTGCCTGTCCTGTCTTAGAATACTCTTCGGGAAGTCTGGTGTAATAACCTGTTTCTGCGTTTTTAATCAAATCAGCGATTTCCGCCAAGGGAAGCTGACGAGACTGATAAACATTGGGATTATCCCAGAAGAAACGGAACTCGGCGTACTGATTCCCAACAGGTTTGAGGTCAAGGTGGAGAATATTCATTATTACTTATAGTCTTTGAGGATCTCGTTGATTTGCTCTAATGTTGCGTCCTGAAGCAGTAACCGATGATTATTAGCCGTAACAATCAAAACTTTCTCAATTTTTGCCCCAGTAGCTTCGTGTAGGGATTTCTGGTACTTCTCCTTCCACTTGTGAAGTTTCTCTGCAATGGTCAATGTTCCACCAACAATTCCCACAATGGTGGCGATGGTGGCTAGGGTTCCTTCCCGTTCAACTTCATCAATGGTTTGATAGCTTCCTTCTAATCCCTCAATGGCTAAGAGTTCTTCTGTAGCTTGTACCGCATCTAGCCCTTGGATTTCAATTTTCATATTGCCAAATTTTCAATAAACAATTCTTTTATTGCTTCGCCGTGACTCCTCTGTGCGAGACGCTACGCGATCAATACGCAATGACGTATGTATAGCACTTACGCACTCGCCACGAAAATCAAGGCTTTGAGATTGCTTTCCTACGGTCGCAATGACGGAAATACGTTAGCGATACGCAATGACATATGTATTATTATTCAGTATTTTTGGTACATTTAGTAATAAAACTCGAATAACCGTTGCTTCTCCCCCTACTCTCCCAAACTGTAAACTTGATGATCTCTAATTTCTACATTGTGTACAACCAGGCATTTTTCCCAACCAGTACGAGTACCAATTTCACTTTTGAGTTTGAGTAGTCCTAATTGCTGTTCTTGTTGCGTGAGTTTAGCAAATTCTGCGTAACGCGGATAGTTGCTAGTAACAAAAGTTTCCTTTCGATGTAATATTGGCGGATTGGCCCTATCTGCATAATCTCGGTGCGTAATATATAAAGTTTTTAAGTCAATGGTAATACTAGCTTTTAAAGCTGGATGGGGGTCATCATCAAAATCTGGATAAAACAAATAAGATATTTGTGGTTTGTCAGTATAGTATTTGATTAATGTAGCGCCATCGACACGCCCAATGGTGCGGCTAGCACAGCCTTCATAAATTCGGAGTAAGGGGTCAAGTGCTGCTAATGCCGAAACATGAACGTACAAAGCACCTTGTGTATGTTTGCCAATCTTACTTTTTTTACACGCAGTCTGGACAACTTGGGGATTCCCTAAACTGAAAAGTTTTTGGTCAGCCACTTGACAAGCTTCTTGATAGCTACCAAAAAAGGCTTTGATATCGTGACGCATTTCTGGTGCTAGTTTTTGCCATGATGGACGTTGCTCAAAATGTGTCAAAGCCAGATACACTTGAATATCTAGGGAACGACGATAGGCGATCGCATCCCATTCGGCTTCATCGGTAGCTTGTAATATGACATTAAAGGCGCGGCGAAAATTACCAAATTCACTGAGTAATTCTGGTTGATTTGCTAATTCACCCTTAACAGGTAATCTGCCACGTTTGGTAAAAAAGTCCATCAGTGGTTGCAGTTGTTCTTGGTAATCTTCAAACCGCTTACTAGGTACACGAACTCTAGGTGTAGCAGTACTAGAAAAGAAGCGAATGGCTTTAAAACTTTCTTTTTGGGCATCATCACGGAAAACAAAATACACACCTAAAGCTACTGGTACGGCATCTACATTGAGTACTTCATCTATGTAAGTTTTAAGTTCTTGTTGTTCGTAATATTTCTGAAAAGTATTGCGCCGAGTCACAATACCATCGCTGTAAGCTATTTGAGTTTTGCTGGAAGCATTAATTAATACTTGTGCGGCGACAATTAAAACTTTTTGGGTAAGTTCCCAGGCGTGAACGAGACTTTGGCGGCGTTCCTCTTGGTCTTCGATGACATTGAGGATATAACCCAAATTAACCACATCAGCGGCGGTGATAGATGCATGGGGAAAATAATAAGGGTCCCAGCCAGCACTGGTGTAGCCTAAATTGCCTACTCGCTGCACATCGCCACCGTAGCCGCAGCCGTAGTCAAAAAATGAGGTTTCCTGATTGAGGATCGTCCATTCTATTGCCAACCGCACCGGGCGAGATATATCATTGCGAGCGATCGCAGCTCTATGACGCTCAATTTCTAAAGCTTCGGCCATAATATTCAGTTAACAGCCAACAGTTAACTAATATCCTTTCAATTTTTCACCGCTAGTTCAACTAAATCTTCAATTTTCTTGATATTGGGATCACCTGCTAAGTAACCAATACCCCGATGCAAGTGTAAGCGAAATTGGGTAGCGAGGGTTTCTTTATCGGTAGGGTAACCATCATTATGGCAGCGTTGTTTCAGTGCGACCAGAAGAATATCAGACATTTCGCCACCAAACACACGCCAAGTCATTTCGACATTACTATCTTGGGGAATGGGGACAGGGGAGGGTGCGGTTGCTTCTGCGAGGGAACGACAAAACGCCCAACGGCATAAGATATTCCATTGGTCAATTTTAGTATTGCGTTTGAGTTTAAGAAGTTGGTCTTTTGCTGTTTGGGAAAGTTTAATTCTTTCAATTGGCGATTCCATAGTTTTTATAGAAAGTGATATAAAAATCATACTGCTGGGAAAACTAAAAATATACTTTAAGTTTCTCCCAAAGGAATAATTAATGAAAAGTCCTGAATTGCGACTTCTATCACGCCCAGCAGGTAGTTCAAAAGCTTTAATTTTTATAGATGGATATTTAAACGAAGAAAAAGTGAGAAACAGCCATTTGCTTTATACATTGAGTAATGCTGGTTGGCGACATTCTGTATATCATCTATGGTGGGATTCTGGCCTTATTGAAAGCTGTATGATGGGTTTGGCTATTGGTCACTGGCATAAAACTAAATATCGAGCAAAACAAGTAGGTAGAGATTACTTTCTTGATTTAATTAGTAATCAAATTTCTGAGAAAAATGTTTCTCTTGTAGCTCATTCTTTAGGGGTACGTGTTGCTTATTATTGCATGGAATCTTGGACGGAAAAACAATATTCCTTACAAGATGTAATTCTTCTTGCTGGTGCTGTTCGTAGAGATAGTAGTAAAGATTGGGGATATGTAGCTTCTCAAATAAAAGGAAAGTTAATTAATGTATATAGCTCCAAAGATATAATATTAAGACATATATTCAAAATGGCTGAATTAGGAAATAATGCCTGTGGGCGAAAACCAATAAAAGAATATCACTCTAAAATTATCAATGAAGATGCAACATATGTGATGGGTACAAGCCATAGTGCATCTCAATCTCTTAACTACTTAACAGAGTTAGTTAAAAAAGGTTTATGGCAAATATAAAAATTTTTGTCCCCCTAATTCATTTCAAGCAACTTTTGGAGAATTTTTAGAGGATGGTTCTGCTAGAATTGGGTCAATATCTTGGCTTTTGTCTCGTTGGATAAATTCATCAAGTAATTGAAAAAAGTAATCAAATGCAGCTTTTTCATCAATACAAGTGAGTAAAATGATTTTATCCCAAGCGTTAACTGTATGAATAGATAAGCGATTTTGTAACCAAGGTTGAAAGTTTTTATAGAAGTCACTTTCAGCTTCAGTATTAGCAACACTTAATTCAGAACGCGAAAAACGATAACCGAGAATGAACATTCGTAAATAGGTAATTGATGCTGTACCTAAATACAAACTCGGTTTGGTTTTAATTTTTTCGAGTAGGTTAAATAATGCACTCATTGAATTTCATTCCATCAATAATTTTAAAATTCCTCAATAACTTCTACTATAAACTCATTAGATAAAGAGGTAAAATCCTTGAGCCATTCATCTGGTGATAGCCCTTGTCGGGAAAGGTTGTCGAAGATTTTGCCAAAAACTTCAACTCCGTAATGTATACCATTTTCAGTAATAGTTTCAGGACAACCCTGTTCTTCCAGGCGATCGCTGAGAATAAAGTCTTCATTATCATACTTGGTTGATAGTCGCCAAAGCTTACCACGAATTTCGCGTTGTTTGAGCCACTGTTTGAGTGTTGTAGCACATTCTTCGCAATGAAGCAGTGGAAATCGGATGACAAGATTACCAATAGCTTCGTGAACTTCTGCAATGGCTAGATCATCCGGGAAGTCATTCAGAAAATACACCTCCTGAGGTAAATATTGCTCTAATTTTAGTGTCGGTATGACCACTATCAAATGCAGAATTACCAAAAGTAACCGGATTGTATAGTTGTTTGGCGTTTAGCAGAGTCGTATTTGAGGAGATATTCGCGGGCGATCGCTTCACTTTCTCGCAGTGTTTCCACTTCTTTTTTTCCAATCTCCGTATCGGTGGAAAGCAAAATTACTTGATGGCTAGCAGATGGAAAGTAGCGTTCAATGAGGTTTCCTCGGTGAGAAGAGTCTAGTCTACCTAGTGGCGTATCAATTGCTACTGGTAGGCGGTGTCCAGAGACTTTGGCTAAACCCCAGAGAAAGGCGATCGCTAGTAATTGTTTTTCTCCAGCCGAGAGGCGATGTTTGGGAACAGGTTTACCATTTAAATCGTAAAGCAAAAGGCTAAAAGTCTTAGTATCAATGGTAATACGATGCACTAAGTCTGATTTGTGCAGGAGATAAAGGAAGCAATTTTTAACTTCTTCCTCTAATTTATTGAGTTTTCTCAATGTTAATTTTTCACGAAAAATCTTGAGTGTATTTTGAACTTTAGCTGCTGAGGTAATAATATGTTCGCTATTTTTATGTTTAATATTTTCTACAGTATAATCACTTAATTCTCTTTTGGTTTTGGCAATAATAGTTTCTAAATCAGCTAACCGACGGCGGATTGTTTCGTAATTTGCTTTAGCTTCAACCACTTGATTTTGTGCAGCTTCTAGTGCTTGACGCAGCTTTGTATAATCTTCTGGTGCTGCTGCTGTTTGCACTTGTCTTTCTAGAGTATTAATTTCTTCTTGTTTATTTTTGAGAATAGCTAATTTCTCTTTTGCCGAAAGTTTAGAATTTTGTAAGTGATAGATGAGATTATCTAGCTGACTTAAAGTTTCGTCATCTGCTAATAGCCAAGGTGCTTCTGTCTGGATAGTCTTTGCATATAAACTATCTACATCTTGAAGTAGAAATAATTGAATTTGTTCAAATTGTATTGGAGAAATTTCTACTTGATTTAGCCAAGTCAGTAAACGCTGATCTCGCTCAATTAACAAATCTTTGGAAATTTGTACCTGTTGATGGCGAAATTCTTTTTCTCCTTGTGTTTGCGCCTGATTAAGCAGATTGGGAATTAATGCCAGAGGTAAAACATCAGCCGCCAATTCACACATTGACTGACGTAATTGTTCAATTTCCGCAGTTTTTGTATCCTGTTGTAATTCTAATTGATTGCGTTCGGCTGCAATTTTTCCACCTTCAGAAATGAATTTATCAAAGGCTTCTTGTTGCCTTTTTTTTAACTCTTCTACCTGATTTTTGAGAGATTCTAATTTCTCTTCTGTGGTTTGATAATCTTGTTGTTGTTGGGTTAGCCTAGTTTCAATTTCCTCTAGGTTTGCTAAATCTTTAATATTACCAACTTCTTTAAGTTTCCGGTTAACTAAGATATCTAAATCAACTGCTAAACGGTCTGCTAACTCTAGTCCTAAAAGCCCGCGAATTGCATCTACTACAACTGGCGGTGGTGTTTCCTGTTCTGCGAGTTCTTTAACTTGTTCACCATCAAAGAGAAATAAGTTAGAAATACCTAATGGCAGAAGATTTTCAATATATTCATCCCAGATATTAACTAAAGCATCAGGCCATGTATCACTGTCGCCTAAAATGCCTAATGTATCTTTACCGTCTTTAGGATTTTTTGTCCAACTACGCACAACACGGTATTTTATTGGCTTATCGTTTTCAATATGTTCAAAAAGTAATTCAATCCGCGTGTCTGCAACTGGATCTATTTTACTGTTAACACATTGATTAAGAAAATCGCTATAACTCAAATTACCACGGGTAGAACATTGAGCGCGAGCGCCGTAAAGGGCGAGACGAATGGCATCCATGAGGGTAGTTTTTCCGCCGCCATTCATTCCACCTAATAGGATAATTGGACGCGAGTTTTCCTCATCAGTTTTTGGGTTAAGATTGATTACCTGTTTGCCACTGTAGGGGCCAAAGTTTTGTAATACGAGTTCTAGAAATATCATTGATTTTTAAGATTAACATGAGTTCGACAGCGATCGCAGAAGCAGAAAGTTTGTGATGAAAGGAATCAGATAAAATTAATTAGATGGTTTTTTCTGACGCATTGAAAAAAAATATTGTCTATGAAATATAGATAATACCATCACTAACTGTTAAGAAATGCGATTGTATCTGTCTCAGTGTTGGTAAGCGTGGCTAGATTTGCACACCTCCAGCTTGAAAAATCTGTTCGGCGGTTAAATTCAATTCTGGGAAAGTAGGTGAGACAATATGGGTATCGCCTTTAAATTGAGTAACTTGGTACTCACCATCGATTAATAGATAAATGGATATAGTAGGCACTTTAGGATTGCCAATAAATTTCCTAGCACCTATAGCCGCATAATCTATAATCCAATATTCGGGAATACCTATACCTTCATAATCAGCTAATTTTTTGTAGTAATCATCTCGCCAATTAGTACTAATAACTTCAATAACTAAGGGAATAGATGTGGCTTGAGATACAGTTGATTCTTTTTTCCATAAAGGCTCATTCACTAAATTTGGTCGATTGATTATTAAGATGTCTGGTGAATAAGCTGATTCACCTCCAAATGGTTTGACTAATACAGTTTTTGGAATGAAGTAAGGAAGTTTTTGTCGCCCAATTTCGATAGATATATTTAGTGCTAAAAAACCAACAACATCCTCATGATCTCCCACTGGTTGTGCCATTTCAACAATCACGCCATCATGTAATTCGTATCTCCCACCCTCAGGCCGCCAAGCTGCAAAATCTTCAAAAGTTACTAATTTGTGTATGGCTTGAATCATAGAACCTCGGTTGTTTTAAGATAACCCAACTTTGCCAAGCGTTTTTTAAGTAGTTTGGTTGACTCCCGTCTTCTATTTTGAGTTTTCCTTTTTAAACTTCATACTTGCCCAAGTTACGTGTTCATTACTTCCATCTACTTGATTGATTGCTGGAACATCGCCCAAAGTCATCTGCTTAACTTTTGCAACATCACCTTGACTAACTGCTTCGCTTAATTCGCGTTTCAAACGAGCATTTTTAATCGCGTCTTCTGGAGAACGGGAACTTGTATTAAAACATTTTTCTAGGGTTTCGTATATTCCCACGCGACGAGTCTTTTTGCGATACTGGCGTTCTGTGTCTAACAATTTCGCCATGAGTTCCAAGTGCATCGCGTCACCTTCACAGATTTCTTCTAATACTATCCACTCATCACGGCCTAGTAGGCTATAGTCAGCACCAGGACGGGAATCTTGAAATTCTTCGCCTGTCACTTCTTGATAAATCCGGGGTAAGCTATCATCAAATTCGTGTTTATCTTCTAACCAAATACGGCGGATTTCGCTCATTTCTTCTAGAGTAATTAGGGTGATATCGCGCATATTTTCTGGCGCTGTCCGACGGGTTTTTGTTTGCGCTTCTAATAATCGTCTGAGCCAATGTTCCCGCCAATATTTGGTATAGGGTCCGTGAATTGGTTCAATAGAGGTTTCACCATCTACATGACGTTCAAAAAGTTGGACTTCTCCCCAAATACGACGGAAGTCTCTTTTATCGCGGTCATCTCTATTATCTAATTCATTGCGGATATCTAATAGAGGCTGCATCCATTCTTTTTCTTCATCATTTTGAATCATTGCCTCCATTGATTTATCCTTACTAACAATTGTGCAAACCCAACAGCCAAATCGAGAATCGCCACAGCTAGCAGTAGAAGTATCAACAACTAGTGGACATTCATTATCTGCTGTAGCACCTCGATACATGGTGAATAGGTCTTTGTTGCTATATCCCCAAGGGTTTTGCCATTGATTTAAGTAAATCCAAACTTCATCAGTACGCCAATCTTCAATAGGGCTATAAATTAAAGAATTAGGCAAGCTTGCACTATGGTAAAGCAGAGATGTAGGTGAACTTGAATCAGAAATAAGACGATCTTTTAGGCTACCTGCTTGATGCTTTTCCATTGAGATAGCACGTTTGATGCTTTCAGCCTTGCGCGTACCTAAAACAAGAATAACTTCCCCATTTACCCTAACTACATCACGGATAAAGTGGTTAGAAGGATGAATTTTTAGACGGTCTGTACACCAACGAAATTTTCCTCGCGGCGTTGGATAACCTTTACCAATCAAGCTTACCCAGAATGTCTCTTTGATTTCTGGGTGTAATAAATGTGGTTCAATGGGCATTTTCTGTTCTTGAGCAGCAACTTTCATCCTTTCTAAGGATTTGCGTACCCAAACAGAGACTACAGGATTTTCTACCCGTGTGTCAGTTGTAATAACATGAATAGTCTTTTTTCGCTTTTCAATTGGTAATGCTGCGATCGCATTCCAGATAAGCTGTAAAGTAGCAGTACTGTCTTTTCCGCCCGAATAGCCCACCACCCAAGGTATCTCATCTAAACAATACAATTCTTGAATTTCAGTGGTGAGAGCTTGGATATAGTCCACTAACTCTGCTACAGTACGTGTTTGCTGGTTTTTATTTTCTGCTTGTTGTGCTGTAGTCATTTCTCCTTCTCTCTGGAAACACTGGCGTAATATCCCGGCGAATAGAATCATGCCTCCGGCACGCCTGCCGTAGGATGCCCAAAGGGCTGTAGGGCGAACGCGGCTATACAGACAAAACCCAGCGACCTGGGTTGAAGAAAAGTTTTTAAAAACTTTACTACTAATATCCAATTTTTTGGATAATTAAACGACATAATTCTATTCTGTTTTTAAAATTTAACATGAAAGATAGTGCATCTGACCCAACGGCTGACATCGCTAGAGAATACCTGGAACGGGAAAACAAGGAAAAACAGGTACTAGCTTTACTCCTAGAGAAGTTTTTAGGGAGAAAAGATCAGATTCTCGTGCAAAAAACCGAAATGGGTGGTACTGAGGCTTATGTTAGCTCTGTTACACTGGAATGGTTTGCAGGTCGGGTTCACTTCGCCTCTGGCTTACCTCTGTTTCAAAAAAAGTATAATCCTGAGACTGATAATGTCGAAATTGACGCGGATAGTATTGATGAAATTCAACAGCGTCCCCTTGATTGGTCACGTCAAGCGCCACTAGTACAGTATTTGGCGGCTAGACACAACCATAAGTTTCCGCCAGTGTTAGTAGTAATTAATCAACCGTGGGTGGATAATCCCAAAGCTGCTGAGTGGGATAGCGAAGGACGCGCCACAAAATCGACTACTGATTTTATACCCCTAGATAAAGACGCTAAAGTAGGTCTACTAAATATTTCTGAGGATGATGTGACTATTTATGCACTAGATGGTCAACACCGATTAATGGGGGTTCAGGGGTTGATGGAGTTAATCAAAACTCGCAAACTCCAGCGATATAAAAAAGATAAAGGTGCTGATGACAGTTTTATTACAGTCAATGATTTGATAGAAAAGTACCAAGTAGACCTTGCTTACTTGCAAAATTTACCCAAGGAGAAAATTGGTATTGAGTTCATCTGTGCGGTAGCGACTGGGGAAACTCGCACCGAGGCGAGACGCAGAGTAAGATCGATTTTTGTTCATGTCAACCTGATGGCTGCACCCTTGACTAAAGGTCAGCTAACACAGTTGAATGAAGATGATGGTTTTGCGATCGTTGCTAGAAAAATTGCAGTTACACATCCACTATTAGAACAAGCACAAGACCGTAAACCCCGTGTTAATTGGAATAGTGCAACAGTGGCTTCCAATTCTACCGTTTTGACAACATTGCAAGCTCTGCAAGATATGTCTGAGCGGTATTTGGCTCAAAAGTTCCCTCACTGGAAACCTTTAGAAAAAGGTCTAATTCCTATGCGTCCAGAGGATGGAGAACTTGAACAGGGAATTGAGGAATTTAAAAAGCTATTTGATTCTTTGGCTAGTCTTTCCAGTTATAAGATTTTAGAACACGAGGATACACCAGCTTTACGACGCTTCAGCTTTGAGAAAGATGGCGGTGAAGGAAATATGCTTTTCCGTCCAGTTGCTCAAGTTGCATTAGCGCAAGCTTTGGGAATTTTGGTTTTTAAAAAAGGTTTTTCCTTAGCAGATATTTTTAAGAAACTGCGGAAGTTTGACCAACAAGGCGGCTTTAGTGGTATGGAATATCCCCAATCTCTTTGGTATGGGGTTTTATATGACCCAAATAAAAAGCGGGTGCAGGTTGCTGGACGAGATTTGGCAGCGAAGTTATTGGTTTACATTCTGGGTGGCATTCAGGAACAGATGGAACGTGCTGAACTTCGTAAGGCTTTAGCGGATGCTAGGACTATGGAAGATAAAACTATAGGTTTTGATGGTAAGTTTGTTGAACCGAAAGCGGTAGGACTTCCACCTGTCCTGTAATTATGCTTGAACTATATTTTGGCGATGCCATTGTAGCGCTTCCAGTTCTGGAAAGTGTTGCTCTGTATTTGGTAGAAGTATTGTTTCACCATGAAAATCTTTCATAGGTTTAGTATGGGGAGATGCTTCTTCCAAATCATTACTAACTATAATTTTGTATTGCTCATCTACAGCAAACCAACCCCTATCAAATGCCCAATGATGATTTTTGCACAGGGCAATTCCATTATGAATTTTATTATCATAAAACTGTGAAAAGGGCTTAATGTGTGCGCCATCTACAATGTTTTGATTTATTTTTTTAGTTACTTTTAGTCCACAAAAAGCGCATCTGTAATCATACACATGTACAATTGCTTTCCTAAAAAAAGCATTTCTAATAACTGCTCGTTTCAAATTCCACCTTGGATTAGTCTCTAAATTTCCTGTTTCAACTAATTTTTCTATATCTAACGCGTTATCTTGAAAAGTTTGATTTATTTGTAAAATAGACTCTATATCATTTTCATGTTCAGAAAAGAAAGCTGCCACAAGTGCATCAATTAATTCTTTTCTGCAAAACTCATCTTGCAAGAAGTTAAACAATTCAGTGTCTAGATATGCGTATTCAACAGCCTCCTTTAGCTTGTTAATTGTTTTCGGCTGTAACCCATTAAATTGAGGCTTAAATTTTAAATGCCAAAAACCCTCATTTTGCAGATGCAATAAAGGATAGTGTAAACCACCTTTGTAGGACGGAGAACCGATTAGATTCCAATACCTCTCAAATGTTTGAATTAATTCGTCTGAAACTGCAATCTCATTAGTAGTAATGATACCTCGCGCAATCAAATCAATTACAGATAAAAGTAATATTGGTTTATATTGGGCGTTACCACGCTTACGGCTATTACTCACATTTAATTCAGCAAGTCGTTGACAATAATATACTATATTTTTCATATTTAATTACTTAATAAAACCAGCAAAAAAATCATTTTAAAAATTTACTGAGATCAAATTCTTCTTCTAGATGTTCTTTTGTTCCTCTTTCAGAAATAAGAACTAATAGAAGTCGTTCTGAGTAGTCAACAGAACCGCGCAACTCGTTTTGTAAAATTTCCAGTCCTGCGTTAGCATACTCTTCAAATATTTGAGTACGTTTATCTTCATCTTGTTCTTCTCTAGATGAGAGTATGTTGATATCTTGAGTTTCATTGATTCCTAATAATTTAATAATTAGGTCATATCCCAATGAAGCAAAATTTTCTTGTGGAATTGGAGATGGTTCTCTTTTTGTGGTTTCCCCCAAAGGAACACGTTTTTTATATTTAACGCCCAATGCTGCTGCAAACACCATAACTTCTACATAAGTCTGAAAAGGCCCAGTTGTGTCTTTTGATGCGACTAGAGATTTCACTAACTCAGCCTTATCTTTTGAAATCCTGATTCTGTTTGCAGCCATTGTTTTAATATCAACGTTGTGGCTATTTTAATCGAAAAACCCAAGCGATGCCTACGGCTGACTACGCCTACGCACTTAAGAACCACATTATTTTATACTAGTATGTGGGCGATCGCCTAAACAAACAAATTATCCACTAACATAGTCCATCCTGGCACGGCGGGTTCAGCTTCAGCCAAATCATCACGGCGATACACTTGCGGTTCTTCAGGATTACTAACGCGATATACTCTAATAACTTCCTCTTTGAGTACATCCACATCCCAGACTACCAAGGTACCCGCTGCAAAATAATCACGGCGTTTACTAGCCATATCTTTCTCAGCCTTATCACCGTAGTCATTTTCACTTCGCACCTCAGCAGCAAACACAGGCGCACCATTAATAAACTTCCCGCCCGTAGGTTTGCCAGTATAAAACGCAGCATCAGGACTTAAAGAACGGCGGTTAGGGAGATTGACAATAAAACCGACATTATCAGGCAAAGCATAACCACTTTTTGTCAGACGTTCATAATCCCGTAGACTTGCATAAATTTCACCACCTGCACGTCCTGGTAAAAATCCAGTTGGAGACATTAGTACCAATTTTCCATTGACAATCTCTGCTTTGCAATTGTCAGGTAAATGGTACAAATCTTCAATAGTTGCTTCAGTTTTAATACTCATAAAACATCTTTTAATTAGTTAGCGATCGCCTTGATTTTACGCTCTCTCTCCTCTCCACAGTCTCTTCGCCTCTGCGTTAGCCTGCGGCCGCTACGCGTCTACGGTTTTCCAAAACTTATATTGCAAACTGAACATCCTCATAAACCGAAGGCATCGGAAAGCTAAAATCAACGCTAGTTAAATGAACTTCATCCCCTGCTTCATAAGGATGTAATTCCCATAAACCTCTGTCATTTAAGCGAAAGCAATCTAAACTTACTTTGTTAGCATCAATTAGCACATACTCTTGCAAAGTGACAATCCGGCGATACTGCATAAACTTACCACCTCTGTCATAAGCTTCAGTACTAGGGGAAAGAACCTCAACAATTAAACAAGGATACTGAATAAATTTAATAGCTTGCTTATCCCGTGGATCGCAACTTACCATCACATCGGGGTAATGAAAAGGTCCATTTTCCGATATACCCAACTTTGCATCTGCCATAAAAGTACGACACTTACCACCCCGTAACTGAGTTTTTAACGCCGAAGCTAAATTCAGGGCAATAGTAGTATGGGGAATAGTCCCCCCAGTCATGGCAAAGACTTCACCATTAATATATTCGTACTTAACCTCCTGTCTCTCCTCCCATTCCAAATACTCCTGGGGAGACATATAATTTTTTTCTGGACTCGCAATCATAACCCCACCTCACTAACAACTCACCCATCTCAACTGTACCTAAAAAACCTCTGCGCCTCTGCGTGAGACATTCACCCCTCCGTCCTCACAGTCAAAACCTGCGGTGGAGTAGCATCAGGAGGATACAAAAAATCCACCTGCACTTGTCGCGTCTCCCCTGCTTGCATCTGCAACCTCACCAAAGGTTCACCCATTTGTCCCCGGCGCTGTACCAAATGCACATAACGCGTCCTCTCCACACCATTATCATCCGGATAACAACGCACCCTCACCGTTCCCCGAAAAAATACCTGTTCCACCTGTGGCTGTAAAAACAACAGCCTATTATTACCTCCCTCATCCTTCACAGGAGTTTGAATAGATACAGTCACAGTCCGAGTTTGATTGCTAAAATTACGTAAAGGTAAACTCAGATTGTATTCCACACCATAATTACTGTGAGCAAAATAAGCCGTATCAGCATAGCGTTTCAGCATGGGCGCACTTTGAATTTGCTCAGTACTGAGAGTAACTAAATGTATCGTTGCTAAAGGATAAGAAAACCCTTGCCCTGGCGGCGCTATAGTCAAATGCGACACATTAGGATTATCTGTAATTTGGGCTTGCCATTGAGTTCCTTGAGAAACACCAGCTACACGACTAAATACCGTTGGTTCTCTGGGAGGATCGAGAGGAGTCGGAATTGGATCGCGCTTTCCTGCTAAACTGCCAGTATCTAATAGTCTTTGCCACGCTGCTAAACTGGGCGGACTGTTGCTATTCTGAGATAATTTTGCCAGATAAACCGGGCGATCGCTCTCCAATCTCATCATGGTACTGCGCCCGCTAGATGATGGTGCTTGCACAGGTATGGCTAAATTCGCTAATATTTGGCTTTTTCCTGGTTCTATCACCAACTTTTCGGGAAAGCCCCCTTGTCTTATTCCCCGCAGCACATCATTCATTGTTCCTAAGTAGTTCCCTTGTCCTTTAACTAAAGATATAGCGGTTCCTGCTTGAGTACAATACAGTATGGGATGATGGAGTATATTAACATCTAAGTGTCTGTGGAATGAAACCTTACTCCTGTGATCTGCGCCAGAAAGTGATTAATGCACATAACAACACAGAAGGCTCTCAACGACAACTGGCAAAAAGATTTAGTGTCAGCTTGAGTTTTGTTCAAAGTTTA